>JABABS010000022.1 GCA_014238125.1 Phycisphaerales bacterium
ATTGCGAACAACAGGAAACAAACAAACACCGTCTGCTTCAAAGTAATAGCTTCCAATGACACCAAGTAATTTGTCTGGAAGACGATCTTCAATTGTCAATCCATAGGTGAGAAAACCTGCAACTGCAAGGAGCAAAGCAGTTGATGCGATTCTCATAAAGGTAAAACCGTCCCCAGATGCATAAAACCAAGCCCACCCAGCCCATATAACGAGAACTCCCAAAACGAGTATTAGTATAAAATTACGCTTTTCATGCATAACATGGCTCCTTAATTTGAACCCACGCCACGTAAGCAGTCCACTCAGTGGCGAACTTTTTCTACACTTTTATTCTAAGTGAAGTACTCTATATATCGTCAGGATATTTTCCAAAAATGAATTTTAATTTTCCTCCAACATCACCAATTGCCCCATTGGAGGGGTGGTTTCAAGAAGCAGAAGCCGTTGCTACAACTCCAAACCCTCTTGCAATGGCTCTTTCAACCGTTAACATCGCGGGAATTCTTTCTTCAAGAATGGTGTTGTTGAAAGGTTTTGACAAGTCTGGTGCTGTTTTTTATACGAATTACATTAGCGAAAAATCAAATGACATAGAAGCCAACTCAAATGTTTCGCTATTGTTTCATTGGGACACCTCCCAGAGGCAGATTCGTATACAGGGTAAAGCGACAAGGTTAAGCGAGGAAGAATCTGACGCATACTTTGCAACGAGGGATAGATTGAGCCAAGTTGGTGCATGGTCGAGCAAACAATCACAGCCGCTTAAATCACGCGCAATATTAATGGCAAAGGTTGCAACACTAACTGCAAAATGGATTGGAAGATCTGTACCACGCCCTGAGTTTTGGGGTGGTTACCGAGTTTCACTTGACACAGTCGAACTCTGGCAAGGGCACGACGGTCGATTGCATGATCGAATTAGGTATACGATGGTCAAAGGCGAATGGTCGTGGGAACGATTGCAACCTTAATTGTTCCGCTATGGGTCTGACCCTGGCAGACCTCGGTTGACGAAGATCAGTCACGTCACGTGTTCAATCGCCAAGCAAACGCCGCGCTTCTTCAAGTAACTCTTTTGGGAGCACTGGCTCATCGAGCTTAACGCTCCGCGCTTTTTTTTGCTTTGGCAAAGGCGTAACAGGTTTTTGCACTTGCTCTATGTTTTGACGAGGTACATCACGAATAAGTTTCGGCATCGGTTCATTATGTAACTCTTCAAGAACCTTCTCGTCAATTCCAAAATGTTCTTTCCACTCTTGTGCAAGTTTTGGCGAAAGACCGGATGGTCTTCGAATTGTTTTTGTTTGGGGTATATGACTGTCTTCAACAAGAAAGTATAAAAATGCAGCAGACCCAATTTGTTGTGAACCGCGTTTGCGGATTGACTTTATGATTTCTCGGTCACTAGTCACTACTAAAATTGATTTTGGCGAAGAAGAATTCGCAACTCGTTCCATTATTTCTGTATCTGCGGTTTTAACTGGACCAGTGAAAACAAGTCGGTACCGAACGCCTAATTCATGTTCGTCTGAGGGGGTGCCGTCGCAAATTAATGATACTTTTTCTCTTCCCCAACGGCTATTTTCGATCATTTTGCACAGCCCTGCCGTGCCAATTCCAGCCGAATCAGCGGGCAACACGCCAGTTTGGTGAAGTACATTCCAAGTGTCAATGAGTAATTCCATGATTATGGTTAGGATATCACTACTGGAGACATCTGTAATACCTTGTTGTATAAGAGTTTAGGTATATTGCCATTGCCCCTTGCAATGAAGCTCTGAATGCGTTCTAATACGTGGCTCAATACTGTTTTTAGCAGAAAAGGTGACTATACATATGGCAATTCGCATTAAAGCAAGACAAAATGAATCAGCAGGGCAGATGCTCCGTCGTTTCAAAAAACTTTGTGAAAAAGAAAACCTAATTAAGGATGTAAAGAAGCGTCAATACTTCGAAAAACCATCCGAACGTAAGCGTCGTGCACGTCGAAAAGCAGAATCACGTCGTTACCGTGAACTGAATTTCCCTCAACAACGATCACGCTCTTAATTTAATTTACAACTATACACATCGGTGATTTGTCGCGACACAAGTATGCGACCAGTGATGTTACTTAATCATGAAGCGATGCAAAGTCATCGCACAAGGCAGAATAGACAAATGGGAAAAAGCCATTTGCACATTGGAGATACACAATAATGAACATTCTCATGCTTGCTCAAGAAACCGTCGTCATACCCGATCCATGGACAATGTACTACCTAGCACCTCTTGGCGCTGTAGTTGCACTCATCATGGCATTTGTTTTTAGCCGAAACGTGATGGCGCAAAGTGAAGGTGAACCAGAAATGATTGAAATTGCAGAGCACGTTCGTGCTGGTGCAATGGCATATCTTAAACGTCAATACAAAGTTGTGTTCGTCGTCTTTGTTGCTCTTGTCGCGATACTTGCATTGCTTGGATTCGCAGACATTCAACCAATTTGGTCAGCGGTTGGCGTTCCAATTGCTGGTTTATTCTCAGGTCTTTGCGGTTGGTTTGGTATGAAAATGGCAACCAACGCTTCTGCTCGAACAACATGGGCAGTGAAGCAATCACTTAACGATGGGCTTAAAGTCGCATTTAGATCCGGAGCAGTCATGGGTTTAATCGTTGTTGGATTTGCACTTCTAGATACATCAGTGTGGTTCTACCTTTGGAACAATGTTCTTGAAGATAAAACACTCGTTGAAATTACTTCCATCATGTTGACATTCGGCATGGGCGCATCAACGCAAGCATTATTCGCTCGTGTTGGTGGTGGTATTTATACGAAAGCGGCCGATGTCGGCGCTGACCTTGTTGGTAAAGTTGAAGCAGGTATTCCTGAAGACGACCCGCGCAACCCAGCTACAATTGCAGACAACGTTGGTGACAATGTTGGCGACGTAGCAGGCATGGGTGCTGACCTTTACGAAAGTTATTACGGTTCAATCCTTGCAACGATGGCACTTGGTGCTGCAGCTGCTATGGGAATGTCACTCGCAGATGGAGACACAACAGGAATTCGTCTTGCAATTGCACCAATGGCACTTGCAGGTCTTGGGATTTTCTGTTCCTTGGTTGGCGTCTTTGCCGTTCGAGCAAAAGAAAACGCAAGTTTTGGCGAACTTCTCAAGGGTCTTCACATGGGCGTGTATGTTGCGTCATTGCTCATAGCAGTTCTGTGTGGCGGATTGTTTTACTACATGTTCAACTACGAGGGTTCAGTCGTAAGTTGGATGGGACTTTGGGGTTCCATTATCACTGGCTTACTTTCAGGTCTTGTGATTGCGTATGCAACGGAGTATTACACTTCGTACGAACATGCTCCAACAAAACGAATTGCTGAACAAACCGAAACCGGCGCAGCAACAGTCATCATTGCAGGTATTGCTGAAGGCATGAAATCAACGTGGGCGCCATTGATCGTCATCGTTGTTGCAATCATTGCTTCGTTTACATTCGCAGGTGGCAATGAAGATTTCCTTATGGGTTTATATGGCGTAGGCATCGCTGCAGTTGGCATGCTTAGTACGCTCGGCATTACACTTGCAACAGACGCATACGGTCCAATCGCCGACAATGCAGGCGGCAACGCTGAAATGACAGGTCAACCACCTATCGTTCGTGAACGAACAGATATGCTTGACTCGCTTGGCAATACAACCGCAGCAACTGGCAAAGGTTTTGCAATCGGGTCAGCAGCATTGACAGCACTAGCACTGCTTGCAGCTTACGTTTCAGTTGTTCAAACCAGTTTAGATAAGAAAATTATTGACGACATCGCAATTGTCGAAAATGCAGAAAATACAGTTGCGTATTTAGGCAACGGTGAATTTGTCGTAAATAATGGCGGGGACACTTTTGGAGGTTTG
>JABABS010000029.1 GCA_014238125.1 Phycisphaerales bacterium
GAAAGCAGCACTCGCTGCTCAAGGCGTTCAAATTGTGGGCGTGTTTTCTCTCTTTCGTTCACTACTTCCCTCTATCCTACGTAGGTCAAAAGTCTCTCATTTCTTCGAACGACTACTTTCTCAACTCTTCAGTCTAAACGATGAAACAAGATGCACAACTAAAAACGAATCAATAAGTAAGAAATAAATGAATAAAAAAGATTCTTTAATTGCCTATTTTTACAATGAAAGCAACAGATCGCTATTGTTAGCGGCTTAAACCGGCAAAGCCAAGAGCCTCATCAAGCCACGTATCTGACTTAAGTACGCCAACTCTTCGTCGCAGGGCAATACCAGAGGCACGAATTTGGGCGTGCGCCATCGCTTTAGAAAGACGTTCAAATTTTGCATCTGCAGAACCAAACCGACAAAGTACTTCATCTTCTCGACTTAGAAATGCGCGCGCAGATCCAGCATCTCCTTGTCTTCCTGCGCGTCCAAAAAACTGGCGATCAATTCTTGCAGCTTCGTGTTTTTCTGTAATGATCACATGCATTCCTCCCTTATTCGCGACACCATCTGCAAGTTTAATATCCGTCCCTCTACCTGCCATGTTTGTTGCAATTGTGATATGCGAATGTGTTCCAGCACCTTGAATAATTCTCGCTTCTTCTTCATGCCTTGTTGCATTCAACAATTCATGTGCGCGGGCGAGTGCTTGTAACGCTTCGCTTAATTGTTCGCTCTCTTCAACTGATCGCACACCAACAAGTACTGGTCTGCCTGCATCAGAAACTTTAATCACTTCTTCGATAACCGCAGCAAGCTTTTCATTTATTGTTTCAAAACAAGCATCAGGAAGTTGTTCGCGAACGCAAGGTCGGTGCGATGGAATCACAACCACTGACGTTTCGTACACACGCCAAAACTCATTGATTGATTCTTGCGCTGTCCCCGTCATGCCACTTAGATGATCATACGATCTAAAAAAACGTTGAAAACTAATTCTAGCAATTGTGTCTTTCGACGATTGTATCTCAACGCCTTCTTTTGCCTCTACTGCTTGGTGTAAACCATCACGCCACGATCGATCTGGCATCAATCTTCCAGTAAATTCATCGACAATCACAACTTTGCCATCTTCAATGACATAGTTCGTGCCCGCCTCATACAACTCTTTTGCAGTTATCGCCTGCGTGACTAGTTCTTCTCGACGTCTACGCCCTCTCCACATACCACCCAAGTTTTCACACAGAACGTCGAGTCTCTCGATTCCCACATCTGTCATATTAACTTCGCGGTATCTTAGATTAATGGTGTAATCTTCTTCAAGATTTAAAATTCCTGCAATCTCCGCAGCTTGATGAAACAAGGCTACCTCAACCTTTCCACCTTGCGACGAAATAATTAATGGTGTCACCGCTTCATCAATCAACACACTATCTGCTTCGTCAACAATGACGTGAGATAATCCCCTTTGCAAAATACCATCAATTCGAGTTCCGCCATCCACAATTGTGTCGATTAGTGTTGGAACAAGTGCTGGTGTTTGCCGCACCGCGAGACAATCACGTAAAAAATCTGCTGCTAATTCCTTACTTGATGCATACGTAACATCAAAAGCGTAGGCAGTTTTTCGCTCATCTGGTGTTGTTTCATGGACAACACTGCCAACGGTCACTCCACACAAGTTGTAAATCGTTCCCATCCACTGCGCATCACGACTTGAAAGGTAATCATTAACAGTTACTACGTGGCAACCTCGACCCCGCCACCCTGCGAACATCGCAGGCAATGTAGCAGTAATTGTTTTACCTTCACCGGTTGCCATTTCAATGATTGTCCCATCTACCATCGCGAGCCCACCTGCAATTTGTTCAATGTGCGGATCAAGATGCATTGTTCTACGTACTGCCTCAACCCATAACGATGCTCCACGCAGTCGATCTTCCTGATATTCACGGCCAGTTCGATACCGCTCTCGTAGTTCACTACAACTACTACGAATAAACGAGTCAGTTTCTTTTTCTAAATTTTTAGCAGTGTCTTTAACAATATTTGCTTCGTCAATATAGAACTTAGTTTTAGGACGGAATTTTGAAAACCATCCAACCGTTCGCCACCACCCTGCGTCGAGACCTTTGAGTTGCCTTGGACGAAGATGCAACCGTTTAAAAAGATTCCATGATTCAACATTCCGCTTCATAGTTAGAATCGCAAACGTTTTTGTATGACTTGTCGCAAGAAACGCCAGGCTTGTGAGCCTATTGATCGATAGTTCAACTCAAAACGGACAACAACGCGCTGACCAGGCATCAAAACAACATCTGGATCAATTTGAATCCAAATTTCAAATACGGCATCAAGCAATTTTCCGCCGCGCGCATCACTTGGGTCGAGCATTGCTTCTCCCCCAGCAGCAGAACCTAAAACAGCTGAAGGTAGTTCTTCACTACCAGCTGGAACAATTCGCTCTATTTCTCCAAAGGTAAATTTACTTGGATCACCTGCAAGACGCAACTCAACAACAGTACTTCCTTCGTTAATAATTAACGCAGCAGTGCGTTGATCGGCAATTGAACGAACAATGAGCATTGAATCATCAACAACGATGCCAAGCGAATCGCCCTGACTGAACATTGCTCCATCTAAACGAATGTATTCGGATGGAATCCACACGCCACCGATTGGTGAACGCACTTCCAAAGATCCAATTCGTTCTGCAATCCAATCTTGTTGGCGTTTCATTGCCTCTAGCATGCGCGAAAGTGGTGCAACACTTGCAAATGCATCTCGCATTGCAATCGATTTCTGTGTCTGTAATCGTGTAAGATCAGCCGAAATAAGAGCGAGACTTGTTTGTTCATCCTTGCTTGTTCCTGACAATAGAATTTGATCATTTTTTGACACTCGAGTTCCTGCCGGTAACACCTTGTCTACTACACCCGATGCAATTGAAAAAAGTGCAACTCGCTTTTCTGCTTCCACAACACCCTCGGAACGTACATGATCTGGCAGCGGGAGGACACCTACAAAGAAAATTGTGATAGCAGCACCCACGAGCGTCATCGTAATTGCACGTGCACGGCATCGGTCTAGATCGGGGCTGGTTGTTAAGTAATGGACAAACTTACCTATTGGAATGCAAACCCATGTGATAATTGCATAGACAACAAGTAATACTGCTGCAATTGGAAGCAGTGATGCGAGGAACAAGAGAATCATTGAATAGATAAATATTCTGTAAATACCAGACGCAATTGCATATCCCATTAGCCATGCTTTTTCACTTGCTGAATCGGTTACATCAATAACCCGTTGTACACCAAGCACTTTTTTACGCATTACATTTCGCATGTGTGTTTTTGCACGTGTTGCAAGATTTGGAATTTCAAGTAAATCGCAAAGGATGTAATACCCGTCATACCTAAGAAGTGGGTTACCGTTAAAGAGAATTGTAGAAACACCTGCAACAAACATGAGGTTGTAACAAAATGCGTTAATTCCAGTAAGCGAATCAGTATTCGCCCAAATAATTGCAGCAATTGAAGCAACTGCCATTTCCATCATCATGCCCGCTGTACCGATCACGACTCGTCCTGTTTTAGACCGAAGTGCCCAAGCGCTGCTCGCATCTACAAAGGGAACTGGAATAAAAACAAGAAACATGATTCCAACAGAATGCACTTCGCCGCCACCACCCTCACGATTGCCAAAAATTTTACAAGCAAAAGCATGCCCAGCTTCGTGCAATATTTTGATAAACACAAAAGACATATATAAAAACGGAAGATTATTTGGAGTGAGAATTCCAGAAAAACCAGAACTTAAATTATTCGTAGTAGCAACTAGTGCAATGAGTCCAGCAATCATCATCAACAAAAGGACGACTGTTCCTCCGCGTGTAAAAATTCGTTGCACCATGTACGACCATCTGTTCAAAAAGAGATCGGGGTCATAAAGAGGAATGCGAATAAAAAGTATGCTTGCTAGTTTTCCCCGAACCTGCTTCGCTCTTCTTTTAGTAAAACGATCAAATAGCGCTGCCGCGTCACTTGGCACTTCGGATTGAATGAGGTTAGATTGGTACAAATTTCCAAGTAATTCGATTACTTCGCCTTGGGTTGGCGCCCCGTCTGGATCTTCTTCCATGCAACGATTCCACGCTTGTTCTACTGTAAGTGTTCCATCAAGAAGACCAATAAATTGATGAGCGTACTTGTTGAGGCGAAAAAAGTTATTAGTCACTGGATCTTCAATGACATACCAAAGCACACCTCGGAACCTTTGTCGAAAAACACGCGTGTCCGATCGGAGCCGAGGCTGCAACGCAAGAACTCGATACCAAGATTCATGAAATGTTGGACGATCAATTGCCATGCATTAAATCCACAGCCACATTCGTAACCAATTGACAACAGGTTTTGTCCACATCACAATGTAATGTTTTCTTCCTGCATTAACTTTCGCAACGCCTTCCATTCCAGGACGTAACCAAGCAGGCGGTTCTGTTAATTTCGCTCGAACGCGAAAAACTGTTTCGAGATCACCAACTTGACCAAGAGGTTCAATCGCATCCACGATCATTGGAATGTAGTAACCCGGATAGGCTGCGGTGGCGACTTCGCCCTCTTGTCCAACTCGTACGTCAAGTATTTCCGATTGATTCACAAATATGTCTGCATAAAATGATTCAAGTGGAGCAAGTTCCATGAGAACTTCACCACGACTAACTGGCAGACCTACAAGGCGTTCAAGATCGCCTGAAAGAACATGTCCAGAAATCGGGGAAATTGCCGAGGCTACTTTTAACCGATGATTGAGCAAATCAATTTCGGCTTGCGCTTTATCAACATCCGCTCTAGCCATCTTGGCAGTCGCTTCATCGTGTTCACGTTGCGCAACCGAGACTTCACGTTTCGCTTTTGAAAGGGTTGCTTCGGTTGTTGCAAGTTGTAATTCTAACTCGATCGTGTCAAACTCAAGCAATACAGTTTCACCAGAAATAACTCTGTCACCTGGGCGTACATGTACCGCCATGATTTCTCCATCAAATGGTACAGCAATAACTGCGCGATCTTCAACACCAACTGTAAATGTGCCTTCTACACGATATGTTCCCTTGCCAAAGAGCATGAAACCGAGAAGTAATACAAAAATCAAGCCCGTAAGTTTAATCCAAGTGTGTTCTGGACCAAGGAGCATTTCAAGTTTTTCTTTGCAAAGATCAGTGCACCTTCTTCCCCACCAACGGTCATGCTGATGGAGCAGCATGAGTGGGTTTTGCACGAGTTCACCGAGGAGACGGATGGAATCAACATCGACATCAGTAAATAACTCGCCCTTTTGTCGTTCAAGTGTAAGAACAGCAAAAACATCTTCTTTAAATCGAAGAGGAACACTGAGCACAGCAACATCCTCGCATTTTGATGCGAGATCTTTTGTAGCACGTACGATTCTAGACCCAGCACTTCTTGGAAACTCCACTTCGGTATCCTGGTCAGCACATTCCTCCATTGTAGATTCGATCAAACGAACTGCTTCCATTTTTCTTACGATTTCTTCCGTGTTACTCATCGCATGCACTGCTATATATTGCTCTTCAACAAACCCGAGCGAGACTCTGCTACATGTCCAGTGAGATTCGATGTGATTCACAAGCGCAAATCCTGCAGCTTTCACTCTATCGAAACTTCCCATAGCGCCCGCACATTCAACGACTGATGCTAATCGTGCAACCGCTGCTTGACTTTCGAATGCAGAAAGTCTTGCTTCATCTGCAACAAGAAGTCCCGAAAGTTTCACAAGTGTGTTGAACTGATTTTTTTCAATACCAT
This sequence comes from Phycisphaerales bacterium, assembly GCA_014238125.1. Classification (GTDB taxonomy): domain Bacteria; phylum Planctomycetota; class Phycisphaerae; order Phycisphaerales; family SM1A02. Next base: position 5,817 of record JABABS010000029.1, read on the forward strand.
GAAAAATAGCAAAAACACTTCGAGCGCTGGATCCATCTGCAACAGCGAGGTGTTTGATAACTACACTGTTGTCTTCCACATCAAGAGCCGAACTTGGGTCTTCCCCATTCAGAGACCGCGCTGTTTGTACGACTGGCGAAATCCAAGGCGGAGGTTCCGCTCCATCTGGCGCTGGATAGATTGCGAGAACTTCAACAGATCCATCTTGTATATAACGAACAACTGCGCCCGATGGCGAATTTCCGATCATACAAATATCTGCGAGGGTTTGATGAAGTGATGCAGCCGCTTGTTGTGGTGATCCTAGCTGTTCATGATTGATATGCGAATCGCTCACGATGAACCCTCGGGCGACGCACCATCTACAGCATTTGAACCTCCACTACTAATTGGAATTGGCCCAAATTTATCTTCGTATTCTTTAACAAGTTGTGCAAAAGAAATCGCCATCCGCTTTGCCGTTGAATAAGTCATCACGAGCCGAGTTGGGTATTTCATTACCATTTGAGGAATGGCTTTCCCTTCCGGGTTTGAGCCAATATCCACTGCTGTCATACCAACATCGAGAAGCACTTCTTCCGGCATTCTTGAAAACCGAAAAATATTCGTGTACTGCGTGACGCTATTTGACGTGTCAATTCGCAGTTGCATGGATTGTTTTGGTTGGCCACCAGTGTTCTTTTCATTATCACTCATAGTTCTTTCCTTTTTACTTATGCACCAAATCTTGATAAGGTGCCGATTGTTATGGTTTGTTATACCTAATATCGTACTATCTACGCCTACTTATTGACGAGTTCTCCCAAATGAGGAAAAACCACATGCTTCGTACTACAAGTTTTATTGCAACGTTGATTTTTCTTTGCGGAGCAGCTTATTTACGACCATCTGACGGGTTTGATGCCATTGCAGTTCCAGAACATGATCTCGACCTCGGATTTGTGATCCGTGGAGAAGTAAAATCGGTAACTGTTCAACCCGGCGATCAAGTAAAACAAGGTGATGTACTCATTAGCCTAGTAGATGATGCCATCATTGCTCAGGAAAATTTACAGCAAATTCGCGCAAAGAGTACGCTTGAAATTGCTGCTTCAAAATCAGAATTTGATCTCGCAATCCTCGAAGAAACCGCTGCACAACAAGCGTATGATCGCCATGCCATAAATGATCTTGAAATGCAACGTGCGAAAACAAACACTATTCGGAAACGGCTTGCTTGGGAACTTTTTATACAACGACAAGAAGAAGCAATTGCGCAACACAAACAGATTGTTGCGCAGTTACAACAACACCATTTGGTTGCCCCCATAAATGGCAGGATTGAAATTGTCAATGTTGACATTGGTGAACTCGTAGCTGATGTAAAACCAGTGCTTCGCCTTGTAACAATAGACCCACTTGTAATAGACGCCCCCGTTCCAATGGCTGTTGCAAACACGCTGAAAGTTGGAAACAATGCAAATGTGATGTTTCCACAATTAATTGGCTCTCCATCGATCCAAGGAACAATTGACCACGTTGCAACAATCGCTGACCCCGGAAGCGAAACACAAATCATTCGGATCATTGTGCCAAATCCTGACGGATTTCCGGGCGGTTCGCATGTTGTTGTTACCTTCCATTAAACAACTCGCAGGGTTGTTTAATTCGGAGGTAACCTTTTAATCTAGCATCTTTAGCGCCTTCATTGCAATAATTCGCAGCGATCGAGGTAGCCGGCGCTCTTCACGCATTGTTCCAAAACCACGTCGAAGCGTGTCATTAGATTGGCTTGAAATCCGGCGTCCATAATTTACCATCGCAGAGGCAATTGCCACAAGATAGAGATACGCACCGCGCCTTCGTTCGACGACACCGTGTTCTCCCATTAATCGTAATATTTTATAACAATCTTTCGCTTTGATAAGTTCATCAATCGATGGTGAATCTAGAAATAAACTCTCAACATTTTTATCCGCAATATCAAATGCAATAATATCTACAGCGAGCGTTGCAGGATCGTGCTCAACACGACACGCCCAGCGGAGTGATTCACAAATTGCCTCGACCATCCCAACACCTTGCAACGCTCGGCGGAGTTCATTTAATTCTGGATCAACCTGCAACTCATCGTCAACTGTCTCTTGAATCACCGTACGAATTTGTTTAGCAAACCTACGCTGCACACGTGAAATCATTACAGAGGCGTGTGCGTAATCAGGCACACCCCACACGCCGAGTAAAAATGAATATTCTTCCTTTGGAATGTTCTTAAAAGAAGGATTGAGAACTCTTGCGACAAAAATATTCCAGTGCGGTTCAAGCCCTGAGTCGTAGCACTCTTCACGAGTTTGCAACATTGCAGTAAGCACAATCGATGCGCCCCAAAGTCTCGCGAACGCTTCTTCTGGATTTGTGCTTATCAGCATGCCCTCCAGTAATGGTTCGATAATATTAATTTGCTCACGCGGATGCTCGACTTGCGGGGCGATTGACCCCCAGCCATTTGATCTGCATTGCTCCAAGTGAGCTTCAGTGAGATCAAACAAAAGCTGTCGTTGATGCCCCCCGCTAAAATACGTACCGCTACGTTCGAGATTTTTACTGAGTAATAAATCGATACTTGTCGCTGTTGCTACAAACGCTTCTTGATCACTACACCCTTTTGCAATGCAATAACCATAGACCGCCGGCCAACACAAAGCAGTAATTGAGCAATCACTTGCACCCGAAGCCTCAGCCATTCCAAGCCCGGCATCATCAATAGCCTTAGCCCAATCAAGCGGGGCAAAGGATTCGTTTTCATGCTGTTTTGTGGTGCTCATAGCGTATAAAGAGTATAGTACCCAATTCGATCTCGACAATCACTTTAGGAGAAATTACCCGTGACTACTGGTACAACCGCAACAATGCCCACCTTTCTCAATACAAACCTCGACCTCTACGAACCATGCCCATTTAGGGTTGCAGATTTATCACCTGAAACCGTGGCATTTGGTCGTAAAGAAATCCAAATCGCAGAATATGAGATGCCCGGCCTGATGGCACTTCGTGAAGAACATGGTGAATCGAAACCGCTTACTGGTGCGAGAATCACCGGTTCGCTGCACATGACGATCCAAACCGCAGTGTTAATCGAGACACTTGTAGCACTTGGCGCTGAAGTCCGCTGGGCGAGTTGCAACATTTTCTCAACGCAAAACCACGCTGCGGCAGCAGTTGCAGTTGGTCCAAACGGCACTCCTGAAAACCCTCAAGGCATTCCAGTATTCGCGTGGAAGGGTGAAACACTCGAAGAATATTGGTGGTGCACATTCCAAGCATTACATTGGGATGATGGCAAAACACCGAATCTGATTCTAGACGATGGTGGTGATGCAACGCTCGTTATTCACAAAGGTGTGGAGTACAACAAAACTGGTTCCGTGCCAAAGAGCGGCACCGCGGAGAGCGATGATGAGCGAATAATTTTAGATTTACTTGCTGACGTACAAGAATGGAATAATAAATTTTGGGAACAGTATGCTGTTGAAGTCAACGGCGTAAGTGAAGAAACAACAACGGGCATACACCGCATGTATCAAATGGCAAACAACAACACATTGTTGTTTCCTGTGATCAATGTGAATGACTCTGTAACGAAAAGTAAATTTGACAACCTTTATGGTTGCCGCCACTCGTGCGTCGATGGCATCATGCGAGCGACAGATGTCATGCTCGCTGGAAAAGTTGCACTTGTTGCTGGATATGGCGATGTTGGCAAAGGTTGTTGCCAAGCACTTAAAGGTCAAGGCTGCCGAGTGATGGTCAGTGAAATAGATCCAATTTGTGCATTGCAAGCTGCAATGGAAGGCTATGAAGTTGTGCGTTTAGACGAAGTTGTTGGTGACATTGATGTTTTTGTAACTACAACTGGCAACTTCAATGTTATTACTGCAGACCACATGTCTAGGATGAAACACAATGCCATTGTTGGAAACATTGGTCACTTCGACAATGAAATTGACATGGCTGGTCTTGAAAAACTCAATGGTATTGAAAAAATAAATATCAAACCACAAGTGGATGAGTGGAAGTTCAAAGATGGTCATTCGATCATTGTGCTCGCTGAAGGCCGGTTGCTTAACCTTGGCTGTGCGACGGGTCACCCAAGTTTTGTCATGAGTAACTCGTTCACTAACCAAGTACTCGCACAAATGGAATTGCATTCAAATCACAAAAAGTACGAGCATAAGGTATACACCCTTTCTAAGAAACTCGATGAAATGGTTGCACGCTTACACCTTGAACAACTTGGTATAAAGTTGACCGAATTAACTCCCCAACAAGCGGCATACATCGATGTACCTGTCGAAGGCCCATACAAGGCTGACCATTACCGGTATTAGAACCTCACATCAAAACTCACCGAAGGTGAGTTTTGAGTATCATCCCCCCTTCAAATGAGTGACCGACTCACCCACGAATGCGGCCTTGCCTTTGTACGGCTAAGAAAGCCCCTGCACTACTACCAAGATGTGTACGGAGACGCTGCATGGGGACTTCGAAAAACTTATTTGCTCATGCAGAAGCAGTACAACCGAGGACAAGACGGGGCAGGTCTTGGTGTAGTGAAATTTGACATGCCTGCAGGTGATCAATTTTTACTACGTATTCGATCTGATAAACACAACGCGATTGAACGCATTTTCGATGCAATTACCGAAGATACCGAACGGTTACATGAACCAATTACTGCTGAAACAGAAATGGGTGCAAAACGAAGTTGTCGTTTTTTAGGCGAAGTGTACCTCGCTCATTTGCGGTACGGAACGCATTCTGGGAACTCAATGGCGATGTGCCACCCTTTTGTGCGAAAGAGCAACATAGCAAGCCGAAACATTGCACTCGCTGGTAATTTCAACATGACAAATTCCAGCGAGTTGTTCGATCAACTCGTCGAATATGGCTTGAATCCTGTTGGCGATAACGATACACAAGTCATCCTCGAAAAAATTAGTCACTTTTTGAACAATGAACATGAACGGCTGATCAAAAAACACAAAGACATCGAAGGACGAGAACTTGCAACAACCATTTCGAAAGAATTGGACGTTGGCAAATTACTCAAAAAAGCAGCACAATATTGGGACGGCGGATACGTCTTTGCTTCGATTATCGGTAATGGCGACGCGTTCATCTGCCGTGATCCTGCTGGCATTCGTCCTGCATTTATCTACATCGATGACGAAGTTGTTGCATGTGCTTCGGAACGAGGTGCACTCGCAAACGTGTTTAATGTTAACCCTGATGAAATTAAACAGGTTAAAGCTGGTCATGTCATTGTTGTAAAACGTGACGGATCCATAGAAGACATCGAATTCACTAAACCTCTTGAACTTCGGCAATGCTCTTTTGAAAGAATTTATTTCAGCCGAGGCAATGATCCGCTCATTTACAAACAACGAAAACGTTTGGGAGCAAATCTTGCTCCGCGAATAATGAAAGTACTTGGCAACGACATTGACCGATCATTCTTTAGTTATATTCCAAATACTGCTGAGACGTGCTTTCTTGGTTTACTCGAAGCAGTTGGTGGCGCTCTGCGTTGTATTGAAGTGGATTCCATCTGGAATAAAATCCAAGATGGATCCGTGACAAGAAATGATTTGTCAAAATTAAATCACACTCGCGTAAAAGCGGAATTAATAGCGCACAAAGATCAACGCTTGCGCACATTTATTACACATGATGCTGCAAGGAGAGATTTAGTCACACACATCTACGACATTACTCGTGGCTTGATCGAAAAAGACGACACGCTCGTTGTTGTTGACGATTCCATCGTTCGGGGAACAACTTTGCGTGAATCCATCATCACAAGTTTGTCGCAGTTGCATCCAAAGCGAATTGTGATCGTGAGTTCTGCTCCTCCAATTATGTACCCTGATTGTTACGGTATTGATATGAGCCAGATTGGCAAGTTCATCGCATTTGAGGCAGCAGTAGCTTTAACGAATGAAGCAGGAAACGCTGCTATTTTTGATGAAATTGCTGCAAAATGTAAGGAAGAAGATAAGCAATCTGTTTCGAAGATGCAAAATCAAGTAAAAGCGTTATATGACCAATTTTCATTGAAAGAAATTTCGTGCAAAATCGCTGAACTTGTCAGACCTAAGCACCTTGAGTGGGATGGCAAACTTGATGTGGTGTACCAAGATATCAAAGGACTCACTGCAGCGATGCCGGAGTATACCGGTGATTGGTATTTCACTGGAAATTATCCAACCCCTGGCGGAAACGCAGTTGTCAACCGTGCCTTTTTGAATTGGCACGCAGGTGACAACTCAAAACGAGCGTACTAATCAATCCCCTAGGGTCTTGGTAGCGAGGTATTGCTCGGCAGTCTATCCAGCCCGAGAGAGACTGTTTGCGTCTTGGCTAATTTTCAACACGTTTACTCCGACTGCTGCTGATTTCGCAGCTTGCCTGACATCGTATTTATTAAGTGCAGCAACAAGTTCTTCCGGCTTGTTGGTTATTCTTGATGCAGTTTGTGCAATCCGCTCCGCTGTGGTCCATAGGTCATTTCGCATTGTTTGCTCCAATGCCTCTGCTAAATCGATGCAGGTCCAATAATCAACTGTTGTTTCAATCATGTGTTCATCCTTGCAATATGTGCCGCCAAGACATATCGGCAACTCATAGTCAAACGCTTGAACCCGTTTCGTAATTGCATTGTCTGTCAGTACTTATGAATAATAATCCAAATCTCAAATCGCAACGTGATGCGGTCGGATTTTGACCTGCCCCATTTTGGATCAGGTCAAGACCCATCGGCAAGGAATCGTCAATTCACCCCTATGTGCCATCAATTGCTTTGGTCCTGACCCCAAGGGTCAGGACCAAACTCAAATCGGCAGATTATAGAAATTGGCTACTGAGTTCGGATATTTTATCGGACCTTAAGGAGACTACACTTCCAGATTCCATCACCCAAAGGGGTTGACGAAACAGGGGTTTTCTGCTCAAATCCGTTGTTCTCCACCATTCAATTGGACGGTATGCAATCGACGGTCGATCGCAACCCTCAAACTGAATTAAGGGAAGGCTTTTTGAGGAGTTGATACGACACCATGGCTCGCTATCTAGGACCAAAAGTAAAATTATCACGACGCGTCGGTGTACCGATCGCGGACATTCCTAAGCACACTGCAAAGCGACAGCTCACAGCACCAGGACCTCACGGTTTCCGCGGCCGCCGTTTGAAAGATTATGGTGTGCGCCTCGTTGAAAAGCAAAAGCTTCGATACCACTACAACGTTCTCGAAAAACAATTTCGCAGATACATTGCTCAGGCGAGTCGCATGCGCGGCAATACCGGCGAAGTTCTGTTGCAACTGCTTGAACAACGACTCGATAACGTTCTTCGACGTGCAGGATTCGTTCGTACAATTTGGGCCGCGAGACAAATGGTTGTTCATGGACACGTTCTAGTGAATGGCAAAAAAGTTGACCGACCAAGTTTTGCAACATCACCCGGCGATATCATCACACTCAAGCCAGGCATCCATGCATTGGCTCGAACAAACATGGAAACTCTCGCCGGTCACATCGTTTCAGAATGGTTAACTGTTAATCCAGCAGAATTGTCATGCAGCGTGGTTGCTGAGCCAACTGCAGATCAAATTCCGTTCGATGTCAACACCAATCTGATCGTCGAATTTTACCGTTAAGCATATTGAACATATTTTGCCGCAGTTGACTTATTCCCTTCACCTCGGCTAAGGAACACCACGGACATGTTTAAGTTTCTACGTAAATACAGTGTCTGGATCCTCGGTTTTGGCGGATCCCTATTACTGATCGCTTTCCTTGCGCCCAACGTTATTCAACAACTCGCTCAAAGAGCAGGATATGCAGGAACAAAGCAGGCAACTGTAGGTGACGGCGAATCTGTTGGATACGATCAGTGGCAAAAGAACCTCACTGAATCTCAAATCATTGACAGACTTGGTGTTTCTCTCCCAGGAATTGGAAATATTGAGTCACCTTCACACTGGTTCCTTCTTACCCGCGAAGCAGATTCTGCCGGTTTTACACCATCACTAAATGCTGTCACTGTAGATGCTGCAACTGTTACAAACATTGCAAGAAACACTGGTGTTCGCACTCAAACTGTATTTGAAACGCTTGCGCACTTGGAAGGTGTGCAAAGACTCATTCAAACATACCAAGGCGCAGGCCGTTTTTCTGATCGACGTCTTCACAATGCTGCCGATAGATATTTATCTTCAGTTGCCATCGAAACTGTCGTCATCCCTGCCAAGCCAATTGACACCGATGTTTCAGAAGAAACACTACTTGCACAATTCGAATCTTGGAAAGATGTTTCAATAGGTGAAGGTGACCAAGGTTTTGGATATAAACTTCCTGATCGATTCAAAGTTGAATGGGTACATATTCCTGCGGAATCCATTCGCCAAGCAGCAAAACTGAGTGATGATTTTACATCTCGTGAACAACGTAAATTTTGGAGACGAAATGAAAACGATCCACGGTTTCCAAAAGTCGAAGACAGTACAGTAATTCCAGAAGCCGTTTCTAATGCATATTTAGATTTACTAACAGAGCGTTCAAGAGATGAGATAGCACGAACAATGTCTGAACAACTTCGACTTCCACGCCGTGGATTCGAAGAGCAAGATAGCTTTATCAAACTCCCTGAAAACTGGGGCGACCTAAAACTAGATCTTGAGCAACTCGCCACCAATGTCCAAGGAACTTTTAGTATTGATCTGCCTGCATACGGCAGTGTTGGTGAGTGGATTTCGACAGCCGATGCTGTAAATACGCCTATTCTTGGCGAAGTAACTGCAACAAACTTAGGCGACTCACCAGTTTCATTTGAAACGCTTATTACTGCTGCGAAAGAATTTGGTGGAAACGGAAATTTCCGTGTTCAACAAGGCGTCTCCTCTCCAATCGTGGAAACAAATAAGGGTGAACTTTTTGTTTTTCGTCTCACAGCTACAGACCCTTCAAGAGCTCCCGACAACCTCGATGAAGTAAGAGCTGAAGTTCAAGCAGATGCTGCAAGACTTCAACAGTGGGCTTTGCTGCAAGCACAACTTGGCACGATCCAAGCGAATGCCCGAAACAATGGCATGTTACGAGTTGCTATGGATAATAATTCGTCTGTAAGCCGCCCACAAACGGTGTCGCTTGTAGATGCAGGCATACCAGCAATTCTCGATGCTGCAACAAGACAATCTTTGCTGTCGCAAACAATTCTCAATCGTCTCAGCGCAGGCGACTCCATTGAAGACATGGTTTCATCGATTCAATCTCTTGAGCAAACAGATGCTGATGTTGTGAAAGCAATTTTCACTCTTACCGAAAACATGCCTCTCGACACACCAATTGTTGACCTTTCTGTTGAAGAAAGAATTTTTGTTATCCCTTCAGAAGAAAACATGGCACTCGTAGTTGTACGCGTAACTGAAACAACACCTGCAAGTATGGAACTTTTAAAAGGTCTTTCAGGAAACACTACACCAATCCTACAAACGTTGTTAACTTTTGATGAACTCGGTGGCACCAAAGGAATCGGCGAAGCATTCTCGTTAGAAATTCTAATCGACCGCCACAACTTTAAGCGTGGACGTGAAGAAGTTGCTGCTGTAGATGAAGAATAAACCACATAACGAAGGTGGGGACTACAAAAATTGAGCGAGTGTCAAGTAATCGTTGTAAAACGATACTGTTAACTAACTTTTGAACCTGCGGGCATTTCGCGATCGACGCGAAGGACGGCTACGTCTTCAGCATCTTCGCCAACTCGGCGTGTAGCAGCGATAACCATACCTTCACTTATTTCACCTCGAATTTTACGAGATTCTAAGTTCGCAATAATCACAACCTGCGTTCCTTCTAACTCTTCTGGCTTGTACCAATCTTTCATTCCAGCGCAAATCTGACGGCCTTCAGGCGTTCCATCATCAATTTGCAACTTTAAAAGACGGTCTGCATCAGGATGTAACTCTGCTTTCTTCACTGTCGCGATGCGAAGGTCAAGTTTTGCAAAATCATCGTACTTAATCGTTTTAAGAAATTCAGTCATGCGTACATCTTACTCTACGCCAACAGCAATCGCATCGCGATCGCTGAGCATACCACCATCAGATCGTAACTTCACCGTACCGTCTCGTTTCCAAGAGCGATCGCATTTTGGTTCTTCCCTGAGATCTTGCACGACGACTTCGTCGCCCATAAACGAAACTCGTGATACGCCACAGAGATCTGCGAGATCACATGCATCAAATCCACTGAGTTTTTCTGGCAGCGTTAATCCAGCATCAAGTGGGTTATCAATGCCGCTACTTTTTGCTTCTTCCAATGCCTTAAGCGCCTCGTCACGAACCTGCATGACTTCATTCCACGCTTCATCACTTGGATAGCCAATATTCGCAAACTTTTGTAGGTGCACACTCGGTGCATCATCACCATGTAGTGATCGCCATGCCTCGTCAGATGTATGAGGAATAAACGGTGCAATCAAACGACAAAGTGTGTCGCTGATAATCCCCATCGTTGCAGCGGTTTGAACCCTACGTTTCGAATCTTCACTATCACAGTACAAACGATCTTTTACAGCAGCACAGTACGTTGCAGATAGCGTGTCATTGCAGAAGTTGTATAACGATTGATGTGCAACGCGGAAATCGTACGATTGAAGTGATTCCACAACGGATAGTTCTAACTTTGTAAGTTCACCCAAAACCCAACCATCGATAGAGGTTGATTCAATAACTAACCCTTTTGAATCGCCAGCATTGCCCAGCAAAAATCTAAATGTATTTCTAATTTTTCGATAACTTTCGCCTGCTATATCAAAGAATGATTGGTCAACTTTGATGTCATTGTCATACGGCAACGAGCCAACCCACCAACGACAAACGTCCGCGCCGAGATCCTTTAGCAATTCCTCAACGGTCAAAGCATTGCCGCCACTATTACTCATTTTGTGACCATTTTTGTCGACCATAAAACCATGTGTAAGTACACTTTTAAACGGTGATACCCCTGTCGTTGCAAGCGCGGGAAGCATGGACAATTGAAACCAACCTCTATGCTGGTCGCTGCCCTCTAAATACAAATCCATCGGATAACCTTGCCCGCGAGCTTGCATGACAGCATGCCATGAAGAACCAGATTCAAACCAAACATCAAAAATGTCGTTCATTTTCTCTAGGGAAGTGAGGTCAATGTTGTCAGGATTATTCCAACTTGCAAGGAGAACTTCGGGAGGTTGCGTAAACCAAGAATCCGAACCATGTTCTGCAAATACGTTTGAAATCACTCGAACAATGTCGGATGTAAGAAGGAATGAACCGTCACTCTTAACAAATGCCGGAATCGGCAATCCCCAAGATCGCTGGCGGGATAAACACCAATCGGGGCGTGAGTCTAGCATGCCCCGCATGCGATTTTGCCCCCATGGCGGAATAAACGTAATGTCATTTTCAGTTGCATTGAGTGCCATACCGCGAAGCGTTTTTCCGGGCTCCAATTCAGCATCAACTGCTACAAACCACTGCTCGGTTGACCTAAAAATAACTGGCGTTTTACTTCGCCAATCATGTGGATAACTGTGTTTGTACATCGACATGTGGTACAGATGATTGGTTTCTTTCAGCTTGTTCACAACAACTTCATTTGCATCCCAAACTGAAAGACCAGAAAGAAATTCAGGAACAGTTTCGTCATACACGCCGTTTGCTTGCACGGGGCAGTAAATGTCTAGGTTATTTGCAAGGCCAACAATGTAATCGTCGGTTCCGTGACCTGGCGCAGTATGCACAAGCCCTGTGCCATCTTCAAGGGTGACATGATCACCTGAAATGATTGGGCAGGTTCGATCACAATACACATGTTGATATGAAAGGCCAACGAGTGCGTCGCCTTTGCAAGTACCGAGTACTTCTGGAGTTGACCCCGTGATTCCTGCAACTTTATCTAGCAACTCACTTGCAATAACTGTGATGTGATCTCCAAGACGAACAAGTGAGTATTCGAATCGCGGTGAAACTGTAATTGCCATGTTGGCAACCAGTGTCCATGGCGTAGTCGTCCAAATCATAAATGTAGATGTTTCACAGAGCGTTACACCGAACGCTGATGCCACCGCTTCTGTATCAATTGCATCGAAGTGAACAAAAATAGAAGGATCTTCTCTGTCGTAATATTCTAACTCTGCCTCAGCAAGTGCAGTTTCATTCGCAATAGACCAATGAACAGGTTTGAGTTGACGGTACACAACTCCAGTATCCACCAAATTTGCGAACACTTCGAGTACCGCCGCTTCATATTTTGGACTCATAGTAAGATATGGGTCGTCGTAATCAGCAACTGTGAGCAAACTTTTCATCTCACCAGTTTGCAATTTTACAAATTTAGACGCGTACTTTTTACATTCTCTGCGTATTGCAATACGACGCGAATCGTCATCAAGCGTTTTTAACTTTTCAATCTTTCCAGACTCAACCAGTTCAGTCATCACCTTATGTTCAATAGGCAAACCGTGACAATCCCAACCGGGAGTGAATGGACATTTTCGCCCAGACATGTTTTGCGTACGCACCACAATGTCTTTCAACACTTTGTTAAGAAGGTGGCCGACATGTATCGAACCGTTGGCATAGGGTGGGCCATCGTGAAACACAAAAGGAGGTGCGTCTTTTCGTGCATCTTGGATCTTCGCATATAGATCTTCTTTTTTCCAGCGTTTTACAGTTTGTGGTTCATTTTGAGCCAAGTTACCGCGCATCGGAAACGATGTCTTTGGAAGATGCAGCGTCTTTTTATAATTTGGTGCTGTTTGTGTCATAAGAATGTAGCAGGATAGAGGATTCTACATCGACGTGCGTGTCATCCTCATGGGTATGCGACATGGAAATCCCCCATGCGACAGCAAGTCCAAGAAGCAATGAGATTGTGAGCGAAAAACGATCATGCCCGTGAAAATGTAATTCTGGGAGAAGATCGCTTAGGGAAATACAAAGAAACATCCCTGCTGAAAATGCAATCGCAGCTGACATTGCTTCGGGTGATGTAGTTCCACCAATCATAAAAATCAATACACCACACGGAACGGTGAGTGCATACATGACATTTATTACAATTAGTTTTGCTCTAGATGTTGAACCTACTCGTAAAAGTGCAATCAATGTCAACGCATCAAACGGTTTATGTAACACGATTGCAACAAATACACCAAGTGCAATTGGCAATCCACCTAGCACCCACGCGGCGCCAAGTGCGATTCCCGCGAGTAAACTGTGTATTGTTAATCCTACAAATGCGCCTGCACCAGTAAGGCGATGTTCATGTTCACAAGGTGAACCATGTTGGTCATCTGCAACATCATGACAGTGAGATGGAAGAAATCTCTCAAGCAAAAAGAGTGTGAGAAAACCTGCGAGCAGCCAGCACATCACTTGGTGCGAATCCCCTGCTTCAAGTGCTTCTGGGATGAGATCGAGGATCGCAACCCCTACCATCACCCCGCCAACAAAACTGATGGCAAGTTGCATTCTTTTGTGCGTTGGGCGAAAAAGCAAAGGCACAATCCCCCCAACAATGGAGGCAATAACAATAGAGATACAAAGAAAAACGAGCATGGCGAGGTGAATTATATGAGAATAAATAGTCTTTCCTGTCTTTTTAGCCTATTCATATGGATTTTTTTCTCGACTTATCAAAGAATAAATGGCATAATAAAAAAAGGTAAACTGAGGAGACGAGATGAAAAATACTACATTTAATACCACATTTATTGGCTTCTTTTTGGTTTTGGTCTGTGCTGCGAGTACTTTTGCTCTATCGCCACCTGCAAACGACTACTGTGCTGATGCTACCGAAATTTATTTGGGCACAACTAGTTTCTCAACTGTTGATGCCACTACTGATGGTGATGTCCATTCCACATGTCAACACGATGGTCAAACATACAACGACATTTGGTACGGATTCACTGCTGGGTGTGACGGGATACTTGTTGTTTCAACGTGTGGATTGGTAGATTACGATTCCGATCTTGTTGTGTATCTTGGCGATGATTGCAACAATCTTACATTGCTTGGATGCAATGATGATGGTGAAATTTTAGGTGTTGATTGTGCGAACTATTCAAGTTACTTGGAAGTCCCCGTTTACATGGGTGATCGACTCATGATTCGTGTTGGTGGATGGAATTCGGGAGATTCTGGTTCAGGCGACATTCTCCTCGATATCGTTGACATCAAAGGTACAAGTGTAAGTTGCCCTGCCAACAATGCATGTGCTGATGCTATTGACATTGTTGAGGGTGATACATATTTCACAACACATGATGCCACAACAGATGGTCCCACCCATCCAACTTGTGAGACTGGTAGCGATGGAGGCGATACGGTCAATGATATTTGGTACCGGTACAGTGCGCCAGCAAGTGGCACCCTTACGATCAGTACTTGTGATCAAGCGAATTACGACACTGATCTTGTTGCATACAGCGGAACGGATTGCAATAATCTCTTTTTCCTAGGATGTAATGATGATTTTGGAAATTGTTTGTTCTATACATCGACATTAGTTATTCCCGTGAATGCTGGCGAGGAGTATCTACTGCGTGTTGGTGGTTGGGATGGGTCAGAATCTGGTACAGGCACTCTTACACTTACACTCGACGCTTCTGCAGTCACGTGGGTGGGAAGCCCAGGTGGAAGTTGGTTCGATACAGCCAACTGGAGTTCCGGTGTTCTCCCCACAAATGCTGTTGATGTTGAGATTGACACAAGTGTTGTCATCGATCAACTTGGTGCAACCGCAAGTCAAGTCACAATTCAAAATGGAGGACATCTTGCAGTTGGTGTTGGCTCGGCTACAACTGGGTCGCTGACTACGGACTTTATTAATGTCAATACCGGAGGTACACTTCAACTTCAAAATGTAACAAGTTCTATTGTAAGTTCTAGCATTCATATCGATGGGAATCTGAATTGGTTTGGTGGCACGATTGAATGCTATTCGATTTACAGGCCATCTAATTCAATAAACGTCGGTTGTAATGGGTTCACTGCCACATTGATCTTGGCGACTGGTGGATATGTAAATTGTGACACACTGAATATTTGCTCCGAGGGATCAGTCATTACTTCTGGAATCTCCTACTTTACTACTACTGTGTACAACAGTGGTTACCTAGAAATAAATGGAAGCGTAAATTCTGGTATTTACAACCAGTTTGCGGGTGGCTCATTAAAAATATCTTTGACTGAGTTCGAATGGTACACATCCATAAATGGATCACTCATTGAGTTGGGGGGAACACTCATAGCGGAGGTTGAGGGTGGTGTTGAAGTTACAGATGGAGAGATCTACAACATTATTAGCGGTACGATAGACACGAATACTTCTTTTGATGAGGTTATTATTCAAAACGCGCCTCCGGGAACATCGTTTTTATTAGATATCAATTCTACTGCAGTGAACCTTATTGCATCTGTTGATACCGTTTGGTTTGTCGATGGTGACAATACGGCAGGCACTGGAACTTCTTGGGCAACAGCATTCTCGACAATACAACAGGCACTTGCGATTGCTGCAAACGGAGAACAAATTTGGGTTGCAGAAGGAACGTATACACCAGGTACTCTACGCTCTTCGACTTTCGATATCCCCAGTGGTGTAACAGTTTATGGCGGATTCGATGGGACAGAAACTTCGATTGAACAACGCGAAATCAGTAGTCACCCAACATTTCTTTCTGGAAATGTCAACAACACACCTGCAACGAATGACGATGCGTACCACGTAGTAACCTACGCCCCGTCAGAGTGGTTCTTCGCTGTTATTGACGGTTTTACCATTACAAGAGGTGCGGCAACAGGTACAGGGATAGACGACAACTATGGCGGTGGTGTCTTTATTCAAACAGGAACATTACTTATATATAATTCGAGTATTGATGACAATGGAGCGGATGATCGCGGGGGTGGAATCTATGTTGATACAGGGAGTGTGTACCTCATTGATTCTGTTGTCTCAAATAATGAAATAGTAGATATGCAAAATGGTGGACCTGGTTTTGATGACTGGGGTGGCACAGGCGGTGGTGTATACATTAATAATGGCGGAATCGTAGCTACAAATTCGAATTTTAATTCCAACCGAGCCAACGATGGCGGTGGCGTTGCTGCAATGAATTCGGATTCTATTTTTTCCAATTGTGTATTTAGCGATAACTATTGTTATTACAAAGGTGCTGGTCTGTATTCAAATTCTGGTACGCTCGATGTCTTTGATTCACTCTTCGATGACAACCTTGCAACAGTAGGAATAGTTGGCACTGGATCTGGGGGTGGGATTCATGCTTTCTCAACCGCAACAAGAATCGAGGATTCAATATTCACAAATAATGAAGCAGCATATGGCGGTGGTGTTTATTTTGATGAAATCAGCATTACTCAAGTTGCATTTATTGACAGATGCGCTTTCAGATTGAACACTTCACTTTTTGGGGCGGGTTTCTACGCAAGCGATTCTGGTTCAAACTATTCCTACATAGCAGACTCCCTTTTTGCTGATAACGATGGACCGACTCTTCATATGAGTGTTGATACATCTGGTAGCCGTGTGACAAATTGCACAATCGTGAACAACTACAACATTGGAGAGAAAGCCGCTCTCACTGGAATCATTTCGCTTCAAAACTCAATTGTCTGGGGAAATAGGGGTGTGTATGATCGTGGGTACTACAACCAAGTCAATGGGCCAATTACGATCGACACATGCTTGATTGAAAATGGTACTGAATGGCTTCCGGCTGGATTAACAAATCAAGATCCAATATTCCGTTCAGAACTAGGTCCCGATGGGATCGAACATACTGGAGATGAGAATTATCGCTTACTTCCAAGCTCTATAGCAATAGATTTTGGAGACAATTGGCTTTTCAATTACCCAAGTTCTGAAGATCTTGATGGGAACCCACGTTTTCAAGATGATCCGTATACAGATGATTGGGATCCGTTAGCAACACCAATCATAGATCTGGGCTGTTATGAATATACACCAGTTCTCTCAGGTGAATCAGGATACCGCATTTGGAATGGTGGAAGTTATGCAAATTTCGGAACTGACGCAAGTTGGCTTCCGGCCAATGCTCCAGGTGCAAGTGACATCCCCTACTTTAGTTCACGTGAGGATATACCACTCATATTGCTCCTCGAAGACCACACCGTATCGCAACTTGAAATTAGCCAAGATTTTTGCACTTTTGGCTTATTGGGTAACACGCTTACATTGACCGAATCAAATTATCCAAGTCTTTTGGTTGGGCACCATGTTGGAACTTCGAGCGCTATTGCCGCATTCCTTGATGGACAACTAGTCGCAAACAAAGTTGATATCTCTGGCAAGAGTCATGGGAGTGTTGGCATCAATGAAAACGCTTCTATAACTTCCGCCGAGGGCGTGATCGTAAGGGATGGTGCGGGTTTTTATGGAGGTGGAACACTCTACGGGAACCTCTACTGCAGCGGCACGCTTACACATGACTCATCACACAAGTCATTCCCAACCATTCATGGTGATGTTTCCTTGATGGATGGATCGATTGCAGGACTTGCTGGGTCTGGAACTATTCTGTCCTCATGTACACCGATCGACGGGGATCTTGCAAATGGATACAGCAAAATAACTGTTGATGGAAACGTGGAACTAAGCGGGCTCCTGTACTTGTACCAAGGTCAAATACCAGTATCAGCAGGACTCTCAATCACGTTGATTGAATCCACTCAACCTATTACAACGCAATTCGATGCGATTATGTCTTCAGGTTTTGGATACGCCGACCTCGTTCCAATTGTCTCCTACACGAACAATGTAAATGGCCCGGGCGGAAGCGTCATTGTGACATTCCAAACTGTTTCAAGTTTAGTTAGTTTTGGTGGAGAGGAACAAACAGGCCTCGACACCCTGCCTGCTGACGCAAAGTTTGCAGATTTCAATAATGACGGATACCCAGATATTGCTTTATCGCTTCCGGATTCGCCAATAAGTAACATCCTTGTGCTCATCAATGGTGGCATGAGCGGTAGTTCGTGGAACGGATTTACAAGTTCCTACCAGATTCCTGTAGGTGATACTTCTGCAGGACTCGCAGTAGGCGACCTTGATGGTGATACTTATATTGACATTGTTGTTACAAACACAGAAGACAATACCGTTTCAATTCTGGAGAATGTCATCGATACAAACCTAGGTACTGGATTCATCAAACAAACTGACATCGCGACCAATTGGTACGCACCGACTGTAGACACACTTCCAACAGATGTTGCTATTGGCAATTTTAATACACCAACTTCTATCGATCTTGCAGTTGCAAATTCAGGTGATGGGAAATTAGCAATTATTAATGGTCCAATTTTTGCTGCATCCTTTATGCCAAGTGGATCAAGCTATTCAACTGGTGGGGGCGCGAATTCAGTCGACCCAACCGATGTCAACGACACCAAAGACCTAGACAAAGTTGCAGTCACTGGAAACGGCGGTAAGACGAGCATATTCAAGTCCGGATCTAGTGGCCTCGGGCTCGTCCTTGAATATGGAGAACCAACTGTGATCGAAGTCGGAGATGGAATCGCAGAACAGATCATTGCAGATCTTGACAACAACGGGTATGACGACCTTGTTGTTGCAGACCCAGTTGGCAATTCAATAGATATTCTTCTTCAAACAGCAGAGGATGTCTATGCATCTCCTCTGCAACTTCCAGTTTCAGGAACAAACCCAGAATCAATTACATCTATCGACCTCGATGGCGATGGAGACCTTGACCTTGTTGTTGTTCTCACAGATATTTCATCTGTAAAATTAGCACGCGCATACAGAAACGACACCGAGTTAGGCACAGGTGAGGCAATCTTCACCGATGTGGGGTACGAACAGGGTGCAGGAGAACTTCCACTGTTTGCTCGCTCAGCAGATGTTGATGGTGATGGAGCGGATGATTTGTGGCTCGCCACAGCAACGCCGCCATCATTTAGTGGTGTCGAGGTTGGTTCAACACTGACATCCCTAAACAACATAGACCTTGGTATCCCTTGCCCAGGTGATATCAACGATGACGGCGAGGTCGGCATCGACGACCTTCTAGCATTGATCGGTGCATGGGATACAAATGACCCAGATGCTGATCTCAACAACGATGGCATCGTAGATATTGAAGATTTGTTGCTGCTCATCTCATCATTTGGTGCGTGCCCGTAAGGATAAATGCAGTTAGAATGATTGACATGACGCCTCAAACGGCGGCCTCGAAGAAGAAGAAGAAAAAGGCCCCAAACAACCCATGGTCAACGCCTGCGATGCAACAGTATCGAGGCTTTAAAGATGCGCACCCAGAATGTGTGCTATTTTTTCGCATGGGAGATTTTTATGAAATGTTTGATGAAGATGCAAGAATTGTTTCCAAAGCAATCGGCCTCACGCTCACGCAACGCGGCAACGGTATTGACATGGCTGGTGTACCCCACCACGCCGCAGAAAGATACATGCGGCGAATGGTTGAACAGGGATTTCGCGTTGCAGTTTGTGAACAATTACAAGACCCCGCAGAAGCAAAAGGTATTGTAGAACGAGGTGTCACACGAATTGTGACACCCGGAACACTGATCGACGATTCATTACTTATAGATAGCCAAACAAATCTTCTTTGCGCATTACGCTCAGACGAAAAAAACGTACACATCGCCGTTGCAGAAATCTCTACAGGACTTTTTGAATTACACAGCGTGGCACTAGATCGTCTGGGAGATTCGTTAGAGCGACTTGGTATTGCAGAAGCGATTGTAGGGGAAGATGAAGAGACAATAATTCCTATCATCGAACATTGTGGAATTGCATTAACAAAAAGACCCACGTGGCATTTTGATACAGCAGAAGGCAATACGCTTCTACAAAAACAGTTCGGAGTAACCACGCTCTCTGGGTTTGGTATCGATGAAGACGCCCCTGTTGTTGGGGTTGCCGGTGCAATTCTTGATTACATTGGAGTTACTCAAGCATCAAGTGATGTCCTTGCGAACTTACAACCACCAAGTGTGCAAAATGCCGGTGACTTTGTTGCCCTCGATGCAACAACCATTCGCAGTTTAGAAATCGAACAAACGATCCGAGGGAATTCTGGAGAGGGTTCACTTCTTTGGATCATGCAACGGTGCCACACTGCAATGGGGAAACGATTGTTACGGCGATGGCTTTGCCAACCCTTAGCCGACCGCGTTGCAATTGAAAAAAGACAGGAAATTGTGTCGATTTTTGTGGATGACGCAACACTACGTTCAACTATACAACAGAACCTCGATCAAGTACAAGATATTGCACGTATTGCAGGAAGAGTTGCAGCAGGACGTGTAACACCGCGCGACATTGTTGCACTTGGCAAATCACTTTTCGGATGTGTTACGATTGCAAATGAGCTTCATGGTGATGCACTCAAATCATTTCGAGAAAAACTTCGTTCACTCTCTTCACAACTCAAGCCACTTGCTGAAATGATCGTAACTCACTGCGAAGAGAACCCTCCTCCACACATGCGTAACGGAGGCTTGTTTGTCGATGGTATTGACGAAGCACTCGACGAAGCAAGATCGCTGCAACGTGATGCTGGGCAATGGCTCTCGCAATACCAAGCTCAAATTGTTGAAGAAACCAACATTGGGACAATGAAAGTTGGGTACAACAAGGTTTTTGGTTATTACATCGAAGTTTCAAGTGCACAGGCTGCGCGGGTTCCAGACAATTTCACCCGCAAACAAACTCTTAAAAACGCTGAGCGATACATCACTCCAGAACTAAAAATATTTGAAAACAAAGTTCTCAGTGCTGAGTCGATTGCCCTTAACCGTGAGCAACAACTCTTCAAAGAATTATGCCATTCGATCAACGATTGTATTCAGTTCATTGTTTCATTTGCAGATGTGATTGCACAACTTGACACACTTATATGTTTTGCAGATGTTGCTGTGTTGTACAACTACGTTCGGCCAAATATTTGTGATGATCCAATCCTTGATATTCAAGATGGTCGTCATCCAGTGTTAGATCGATTATTGCAAAATCGGTTTGTTCCAAACGATTGCGTGTTACACGATTCACCCCTTGCACTCATCACCGGCCCAAATATGGCAGGCAAATCTACGTACATTCGACAAGTTGCAATTATTACGTTACTCGCCCATACTGGAAGTTTCGTTCCTGCAAAGTCAGCGACAATTGGTTTGGTCGATCGAATCTTTACACGCGTTGGCGCAAATGATGAACTGCACGCCGGTCAATCAACGTTTATGGTTGAAATGGTTGAAACTGCAAACATTCTCAACAATGCCTCGAGCCACAGCCTTGTGATTCTTGATGAAATTGGCAGAGGAACAAGTACACTCGACGGTTTGTCACTCGCCTGGGCAATTACAGAATCGCTTTCCGGCGTGGGGTGCCGCACGTTATTTGCAACGCACTATCACGAATTAACAACACTTGCTGATCGCGATTCAAACATCACAAATTTGCATGTCACTGTCCGTGAGTGGAACGATGAAATTGTCTTCTTGTATCGCATTGCTCAAGGCCGAACCGATCGAAGTTATGGCATACACGTCGCAAAAATTGCCGGGGTGCCAAAAAGTGTAGTCGACCGCGCGAATGAAGTGTTAAACACATTGACTGTACACAACGCACAGGCGAGCGAAGAAGCAACGAGTCATATTCCAGCAGAACCGCAAATGGGTTTGTTTACCGAGTACTTACCGAGCCCACTTGTTGAGGAACTCAAAGAAGTAGACATCAACGCACTCTCGCCGATGGAAGCATTTGAACTCTTGCGTGATTTCAATCGCCGTGCTTCTGGCGAAGACGAGCGCTAAGACGTAATAATAATTGCACTCGTTCAAATTCGTTGAGCCATTCTTGCAACGTAGCGCTGTATTCATCTTCTGGTATATGTGCTCCGGGGATATCACACGCTGCCCCAAGTTGTCTTTGTGCGATAGAGCGATACCTAGTGAGTGTCCGATCACCAAGAACACTCACTGGTTCAAAGTCTTCTGCCATAAATAATACCGTTGGCACTCGATTTCCTGCATTAATCGAAATGGCTGTTGTGAGTTCACTAGCTGCATCTCGATCAATCCATCGCAAATCAATCTTGGGTGATGCAGCAGCAATTGCAGCGAGCATTGGTCCCTGCAAAGAGCAGTCACCACACCAAATCCCAGAAATAACGAGCACCTTCATTTCTCTTACAAAACTATCGAGTAATGTTTGCTGATCTGAGGCAAGTTTCGTCCGAGCATCATTATCTCGCCAAGGGCGTGCTCTCTCTTGATCACTCAGATATGCGTCGTACGTGTGAGCAGTTTGGTGGAGTTCCTTGAGTTTTTCTGCGTTAATTCCTACTGGCATACACGCAGTTTACCCTGGGCTTGGCCACACAACCCAATCGCCATCTGGAACGGCGGTTGGACCATGCCACTTGTTTGCTTCCTCTGCGTGTCTGCCGCCATCATCATCTTGATCGTTCCCAATGGAGTAAATCACAGGCCGGTCATTCACAATGGTGATATTCCATGGTTCGCCACTCCAAGGGTCAGTGGCACTAGTATTTGAAAGATCCTCTGGCCATAAACCAGTCGATTGATATTCAGAGAGCGCGTAGATCGTTGCGAGTAATCCATCGCGGTTTGCTCTAGTGTATTTACAGTGGAGCACTGCCGCATCAAGGCTTGGAATGAGTAAATCAATGAGAAAATACTTATTCAAAAACCAACCTTCTTTACTGAGTTCATATGGATGAAGATAATTTGACTCGTCTTCTCCCCAAGCATGAAGTGGAATTTCACGAGCTTGTTCCATGCGTAGTAAATATGAGTCATAGTGATCAAGCAATTCTTTTCTCGATGCGATGAGGAGATCTCCAATTGGCGCCAGCAGAATTGGGGGAAATTGTTTAGGCATTTCTTGCCCCGCAGCATCACCAACCCAAGACATTTTTTTTAGTAATTCCCCTGGGACAGGAACGCCATCACCTGTACCGTCATCAGTGAAAGTTCTTTGAAGTAGGTCTAAAATGAACATCCTCTCTCCATCAAAACGAATATTCATTTCCTCGTTTAGTAAGGAGAGTTGCGTTTCAAGCCTGCCAAGATGTGATGAGAGAACTGCTGGATTTTTCTCTAAAATCGTTCCGATTGTTTGAAAAGCCAGGTTATATACTGCAAGTGTAACGAGATCATTGATCAATGTTGAGTGCTCGCGAATGTGCGAGCCTAACCTTAGCATTGCTTCAACATCTTCAAAACATTGTTGACTTTCACCTTCGCTAGCAGTTTTTAATGCGTCGTAGTGGAGCAATCTTGCCAACTGCATAAAATGCCCAAGTTGTGGAAACAGCACACTTAACATGCTGTTGTCTTGATTTAATTGAGATGCTTCATATTCTTCTGGCCAGAGTTCCTTATCTTCTTCGTACATTGATCCGCCGACTACGAAACCTACCCCTTGTTTAGCGGAGCCTTGCAGAATTAAATTCACAGTTTCTTTCTGCGAATCGATCCAATGCGCATATTCATCCCAACCAGCATCGCCTGCCCATTCTGGTTGTACGGGCCGATTATCTACTTCAGGTGTCGGTTCGTCATTTTTATTGAGTGCAATCAGTGCCTCTCTGTAATAAGGCCATGCCCGTTCATTCTCTGGAATAGATGCAGCAGTTTCATTTAGTTGTGCTACATAATCAACAGCAATATTAGGCTTTCGTTGCATGGCAAAAAATACCATGACCACATACACAACCAATAAACAACCGAATGCAACCGCTGTATATTTCATTGATTTTACAAATGCTACTTCAAGCCACCAACGTTTCCGCTTGCATGCGTTTCGCAAAAGTTTTGCAGCAGTTTTTTCATTCCCATAGGCAGCGATCGCCTCGTTTGGAGAATCCCCAGCTGCAAGTGCATCTTCAAAATGCGCTTTCAATTCACGCGCCACATCGAGTTGTTCTCTGCTACGAAGCCTCGTTCGCCTTGCAACTCGCCGAATCAGTTTTTGTATTTCAACTGGTAGCTCACTTGAAAATAATTCTTTTTTAATTGACATCAGGAAACTTCAAGCTTGTAGGCACGAGCAATAACGCCTATTTCACGCATTGCCGTTGTCAGTGCTGCCCATTGTTTTGTATCAGTGGCTAGCTTCTTGTACCCATCGTTCGTAAGTGTGTAATACTTTCGCTGCTTACCACTATCACCCTCTTTCCATGTTGATTTCACTAGTCCCTTTGCTTCGAGATTATAAATCATGGGATACAGCGTCGATTGCCCCATCGCTAAGGCGCCGTCGCCAATCTTCTCAAGTGAAGAAACAAGTTCATACCCGTAGCGTTCCTTGGCATCAAGCAATTTCAAAATCGCTACTGGCCCAGCCCCTCGCATAAGTTCTCGTTCAATTCGCATGATATGCCTCCTATACTATGGCTACCATAGTATAGGCATCATACTGTCATTCGTGAATTCCAATTGAATTATTTCCTCGAAATAAACTACCTCGTAGTAGTTAATGTGAGTTACCAGCCAGAAGCAGGTTGTTTATTCACCATGGACCAGCAACACTCAAGAACGTTGCGAATACCTGCGTGTGTCGCACCTGAGCACATCAGCGGCTTGTCAACACAAAGTCGAGCGGCAAGTTCACCGACATATTCGTCGAGTTCCTCTTCTGGAAGCAAGTCGATTTTATTGAATACGATCATTTCTTCTTTCGCCGCTAATTCTGGTGAATATCGTTCCAACTCACCTCGAATAGTTTTGTAATTTTCGACAGGATCGGTGCCGTCCTCTGGGAAGACATCGAGCAAATGCACCAATGCTCCAGTGCGTTCAACATGGCGTAAGAAACGATGCCCTAGCCCTGCACCATCAGCTGCGCCTTCAATCAACCCGGGAATGTCTGCTATCACCAAACGCCGATCAGCATCAAGTTCTGCAATCCCAAGGTGTGGTTGCAGTGTTGTAAATGGATAATCAGCTACCTTCGGCCTCGCTGCACTGACAGCACTTAGAAGTGTCGATTTGCCTGCATTTGGCAAGCCCACCAAGCCTATGTCGGCGATTAATTTCAATTCAAGGCGAAGCGTATGTTCCTCAATCGGTTCGCCGGGCGTTGTTTCACGGGGTGCTTGATTCGTCGAAGACTTAAAGTGTTCATTCCCAAATCCACCCTTGCCACCTTTTGCGACAACTTGCCGTTGATCTTGCTTGGAAATATCAGCGATCAACTCACCAGTCGATTCACTGTACACAAGCGTGCCAAGGGGAACTTGTACGATTTTGTCCTCACCATTGGCACCGTGCATTTGACTTCCAAGCCCCTGACCACCATGCTCCGCACGGTAATGTGGGCGGTGAGTTAAGGTTAGAAGCGTGTCAAGACTTTCTTCACCGACCAACACAACATCTCCACCATCTCCGCCGTCGCCGCCATTTGGACCACCCTTGGGCACATATTTTTCACGTCGAAAACCGACGCAACCATTGCCGCCTTTTCCGCTTCGGACAAAAATTCTCGCCCTGTCAACTAACATATCTTAATAATCCTTCGACTTAGCCAACCGCAGTAAATTGCGGAATTGACTCGTCTGATGGAATAATATCTACAAAACGACCACGAAAACAAACTTTGCCCGGCTCAGTTGCGAACAAGGTGTCATCGTTTCCACGGCGTACTAAATATCCAGCCTTAAACTTTGTGCCACATTGTCGCACGATGATCGAGCCAGCCTTTGCAGCTTGACCTGCATAAAGTTTGATGCCTCGATATTGAGGATTTGAATCGCGTCCGTTCTTTGAAGAACCACCACTCTTTTTATGGGCCATAACTACGCTCCTTAATACTTCTTGCCAATCACCTGAACACACGCTCGGAAGCCCCATATTGTAGCAAAAAACTGCCTCGTAGGTAGTTTGTTCGTTTCATCAAAGAAACAACCCGCGAGGTAGTTTCTTTACCTAAAAACCCACCGCCTGTAAACTTGATCTTCGGCTGAAGCTTCAACTTCGTTGTTTGAGGGTCGCCGTACTGAAACACCGCCGCCCACTTCTCGCCGTGGCAAAGGTCGAAGATCGCCAACAATTGTTCCAGGTACGATCCACGCAAGTTGGAGATCTCGGTGTAAAACTACTTCTTCTCCCGTCAGTGGATTCTTGGCTTTTGCCGTATCGCCGCTCACGCCGCTGACAAAAACCTGTATCCCTCTTACATCTTCACGTCCCGCTTTCCAAACAACGAGCCCACTCGAAGCATTTTCTTCTCCACGTCTCAGCGCACCACTGACTTCAGATTGCATCTCAAGAAGCGGATCTCCAAACGTTTCAAGAATCGTAGTTTGAACTTTGCGAGGCACATTATTTCCTGCATCAAGCACTTCCCCTTGATCAGTGACCAATGTAAAACTTGGAACCCAACGCTGATCTTTTTGGGTTTCATTGGTGACTTCGTAGACCAACACCCAATAGCCCTGACCCGAACGAAGATCGCGAAAGAAACGCAAACCAGTCGTCTCAAAAGTCAGTTGCCAGCGATCGGGATGATCCGTCGC
The DNA here is from genome assembly GCA_014238125.1 of Phycisphaerales bacterium. GTDB lineage: Bacteria > Planctomycetota > Phycisphaerae > Phycisphaerales > SM1A02. The sequence continues at coordinate 32,473 of JABABS010000029.1, forward strand.
CTTGGGATACCCGAAAGTGAATGTAGCCAACATGGTGATCGTAAGTAGAAATGCTGTGATGATAAAACGCATATGATTCTCCAAGTGGAGATTCTAGCATTTTGCGAGATTTCCCGCACTCCCATGCAAATACCCTACGCAAAACACGTTGAAGCCGCTGCCACCCTCACTGGGAGGAATAGGTTGGAAGCTGCTTTATTTCTCAAGCGCTTGAGATCACGCTTGGCGGAGCACACTTTCTACGGCGAGTACAAAAATGCTGTCGTCCTCGTCACTGAAGGTGCAGGGTCCATTGCCACATTTATGACGTCGGCACCAACGCAGAAAAATATAGAAAAGTTGAATCTCTTTCTGCGAAGTGCCAAAAAATCTATTGCTCATAAAGGCATCTCAACTGCACATGCATTGCTTGGGGAAGAAGATCAACTTTCAATACATCTTTTTGAAGACGCAGGGTTTACAAAACTCGCAACATTGCATTACATGGAATGGGATGCACTTTCAAACCAGTCGCATATTCCCCAATTGAACACAGTCACTTTTTGCGAAACGTCTGCGCTCTTACCTACCGTTCTAGAAACAACAATGGTGAAAACATATATCGGGTCCCTCGATTGCCCTGCAATCCATGGCAAACGCGACATCAAAGAAATAATCAAAGGTCACCAAGGATTTAATCCAAGCGACTTGTCTCTCTGGTTTATTGTTTTGATGAAAGATGAACCAGCAGGCGTTCTTCTCTTAAATCAACCCAACAATGAACAATATCTCGAACTTGCCTATCTTGGTATTACGCCAATGATGAGAAAAAAAGGTCTCGCCAAACAGGCATTGGATCACGCTCTAAACCATGCAATCAAAAGAGGATGCAAGAAGATCATACTTGCAGTGGATGGGTCAAACATTCCTGCAATTAATCTTTACAAAAAAGCAAACTTCCAAGAAACCGCGAAACGAATTGCAATGTTTTGTCCACTTCGCTGAAGTTATCCACAGGTTATCGACAACACACACATTATGCAAAATTTTTATTTTTGATGTCGCGTTGACCTAGAAAAACACTGGACTTACGTGCATTTAAAAAACACAATGCAAAAAAAATTAGAAGACAACCTGTTGCATTGGTTGTCATTTATTGTACGCTTCGCATATCACTCAGGGACGAGTGAGCCGAACATGAAGGAGTTCTCTTTTTAAGAGTCCAACTTCAAGAGGGGCGGATGTCGGACGGACTCATCATAATTTTTTCACCTTGATCTTTTTCGCTTTCTCGAAAGCGTATACGCGATTCTTACACCTTCAATGTCCCAATCTTTTTCAAAAACTGAACAACGACTTCGAGAAGAGTTAACAAAGTCTCTCGGTAAGCGTCCTTATCGAATGTGGTTTTCTGAAACAACTATGCACTGCACTGAAGAGGGTGTTGAAATTCTTGTGGCAACTCCATTCGCCGCTCGATGGATTGAACAACGGTTCACTGCAGTAATTGATGACGCTGCAACGGAAGCCTTTGGAAAACCAACTTCTGTACGAATAAAATCCGAAGCAAAAACATGTGAACATACACACGCCCGCCCAACAAAACACAAGACTCTCCCTCGACCAAAACCTACGCGACAACTCCACAGCTTTGATGATTTTGTTGTTGGCGCGTGTAATCGACTTGCTTGGTCTGCTGCAAAACAACTTGAACAAGGGTCAGGAAAGTCGATTTCGCCGCTCTTTATCCACGGCGTTTGCGGTGTTGGCAAAACTCACTTGCTTCAAGCGATCTGTAAAGAAGCTGCAAAAACTGCAAAAGGACGCGTTCGTTTTGTAACGGCGGAGCAATTTACAAACGAGTTTATTGCAAGTTCAAGAATTGGTGATTTTGCACGGTTCAGATCGAGATATCGAAACTTAGATTTGCTTGCAATTGATGACATTCACTTTGTTGCAAGTAAAACCAAGACACAAGATGAATTATTACATACGCTTGATGCTGCTGGACTTCGCGGCGCTCGATTAGCGCTCGCTTCTGACGAAGACCCACGTCACATCCGACGCCTCAATAGAGCGCTTGCAAACCGCTTTGTTGCTGGCATGGTGGTTGAAATAGATCGTCCTGACAGAGAAACAAGACTGGCGATTATTGACCGACTATTGACAGCACGTGGTATTTCGATGACACCTGCAGCAATTGATCGACTAGCAAGCCAAGCGGTTGGTTCTGTTCGGGAAATTGAAGGTGCAGTTACCCGTGTAACAGCAGCGGTTCAATTCTTATCCAGCCAACGCAAAGATGTTATTGGCATCGATGATGTTGAACGTGTCCTCCGCGCAACCCCACCAACATCACACCCTATACGTATGCAAGATGTTATCGATATTTCATGCACACGATTTGGTGTAGCCAAAAGTGATCTACTTGGTAATTCGAGATCAACACGAATTGTCCTTGCACGTTCTATCTCTGCTTATCTCGGACGCAAACTCACAACAATGAGTTTTCCAGAACTTGCAGTTGCCCTTGGCAGAAAAAATCATTCAACTGTTCACGCCGCTGTACGAAGGATCGAAAAGCGGTTAGAGCACGACTCCACGACAGAAGGATCTGTTCGTATTGGAGAAGAGGAGATTACTGTGAAAGAATTACTCGATCAACTCTCTTGGGCAATTCGCACAAGAGCGAACGAGTAAAACCTAAGCGGTAATTCGATCGAGTTGCGGAATGATTCCAATACCGATCAAGGGTAGCAGTACGACTGAATGGATGCGGTCGTTCTGTTTATCCCACCATGTGACCAAATTGTGCGTTACACTCTACATTATGGGATTTCGTTGTTTACAAACATGCTCAATGGTACTTGTAGTATTAGGTACATCAACATTTTCAGAAGCATCTTCAAGAACCGACCATACTGCGGCGGCACTTCGAAAACTTAAAACAGCAACACAACAGCAACCCAATGGCGAGCACCTTGCAAACCTAAGTGCATTAAGAAGTTTGCATGATCCCGCACTCAAACCATTTTTCTACAACCTAGTGCAACACAATATTTGGTCAATTCAAGTGCACGCTGTGCTTGGACTCGCTGAGTTGAGCGAAGATGGACGAATTGATCCTTGGCTTGTTCAACAAGTTTCTCCCCTTGCTCGTGAACAATTAGTTATTAAGTCATTGAGCGAGAATTTACTCTCTTTGGATGGAATTAAATCATTGCTCGATTGGTCACTACTTGAACCTGCCCCAAAACTTCTACTTGTTGTTAATCTTCACTCCAAAGGGGTCTCTCCCAATCCAGAAACAGTTGAGGAACTACTGAATAATTCTGATTTGGGTATTGCAACAGTTGCATCACTGCTCTCGGAAAATTCAAAAACAATCTCCGATGTAATGAACAGATTTCGGCGCGGCACTTCGAGAGAAAAAAGAATTGCTTTAGCTCAAACGCTCCAAATCATTCAACAATTTGACCTTCCATCTGCTACGCAGTGGCTTGTGACACTTTTAGAATCTCCTACATTTAAACTCGAAGATAGAGATAAACAACACACGCTATTTACATTATTAAAACACGATCCAACAGTTGGAATGGAGTATTGGAAAAATCTACTGCCATCAGAACCAAACAAACTCGAACAAGTGCGCTATGTATTGATGCTCATGGATGCAGGGATTCAACTAGATGTTAGTGTTGCCAAAAGGTTGCACATCGGTTCCGAAGATGGCATTCCTTATGCATTGTATCTCGCTGGCAGTGAATCTACAAAGAGCCTCCGCGACGGGAATACATACACTACGTCACTTTTAGATTTAGCTAATCGTGGTCACTCTCATTCAACTGAATGGGCATTCAAACAAGTCAAAAAAATGCCATCAAAAGACGCCGAAACTTTTTATACATCTCTCGCAATGTTGCCGGAGAACGAGAGTGCTGCGGATGCACGAAGGCGTAATCTAGCTGTCATTGCATTTCAAGAACTTATCAAAATAAACCCAGAGCATTCTTTGAGTCTGCTTAGAGCCGCAGAAGACGATAGTCGACAACAAGAACTGATGCTCCTTGCGATGCTCCAGCAACAATGCAACAAACTTCTAGAAAAAGAAGTCGCAGCAATACGACGAATTGGGGTTGACCGTCCTGATGCCATGGCGCTACTTCTTACCGCTCGAGGCACAGAACCGTTATCTGAAAATGATCAACATTGGCTCGGTCTTATTGCAGCGAGCGGTGCTGCAATTGGAAGTCCACTTGAAACACAAGCCGCTTGGCTATACCTTCGCCGCATGGGCATGACCGAACAAGCGCTTGCAGCCGCCACTACTTCCCCATAGGAATTTACTTTGTCAACCAATATCCCACTTAGTTGCGCAAACATTACCGATAGCGAAATTCAAGCTGCTTCAGATGCTCTTCGAGGAGAAACACAAACTCTTGGACCTTGGACAAAGCGATTTGAAAAAGCAGTTGCTTCACAAGCAAACGCATCATTTGGTATAGCTTTTTCTTCAGCGTCTTCCGCAATGCAAACAGCACTAGAAGGCCTTGGTGTAAAAAAGGGTGATGAGGTCATCGTCCCAACCTTTGATTCTTCTTCAACGACCGCCTGTGTAATACGTCTTGGAGCGATTCCAATCTTTGCAGATTGCGATGCGAGATCACTTAACTGTGATGCGGATGATGTTGCATCTAAAATAAATTCAAAGACAAAAGTGATTGTTACTTCTCACGTGTTTGGAAACCCAACGGGCATAGAAGCGATAGCCAAGATTGCCATGAAAAATGAAATACATTTGCTCGAAGATGCTGGGCAAGCGATTGGCAGTGTGGTGAACTCGAGACCTGCTGGGTCATTTGGTCGAGCCGCCGTCTTCGCTTTTCACTCTACAACACAATTGACGAGCCTAGAGGGCGGCGTCATTGTTACTGATGATGACAGACTTGCAGCTTCGTGCCAATCACAACGGAATCATGGGCTTTCATCTGACCCACTGTACTCTTTAAATGAACTTCACCAAGTAAGAACTGATGAGCGACTGATTTCGTTAGGACATAGCTTTAGATTAAGCGAAGTACATGCGGCAGTTGGCGTAACCCAGATGGGGCGCATGGATGAAATTATGAAACGCCGAGGCCAAGTTTCTGATTGGTACACGCTGAAACTTGGTGGTAACGGTGACATCATGTGTCCAACTTTTGATCCTCAAAAAGTACATATGAGTTGGGACGGATACGTTATTCGGCTAAGTGACCGATTTAAACAAGAAGATCGAGATCACATCATCCGAGGTCTACACCGACACGAAATTGGAGCTGCGGATTACTTCAGGCCTGTGCACACACTCGTGCCAGTTAAAAACGCTGTTCAAACAAAGTCGCAATGCCCTGTTGCTGAATCTATCTCCGCTCGCACATTAGCATTACCGTTTTTTACTTCCATGACAAAACGTGAAGTTGATATCGTTTGTCAAACATTAGAGCTCATGATGACTCGTTCAACGTTTGCAGAAAATTAAATCAACCACAATGCATGAGATCATGTGCAGTGCGGTTTGGAACTTCGATAATGGGAATTGTTTCTGATTCAGTAATCGCTTCAAGAACCATTCGCCGTCTTGAACCACGCAGAGCATCAATCGCAACACAAGCATCTCGATGTGGCAACGACATAATAAGTGCAACTTCTTCATAAACAGACAATGCCTGCACAGGCAGAGGTTCCACATCACGTTTACGCCGACGAACAGTGATGCCTGAAAGAAACAATGCAATCAAGCCTGCAACCATCGCCCACTGTTTTGCAGAAGATTCGGGTTTCCCAGATTCGCTCCCAACAACAACTGCATCATGAACAATTGAAATTTCAACAACTGATCCAGCAGCAGCTCTCTTAGCAATATGCAATATGTTTTCCATGACTGTTTCTACACTGCCAACTTGCGATGCTCGCAAGGTCACCCACGATCTTGGTAGAGTTAACCGAACAAATGGTCGTTTGTTTTCGATCCACGGTATGAATAATTCGCCTTCAGGGGGCGTGATCATATCCACTTTCACTGTCGCAACATTCAACCCAATCGCCTCCGCTACTGCGATTCGAATTGTTTCACTATTCAAATGTGGAGATGCAATTGGAAGATCATTTCCGGTACAAATCAATCCATCGCGATTATCTACAACTGTCACATCTTCTACCAACAAACTTGACACACCACTTGCGACAAGCCGAGTTACGGATGCAATTTCATCAGTATTAAGCCTTGCATTTGTTGCGGGGGTCACTGTAACACACGCTGTAGAGGGCACATGTCGATGTCCTAGCCCTTTGCTCTCCTGCAGAGAGAGAACGACTTGTGCTTGAGATATTCCTGCTAGCCCCTCGATCAAAGAAGTTAACTCAACCTGCAGAGCAAGCCTTCTGTCGTTCCTTTGCTCCGCCATTGATTTTGGCACCATTTTCCCCCAGATTGATTCTTCAGATTTAACTTCGACAAATGCAAATTCTGGGGAAATTTCTGATTCTGGTTCATTTTGCGAATTCGCCATCCACAAAATACCCGCCGTTAACACAATGGCACAAACTACTCCAAAAATTCGAGCACTATTGAATTGTTTTGCCGCCATGGGCGAACCGTCTTTCACGAATCATCCTCTCCGTGCAAGCAACAAGAAAGTACTTGTGCAAACAGACATTTCGACTTCGCATCCGTGCGCAGTCATTACCCGTTTATCGGCCTAATGGAGGGTTTTACCCATCATTTTTTTTGATGTTTTTTGGTTTGCGACTTAAAATTAACACCATCACAACAAAAAATATCGCAGTTGTAATTAGCATTAACACTAATTCGACCGTCTCCAAACTGCCAAACTGCTCTGTGAGTTCTATTGGCTCAGTACTCTTCCCGGAAGGCCATCCAATATCGAATGCAGTCGTAGTACCATTTCGTTCAACCCCAAGGACATGCAGACCATCATTCTCCACAACTAACCAGCGCCCAGAAGGTTCAGGAAACGATGCAATCTTCAACTGCTTTTCTTGCTGCAACCCAATGATTTTTATTGCATTTTCTTGCGCCACAATCAAAAGCGGCCAACCATCGTGCACTACGAGATCTAGTAATTGTCCGTCTATCTCGTGCTTCGAGCCTACTTGCCACAATCCATCTTTGAACGTGTAGAGCACAACTGTATTTGCAATTGAAACAGCACCTATCAAAGTGCTGCCTTGTGTTGCAACATGTGTTTCTTTACCGGCGAGTTTTGGAGTCACTGCTTTACCCTCAAGGTCAAAACATTGCACGCCTTCATCTTCTACAACGAGCACAGGCTCATCGTGAATAAAAACAAGATCACGAACTGCTCCCTGAATTACAAGTGGAGTCACAGCAGTAGCTCTCCGCCGAGGAACTATTCTTAATTCTCCAGTCCCCTGATTTTTAACAAGTCTCGCACGATAAAGAACAGGTGGATCACTTTCTCCAACAAACCATAGGGTTTGACCGTGCACTGCAAGTGCGGCTGGCCTTTTTGCTAATGGAAGTATGACTTGAAAGGATTCTTGATCGATCTGCTGGCATAGCTCATGCGGTGGACCGATAGATCCAGGTTTGGTGTCACGGACAAACCATACTCCAACATCATTCCCCGTCGCCATCAATGGCTGTGTTGCAAGCACACTTGCAATCACAAAAAATATCACTGTGACAATCCCATGATTTTAGTTGGTTTTAGTGCTCTTTGAAGAAACTTCAAATCAAACACTCTGTCCATTCGCTCTTCGCTTGTGTCGGTAGAAATCCACGCGAAATCTATTTTCGTCATTGCATCTGTTGTCGTGCTTTCAATATCTATTAAACCACCAGTGACCGGCCAAACCAAACTGTTTTTCTTCATCAATTCAACTTTAATTCCTTTGCGGTGCAACGCTGAAATGTGGTGGAGTTCGTCTTCTACCTCTATCTCAAGAACACGGTGCGTTGTAGGCTCGAACATAGCGACCCATTTTCGATCATTTGTTTGCACAGTGACAATCCCATTATCAATTGTCATGTTCCCTTTTGGCAACGGGTTTAGCCCCAACAACACAAGCGTGTCAAGGATATCTGAAAAAATAACATCTTGTTGGTTTATTGATAATGTTGTTTCATCTCCAAGCATGTCGAACATCCAATGATTTTTTTCGTCACCACCCATCCACATCAATCCCTCGCCAGCTTTTGAAACTCGAAGTGAAATCGCATTCTCTAATCGCCAAAAATCAAAATCGCCTTGCACTCGATGTTTTCCATCTTCATCATGCCAATGAAATTCGATAACACCCCGTCCAACCAACTCATTCAATAACGCGGTTCGGTTTTGTTGCTCTGATCTAATTTCATCAGGCGTTATCTTTTTTTGCCGAGATTCGGTATCCCCTTTTGGCGCACAAGATGTCATCGCTATGAAAAAAAAGCAAAAAAATATCCTCAACATCACATGTCGCCTTGCAATAAGTCGCTCAATTGGTCAGAAAGTCCATGAATTTCATCTTCTTGAATACCTGGATTATGAATTTTTACGACTTCACCATCCGTGCCAGACCACCGCAATAGCCACATTTCTCCGCCCTGAGCTTTCTCTCGCCCAACAAGTTTAAGCTTCCTTTTCCGGAGCAAAACGAGGGCGATGATGTATCGAAAAGCGATTCTTTGAGGTCGTTTGTCACCATCAAGCCGTTCGAATAAATCAACTAGAACAGCCTCGTCAATGACAATATCTGGCTTTTTACCCTCTTCAGCGGTGGTATATCGCCAATGACTAAATAATCTCTCTGGTCGATCTCCCTTCTCCCATGCCTCGATGGAATAGTCGAAGCGTACAAATCCTTCATCCTCTTCTAACTCGCAAAGGGCTGCTATTGCGGGAGTCGCGTGGGGGATTTCTTCGCCTGTTGATGCGCATTTGCCTGTTGAGCGAGAGACGCCTTGTGAACTTCCAAATCGTGCCATAGAGAGAATCCTACGGTATCCGCGTATACTTTGAGTGACTATGGGCTGGAATCTTTTTGGTTACGATGTTTTAGAGACAATTGTCGAGTTACTCGTCATCGGCGTGTGCGTCTTTTTTGCGTTCAGGTTCCTACAAGGGTCTCGTGGTGGTGGTGTCATTCGTGGCTTGATAATTCTCTTTGCCCCCCTTGCAATACTCGTTGCACTTGCAAATACTTCTGGTCACTTCGAGAGACTTAACTTTTTTGCAGAGCAATTTGTAACCTCCGTTTTTCTTTTGTTGATTATTATTTTTCAACCAGAGTTACGGCAAGCGGCCATCCGAGTTGGGCAAACAGGATTAATTGCTAGGCTTCGCAGTTCGTCATCGGTGGGCAGTTCTACAATTTCTGCAGTTAGTGCATCTTCTTCTTATCTCAGTCGCAATCAATTTGGCGGGCTCATTGCCATTGAACGAGAAAACACTACCAATGATCATACTGTTGGTGGACAAGAACTTGATGCTACAGTAAGTGAACAACTTCTTACAACAATTTTCTGGCCAAACAATCCACTGCATGATTTGGGTGTTGTTGTTCGCGGCGATCGAGTTCTGCGAGCATCTTCGCAGTTTCCACTCGCGGATGAATCAATAAAACTTGCCTCTGATCTTGGATCGAGACACCGCGCGGCTGTTGGACTTTCTATGCGGTGCGATGCACTGATCGTAATTATCAGTGAACAAACTGGGCGTATTTCTATTGCCGACCACGGCATACTTACTGTCGTTGATCGAGATGAATTAGAAAAAGAATTACTGTCTCGTCTTGAAAGAAAGCAAGAAGACACAGTAACGAGCGATGAAAATGAACTTTCAACGCAAACCTTACCGGAATCTCTCGAATGAAACGAAGCGAGAATACGCTAACTTATTTATTTGTCATAGTTCTAACGCTCATGGTTTGGCTTTGGGCTGCAGCGAAGACGCAGATAGACACCGTCATCGTTGTTCCGTTACTCTTCAGCCCACCAGAGGGTTCAAACAGTATTATCTTTCCTGCGGAACTTGATGCGAAAATTACCTTCAACGGTTCCAAATCAAGTCTAAAATCAGCGAGAGAAGCATGCAACGGCGGGTTAACACTTACTATACCTACTACAAGCGGTACAACTAAAATTGATTTAGCAACGCGCATTTCAGAGCTTGATACCATCCGTTTCACCGGAGCTGAAATTTCTAGCATCGACCCAAAAACAATTGATCTAAAAGTCAAAACAATGGTCTCAGTTATTGCTTCTGTAGTTCCAGTACTCAACGGTGTACAAATCACTGGCGACATCACTGTTGACCCAGCAACAGTAACACTCCTTATTCCCAGTTCTATTCGTGACACTCTACCTGAAGTGATAAAGGTTTTGGCAACTCTAGCGCCTAGCGAAATGGCACTCCTGCAACACGGAGTTGTACAAACAAAAAACGCTGGGGTGCAATTACCCGTCCCTCTCGACCTTCCAGATGTAATAGTAGATCCAAGTACTGTCTCGATATCGTTTACAATACAGTCAAATACTGCAAAAACAGATGTTGCGCAAGTCCGTGTGTTGCTCGCAGGACCAGCAGAAGATTACAGCGGGTACTCCATAGAACTCCCTCGCAAGTTTATTTCAAATGTAACCATCGAAGCTGATGCTGAACTGATTGAACAGATAATAAACGAAAAAGCAACTATTTTTGCTTTTGTTCGACTTTCGTCAAGGGATATGGAACTGGGAATTGATAAGAAAAAAGTAACTGTTTTTCTTGCGGTTACTGAAGATGGAATCGGGCACAAAATACAAGCAACGGTTACAGATCAATCATTACTGCATGTCGATCTAGTTATCAAACCTGTTGCACCTACAGAAATTGTTGAATAAAACTTAACAATTCCGCACGGCATGTAATGCTTTTTTTATATCCACTGCGAGGCATACCATGATTTTTTACCTCGGCGAAGAAGTATAGTCGTACCGTGCAATAGATCTTCCGAAGTCAGCGTTCTGTCGACTGCAATGTCACCACTCAATTTTTCCCCATTGATTGAAACAGACCCATTCTTTAAAAACTCTCGAGCTTCTCGTTTACTTTTGCATAAATCAGTTTGAGGGAGCAATTCCACAAGAGCAGTTGCTTCAGTTCCAAGAGAAGTTTTTGGGAATTCGCCTGCTGGAACTTCCGCAAACACTTCACTGAGCATGTGTGCGTCAAGTGATCTGATATCGCCTCCGAACAAGGCTTTTGCTGCTTCATTGCATTTCGTGACATTTTTATTTCCGTGGAATATCTTTGTCATCGCATCGGCTAGAGCGTGCTGTGCAGCTCTTTGGTGGGGAGCATCTGCATGTTCTTTTTCAATTGATTCGATCGCTTGTTGATCGATGAATGTAAACCACCGCAAGAATTTTCCAGCGTCTTCGTCTGGAACATTTAGCCAGTATTGATGGAACGCATACGGACTAGTTCGATCTTCAGTTAACCATATTGCGCCTTTTTCAGTTTTGCCAATTTTACTCCCATCACTTGCAGTAACAAGTGGATTCGTAATGCCTGCCCCGCGAAAGCCACGAACTGAATCTTCCTTTATATCTAACATATCTCTTCGAATTAAATCAATACCTGCGACAATATTACCGTACTGGTCACTCCCAGCAATTTGAATTGTGCAATCCATTGTTCGGCGTAAGTGTAAAAAATCATACGCTTGTAAAATCATATAACTAAATTCGGTATATGAAATGCCTTGTTCACGGTTATTCAAACGTTCTTTCACTGAATCTTTTTTTATCATTTCATTCACTGAAAAATATTTTCCGACGTCACGGAGCACATCTAGAAAACCAAGTTCACATAACCAATCAGCGTTGTTTACGATAACCGCAGCATTTTCTCCTTCAAAATCTAGCACTTTTGAAAAGCAGCGGAGTTGCCCTTCAATGTTTTTTGCTACTTGTTCTTCAGTCAAGAGTTGCCGCTCGGCATCTTTGCCGGAAGGATCGCCAATGAGACCAGTGCCACCACCCATAAGAACAATCGGTTTGTGACCAGCGAGTTGCCAGTGTCGCAACATTTTGATTGGCATGTAATTTCCAATCGTAAGCGCGTCTTTTGTTGGGTCAAATCCACAATACGCGACTCTCCCACTTGTTTCGAGATGTGTTCGGAGTTCATCTCCGCCGGTTGTTTGGTGAAGCAGTCCTCGCCATTGAAGTTCGTCTAATAAATGCATATGGGCAGTTTACCTCCAAGAAGCAATTTGGCTTCGTATCTGCTTTTTATTCAGGTAAATAAGCAAGAACATTGGCAGAATGAGATACATCGGCATGGAAATCAAAAGTTGTGCAAGGAACATCCCTTGGACTTCACTATTTTCTTGAATCAGATCCCATCGAGGAGACCAGTTGATAATGATGCCAGCAATTGTAAGCGTGATGTATAAGATTGACCAAATCAGCAATCTTATTCTTGCTTTGGGATGCTCTTGTAGCAATGCTATGCCAAATAAGGTGAGTGTGATTGCAAATAGGATGTGAAGACCAGAAAATAAATTTGCGATGCTTTGACCAGGAGCGGTTGCGTGTAATTTTTCGAGAAGTGCATCGCTGATTTCGCCATCACCAAATGGAATCGCTGTGTGTAATTGTTCCATTTCAGCCATGCCAGAGAGTGAAAGACACCCTCCAAAAAAAGAGAGCCCTCCGACAATGACACAGGCCGCACCGACAGTAGTTGGCCAAGTGATTGAATTTTCAGTTTTTTGATTCAAAATTGGCGTAAAAACCGTGCGTCATTTTCAAACAGCCAGCGGATGTCTTGAATACCATATTTCAACATAGCGATACGTTCGATGCCCAAACCAAAGGCAAAACCTTGCCATTTTTCATTGTCGTAGCCAACTTGGTCAAAAACATCAGGATCGACAAGCCCGCAACCACCGATTTCAACCCACTGCCACTTCCCTTTGATTTTCATTTTCATATCTACTTCAGCCGATGGCTCAGTAAATGGGAAAAAACTCGGGCGAAAACGAACTTCTGCTTCTTCACCGAAGTAGGCCTTTGCGAATTGGAAGAGTGTAGATTTTAGATCAACCATTGAAACTTTTGGTGCAACAAACAAACCTTCACATTGATGGAACATGCTGAAGTGTGTTGCGTCGTGTGTGTCTGGGCGGTAGACACGACCAATTGCAATAATTTTAACTGGAGGCTCCACCGCTTCCATCACTCGAATTTGCACAGTCGAAGTTTGGCTGCGAAGCATGCGACCACCGTCGACAAAAAAGTTATCGATGGGATCGCGAGCAGGATGGTCATCTGGAATATTGAGTGCGTTGAAATTGTGGTATTCATCTTCAACTTCTGGTCCATAGGCAACTGAGAACCCCATGCGGCTAAAAACCTGAGTGATTTCATCAATAGTTCGGCTGATGACATGACGGCGACCTAGCGCAGTTGGGTCGCCAGTCTCGGTGATGTCTAGGGGCGGACGGGAGGTTGCGACGAATGAAAGCCCATTTTTTCGAGTTTCAAAAGCCCCTTCAAGCGCTTTCTTTACTTCGTTGAGACGCTTGCCAACGGCTGGCTTCTCTTCTCTGCTGACATCCTTCATCAACGGCATGACACCCTTGAGACGCCCTTTTGAGCCTAGATAAGCAATTCTCCACGATTCTAATCCATCAATCGTGTCAACTGATTCAATCTCACTGATTGCTTCATTCTGTAATTTTTCAAGCGTTTCGAGCATTTTCTGCATGATACTACAACTGAACCTAAACCACGAGGGGTCAGGTCTAAACAGGACAATGGAAATACAAAAAAAAGCCCCTCGCAAGCGAGGGGCTTCATAAACAGATCAATTGGAATATGGGAAGTGTTACTCTTCTTTTTTGCCTGCATCATCTGAGTCAGAAGATGCCTCAGTCGCTGAAGATTCAGATACTTCTTCAGTCGTTTCTTCAGCCACTTCTGGTGCACTATCGGCAACTTCGGGCTCGATTTCTTCAGCAGGTGCTTCGGCAACTTCAGGAGTTGCAGAAGCAAGTACTTTCGCTGCGAAATCACGGCGACGTTGCTTTTGTGTACGTCGACGAGAATCACCACCACCGATTTGTGGGCCTTCTTCTTCGCCAACAAGCTGAAGAATGACAAGATCGGTGCCATCACCGAGGCGATGCTTTGCAATCTTAACAATACGAGTGTAACCACCATCTCGGTCTGTGAACTTCGATGCTACTTGCGTCATAATATGTTGCACAAGACGTGGAGCCTTGCGAACATCGCCATATCGATTAAATTCGATATCACTTTCAGCAGGCAGATCAAAGAAATCATTTTGCTTCGCTGCGTCAGGAACGTTTGGATCAGCTACCCACGAGTGAATTTTACGATCGTTAATCAATTGCTCAATACGGCGTCTTGCATTCAAATCGCCTCGTTTAGCAATCGTAATGATCTTTTCTACAAATGGTTGAACAGCTTTTGCTTTTGGCAAAGTTGTTTCGATTTGACCGTGTTCAAACAGACCTGCTGCTAAATTGCGAAGCATCGCAGTTCGATGTTCGCTGTCGCGGCATAATTGTTTTCCATGGATTCGATGTCGCATGGTGCTACTCCTTTACAGTCTCAAAGACTGCCGTTTTCATTCTCATCCGAAGCGCCAATCACTTCATCGCATTCATCAAAAGAAGATTCAGATTCTTCATCGCTTTCGCAATAGCCATCCTCTTCTATCATACCCTCTGGAATATTGATTGAACCATCAACACTTGGAGGCAGTTGCATCCCTAATGTTAGATTGACATCTTCTAATTTTCGTTTAATTTCTCGAAGCGAAGTCCGTCCAAAAGCACGGAACTTCAATAGTTCTTTTTCAGTGAGCAATACAAGTTGTGCAACTTTTGTCACATTCGCAGATTCTAAACAGTTCGTAGAACGAACTGTAAGATCTAGATCGACGATCGGCATTTCAAGTTTACGAATCAATTCTTCATCAACTGCTGCTGCTTCTGCAGCTTCCGCACTCACCATACGTGTACCAAAAGTATCGTATTGAACAAATGCATTGAGATGCTTCCGAAGAATCTTGGCGGATTCAACGAGGCACATTTCAGGGCTCACTGTACCGTCAGTCCAAATATCAAGAATCAAACGATCAAAGTTTGTTTGTTGACCAACACGTGTATTTTCGACACGATATCGAACTCGTTGCACTGGGCTAAAAACAGCATCAATTGGAATCTCACCAATCACTTGCTCGTCCTTGCTCGCGTATTGCTCTGCAGCTGGAACGTAACCACGGCCTCGTTCAAGAGTAAATTCCATTTCGAAATCTATCTTATCTGATAACGTTGCAATCACATGATCAGGATTATGCACTGTTACTGAAGCGTCTGCTTCAATAAGATCTGCTGTTACTTCGCCTGGGCCACTCGCTTTCAAGCGAAGAACCTTATCTTCATCTGAATCAAGTTCAATAACTAGGCCTTTTACATTCAAAACAATGTCAACCATGTCTTGAACAACACCCGGAAGTGTGCAAAATTCATGATCTGCACCCTTTACGCGTATCGAAGTAATCGCAGTGCCCTCAATACTACTTAGTAGAATTCGGCGAATACTATTACCAATTGTTGTACCAAAACCGCGTTCAAACGGCTCGACGGTAAAACGTCCAAACGTATCTGTTGCTGAACTGTCCTCAAGTATTACGCTTGCTGGAAGTTCTAAACCTTTCCATCGTACATGCATCTTACTGCTCCAATCTTTGACAGGTTCCTAACCAAAAAACACATCTCACTAAACTCGGAATGGCGTGGCCTGTCTTCCACACCGCCCATCTTTAGCGGATACGATAATATCTTTTATACGCGACGCTGCTTCTTCGGACGACAACCGTTATGTGGAACAGGTGTGTGATCTTCAACAGCAGTCACTCGAATACCGGTCTGATCAAGTGAGGTAATTGCGGAGTCGCGACCACTGCCGGGACCCTTCACACGCACTTCTACTTCTGTCACACCCATACGACGTCCACGCTGTGCAACTTTTTCTGCTGCTCTTGCAGCAGCAAATGGTGTTGCTTTTCGTGCACCCTTGAAACCAACGGTTCCAGCAGATGCCCAACAAAGTGTTTCGCCACTGAGATCTGTCAATGTCACAATCGTGTTGTTAAATGTCGCCTTGACATGCACAATTGCTTTGCCAATATTCTTACGTACTTTTTTCTTAGCCATAGTTCTAAACCTTTATTCGCTCGTGCGGCTCCACATCATGTTCGCTGGAACCTTGCGATCGATAAGCACACGCTCATCGATTATCCTTTCACGCCCTTCTTACCTGCAACAGTCTTCTTACGACCCTTTCGAGTTCGGGCATTACATCGTGTTCGTTGGCCACGTACAGGAAGTCCTTTACGGTGGCGGTCACCACGGTAGCAACGAATATCGCGTAACCGCTGGATATTCTGTTGTACTTGACGACGAAGCGTGCCCTCAACTTGGATACCTGCTTCAATACAAGCGATGATTTGACCTACTTCTGTTTCAGTAAGATCTTTCGCCTTAGTGTCTGGATTGATTCCGGATTCTGCAATGATGTCATCAGCGGTCTTTGGACCGATACCGAAGATATATCGCAATGAATACCGTATCTTTTTGTTCTCTGGAATGTCAACGCCTGCAATTCGGGGCATGGTCAGTCTCCATAGTGCTTGTTTGCACTAGAAACGACAAGGTTTTAGCCTTGTCGAGCCTTTAGTCTCGGGTTCTTCTTGTTAATAACGTACCGTTTGCCTTTTCGGATGACGATCTGGCAATCTTTCGTTCTTCTTTTAATACTACTTTTTACTTTCATAATTTTAACTTTCTTCTCGTCACTTTTTTATGACGTTTAGTGACGGTATGTAATCCGTCCTTTGGTCAAATCGTAAGGGCTAATCTCTACAGTCACCTTGTCTCCTGGCAAAATACGAATATAAAATCGTCGCATTTTCCCACTGATGTAGGCCAATATTTCATGACCGTTTTCTAACTTTACCTTGAAACGTGCATCGGGCAACGCTTCAGTAACTTCTGCATCAAGTGTGATTTTTTCCTCTTTAGCCATCCGTGCTCCTGTTACGCTCCACTCGGTTTTCTTGTTGTTCGACCAGTGCGACTTTGCGTTTGGGCAGCAAAAAAACCTTTATAATTACGCATGAGTAAGTTTGCTTCAATTCGTTGAATAAGATCAAGCCCAACACTCACAACAATCAATAACCCAGTTCCGCCAAGGAAACTTGACACAAGGAACGGGATTTGCATTTCTTTTGAGACAATGGATGGAATAACTGCGATGATTGCCAAGAAACCTGCGCCAACGTACGTAATTCGTTCAACAACAGTTTCGAGATATTCCGCAGTCCGAGGTCCAGGACGCAAACCGGGAATAAAACTACCATTATCGCGAAGTTGTCTTGCCATATCCTCAGGGCTGAACACAATTGTTGTCCAGAAGTAACTGAAGAAGTAAATCAGAATAATTTCCAGCACAATATATGGATATTCACCCATCTGGAAGTTCGCGTTTAAGAATGTAGTTGTCGCAACCCACCACGAAGCGGGATCAGGCGAAGCATTTGCTGCTGATTGAAGGTACCCAAAGAATGCTGATGGGAAAATCAATAACGAACTTGCAAAAATGATTGGCATCACGCCTGCGTGATTAACTCGAAGTGGTAAATAATGGCGACCGCCACCATACACCTTGCGACCACGAGTGTGCCTTGCTTGCTGGATCGGAATTCGACGTTGCGCGACTGTAATCACAATCGCACCTGCAACAACAAAGACAAATGCACCAACCAAGAAAAGTACGCCAAGGATCCCGATGCCACCACTCATTGATTGTTGGGATGTGCTGAAGTTATCCCAAACCCATGTAACTGCGTTTGGCATGCGTGCAATAATTCCTGCGGTCAAAATGAGTGACACACCGTTACCGATGCCGTATTTATCAATTTGTTCACCAAGCCACATCAAGAAGACGCTACCTGCAGTGAGTGCAGTAACACCAGCAATGTAAAAGACGAGCAATGCGCCGGGTGACATGAACTCTGGGCGAATCAAGCCTTGGGCAGCAATAAATTTCAACCACATCATTGCTTGAATGAAACACATCGCAACAGTTGCGTACCTTGTCCATTCAGTAATTTTTGCTTGACCAGCGGCACCTTCTCGTTTGAGTTCCTGCAACTTGGGCATAACCGATTGCAACAACTGGAAAATAATCGAAGCCGTGATGTAGGGCATAATGCCTAAACCAAAGATTGTCGATTGAGAAAATGAACCCCCGGAGAAGATTGAAGCGTAATCAAGAAACTTGCCCCAACCCGATGCAGATTCAGATGCTTTTTGTGCAGCTTCAACCATTTGTGTTTGATTGACACCAGCGAGTGGAATCCAAAAACCAATGCGATAAATCGCAATCATGCTCAGTGTAAAGAACACTCGATTGCGGAGTTCTGGAATCCTAAAGATGTTTACAATTGCTCGTAACATGCAGTGTTAGCCTTAATCTGTTGACTCTTCATTGGTTTCAGCTGTTTTAGGAGTTTTAGGAACTTCAGTTGCCGCAACTGGTGCTTCGGCCTTTGATGTTTTCGCCTTAGCTTTTCCACTGTAGTCACGAGTCCATTTTTTCTTAGCCTCAACAACAGTAACACTCCCGCCAGCCGCTTCGATTTTTGTTGTAGCGGAGCCAGAGAATTTATCAGCAGTAACGTTTAGTTTGATTGTGATATCACCATGAGCGAGAACTTTCACTGGCAACTTTGTGTTGCGAATTAGTCCTGCATCAACGAGTGCTGCTGCATCAACAGTTGCGCCTGCTTCAAAACGATCTTGAAGTGCAGCAACGTTTACGATGTGATATTCCGTGCGGAACGCTGCATTCGAAAAACCGCGTTTTGGAATACGGCGGAAGTATGGCATTTGGCCACCTTCGAATGCAGGACGTCTGGAATAGCCAGAACGTGAAGCTGCACCTTTGTGACCACGGCCAGAAGTCTTACCCGTGCCGCTACCGCGTCCACGACCAATTCTCTTTCGAACCTTGTACTTGCCTGTCTTTTCAGTTATGTCATGAATCATCATGAGAATTAATCTCCAGTGTTCTACCGATTTTTACTCGGAAGCTTCTACTACTTTTTCTACTTCAACATCTACTGCAACAAGTCCCGGTGCCGTTTCATGCGCTTCTTCAATGTGTGTTTTTTCAATTGTAATTTTTCGCAGTGTCTCAACCTGCGCACGACTTCGTAATTGCTGAAGTCCATCAATCACAGCTTTTGTAAGGTTTTTATTGTTGGTTGAGCCGTATGCTTTTGAAAGACAATCTTGCACACCAACAAGGTCTAGAACCGCACGAACTGCTGCACCGGCAATTACGCCAGTACCCGGTGATGCAGGAACCAATCGCACAGTGCAAGCACCGAATCGCCCAGTCACTTGGTGCGGAATTGTTGTTCCAGTAAGTGGAAAACTTCGCATCGCCTGCTTGGCTTTCTTTTGAGCTTTTTCAATTGCGTTTGGAACTTGATTGGCTTTGCCATAACCAAGACCAACTTGACCATTGCGATCTCCACAAACAACCATGCCTGAGAAACTAAACCGACGGCCACCTTTTACAGTAGCTGCAGTTCGGTACACACCAACAGTGTTAGATTCAATGCCGCTTTTATCTTCTTCGTATCGTTTTGCCATAATATTTTCCGTTAATCAGAACTTCAAACCGCCCTCTCGTGCGGCATCTGCGAGTGCTTTTACGCGACCATGAAATTTGTATCCGTTTCGGTCAAAGACAACGGCTTCAACGCCTACTGCCTTCGCTTTTTCAGCGATACGCGTTCCGATTTCAGTAGCAGCAGCACAGTTGCTGCCTTGAGACGAACGGCTACCTTTTTCGATTGTTGATGCTGAAGCAATTGTTTTGCCTGCAGTGTCATCAATAATTTGAACATACACATTCTTCCCTGTACGAGTCACTGTCATACGTGGGCGAGAAGGTACACCAAAGATGTTCTTTCGAACGCCGTGGCGCCTTCGTGTTCGTCGTTTAATTCTTGCAACTATGCGATTCATCGTATTTATTCCTTCGTTTGCTTACGCACCGAATGCTTTACCAGCCTTGCGGATAATGACTTCGTCGTGGTACATAATGCCCTTGCCGTTGTATGGCTCTGGCTCTCGTTTAGATCGAACGTTTGCAGCAAACTGACCAACAGCCTGTTTATCTGGGCCGGTGATTTTGATATTAACATTTTTATCAATTTCAAACTTCACATCAGCTGGTGCTTCAATTAGAACAGAATGACAAAAGCCAATATTCAAGACAATGGTTTGCCCTTGTGCTTTTGCGTTCCAGCCAACACCAACAATTTTTAGTTTCTTTTCATAGCCTTTGGTAACACCTTCGACCATGTTGTTGATTCGAGCTCTTGTTGTACCCCAGAAAGCACTGTTTTGACGATTGTCATCAGCATCTTTTGCAATTGCACAACAGATTTGTTTATCGTCATCGCAGTGCGTAACTTCAATTTCTGGTCGCCAGTGAAATGTCAGGTTGCCTTTGGCACCTTTGATATCAATGTTGCGTCCAGTTGAGTCGAGTTTCACTTCGACTCCTGATGGTACTGCAATGAGTTGTTTTCCAATTCGTGACATTATGTATCCTCTTCTCGCTTACGCCACAGTGGCAACGATTTCGCCGCCAACCTTCTTTTCGCGGCAAAGACGATCGCTCATCACACCACTACTTGTTGAGACAATGACGATTCCAAGCCCACCAAGTGGTCTTGGAAGTTCATCAACTTTCATATAGATACGCCTTGCTGGCTTTGATTCTCGCTTGATCATGTTGATCACATTCTCGCCACGTTCGCCATATCGCAAATGTAAATCGAGGCGACCTTGACGACCATCGTCGACAACATCGAAGCCGTCAATAAAACCTTCGTCGGTGAGCACTTGTGCAACACCGCGGTTCAATTTGTTATTCAGACACGTTACTGTCGCTGCGTGATTTCTCACTGCGTTGCGAATTCTTGTAAGCATGTCAGATGTTAAGTCTTGTTGAGACATAATAATTACTCTCCAATACACGGTTTTACCGTGGAATTGTGTTCCTGATGACTACCAGCTTGCCTTCCGCATTCCGGGGATCTTGCCTTCCAATGCGAGTTGGCGAAGCATGATTCTACTCACGCCAAACTTTCTATACACGCCGCGTGAACGACCTGTAATTTGGCAATAATTTTTCTTGCGTGTTGAGAATTTTGGTTCTCGTTTCATTCGGGCAAATACTCGTTTACTAGCCATATCAGTTCTTACTCCTCGTCCTTCTTCTTGAAGGGCATTCCAAGTTCAGCCAAAACGAATCGGCTTAGCTCTGGGTTTGAGTTTTCAAAAGTGAAATTGATGTTCATGCCATGGGTGAAGTTCACTTCAGCCATATTAATTTCAGGCCATACCGCCTGTTCAGTAAGACCCATCGAATAGTTACCACCTTTATCAAAGGAGGTGTCCTTCAAACCGCGAAAGTCTTTGATTCGTGGAATCGCCAAGTTAAGTAGACGATCGAGGAAGTGCCACATGCGGTCGCCGCGAAGCGTCACCATAAATCCTGAAGGCGCACCTTCACGTACGCTGAAATTTGCAACTGATTTCTTTGCAAACAACATCACTGGTTTTTGACCGCTAATAGTTGAAAGCGTTGAGATCACTGTGTCACGAATCTCTGGTTTTAGTTTTTGATTGTCCAAGAACCGGCCTACACCGCAGTTGATAATCATCTTTGCAAGCTTCGGCGCTTCATGATTGTTGCTTAGGTTGAATTCCTTCAGCACCTTTGCTTTCACTTCATCTTCGAATCGAACCTTTAGTCTTGGTTTTTCTGTTGTTGTTGTAGACATGATTTACTTTCCCTTTGGCCTTGCATCTGCGCTGTGCACTTCGCTAAGCACCTTCTCTATCTTCTTGCCCTTGTCATCAACGAGAACACCAACGCGAACCTTGGCGCCGTCTTTTTGTGTTTCAAAACGAACCCGTGCAGGCTTGCCTTCAACAACAGGGCTCACATTACTCATGTGAATGGACATTTCTTTTTTAATTGTTCCACCTTTTGGATTTTGTTGTGTTGGCTTGATGTTTCGAGTACGAATGTTCACACCCTTTACAACAACACGATCCTTCTTTGTAATCACTGAGAGAATTTCACCGACGGCACCTTTATCGTTACCTGCAGTTACTATCACCGTGTCACCTGTTCGTATATGTACTGGCATTACACAACCTCCGATGCGAGTGAAACAATCTTCATATAGTTTCGTTCACGTAGTTCTCGAGCAACTGCACCAAAAATGCGAGTGCCTGTTGGATTTAAGTCTTCATTCAAAAGTACACAAGCATTCGAATCAAACCGAACATAAGAACCATCACTTCTACGGGTTGGATACTTGGTACGAACAATTACTGCGCGAATTTTATCGCCAGTTTTAATTTGTGAATTTGGAATTGCCTTCTTAACAGCACAGACAATTCGATCGCCAACACCTGCTGTGCGACGAGTGTATTTGCCCCGAGCAGTTGAGCCACCAAGTACGCCAATAACGAGTACTTCTTTGGCACCGCTGTTGTCGGCAACTTCTAATCTTGATTCTTTTTGGATCATTGGATCTGTTCCTCTTTAGTGCATCGACAATGTCGAGTTACACAACGGCGGCCTCAATTACTTTGGTGAGAACCCACGATTTTGTTTTTGACAGTGGTCGGCATTCAGCAATTTCTACTCGGTCGCCAAGTTTTGCGACGTTTTGCTCATCGTGCGCTTGGATTACCGTTCGGCGGCGAATATATTTGCCGTACTTCGGATGCTTTACTGTAAATTGAATTTCAACTTTGCAACTTTTATCACGTGCATCAGATGTAATTATGCCTACTTTTCGTGGTGCTGTATCTGAAATTTGAATATCTTTGAGATGGCTCATAGTTAGGACGCCTCACCTTGTGTGCTTTTTAAACGCACTGTTTGTTCTGACAAAAGACGAGCAATATCCTTGCGAATCTTTCCATACTGCGAAGTGTCTTGAATCTTTTCTGTAACGCTTTGGTTTTTCAACTCGAACATTCGCTTTCGAAGAGTATCTACTTCGATTGTCAATTCTTCATCGCTTAATTTGTGTACTGCTTTTGCTTTCATTGCTCTATCCTTGCTAGTAAAACTAGACTGTTAGCCTCCGACCAACAAATCGGCAGCGAACTGGCATTTTTTGTGCAATCCGTGCCATTGCTGTCTTGGCCATGTCTTCTGGAACACCGCTGATTTCAAACAAAATGGTGCCGGGCTTCACGCGTGCTGCCCAGTAATCCGTGTCTGCTTTACCTTTACCCATTCGTGTTTCAAGCGGCTTCTTTGAAATTGGTTTGTCTGGGAAAACTCGAATCACCACCTTGCCCTGACGGCGAAGAAAGTGCTGCGCTGTAATACGCCCAGCTTCAATTTGCCGTGCAGAAATCCAATGCGTTTCAAGTGATTGTAAACCAAACTCACCAAAAGCAACATAGTTACCTCGGGTGGCTTTACCTTTCATTTTGCCGCGCATTTGCTTGCGGAACTTAATTCTTTTTGGCATCCGTGGCATCGGATGTTCTCCTTCAACAAAGCCCTAAATGGGCAACTCTAATTAACGACGACCTCGAGCGCGACCCCGTGCACCTGCTGCACGTGAATCTGACTGCTCTTCTTCTGCGTCTGTGTACATACCCTTGTAAATCCAAACCTTAACACCAATGATTCCATAAGTGGTTGGAGCGTGGAAACATGCATAATCAACATTTGCTTGCAAAGTTGATAATGGAATTGAACCTTCACGAACCGTAAAGTTACGGGCCATTTCAGCACCACCCAAACGACCAGAGATAAGAATGCGAACACCCTTTGCGCCATGTTGGATTGCTGACTCTGCTCGTTGCTTTAGCATGCGTCTAAAATTACCACGCTTACGCATTTGTTCACCAACTGCTTCGGCAACAAGACGCGCGTCTGTATCTGGGTTCATAACTTCGATCAACTTGACGGACGCCTTACGGCCGGTCAATGTTTGAAGATCTGTTGTCAATTTTTCAATCTCTGAACCCTTTGGACCAACAACCAAACCTGGCCGTGCGGTCTTGACAATTACTGTTAATTCTTCGCGTGTACGCTCAATGATGATGTCCGACACAGCTGCGAATGGCGGCGTGCGATTTAATTGTTTGTCAACAAACTCGCGAATGCGATAATCCTCTACGAGGAGTTCGGCGAACAATGCTTTTGGAGCGTACCAGCGGGATTTATGACCCTCGGTAATGCCCACGCGGAATCCAAATGGATGAACTTTTTGTCCCATTAGTTCCTCTCCCCAACTTGAATAATGAGGTGACTCGTTGGTTTATGAATTGGATGTGCACGACCGCGATCTTTTGGACGCCATCGTTTGATGACCGAACCTTCATCTACGCGAGATTCACTCACATAAAGGGTCGAAACATCAGCACCTTGATCCTCAGCATTTGCGATGGCACTGTTAAGAACAGCTTTGAAATACCATGCAGAACGCTTCTTTGAAAATTCCAATTGCGAAAGTGCATCATCAACTCGTTTGCCACGAATAAGTGTGGCAATAAGCCTAGCCTTACGAGGCGAGATGCGTGCGAATTTATGTGTTGCTTTGTAAGTCATGGGTGTACCTCAGAGGAATTAGCTCTTGATGCCTTCCTTCTTGTTGGTGTGACCACGGAAAAGGCGGGTCAATGAAAACTCACCTAACTTGTGACCAACCATATCTTCGGAGACAAACACTTCTTTAAAAGCTTTACCATTATGAACCATAAAAGTGAAACCGACAAACTCTGGCGGAATGGTGCATGCTCGAGCCCAAGTTTTGATTGGAGTCTTCTTTGTACCAGCAGCCATCGCTTCTACCTTTCGGTAGAGTTTCTCGTCGATGAATGGTCCTTTTTTCAGTGATCTTGACATATCTTTTTCCTAGGGTCAGACCTTTAATTGTCCGTAACGTTTACTCTTCCGACGACGCAAAATACGTGCATCGGTCCACTTGCCGCGTTGCCTTGTTCGTCCACCTTTGGACTTCGTGCCCGATGCACTTGCAGGTGTTCGACCACCCTTTGATCGACCTTCACCACCACCAAGTGGGTGAGAGTGGTGACTCATTGCCATACCACGAACTTTTGGACGGCGACCAAGCCAACGGTTGCGACCAGCTTTGCCGAGTTTGACATTTTGGTGATCTGTATTTCCAAGTTGCCCAATCGTTGCTCGGCATTCAACCGAAACTTGACGAATTTCGCCACTTGGGAGAACAATGGTCGCGAAACGACCTTCGCGGTTACTCAAACGAGCCGCCGCACCAGCTGAGCGGCACAACGCGCCACCCTTACCTGGTTCAAATTCAATGTTGTGTACTGTCAATCCTGTTGGAATGTACTTCAGTGGCATGCAGTTGCCGACTTTTGGATCGATCGCTGAGTCCGAACTCTTAAGCGTGTCGCCATCAGTGAGACCGCGTGGAGCCAAGATGTATCGCTTTGTTCCATCTTCGTATTGCACGAGTGCGATGTGACAACTGCGGTTAGGATCATATTCAATTCCGATTACCGTTGCAACCATGTCATCTTTCAGACGACGGAAGTCAATCTTTCGATATCGACGTTTGTGACCACCACCACGACCGTGGACAGTAATTTTACCTTGATTGTTCCTGCCACCATTCTTTTTGATTGGCGCGAGCAAGGACTTTTCAGGTCTCTTCTTTGTAACTTCAACGTGCAAGTTCACCGAAGCATTTCGGCGACCGGGCGTTGTTGGTTTGTAAATTCGAATAGCCATGGCAATTTCTTTCGTCTACGAACACGTCCACTTAGAACAGTTCGATTCGATCCTCCGCATGTAGTTTCACAATGGCACGTTTTTCATTGCCAACTCTGAACCAACCAGCCTTGTTGCGACGAAGTGAACCCTTGCGGACTTGCGTTGCGACTGAGAGGACACGAACACCGTAGAGTTCTTCTACGGCACGTTTAATTTGTTGCTTGTTTGCACGACGATCAACTTCAAAAGCAAATCGATTTACTGTACCTGCAGCAAATGTAGTTTTTTCGGTAACCAACGGTTTTCTAATGATTGTTGTTGCTTCCATTATGCCACCTCTTCCTTCTTCCATGCGGAACCGTCAAGGAAAGCTTCCATGGACGCCTTGTCAACAACAAGGTAACGATGGTTGAGTAATTCAAAAACATTGAGCTGATCGACTCGAATCGTGTCAACATTTTTTAGGTTTCTTGCAGAGACTGCAGCATTTCGATTTTCACTGTCTATTGCAACGAGACAACTTCGATCGACGCCAACGGCATCAAGAATTGCTTTGAATGATTTTGTTTTTGGTGTATCAAACTCAAGATCTATAATACATTTCACTTCACCGTCAACCAACTTCGCAAGAAGCGCGTTGCGGTTAGCGAGTTGACGCATTTTCTTAGGCATAGACTTTCTGAAATTTTCGTGTGTACGAGTCTTTGCAAATGTCACACCACCACCCTTACGGATGTTTGTACGAACAGTACCCATTCGAGCATTGCCGGTACCTTTTTGTTTGTAGATTTTTCGAGTTGAGCCCTCAACCATACCACGGCTTTTGGTTCTTGCAGAACCTTGTCTTCGGTTGGAATGAGCCATGACGTACGCTTGCTTAAGAAGCGTTGGTCGCACCTCGGAGCCAAGCAATGCTTCGTCGATCTTAATCGATTCAACTTGCTTGCCTTCTCTGTTATATATTGGAAGTTCAATCATAATGTGTTCACCTATGTAACGGGGGTTCCGTTCTTACGCGCCCTGCTCTCCTATGCTGTCACACCCTCGAATTGTCCAGTGATTTGCTGAACTGTGGTGGTTGCTAGGTAGAGATTGACTCGGCGTAGTTTCGTAGTTTGTCGCTATCACCTGGTTCCCGTCCGTTCAACAAGAACGGCTAAGGCCTTGGCAATCAGCCAGTTGTTTTATTTCAACTGACTGCTGCTGTTTTCTTCCTATTTAATCGTTTTGCTTGTTGGATAATAACCATGCCTTGATTCGCTCCGGGAATTGCACCCTTTACTACAAGGAGGTTTCTGTCTGTATCTATATTTATGATCTCGATTGAGCGGCAAGTAATTCGCTTGTTGCCCATGTGACCCGGCATCCGCTTGCCCTTTTTAGGTTTTGGACCAGTACCAAGGTTGGTTGCGTGACCATTGATTGAACCCGGACGACGATGTGCACGCTTCACGCCGTGCGATGCTTCCAAACCCTTAAAGCCGTGACGTTTCATGCCACCTTGAAAACCCTTACCTTTAGAAGTGCCAGTAATGTCAACGAATTTCACGTCTTCGAAAAGTTAAACGTCAAGTGTTTGACCAAGTTCGATATCATCGATGTTTTCAGTTGAACATTCACTGTGAAATCGTTTAGGAGCAGTGCTTGCTTTCGCATCGTGTCCGATGATTGGCATCGTAGCACGGCTTGGTTTCACATCTTCGTAACCAATTTGAATTGCGTCATACCCATCATGTTCATCTGTTTTAATTTGCGTTACCACGCAAGGACCAGCCTCGACAATTGTCACAGGCACATTTGTACCATCTTCAAGAAAGTATCTTGACATTCCAATTTTTCTTCCAAGTAATGTTTTAGACATTGTCGGTGTTCCTTTGAGAACTGTGTGTTTTGATCAGGGGTCCCATACGGACTTGACCGGAGTGTTTCTTTACGTGTTCGTTATGCTTTAATTTTTACAAAAACGCCAGCGGGAACAATGAGTCGATTGAGCGATTCGATTGTTGATGCATTTGCGTCAATGATGTCAATAATTCTTTTGTGTGTTCGAATTTCAAATTGCTCACGTGATTTTTTGTTCACGAAAGTCGAACGGTTCACAGTGTAGATTTCCCGGCGGGTTGGTAGCGGAACTGGCCCGGCAACTCGCGCGCCTGTGCGTTTTGCGTGGTCGACAATTTCTTTTGCCGAAGCATCAAGCGCTTGATGATCGTACGCTTCCATTCTGATTCGAATAATTTGCATGAGGTTCTTTTCTCAACTGTTCTATTTGCATGTCCGCAACGGGCGAACACTCTCCTACAAACTGCGCAGTGCAGCGGAGCGAATCGAGGATTCTAGCCGTTATTGCCCCCTTTTGTCAATACATTCTCCTACAAAACCCATAATTATCCATTTTCCCAAATAATAATAATTTTAACCTGAACCTAATAATTTTGACCTGAACCCAATGGGGTCAGGTCCACAATAGCCCTGATTTTGGGTCCAAATTCACGCTTGGATTTTTGACCTGACCCCATTGGGTTCAGGTCAAAATAGACTCACTCCGAGTAAAATTGACCGAAGTCGTTACAGTGCCGAGAATGATCCTCTTTCAAGCTATTATTTTGTCGCTCGCAACAACAGCCACAACCGCAGAACCATACAAAAACATGAGTATTGGCATGGAAATCACCCTGCCAAGTGGTGCTAGCGTGGTAGCAACCTCAAGTGACCCACCGTCTTGCATGATCCAAGGTGGCACAGAACAAGCATCTTGGCATATGAAAATTGACCGTATCCTTGAAACAGACCAGAATACACCCCAAGAATTGACCCTCTTAGCGTATGAAAGGCAAAAATCTGAGGACAAATCGCGCATTCTTGATGATAAAGCAATCAATATTGGCAATATTGAGGGCTGGTGGCTTCGAACGTCTCTCTATATAAAGGAAGCACAGGAATCTACCTTATGTTGGCTCGCACTCCCAGTACATGGTGACCAAGCAATCATGGCATCCATCCTTACCACTACCGAGGGATGGCAGCGATCGGGTCCATCCATCATTGCATCTCTTCAATCGATTCTAGTGTTGGACCCAGCAACTGTTCTTACCCAAAGAATATCAGGCCTAGACAGTGCGTCAACGCTTCTGTCAGACTTATCTTCTGAATCACTTTCTCCATGCATTGGACTCTCATATTGGAGGCAAATACAACAATTTCAAGAAGGCCAGATTCGCCCAATCGACATTGGATACGCCCACATTACTTCAAGAATAGGCACTATCAGTGAAATTGGCACGTCAAATGCAAGCCATGGCGAGAAAGGGCTCCTTGTTGAGGTTCGTTCACGGATTTTACCTGATCAAGAAACAAAAATCGTCACCGATACCGTTGGCTATTACTGGATGAGTTTTGATGGAAAAGAAGAAATGTGGTCTAGCATTACAAGCCGTTGGAAGGAGAAAATCAAAACAGTTGAAAAGGAAACTGGAATTCGAAATCGACCTACTCTTGGCGAGCCAAACCCAAAACTCCTTATTCTTCGACAAGATGTAACGTCCAACCGCCAACTCTCCCCCATCGAAGCAAAAATTACCAACCCGTGGCTTCCAAAAACACTGACGTGGATCATCGGACCGTGGTTAAGTAAGGAGCGACCTTCACACCTTTCTTGGAAAACACTAAACGATTACGTTGACCCACCTGCTGAAACTATGCGAACAGATGAAATAAAATCAACCGCCTCTGGATTTTCAGTCACAACTCGGATGGGCGACAGCGATGCACTTGTCGTGACACAATATGATTCAGGCGGCCAGTTTCTCAGGCGAACATTAGGTAACGGCGCTGTGATCTTTGAAACGAATGAAAAAACGCTCCAAGCAATTTGGGAACCTAAAGGGCTTTGGTGAGTTGTTTTAATTCCGCTTCGTCATAAAGCGGAAATGCCCAGTCTCTTTTGCGTGCAATTTTTTGCGAAGCTCTAATCGCATTGTAATTTGGCTTATTCCCACATGCTGCAAACATGCGGTGCATCTCAAGATACGCAACTCGCTTTGAGGCACTTCCATGAGGCAACGAATTAATAGTTCTTAAAAACGATTGTTTCTTTTTGGCATCACCAGAAAAATAGTGTTGCCTTGCAGATTCAATATTTACTATTTCAAATGGCATCTTCAAAGTTGCCGTTGCCATGACTTGCCTGCATACATCAACACCCAACCAATTTTGACACCAATGTTCCATCACACGATCGTAGTTTGCGCCGCCAGTTCCATGCACGAACAAATTACAATGCGATTAGAGCTTCGCAAAAAATTGCACGCAAAAGAGACTGGGCATTTCCGCTTTATGACGAAGCGGA
>JABABS010000037.1 GCA_014238125.1 Phycisphaerales bacterium
AATTAGTTTCAGAGCAAAATCCTCATATTTCACGGTCGTATTACTCGATTTCCTATCCAACAGTAAGTTCTTGGTTTTTAGAATAATAGTGAATGACAAGAATGCCTCAAAAACCACCTTTGGTACGCATTCAGTCACGGTTGAATAAAGTTTCTTCTTTGATAGAAGTTGCAAATTTTCGCCGAGTAGGCGCGGTGAGTTCAATAAATATTGCGCCGAAGATTGCAGCGAGAGTGAGTTCTTGGCTCAGTACACCAACACCAAATAACATTGCAGCCATACAGAGTTGCGAAGCGCCAGCATCGACAAGAGGCATTGAAATCCGCATAGCGTTCACGCTGGTTCGTCCACCGAGAATGAGTAAACCGATCATGCCACCGAGCCATCTTCCGTCACTAGAAATGAGGACAACAAGAACAATCGGCCAGAATGAAAGTGATTCTAAGGGGTGAATGAGTACCATTGCAGTCGCTGCAATGCTTGGAATTGCTGCGTAATCTGTGAACCATCGAAGCCAAAGCACGTTTCGTTTTGGCATTGCCCAGCAAATTGGCAAGAACAATAATGGAAGTAACCAAACAAGAGACATCGAACCTTGCACAGTCCATGCGCTGTAAAAAGCTGCAATGGAAGCGATAATCCATGCTACCCATCCACACCGAACCATGAGTGCCGCGCCACCTACTTCGGAGTCGTTTGCCGCCTCTTGTTCCCAACGAGTAAAAGTCCAAGGCCCAGCACCAAGGCATGCGCCAATTGCAATTGATTGGGCTATGTTTGTCTCCCACCAATAATGCGAAGTGACAGCAATAATACCGCCGGGAATAAGTGCAGCCCAAACGCCAACGGTTAATGAAGTTGCGGTGTTTGATTTTGCATCAACCGTTCTCCGCATTGATCCACTCAACAGAACGATGAGCACAAGTAGAAGAACGTAGTTGCGAAGCGTTCGTTGATCTTTCCACTGTGCAGTTTTCCATGTGGCGATTTTTTGGTCAAGTTCATATTGTTGACTAGCACGTAATTGCATGATGATGACTTCTGAAGCACCGATTTTTTTTGCTGAATTTATATCATCTTTTTGTTGTTGTTCAAGTTTATCTACGAGTTGATGTTCAAAAGTGCCACCTTGGAAAACTCCCTCCCAGTACGTTGGAGCAAGAGAACCAAAGATTGCTGGTCCAAGCAAAATGCCTGCAAAAACACCACCAATAATTGAGGAACCCCTGATTTTGCAAACTCGAAGGAGGGCAGCAACGATCAAGGGCACAAGAAGCAGCATCGTGTGCTGGGCGGTTGAGTTGATAACAAGTTCTTTCATCGTGGTAGGCTACTGTTTATGTCAAGTGGAGAAAAGTGTTGGATTGTACAAGGACGGGCAGTATCCCTTGAAACGCCAGTTCTTGTTGGAATTCTCAATGTCACTCCTGATAGTTTTAGTGATGGGGGGAAATATACTTCAGTTGAAGAAGCGACTGCCAAAGCGCATGAACTATTTAATCAAGGAGCAACGATCGTTGATGTGGGGGGTGAATCGACAAGGCCTGGGGCAAAGAGTGTTTCAACTCAAGAGCAAATTCGCCGGGTTGTACCAGTGATAGAGGGTATACAGGGCGGGCTGATTTCTATTGACACGACAAACTCATCTGTTGCTGCTGCTGCAATCGATGCGGGCGCTGCCATCATCAATGATGTTTCTGCCTGTCAAGACGACCCCGAGATGCTTCATTTAGCAGCAGAGCGCGGCGTCGGATTAGTGTTGATGCACCGCCTTGTTTCTCCGCTTGTTGATCAATATAGTGATCAATATAAAATTGAACCCAATTACGATGATGTTGTTAACGAGGTTCTAGCATGGCTGCTTGATCGAGTTGAAATTGCTCGCTCTCAAGGTGTGAGCAAAGAATCTATTGCCCTTGACCCAGGCTTGGGTTTTGGGAAGAGTGTCGAGCAAAATATTGCTTTGATGCATGGGATTGGAGCATTTGTGGAGACAGGGTATCCAGTGTTTATTGGAGCAAGTCGCAAGAGTTTTATCGGGTCAATTTCAGGAATCAGCGAAGCGTGCGAGCGCGATGAAGCATCTGCAAGCATGGCTGCAGAAATGTGGGCAAAAGGAGCGCAGGTTTTTAGGGTGCACGATGTACGAAGCCACGTGCGAATGTTACAATCCCCCGTTCATGAACCTGGCACCAACGATAGGAGATAAACACATGGCTTTAGAATTTACTGATGCGAATTTTCAAGAAGAAGTACTCAGCTCAAGTGGACCAGTTTTGGTTGATTTTTGGGCTGAATGGTGCGGGCCTTGCAAAGCGATTGGTCCAGTGATCGAGGAACTTGCAACAGAATATGCAGACAAGGCAAAAATTGGAAAAGTAGATATTGATTCCAATCGTGATACCGCGATGCAATACAACATTCAATCAATTCCAAGCATTTTGATCTTTAAAGATGGCCAAGTGATAGAAACATTTGTTGGAATGAAATCAAAAGAAGATCTCGCTGCTGCCATTAATGCTGCAATGTAATTTATTTTTGGGGCCGTAGCTCAGTTGGGAGAGCGCTTGCATGGCATGCAAGAGGTCGTCGGTTCGATCCCGATCGGCTCCATTCGCTACGAACAAACCAACTCCCTTAGGGTTGGTTTTCTTCTACGCGTTATGGATCCGTACCCTGACAAAGTCAATAACATAACTAAATATACGAGCACATAAATAGTGTTATTCGTATACATGCGGGTACACTGCGATGATGTCGAATACAACAGCCCGCGTGATGGCGGGAAATCCACAAACCAACAAATCGCTCTATAGAGCAATTCGTTTTATGGTGCACGATGCTGCTATTGCAATTGATCTTCCAGATGGATCGCGGACGCTGATCCTTCGTGAAATAGAGATGGATCGTGCCAAAAAACACGCCAGAGCAGATCGAGTCTTTGGATACAGTGATTTTACGCCAGTTGGCGGCTTGTCTGGCGACCGAGACACCGGCGCAGCGCAAGCGACAACGGAGTGTTTGCTTCGAAATGGCATCACAACGGTGATCGCAGATAGGACACTACCTCTGCTGTACGTAGATGAAATGCGAGGGGCTGGAATTACAGTTGAACTTGATCAAGAGATGGGCGTTCTTGATCGAAGGGTCAAAGATGATGAAGAACTTTCTCATTTACGCCATGCACAAAAAGTTACGGAAGAAGTCATGCAGATGGCATGTGAAACGCTCGGGCGTGCAAGTGCAGATAGCACTGGTATCCTGCAACATGAAAGTATCCCGCTCACAAGTGAGCGGATACGCACAATGATCGACACGTTTCTCTTAGAAAAAAACTTTTTCAACCCACCATGCATTGTTGCAGGTGGGAGTGATGGCGGTGATTGCCACGAACTTGGAAGTGGCGATTTGTACACCGAACAGCCAATTATTATTGATATTTTTCCACTTGATAAAAAAACGATGTACAACGGCGATTGCACTCGAACAGTAGTACATGGAAATATTCCAGAGGAAGTTGCACGCATGCACGCTGCGGTTGTTGAAGCGAAACAAGCAGCAACTGCAATAACAAAAGCAGGTGTTACCGGCGAAACAGTACACCTTGAAACAGTTCGCGTTCTTACGGAACATGGGTATCAAGAAGGCTTGCCAAAAGAAAATGATCCCCCGACATTTTGTTCCATACCACATGGCACTGGGCACGGTATTGGTCTTGATGTTCACGAGCCGCCGCTACTCGATCGAAACGGTGCGGTTTTACTTACAGGAGATGTCATCACGATCGAGCCGGGTTTGTACAGCCACGCGATTGGAGGCGTGCGTATTGAAGATATGGTTGTAGTCACCGATACAGGTTGCGAAAATTTTAATGCATTACCAGAAGGATTAACATGGAAATGATATTTGTAGCACTCCTTTTAGTATGTTCCCCACCAGCGGAAAAATCATTTGACATGATTCAAGTCCCAGATGGTTTTACAAAACAAATCATCGCAACAGAACCACTTGTCATGGATCCTGTTTCTTTTTGCTTTAACGATCAAGGACATATTTTGGTCGCCGAATCCTTTCGCCAAGAACTTGGAGTTCCCGATAATAGATCCAGCGCGTATTGGCTGTTGGATGACCTTGCATCTCAAACTATCGAAGATCGCCTTGCGATGTACGAAAAGTGGGCAGATCAACATGAGGAAGGCATTGAATTTTATACAAACAAACAAGATCGTATACGCGTTTTAATAGATCGAAATAAAGATGGCGTGTTCGATCGTGTGACTGACTTTGCTTCGGGATTCAATGAGGCACTTGATGGCACAGGAGCAGGCGTATTAGCGATGGGAGGAACAGTTTGGTACACGAACATTCCTCATCTTTGGCGTTTAGAAGATTTTGATGAGGATGGAAAAGCCGACCGTCGTGAAAAGTTGCATACAGGGTTTGGGGTTCGTGTTGCCCTTCGTGGCCATGATTTACACGGGCTCGCGCTCGGTCTTGATGGAAGATTGTATTGGTCGCTTGGTGATCGCGGTTACCACATTGAGTTAGACAATGGTGAGGTTTTGCATAGCCCCGGCGAGGGTGGTGTGTTTCGTGCTGAATTAGACGGTTCGGATCTTGAGGTATTTCATCATGGCTTACGAAATCCCCAAGAACTTGCATTTGATAAATATGGAAACTTGTTTACTGGGGACAACAACTCCGATGACGTCGACAAAGCGAGATTGGTCTATTGTGTTGAAGGTGGTGAAACAGGTTGGCGTATGGAGTACCAAACACTGCAAGGTGAAAACGCACGCGGACCTTGGGTTCAAGAACAGGGTTGGAATCCACACGCCGACGTAAGACCCGCGTGGATATTGCCTGCTATTGACACAATCGGTTCAGGTCCATCTGGATTGGTTGCCTATCCTGGAGCAGGTTTTCCTGAACGCTACGACGATCATTTCTTCATGTGTGATTTCCGAGGCGGTGCGACACACAGCAACGTCTTGTCATTTGCAGTTGAGCCAAAGGGTGCAGGTTTTACGATGGTCGATTTGCATCCATTTGTAGAAAAAGTTTTGTGCACCGATGTCGACTTCGGGTATGACGGTCGAATGATTGTTAGCGATTGGGGCGAAGGCTGGACAGGAAACAAAGAAGGTCGGTTGTACGCAGTATGGAGCGAAGAACACGTGAAAGAGGGCGATGTATCAAACATGTTCTCTGAAGGATTCTACCAGTATGAAACCGATGAACTCGTAGATTTTTTATCACACGTTGATCGGCGAGTTCGCATGCGTGCTCAACTTGCACTCGTAGAAGAAGAAGCACAGGATGAACTTGTAGGTGCATTGCAAAGCAAAAATCAACTTGTCCGTATACATGGGATGTGGGGATTGGCGATGCTTGATAGAGCTGGTGAGCCACAAATGCAACACATTGTTTCATTACTCGATGATAAAGATGTTGAAATACAAGCACAAGCGTGTCGCATTCTTGGCGAATCTACATTCATTGAAGCAATGCCAAAAATAACTTCACTGATCCAGAACGCTTCTCCTCGCGTGCAATATTTCGCAACAATTGCAGCAGGTCATCTTGGAAACGCATTAAAAGAAATAATACAACTCCTTGAGCAAAATGGTAACGAAGATGTGTATCTTCGACACGCCGGCGTTGTTGCACTTGCTGAAAGTCAACCCTCAGAAGTTCTAGCAGCACTCTTCTCAAATTCTAGTGTAGCGGTTCGGCTTGGAGCAGTTCTTGCACTGCGAAAACAACAATCTCCTCAAATAGTGGTATTTTTGCAAGATGAAAATCTTGCGGTTGCAACCGAGGCAGCAAGAGCAATCCACGATGTACCAATGCACGAGGCAATGGAAAGTTTGGCAACTTCTATTTCCGATGCAGAAGGGTTACCTTGGCAGCGCAGGGCAATCAGTGCGTGCAAAAGGCTCTCAATAAATGCAAAACAAGTGGTATTGTTTGCCGCAGATTCAAACAACACAAAAAGAATGCGAAAAGTCGCTATTAACGCGCTTCGGTCTTGGTCCTCACCGTTTCCAAGAAGAGAAATTGTTGAAGGCAGAATTGTCTATAAAGTTAATGATCAACAAGTTGGAGAGATTGATGAAGAAGTACGGTTGCTAGTAGCGAATACTGAGGGGGAACTTCTTGCAGATGCTCTAGGACTTGCTCAATCCAGAGGCGTATCGCTCCCCGAGCAAGTAATGAGGTCGTTACTTGAAGACGACTCGCAGCCAATTGCGTTGCGAGAATATTGTTTACGTGATCTTCAAGATGAACAAGCAATAACGTATGGGCTACAGCATGGCACTTGGCAATTGCGTGCGGCTGCACGTGACATCATGCTCGATCAAGGCCAGGAAGAAGCAGTTTCATTGCTCCTTGATGCGATCACTGCCATTGAAGTGCATGAAGGGCAGAGGGCAGTAACTACTCTTGCAAAAGACAAAAAGGCATTTGCAAAAATAGACAAAGACGTATTGCCAGTTGGATTACAACTTGAATATGCAATTGCTGTTGGTGACCCCAATGTTTTTGGCGAAGTTAAAGAGAGCCAATGGCTGCAAAGTGGTGGTGATCCTGTTGCAGGTAAGCAAATTGTGTATAACAATCCGCAAAGTCAGTGTATACGGTGTCACAAAATAAAAGACCGAGGTGGAATTTCTGGGCCAATTCTTGCTGGTGTTGCAGACAGGCTTACGTCTCAGCAACTTCAAGATTCACTTTTACTTCCAAACAAGGAAGTAACAGATGGGTACGGCGAGTATTCTGCGATGCCTCCAATGGGCGTGTTGCTTGACCACCGTGATCTTCGTGATGTGATTGCCTATCTTAAAACACTTAAGGCTGAGCATTAGCGAGTTTGATCATTACTCTATGCAGAGCAATGGCAACAATGCCGAGAAGATAACTCAACGCAATCGCGATAACCACCGTGTAAAGTCCCGGTTGAACTTTGGTATTCACCAGATCTTTACCCTCTGAGGTGATTAAGAAAAGGGCGATCCCAAATACATCAAGCATTGACCAGCGAGCTAAACCCTCAAGAATTTGACGTGCTCGAATGTGTGTTGAAACCTGCATTGGTATTACCCAGACTATGAGAAGAAAAGCCAAGCGTATTAACGGAATGGCGACAATCGTTCCAACTATGACAACGAGCAATATCCAATGTTTGTTTGCTTGCAAAAGTTCGATAATGTCATAGATGCTGTAGGATCGAGAGATAAGAAAAAATTGACTTATTTGTAAAAAGGTAGCGTGAATTGATTCAATGAGTGCTGCAGCAGAAACCAGAACGAGCAAGGGGACTGTCCAGCCTAAATACAGTTGATCAAAAAGCATCCACCGTTTTTTAGGCGAGTATGTTATTACGTCTTGTTCCTCTACAGCAATTTTACGAGCCATTCCCAAAACAATTTGAGAAAGGATCATGCTCAACGTGATTGCTCCAATGAAAAAATACACACCGATGTGAATTTTGGATGAGATCATCGTTTGGTTATTTGTGAGTGCAAGTAATAAAATGACCACAAAGATGTCCATATACGACCATTTGCCTAGTAACTCGATCCAATGCAAAAATGTAGCTCGGGTTGTAGATTTCCATGGAAGGAACCATGCAGCAAAGAGCGAGAACAATTTTACAAAAGGAAAGATGATCGAGAAACTTAAAATGAGAATTGAGATGATGTAGAGTTTGCTTTCCCACATCAGGTGAACCGAATGAGGCAGGCTGTAAATGACTTTTGCAGAGAAGGCTTTATCGAGTTCAAGAAATGGGAGGATGAGACCGAGAATATTTGAAACAAGCGAAATACAAAGAAGGATTGGAATGATCCAGCCCTTTTTCTGGGCCCAAGTACACATTGTGTTTCGCTCTGCCACAATTGCATGATACCGCAGAATGATGTGCCCCCGAATTTTCAAGTTCTGTATAATACGATCATGGAAATGGTACTTCTCACAAACGGTTTATGGATTGCTTTTCTCCTCGGTTGGTGTTTGCTTTGCTTTGGGGATGCAAAAGGACGTAGCTCCCGCGGCGAAGGTGAGTAAGTTACCCTTGAAGTCTGCTTGCAATTCGCTTGACTTCACCTTTCACAGAAAAAAATGATTCAGCGATCATTGGATCAAAGTGGGTGCCGCTGTCTTTTTGAATAATTTCTACGGCCTTCTCGTGCATCATCGCATCTTTGTACACACGCTTTGAGGTAAGTGCGTCGTATACATCAGCGACTGCAACAATTCGTGCAGGAAGATTGTTCGTTTCGCCCTTCAGTCCAAACGGATACCCCGATCCGTCCCATTTTTCATGATGTCCAAGTGTGATTTGAATTGCTGTATCAACCCAAGGGTCGCGGCCGAGTTGTTCGGAAAGTGAAATGAGGATGTCAGCGCCAATTACTGCATGGCGTTTCATGGAGTCAAATTGTTCGTTAGTGAGTTTGTTTGGGTTGAGAAGGATGTCGTCAGAAAGACCAACTTTGCCAATGTCATGAAGCACAGAAGTGGCGCCAATGACAGGCACATCTGTTTTTGATAGTAACTCTGGGTGTTGCTTTGAAAATTCGGCTGCGATCAGCGTTGTGTAATGCCTGATTCTGGAAAGGTGTTTTCCAGTGTCATCATCGCGGGATTCAGCGAGTTTTGCCAGCCCGACAATAATCGCCATCCTTGATGGCGGGGGTTCTCCTTGAGATTGATCGGAATGAAGAAACGTAAGTTTTGATTCTGCGGCGATCCTCGCTTGTTTTTCAGTTGCGAGTTCTACACGTAGCATTGCGACTTCATCTTGAAGAGAAAGCACGGGCTTGGAGCGTACGATTGTTGGAATGGTTGACATCAGAGGGATTTCTCAACTTGACAATCACCCCAAATCACCATTCTTTCGCTCTTTTTGACTCCGAGTCAAGTCAGGGGGCGGATGAAAATGTTGCAAAATTCAGCCTTTGAACTCCCGCCAAGGCGGATTGTGCCACCTTCGCCCTGTGAAATAAATCGTGACCAATTCCCAGCATTGATTGGAATCATGCGTTTTTCTCCATCAATCATTAGATAAATTTCACCTTCAGGATTATCGCATTTTGCATCAATCATGATCTCAAATTTTCCAAACGTTGCGGAGGTAGTCAGATCATTGCCCGAACCATCGTAAAGCAAACTCCATCCGCCAACTGTCCAGTGATCAGGATCACCTTCCCAACCGGATAAATCGATACCCGTATAGAGCGTTTTAAAACCTTCGTCTTCGTTTGCTACTTCCGTAGTGGCGGGAGAAGAAGGAGGCAGTTCCATAATCTTAATATTCTTGAATTCTGCTTCGGTACCCTCTGCTTCTAAGCAGATATACCCTTTGTTTGGTGTGACGTTATATCCACCTGAGACAAAAGCGCCATTGACTGAGAGGTTGATTTGTCCATCGATGCACGTGACGGTGTAGTGATTCCACTGAGGCGCTGCTTTGGATCGTCGTTCACTTGGAAGACACCGTTTAATGTGATCCCCCATCGGGTGAGGCACGTCAGGTACCATTGATGCGCCCCAAATTGAAAAAATGTCACCATGTGTCGTGTACCAATCAAGTTCCTTACCATCCATAATTTGCACTTCAATTGCGCGAGTAAACGGTACTCCAACTGCTGGAATTGGATCAGACCACACGAATAAACCCGCGTTCCCGTTTGGCACAACGTGACGCCAATCGAGTTCCAAAATGAAATTTTCGTACATGTTGTTTGTTCGCATTACGCCTGTTGGCTTTCCGCTGCAAACAATCATTTCGTCTTTTACTGTCCATGTACTTGGCGCACCATTGACAATAGTCCAACCCTCAAGGTCAGTACCATTAAAAAGTGGTTGCCACTGTGCTGAACCAAGGGTGAGAAACGAAATTGTAAGTGTAAGTGTTAGCATTCCTACATCATACCGTTTTGGAGTATTTAGATTTGAATATTCGAATGATTGGCTTGAATCTAGATCAAATACCCGTCGATGTGTTTTGGATGATGGGGGACAATATGTTTACAACAACCCGTTTATTTATTGGAGAAACATACTCAATGGAGACCCCTGCATTTGCAACAGGAATCCTTTGCGATGACGAAAAACTAACCGACGCCGATTTTTATTTCATGTTGAGGCGCCGAAGTTGCAGTGTTGCATCATCAGTAGAAATCACAACTGGCCCAGTTAACATAGGTATATCATCTGCATCAATAATTGGAACCCCGTTGAGTAACACAATAGTTGTTTCGTGTTGAATAATTTCAATCGTGCACCATTCGCTCTGGTCTATTAAGTTTGCATTGACCGGATGTCCATTGACACCACCAGTTTTACGGCTTCCGCTTGTAGCAAAATCTACTTCTAGTTCTCCAAACGAAACTGATCCCACACCGTTTCCACTGAATTTTGCATCAAGCCGAACGGATTGCAAAGAATCACTAGAAAGAGGAATGGTAAGCGTACCGGTTCCGCTAACTGCGAGGTCGCTCGCATCTGTGATTTCCCAAGTGATACCCTTCGTAACAAAATTCTCTTCTTTGAATTTGAACGGAGTCCATTCATCATTGGGAGAATCTGGCAAACAATTAAGTCTGACATCACCAAATGCAATCTCACCCTCTAGGCCCCTGATGACAAGAGGCGCAGGTGTTGCAATTCTATTCGTAACTGCGATGTCAGTCGCAACTTGTACAGCATTCACTTCAACGAGATTAATGAGGCGCGGGTTATCGCTGAACTTCACAATAAGTTCATGCCAAATACCAGAACCCAGATAACCACCTTCGTCAGCATCAGAAACAATCACACTTCCTCCGTTAGGAAGGACGATTTCTGCTTTACCACCCTCTGCCAACATGTACTTCAACCTGATAGAACCAGCACTGACTGCAAACTTTGTTTGCATTGAATCTCCACGTCTTGCAACAAGAGCGCCGGGTCCGGGTTCGATTTTGAACTTGATTGGGTTAGTGATGTCGAGTTCTGCGTTACAAGCGGACACACCATCAACTTCCCACATATCAAATGAATCAGCCCATGTGAGATACAACCATCCCTCTACATATTCACCCCGTTCAATCGGAGGTGTCGCTAGTTTTGCGACATACCTGATCGCACCTCCGGGCATCTTGTTGATGGTGTATGACATTTCCTTGTGGATCAACTGTGAACCATCACTTGCGATTGCATTTTCTATTTTTAACATGACACACTTGCCTGCTTCGAGATTGCTGATTGAAACTTTCGCCGTAAGCCCGTCATCTGAGAGTGTAACGTTTTCGATGTTGAGTGCTTCTAGATGCTTAACAGGTGATCCATACTCCCACCACCAGTTGTAATCATATTTCTCACCTGTAATCGACGGTGTCTGAACAAGTGGTTTTGTAAATGTTATTTCAAAACCATCTTTCAGTAGATGTCCATTCGTCATTTCAAGTGGAAGATCACCGTTGTATTTGATTCTGGCAATACCACTACCGGGTGCAAGTCCGCCCCATCCACGATTTGTTATTCCCGCGTACAAAATTCCAGTAGGTCCATATTCAATGTGATAGGCAGAACCAACGCGTTGATGGGCAAGCCAACAAGCGCCTTGCAATGTGCCATCAATTTTTTCAAAGTTTGCACGGAGAATTTGACCGTTTGTTAATTCCGCAATCATTAGTTGCCCTTGGTATGGTCCATCAGTGTTGTTGCGAATGACATTACCAGTTGATCGCGACCATTGATATGGCAACCAAAGAATTGGGTGCTCTCGTTTAACTTCTGGTGGTTGGGTGTCACTCGGTTCAATATCGGGCTGATCCTCGTACCAACGAAGCGAAGCGGGGTGTCCATAAAACGCACCCTCTTTTACAGCATAAACTGGGCAAACTGGCATCCAATCCCCTTGGTTGTCCGTTACAAGCACGGTACCGTCTTCAAGTAAACCCATACCAGCAGGAGACCGAAAACCACCTGCAACTGGTTCAACACTGCCATCTGGAGTAACTCTTAATACCCAACCCCTGTAGGGTGCTCTCGATTTACCATGCCACCAATGCGGATTCCAAAAACCAACATTAAGTGAAACGT
Organism: Phycisphaerales bacterium; assembly: GCA_014238125.1. Taxonomy (GTDB): domain Bacteria; phylum Planctomycetota; class Phycisphaerae; order Phycisphaerales; family SM1A02. The sequence continues at coordinate 12,094 of JABABS010000037.1, forward strand.
ACATGTTTCCATCTTTATCCACAGGTAAGCCAAACCCAAACTCGTGATAGTTGCCACTCATGCCCCAATCTTGGGTAACTGTTTGAATTTCATCAATGATCTCATCGCCATCGAGATCGACGAGTTTGGAAAGCTCTCCGCGCTGTGCAACAAAAATTTCATCATGAACAACAGCGAGTCCCATTCCTTCGTGTAGCCCTTCGCAAATCAATGTGAATGTTGCATCTTCTGGGTTCAATGCACTTGGATTATCAATGCGCCACACTTGTCCGCGTCTTGTACTGACAACCATATCACCATCGGTTAGAAATCCCATACCTCCAACCTCTAAGACTTCCCCTTTTGGCGGAGAGAGGTAATCAACTGTAAATGGAGTTGTGGAGCCAAGAGCGGTGCATGTTATGAATGTTAGAAACATTAATGGACCTCTCTTGCTGCATGTATGATTATTCTTTCGTGACTACCAATTTGTAGGGTGGTTGCATCATCCATGGTTGCTGATGATGGCACAGAGATAATGAGGGGGATCTGTGCATGGACGGACAAGTGTTGTTCGACGAGCGCCCTCACGCCTGTTGTAGGTCTACAAGTTTCTGAAACGGTTGCAAATATATTGCCATCCTGATCGATGAGATCGTATTTCACAGTACCAAATGAAGTTAAAACGTTCGTGCTTTTGAGTTTTGCACGAAGCGGTTCACCGTTCATTGATTGAAACATTCCACTCGGATTACCATTTTCAACAAGTACAACTACATGTCCAAGTGGTTTGAGTGGCGATCCGCCACGATCAGTCCAGTCAGTTCGTTCTACAAATTTCCCCTGCCTTATTGCAAGAAGCCGAACGTCGTCAACTCTGTATTCATAACTAAAGCCATCTGGGTTACCAACCAATAAACCTCTAGGATGTAACTGTAAGGAATCCTGTATTGGAGGAATCATTCCACGTGCAACTGCGGGTCTATCTTGTATAACCATTTCAGTTTCGGTTGGAAGAACTTCTTTAAGTGTTGGCGCAAAATTTCGAACGTGTTGCACAACGCGAGTAATTTCAGCGTCAGTGAGTAATTCTGCAAAAGGAGGCATCGGTGTTCCGGGAATACCTGACCGAGTCGTTTTTGCAATTGCTTCGAGTGTGTTTCCAAAGGAAAAACCGCCATCTACAAAACTTCTCGCTGGCCTATCAAGTTCAACAAGTCCCTTGCCACTGCCATCTGCTCCATGGCACGAGGCGCAATACATCATGTATAAATATACACCACTTTGTTCAGTAACAATTTCTTCAGTTTGGGGTGGTGTCGGCTCTTGGGGTTCGCTGCATCCTAAAATGCAAGCAAAACAAAGAATGAGAATGGATTGATATTTCATCGAATGCTTAGGGTACACCATTAGCAAGGTCAATTGCTGCAAGAAAAGAAAGTTGTGCAGTCTTTGCAGCAAGATCAGGTAATATTTTATCAGTGTGGTCTGTGACCCTATGGTAATCCTCGTGATCTTCTACGCTAAGAAACACAGAAGGAACGCCTCGTTCAAGGAACGGCGCTTGATCACTACGTTGAAGCCACTCGGGGTGTTTGTTTTTTATAATATGAAGGCCAACTTTTGTATTTGCCTTATTGATTGCCAAGGAAATTCTCGGCGCATCTGGTGCACCTTCTAAGAATATGGTATTTCGTTCGCCGCGACTAATCATATCAAGGTTAAGGAGCGCCCGAATCCGATGTACTGGAATTGGCGAAGTGTTTGCAAAGTGTTCAGATCCTACAAGTCCCGCTTCCTCACCAGTGAAGGCAACAAGAACAATAGATGCTTCGGGTGTGGTTTGTAGTTTTGAAAGTGCATCTGCTATCACAATAAGTGCTGCAGTTCCAGATGCGTTGTCATCAGCGCCGTTGTAAATTTTATCAGTACCAGATTTTCGTGGCTTTAAATGATCGTAGTGGGCAGTAATCAAAACAAAGTCGCTACCAGTACCTTGGAGCATCGCAGCGACATTTGGTGCTGCTCTGAGATCTTCTATTGGCAAGTACATTGAATTTTGATTGGGAAGCGGTACAAGACCAGAATTCTTCCAGGATTCTGCAATGTGATTTGCAGCTATGCGTGCTTCATTTGATCTGTAGTATCTTCCTTGCATTGCATCGGAAGCAAGAAAAGTAACTTCAGAAAGAATTTTTGCGGGTGTAATGTAATCAACTGGTTGAGAAATTTGTTTTGTTGAGCAACAGCAAAGAAAAAATAGCACAAAAATAATATTACGCATCTGATACCTCAATGTTTGCTGCGGCGGAAAGTCCAAGGACGATAGTGTTATTGTTAGTTTTAACTGTCAGTGAATCTGAAAGTGTGTTGTGTTCTAAAACTGTAATTTTTGCACCGATTATCAGGCCATGTTTTTCTGCAAATTGTAAAAAGCCAGTATCTTGGTCGTTCATCCGAGAAACTGAAAGTGGTTGACCAACTTTGCTTTCTGAAAGGGAAAAGTGTGTTTGATTTGGAAGGGTTCCATCTGCCCGAGGAATAGGGTCTCCATGCGGATCAAATGTTGGGTGCTTTAATAATACATCCATTCGTTCGATGACTTCATCTGAAACAACATGTTCAAGTTGTTCTGCTTCATCGTGCACCTTACTCCAATCCATGCCAAGGATTTCAACTAGAAATAATTCCACTATACGATGCCGCCTTACGACGTGAATAGCAAGTGTTCTGCCACGTTCTGTTAGCTTTACGCCGTAGTGTGGACGGTGCTCAATAAGCCCAACTTCGGCGAGCGTTTTAATCATTGATGTGGCAGACCCGGGTGTGACTCTCAGCGATTTAGCTAGTTCACCGGTTGAAACCTCTTTTTCTCCATGCTGGTCGAGTAAAAAAAGGGCTTTAAGATAGTTTTCAACTGTACTTGTAATCATAAGGTTGACTTATAGCATACCACAGTTTATACTTTTGATTGATCAAAAGTAGGAGTCTCCATGGTTTTACAAATACTAATAGCACTAACTTTAACGGCGTTTTCAATCACAGATTCAACAGATTCAAAAGAATTTGAAATCATCGCAACGACTGCAATGGTTGGGGATATTGCCAAGCGTGTTGTTGAAGATCGTGGCACCGTCAAAGGGCTCATGGGCGAGGGCGTTGATCCACACCTCTATAAACCTACAGCAGCTGACGCAAAAGCAATTTTGAGCAGTGATATTGTTTTTTATAGCGGTTTGATGCTTGAAGGACGCATGGCTGATACGTTTATGAAAGCAGCGAGAATTGGAAAAACGGTGTATCCGGTGACGGAGCTAATCGATGAAACTTTTTTGTTAGAGCCTCCAGAGATGGAAGGGCACTGGGATCCTCACGTTTGGATGGATGTTTCGGCATGGTCACACGCAGTTGATGCAGTTGCATTTGCAATGTGTGAACAAGATGAAGAACATTGCACCGAATACAAAAAACGAGCAACGAACTACAAAAAAGAACTCGCTGCTTTGCACGATTACATTGAGAAGTCAATTGCAACTATTCCAGAAACAAGCAGGGTTTTAATTACCGCGCACGATGCATTTAACTATTTTGGAAGAGCGTATGGTATTGAAGTTATCGGTATTCAAGGTCTCTCTACAGAATCCGAAGCGGGAATTGATGATATGAACAAGCTCGTTAAATTTCTTGTCAAAAACCAAATCAAAGCAGTTTTTGTAGAGTCAAGTGTTTCCGATCGGAACGTGAATGCACTCATCGAAGGCGCAGCCTCAAGAGGACACAAAGTTGTGATTGGCGGCAGATTGTTTTCAGATGCTATGGGTGAGGCCGGTACGTATGAAGGCACCTATATAGGTATGCTTGATCACAACGCAACAACAATTACTCGCGCACTCGGTGGGAAAGCACCAAAGCAGGGTATGCAAGGTAAGCTCTCGAGAAAGAAAAATGGAAGTCATTAATAAATCGCAACTCGGAAGCGAACACTCGCCCCTTGCCGCAGTATCAGTCCACGATTTAACTGTTGCATATCATCGAAAACCGGTGTTGTGGGATGTTGACTTGGATATTCCTGCGGGAAAACTAGTTGCAATCATAGGGCCAAACGGCGCTGGGAAAAGCACGCTTATTAAAGCAGTGTTAGACCTTGTTCCAAAAGCATCTGGACTGATCTCAATTTACGGCAAACCATTTCGAAAACAACGACATAGAGTTGCATATGTGCCGCAACGAGAATCAGTTGATTGGGATTTTCCAATCGATGCTATTGGGGTAGTCACGATGGGGCGGTATCGCAAAGTTGGTTGGTGTAAACCTATTCGAAAGTTAGACAAAATGAAGGCTATGGAAGCACTTGAGCGTGTGGGCATGGAAGAATATGCTCAGCGTCAAATCAGTCAACTCTCCGGTGGACAACAACAACGAGTTTTCCTCGCACGGGCACTTGCACAAGATGCAGAGATTTATTTTATGGATGAACCCTTTGCGAGCGTTGATGCTGCAACTGAACGGGCGATTGTTCAAGTACTCCGCGATTTACGTTCCCTTGGTAAAACGGTCATCGTCGTGCACCACGATCTGCAAACAGTGACAGAATACTTTGATCATGTCATTATGCTCAACATGCGAGTTGTTGCCCATGGCACGGTGCAGGACGTGTTCACGAATGAAAATCTTAGAAAAACGTATGGCGGTCGTCTAACTTTACTTGACGAAGCTGCGAGGCTTCTCGCAAGGCAAAACACGAAGGTTTGAACGCCGGTCACTCCATTTCAGACACAAGTTTTGTACTACCAACCACGGAGCACATTTGGGGAGTACTGATCCTTGAAGAATACAACACGCGAGTTGTTATTCTTGGAGTAATGGCGCTGGGCATCGCAGCAGGGCTCGTAGGTACTTTCTTACTGCTTAGAAAAAGAGCATTAACAGCCGATGCGTTGAGCCACGCAACCCTTCCCGGAATCACAATTGCTTTTATGGTGATGGTCGCACTTGGAATGCAAGGTAAATCGATGTTTGGGCTTATGATTGGTGCCTTTCTCTTTGGATGTATAGGCGTTTTGTTAATACTCGGAATTCGCAGAACGACAAAGTTGAAAGATGACGCTGCAATTGGCATTGTGTTAAGTGTGTTGTTTGGGCTTGGGCTTTGTTTACTCAGGCTTGCAACTGAAATGCCAAATGGAAACGCTGCTGGTTTGAATGGCTTTATCTTTGGTAAGGCTGCCTCTATGGTCGCAAGTGATACGAAGGTGATCGCAACAGTAGCACTTTGTACAGGACTTATTGTTGCATCGCTTCGTAAAGAATTTACAGCTCTTTGCTTTGATGAGAACTTTGGCTCAGTACAGGGTTGGCCAATACTTCGCTTAGATATCGTATTAATGTCGCTTGTAGCAATTGTGACAGTGATTGCTTTACAATCTGTTGGACTTGTGCTTGCAGTTGCAATGTTAATTGTGCCAGCAGCCTCCGCTCGATATTGGTGCACAAGAATAGGATCACTTCTCATTGTTTCTGCAATCATTGGATGTCTAGGTGGTTGGCTCGGTGGTGTTGTGAGCGCACTTGTTCCAAGAATGCCAACGGGTCCAATTATCGTTCTTGTTTGTGGTGGCTGGTTTATTTTTAGTTTTGTCTTCGGTCCAGTAAACGGTATTGTTGCAAGGCAGTGGCGTATTTGGAGATTGAATCGTCGAGTGGAAATGCAGCACATTTTACGAGCGATGTATGAAGTATCTTCAGAAAATACTTTCTGCAAACTCGAATCTATATTGTGTTGTAGATCTTGGTCACAAACTAAAGTAAAGCATTTGCTTTCTCGACTACTGCATCAAAAGTATGCAACAAGAGAACAAGGCGGGTGGGTTTTAACTGATTTTGGCATGCAAAAAGCAACTCGTGTTGTCCGCAACCACCGTTTGTGGGAGGTATATCTCATCAACTACGCAGACATTGCGCCTAATCATGTCGACCGAGATGCTGACATGATCGAACACGTGCTTGGTACGAGCATGGTTGAAAAACTTGAACTGCTACTCGGAGGGGATGGTCTTCCGGCTAGTCCACATCCATTAGGTGAAACTCTATGAGTTGGACACCGATTGATACTTGGATTTGTATTATCTCAATCCTCTGTGCTTCTGCATGTGCGATGCCTGGATGTATTCTCGTGTTGCGTCGAATGAGTTTGATGGGAGATGCAATCAGCCATACGGTTTTGCCAGGAATCGCAATTGCATTTTTAGTAACAGGCAGCAGGGAACCAACAGCAATGCTAATTGGCGCTGTGATTATTGGATTGATTACAGCATTTCTAGTGCAAGCAATTGAAACACTTGGCAAAATCGAAACAGGGGCAGCAATCGGAATTGTTTTTACAGTTTTGTTTGCATTGGGTCTTGTGCTCATGCGCCAAGCTGTTGATCATGTTGATATCGATCCAGATTGTGTGCTTTACGGAGCAGTAGAATTTGCTTATTTTGATCAAATACAAATTGGTTCGTGGTCGATTCCACGAGCAGCAATTGTCAACTGTATTGCACTTCTAGCAAATGCATTCATCATATTGATTTTATACAAAGAGTTCAAAATCACAGCCTTCGATCCCGCGCTTGCAAGGACTCATGGCATTCGACCAAGCATGATGCACTATTTGCTGATGACAATGACTGCTGCAACAGCTGTTGCAGCGTTTGAAACTGTCGGATCCATTTTAGTGATTGCGATGTTGATAGTGCCAGCATCCACAGCGTATCTGCTGACAGATAAATACGGTGTAATGTTTGTGATCGCTATTGGTATTGCGATCATCGCCGCTGTTGGCGGACATATTTCTGCAGTGACTATTCCGCCAATGTTTGGTTTCTCTGGAACAAGCACAGCCGGCGCAATGGCAGTTGTAGTTGGATTTCTGTTTTTACTTGCTTGGATTTTTTCTCCAAAACAGGGAGTTTGGAGTGCCTCGCGTCGTCGTAAAAAAGTGCAACACGGCATCATTAAAGATAATATTCTTGGTTTGTTGTGGAGACTTGAAGAACGAGGTCAAACACAATCCACAATTTCATTTGAATCAGCGCTGTGCGTTTCACGCAGGGCTATTTGGATAGCAACGAAGAAACTGAAAAAACAAGAGAGCATTTGTAACGATAGTACGCACTGGAAACTAACAGAGAAGGGCAGAAACGAAGCCTCATTGATTGTTCGTTCACACCGTTTATGGGAATCATACTTAGACAAACAGTTTCCACAGGATGCTCACCAGTTGCATCAATCTGCCGAGCGTCTTGAGCATATAACAACTGCTCAGATGCAATCACAACTCGGTGATGCCGAAATCGATCCACATGGCTCAAAAGTTCCACCATCTCCCGACACTTAAAACCAGAATTCTGTATCCTGCTCATATGAAGAGATTTTGTTCGATCATTGTTTGCTTATTTTTGTGGAGTTGTACATCTCTTACAGCAACCGAAGATGACACAATTTCTAGGCCATTTACTGCATTCGATGCCCAGCAGTCGATCACGATCGCACCAAATCGTGTGTTTCATATTGAACTTCAAAGTAATCCTACTACAGGATATGAATGGTCACTTGCGATGGAACCTGAGGACATCGTTTCATTTAAATCAAAAAAGTACACTTCAGATGCAAGCGGTCGAGTTGGCGTTGGTGGAACAATGTCTTGGGCGTTGTCATCAAAAAAAGTTGGACAGACTACTTTGACTTTTGTATATCATCGACCTTGGGAAAAAGATGCAAAGCCGACAAGAAAAGTGAAGTTCGATATCATCGTGCGATGATTGCGTCTTGATACATTTTTTCACATTGCTCACCAACAACGTCTGAATCTAGCCAAGCTAGCATGCTTTGTCTACCCTTTTTCCCAATTGTATTTGCAAGTTCAGGATTAGAAGTAATTTTTTCAATAGCATCCGCAAAGGCAACTGGTGTACGTTCAGCAATTGTCGCACCGCCTTTTTCTAATTCTCGCCAGATGTCAGTGCCCTTTGTTCCAATAATTGGTGTTTCGCACAGCATCGCTTCAGCGAAGACAAGGCCAAAATTTTCTTGTTGGGTTGGCAAAGCAAAGACATCTGACATCGCGTATAACGAAAGTTTGAGATCACCAACTACCATGCCAAGTAGTGTGATTTGGTCATTTACACCAGCTTCCACAGCTCTTTGTTGAAGAGAATCAATATATGACTGTTCGCCAGTGCCAGCAATAAAAAGCCGAATTGATATACCTTTTTTCTTAAGAAGTACGGTTGCATCTATGAGAGTTTCGATTGATTTTTTTTCATGTACTCGGCTAAGAAATAGTACAGTTGGTTCATCGACTTTCCCAAATTTTTCGTATGCGAGTTCTGGATCGGGTACTTCTTTGTATGGATTCAAATCAACAATGCAAGGGATAACTGAGATACGCTCGTGCTTCAACCATTTCGCCGCTTGTCGTTTCTCCTCCTCAGCAGTTGTATGGAATACAGTGGAATTTTTAGCGAGAATGCGACCCGCGGTTGCGAGGTATATCATTTTCTTTAATTTTCGTTGACTCATCGACCAGTCATCAAGCATACCGTGGACGCTGAGAACCCAAGGCGTTCGATTTCTTTTGCAAACTTTTGCAACTTGGGGATTCGAGAGATCCCACATCGCATGGATATGCACCACATCTACTGCTTTGATCAGTGTTTCAATTTTTATAAGTTGGTTTCTAGTTAAACGGCTTCCAGACCCAAGGGAACCAAGCATGTGAACTGTTGGGCACGCGTCTGCACAATCTTTCCACGATTGTGGAACATCTGTGTCATCAGCAGTGACCCAAAGAACATCGTGACCGCGCCTTGCTAGGACGGTACAAAAATCAATTGCAGCACGAACAGTACCGCCCTCGGACAAGCGAGTTGTTGGAAAATAATGCAGTATTTTCATGCTGAATAAAAACTTTCTTTAATCTATATCTATTACGCGGTATTTACCGCTTCGAATGATATTGCGATGATTACTTGGAATGTGACCAATCGGCCACGAATCGCTGAGTTCAATAAGTACCCAATCTCTTCCTTCATGTGGGATGTAATGATCATCTGGCAAAGGGTCCAATCGAATGCCAGCAAAGAGATGATCTTCGATTGCTACAAAAATAACGTCGACTAAGGAAATTGATCGAACAAGCCCTGCGAAGAGTAAACTTTTAGTGTCACAATCGCCACGCTGGTTCGCAAGTGTTTCAAGCGGCATCGTCGCACCTGCTGTGAGAATTTTTTCGCCCTCATCGTTAATCCTGTATTCAGGAGGCAATTGATATTTTAATTCTTGGACAAAAGATGCAATCGCACCAATAATGTTTCGTCGAGAACGATATCCTTCTCGGCGAGCAGTACTACGAATTTGATTTGCAATATCACGAAGATCGTCAATACTTTTTTTTACAACCCAATTGTAATCAACGCTAAAAAGATTGCCTTCAAGATTCATTTCAATGCCGTGATTTTTCGACTTGATTCGCAATTCAGTTCGCTGTTTTTTTAGCTCATCATCAGTTCGATATGAAATTTGTGTCCATGACTCTGGAATTCCAAAAGAATCAATTGCACGTGCAACTTTGTTTGGATCAAGAAATATGTTGCACTGCAATTCCGTCATGCGAGATCCATGTGCGATAATTGCAGTGTCTCCATCCCACCGAGTAACTTCACGAGTATTGATATCGCACCACTGTATTTTTTGACGTTGCAAAAAAGCGCTTGCAGTTGTTGCAAGGAGAAGTGTTGGGAGAATGTACTTGATTAATCGCATAATTTTTTTAGAACAGCCAAAGCGTGATCGATCTGTATTTTACTTACACCTAAGTGTGTTACGAAGCGAATTCTTTGAGGATCGAGAGCTTCACAGAGGACACCACTCTCTGTTAGTTGTCGGCAAAGGGTGGGTCCATCTCCAATACTAGAGTCAATATCGAAGAAAATGAGGTTCGTTTCGGTATTTTCAACGTTACAAGTGATGCCGCAGATTGTATTGAGCTCTTCTGCGAGGAATTTTGCAAGTTGATGGTCTTCTTCAAGTCGGTTGAGGTTGTGATCAAGAGCATAATTTGCAGCTCCGGCGAGAATTCCAGTTTGCCGCATTGTTCCACCAAACTGTTTTCGAAAGCGGTGGACTTTATGAATAAGGTCTTTGGAACCCATGACTACGGAGCCTGCTGGGCAACCGAGTCCTTTTGAGAAACATGCAGAAATGGTGTCGAATGGCTTTGCCCACGTCTGGGCATCGATTCCTGTCGCCACAATTGCGTGCCAAATTCTTGCACCATCGAGGTGCGTCGCTAGCCCGAAAGAATGCGCGGTTTTGCAAACATCGGTGAGTTGTTCGAGGGGCCAAATTGAACCCCCACCGCGATTGTGTGTGTTTTCAAGCGAGAGAAGTCGCGAGTGACCAAAGTGTGCGTCTTCATCTCGAATGAGCCGGTGGACATCATCGCTTGTGAAAAATCCTTTATCCCCAGTCGTGGTAGCGAAACTACAACCACTTAAGGCGGCTGCACCACCAGCTTCGTACCGCACAATGTGGCTTTCCTGATGAAGGATGATTTCATCTCCTGGCTGTGTTTGAGCTCGGATTGCAAGTTGATTTGCCATCGTTCCAGATGGGACAAAACACGCTGCTTCTTTACCAAACATTGCAGCACATCTATCTTGCAGCGCGTTGAGAGTTGGGTCGTCGCCCCAGACATCATCACCAACGGGCGAAGTGATCATTGCTTCTAACATTTCTCGAGTCGGTTTTGTAACAGTGTCACTACGTAAATCAACGATCATTACAACATTGTAGCAGGGTGTTTATTCGTAAAAAAGCGTATCTTGAGCCCGATTAATTTTTACGCAAGTTTAGGAACACTTCCACCCCGACTAGCTTCGATAGAAGCGCGGGCGAGTTTGCGAAGCCGATGAATTCTGCAAAGAACATCAGACATTGACATATTGAGGACAACGTGAATTTCCCAGCTAGAGAGGCGTTCTGCAAAGTGCAAAGCTAGAATTTGCCGGTCTGTCCAGGATAAATTTGAAAAAAATGTTCCAAGGCGATCGGGCTGTTGATCGTTTTGAAGGCGAAGGTCGGGTGTGTTTGCCCTATTAAAGGTTGATTTTGGGCCTATTCGGCCTAGTGGTGCTGTGTCGGCGATCATGGGCGACTTCCTGTCTAGTTAGGAACGAGCACTCCGCTCATTCAGATAGACAACACATAGCTTATGCTTTTCATTCAAAAAAATAAATATTTGAAATAACCGAAAATATTTCTAAGCAGGGGCGTTGTCTAGTAGTGGCACACAAACCACACGAAACAAACTTTCCCTCCTTCCTCTCTTTTCTTTCTCCTTCCTTATCTTCCCCGCGAGCCTCCGCCTTTCAAGTCGGAGGCTCGCGGCGTTTTAAGCATATTTTCGCCGAATTAGCATTTCGATTCTAAGCATAGTTCTGAGTATTCCTTCGAAGAATGGACAGAAATATCCACACAGGATTTCTCAGAGTTATACGCAGAGGAATGCTTAGAGTATTGCACAGGATTTATTGTGTTATAGGACGTAACAAACGCTCAGATTCTACTTCAGCGCATGTTGGAGAAATCTCAGTGATGTTCGTCAAGGAATTACGGCGGTTTAGATTAGTTGTGCTTACTGGGTTCCAAAAAACCATATACCGCAATGGTAGCCATCATCATCGGGAGTCGAACTCGCCCATGCAACCATAACAGGCTGATTGACCGACCGCCCTTCTGGTAAATATCGAGTGATGAGACCGGTCATTCCTTCATTAAGGGGAAGGTGTGAAACAATTCGCAAACCGCCTTCACTGCGGTCAACGACGGTGTATCGAATTGGGGTACTGAAATCGTGGCTCCACCGTAACACGGCTTCTCCATCGTACTTTTTTCGTTTTTTACCATCTCTTTGGTCTAGATCTGAAGTGGAATTAGTATTTTGCAGTGTTCTGTCATTGATCATAACCGTTTATTCGGCAGTTCAATTGCGGTTCTAAAGCACTGTGAATAAAAGAAATATGAATAAGCCGGTTATTCCGCTTGTTTCCTCGATTCCAGCAAAACTACCTGCTCTTCTGCGTGATATGAACTTCTAACCAGAGGGCCGGATTCCACAACACGGAACCCTAATTCAAGTCCAATTCGCTCATATTCCTTAAATTGATCTGGGTGCACCCAGCGATCAACAGGTAAATGGTTACGAGATGGTTGTAGATATTGACCAATTGTAATAATCTCGGTTTGGGCTTTCTTCTGAATATCTTCAAGCAGAGAAACAACTTCAACATCAGTTTCACCAATCCCAACCATGATTCCGGTTTTGCTTACAAGACCAGCATCGCGGATTTGCTTTAAAACACCCATTGATCGAACGTATGTCGCTTGTGGGCGAACCGCACGATGCATTCTTGGAACAGTTTCAATGTTGTGTGCAAGAATTTCAGGTTTTGCTTCAATGACAGTCTGCAACGCTCTTCGATCTCCACCAAAATCACCTACCAACACCTCCACAGAGGTATTGGGAGCTTGTAGATGTGTTTCTTTTATTGTATCCGCCCAGATTTCAGCACCTCCATCTGCGAGATCATCTCGGTCTACGCATGTGATCACAATATGTTTTAATCCCATGAGAGCAACGGATTTACCAACATTTACTGGTTCATCGTAATCAGGGGGCAGGGGTTTTCCGGTTCTTACATTGCAAAAACCACAGGAGCGAGTGCAAATATCTCCCAAAATCATGATCGTCGCTGTACCCCTAGACCAACAATCCGCAATATTTGGACAAGATGCCTCTTGGCACACCGTTGAAAGTCCATGCTTTTGCATGTTGCCTCGCATCTTTTCGTATCCGGCGCCTCCCGGCAATTTTGCACGAATCCATGATGGTTTTCGAGGTTGTGTCAGGTGTGATGTAGTAGCATTATTTAGTACCTTCTCGCTGAGATCAACAATTGCCGAACTTCTTGTATTTCTTGCCGTATCACCACCAAGGGGTCGATGGTGACGCGAGGTTGCTTTGCCATTACTTTGATCTGGAGAAGGTATTGATTCTGTGCGAGAGGAGGACATTCAAGTATTCTATCAATGGTTGACAACCTTTAACTTGTACGCCTTCTCTGGTCGATAAAGTCCGATACCATCTGCGATATTGATGGCATGGTGGCAGTATGCTCTCATGGACGACAAATAATGACCCACCTATTGAGTTTTGGATAGGTTTAAGATTGACTGGAAGAATATGCGACAAAGAGTGATTGTAAAAACCCTATGTGCTACATTATTAATGCTAGTTGCAGCAGTAGCAATGTCGGGCTGTAATGCGAACGCGTGGATGGGGGATCCAGCAGCGGGTGGATATTACAAACCAACGCCAACGACTATTCCTATTCTCGATCGAATTGACATTATTGAAGAGCCACTGCAGCGGGGTCAAATCTCAAAAGTAACAGCCTCTGACCTCATTCCCGGCGATCTTACGTATCGCATTGCACCCGGTGACGGTGTAGTTGCAGATATTTACGGTCTATATAGCCCTCAGTTAAACCACCAAGTCACAAGACGAGTTGATCAAAGTGGATATTTTCGTGTTCCAGAAGTTGGGGATGTACTCGCTGCAGGTTTAACACAACAAGAATTTCAAGACAAACTGATCCAAGTGTATGGCACAGTTATGTCAAATCCTAGTATTCAAGTGAGTATGGCGGATTCGACAGCATTCACATACACAATGTATGGAGAGTTGCAACGTTGGGGTGTTTTTAATTTAGTACAGCCGGACCTTAGTCTTGTAGATGCACTTGCACTTGCTGGTGGTGTTCCGCAAACAACGAAAAAAATATACGTGATTCGACAACTCCCCGTGAGTAACGATGTGCTTCCCTCTTGGGAACAAGATCGAAGTTGGGGAGAAGCAAAAACAACCACAAAAAATAATTATGATCCTTTTGTTCCAACACCAGCAGATCCTTTAACAAACTCTTCCTCAGACGTGAGCATTGAAGATTTAATAAACCAGCTTGATATTGGTGACACTGCCCCGCCTGTTGCAGAACCAGTAACTCCAGAAGAGAGCAACTCTGAGTTACTTGATTTAACTGAAACACAGAAAAAACCTGCAACTCTACCCGGCATCTTACAGGAAGACCCCAGCGAATTTATTGACATTGATGACATCATCCCATTAAGGGCGACAGGCAAACCTCCTGTCGATATTGACGAACTTATGTCTCCCTCTGGAAATATTCCCGCAGCCGCTCCAGCATTTATCTATGTACCCGAAAGAGATGAATGGATTTCAGTTGAATCTGGTGGAGGTAAAACTAAAGCGAAGCAGGAACAATCTGCAAATCAAACTGTTGAACCAAAGATGCCAGAGTCAATGTTAGAAAGAATCATTGAAATTCCGTGGGAGCGATTAAAGCATGGTGATAGTTCTTACAATATCGTGATTCGGCCAAATGACCGCATTTATGTTGCAGCTTCTCCCCTTGGCAATATCTACCTTCGGGGCGCAGTTGCACGGCCGGGCGTTTTCCAACTTCCTGCAACAGGTGGGCTAACACTTGCACGGATGATCGCAGCTGCTGGTGGTCTTGGTCCAACAGCAAAGCCAGAGAAGGTAAGTCTAACAAGACGAATTGGCGAAAACCTTGAGGCAACTGTTACCCTGAATCTTGCTGCAATTATGCAGAAAACAGAGCCAGATATTTTTCTTCGTGCAGATGATCTTATTAGTGTCGGTACGGATTGGGGATCCACCCCAATGGCGATTATTAGAAATGGATTTAGAGCTAACTACGGCTTTGGTTTCTTGTTAGACCGTAACTTTGGTAACGACGTATTCGGTGCACCACCAAGATCTGGTTTCTAATGACTTTTGAATTATTTCCACGTTCAGAACATACGGTTGCGAGTATGAACAGTGTTGTAAAAAGTAGATTCAAGATGAAGACCCGAACTCTAACAGACGATCAACTAAGTTTATGAGTCAAGACCGATCTAGCTCAGCTGTGCACACACCAACTTCTCAACAATTAATGCTTTGGAGTGGATTGCTTCTGGTTGCTTTCGTGTGGATTTTTTGGGATTTTTTTCAAAGGCAAGTTCTCTTTGCGATCAAGCAACAAGCTGACTGGGGTCACACGTTAATCATTCCATTTATTGCGGGATATTTTATTTGGTTATGCAGAAGGCCAATTTTAGAAAATCCGTTCCAACGTGCATGGCTTGGGATTGTCATTCTGGCACTGGGTTTGGCTTGGTACACCTTGTGCGCGCTTGGACCTGTGGTCTTGCATCACCATAATCTCATGGGGTTTGGAGTTGGAGCGTCCCTTGTTGGTATTGTGTTGTTCCTGTTTGGTTGGAGGCCAATGAAATATCTTTGGTTCCCACTTTTATACCTGATTATCTTTGGGCAAACAATATCAGACCGTTTGATGGAAGTAGTTACGTTTAAACTTCAAGACATTGCATCGATTGGGTCTTTTTATGGACTTTCATTTTTTGGTCTTGATGTAACACGCTCTGGAAACACCCTTGACATCTTATACAACGGAGAGATATACCCTTTGAACATCGCCGAAGCTTGCTCAGGCATGAGAATGCTCATGGCATTCTTTGCACTTGGAGTGGCGATGGCATACACAGGACTGCGACATTTTTGGCAGCGAGCGATTCTTGTATTGCTTGCAGTTCCAACTGCGGTTTTTGTCAACATTCTAAGGGTGATGACTTTGGGGATTCTAAGTATTGCTGACAGTGGATTCGCCACTGGCGATTTCCATACGTTTGTCGGGACACTCTGGCTCATTCCTGCGTTCCTCATATATTTAGGAATTGTGTGGTTACTTAAAAATATTATTATCGAGGATGAAATGGAAATAGAGGAATCAAATTCCATGAAGGGGACGTTTGAATTTAAACAATCATCTTCAATTGGTTTTGCTTTGATAATTGGATTACTTGCAACTTCCGCTGTTGGTTTGCAAGTTGGTGTCCAAGCTTTAAATGTATATCTCCACAAAACCCCCGTGTACCCCAGGCAAGACTTGGCCGTCATTTCACCAACTCTTGGCACATGGAAATCAGTTGGTGAAGACAGTCGGTTTGATAAGGCAGGGGTCGAAGCTTTAGGGACAGACTTGTACCTCAGTCGTAATTACAGTAACCGGGCTGGTTCAACCTCAAATGTGCAGTTGCACGTTGCTTATTACACTGGTCAAATTGACGCAGTGCCACATGTCCCAGATCGCTGCATGGTTGCTGGTGGGTTCATCCCACTGACTGCTGAACCAGTGACAGTACCCATTGATGTTGGCGAGTCATCGTGGTCGTTTGATTCTGATAAAGAACTCGATGGCGTACCTTTTCCATACGTGAAAAAGTTTAACAGGGTAACTGGCAAGGAAGAAGTCGTTTATATGCCTATAGGTGATTTTGAACTCAGAGCAACTGAGTTTTCTCATCCGAATTTGGGCGATGATCGTGTTATTGCAGGATACTTTTTTGTTGCTAATGGAAAAACGACTGCCTATCCAGAACGGATTCGCTTACTCGCTTTCGACCCGTCTTCAAAATATGCGTATTATTGCAAAGTGCAATTCACAATGCGTGGAAATGCACATTTTACGATTGATGATTTTTGTACAATCGTATCTGATCTTTCAATCGAACTCATTCCAGATATCATGACATGCCTCCCTGATTGGGTGGAAATAACAGAATTAGAAACCAACTGAACAAGCAGTTATTAGAGGAGTTATCAAGCAGATGGCTAAGAAAAATACCAAACTTAAATCAAAGAAAAAAGCGCAAGCAAACAAGAAGTTGATCACAGTTGTGGCGGCAGTATTTGTATTGACCATCGCTATTGTTGGTGGATTTTGGTTTATTAATGTCTATCAAGGTGCTGAGAGAAACATTACTGCTGGTGATGTGTTTATGGATGCTGGTGAATATAAAAAAGCTCGGAAAATATATGGTCGAGCGGTAACAAAAGAGCCAGCGAATAAGGCGTATATGGAAAAATTGCAGAAGGCAACTCTGTCAATTGTTCCTGTAACACCAGATGAAGCACACGTTCTTTATAACGCTTACATTAGCACGCTTGTGCATACGGCGAGGTATGCCACGCAGGATGCGGACGCACAATTTGCATTGCTTTATGAATTACACAAAACCGCACGTACACAGAGTGAAATTGGTTATTGGCAGAATTTGCAGAGTGCTGCGGAAACAGCACTTGATAGGTTGCCACTCGATCACCCACGGAGGTATGAAGCTAAAATTTATCGTGGACTTACGTTTTTGAAAATAGATAGCAATTCTATGACCGACACCTTTGATGATGACGGTGATATTCGATTTCCCGGCGAATTGGATCTCCTTGAGGCACTAGAAAGTGATCCTGGAAACCCATTGGCTTGGAGCGCGCTTGCTCAAGGTCGGATGGCGGTGTATTACAGGCTTATTGCTGATGGTCGAATTGCGCAAGCTGAAAAGAATCGTGTGAAGGCAGAGCAAACAATGCAAGATGCCTTGGCGGCTGCTGGGGGTTCTTTAGAAATGGCCATCGTCCATGCGAAAGAGGTGTTGCTTCACAGGGCAAGAGTGGTAGGAGAAAATCAATTAAAGACAAATACGTTTTCGTCTGAGATAATAGAATCAGCAGAGCAAGCAGCATCTGAAGCAATTGATGTGGTTGTTACTTCTTATGACCCCGCCATACATAAAGATCAAACGCAAGATATTGCGCAGTTTTTGATGAGTGGTGGAAAGGATGGCTTTGAGTTAGCAGTAGGCATTCTTGAACAATATCTTGCGATGTTTAATGAAGATCAAACCGTTCGGTTTTATTACGTAGGGATATTGGAAAAATTAGGACGATACGAACAAGCGGAAAAAGAAGCACAAATTGTGCTCGACGCGCCTCAAGGCAGAGTGAGTCCTCGCGCTCTTCAGCAGTTTGTTATTCGCCCTAAAGTTGCAAGTATTTTGTTTAAGTTAGCGATGATAGCTATTGATAAGTCAGAGGACGAAAGTGTACGTAATCAAAATCGATCACTTGCAAAGGAAAGAAGAGATATTGTTTTAGATCTTGTTTCTGGTGATCTCCAAAACCCACTGATTCTTGAAGCAGATGGTGATCTTGCCTTGGAACAAGAGGATTTCTCTGCAGCTGCAAAAAAATATGAAGAACTGATTTCAAGATATCCATATCCCTTGTCTCAACCTGAGGTATATCAAAAATCTTCAATCAGTTTATTCCGTTCAGGTTCAAAGGGTATTGCAAGAGAACGAATTAAAGACGTAATTAGCATTCAACAAAACCTAAATTTCTATATTCTGCTTGCAGAAATTGAAATTGCTCTTTCGAATTATGAAGCCGCCGACGCCATACTCTCAATGTTGCCGCCGAACATAATTGAAGATAATCCAACACTCCAACGGATGTTGGATAACATAGCGCTTCGGCGATCTGATAAGGAAACTGTATTTAACGATCCACTGTTGGGTACACTTTCGTCTGTTGAGGCATTGATTAGAGAAGGTAAAAATGAAGAGGCGATCGAACTGTTGAATTCAACTATGGAGTTAATTGAACAGCCCGATTGGAGATTGTTCCAGGCAATGGCGTTGGTGTACGATAGTCTAGGCGAGACAGAAAACTCAATCAGTTGGCTTGATAAAGCAATTGATTTGAATCCTGATCCGCAACGACTCGAACAGTTAAGACTTATATATCTTTCAGAAAATCGGGTAGATGCAATAATTAAAATTATTCAGAAAAGCGATATTCCAGAAGTAGAAAAAAATGTAGCAATTGCTGAACGGCTTTTGGCGCTTTCAGGGTCACAGTCTGAAAACGCAAAAAGGTGGTCTAACACAGGAAATGAAATTGCAGCGAAAGAAGCAACGGAATTAAGCGAATTAGCATTTGCCAAGAGTTTGAAATATCAGAAAATTGTAGAAGAATCAGGCGTTGAAACAGTTGATTTTATATTAACTCAATTTAGAACTGCAATGCGTAACAAAGATTTTGGAGTGGCTCAAAGTTTGTTGGAGCGTGTAATAGAAAATGGTGCGGATCCAGCTGTCATTGGAAGTAGCGAAATCCAATTCTTACTTGCCACTGCACAGAATTCTGGTGCATTTGGAGAAAACAGTGGTATCGAACTAGATCGTGCTGAAAAGATTGCAATAAAACTAACTGAAGATTATCCATTTTCAGGAAACTCGTGGAGAGCGCTTGGGTCAATATATGAATTAAGAGGTAATACGCGGGAAGCGCTTGTTGCTTTTGAAGAAGCGTATAGGTTGTCGCCAGACATTTCTGAAAACGTTCGTGGGTATTTAAGAAACCTAATCACAGCAAATGCAGAATCCCGAAGAATTTTACGAGTAGTGCACGAAGCGAGAGCATCTTTTCCAATGGACAGACAACTTGAAACTATGTGGCTCGGTTTGGAAGAGCGCTACGGCGACAAGAGTTTGGTTTTGGCGCATCGAACAACGGAATATCTACTTCATCCTGAGAATAGCAACAATGCGCTCGAACTTGGTTTGTTCCTTGTCAATACAACACCCAAGAGAGAGTTATTCTTAAAACCCGATGGGACTGCACGCATTTCCATAAACGACTGGGCGCGAATGAATTCACACCAGAGAAGCATGGCTTTAGCGGAAGCGAAAAAATCATGGGATCAAATTGTTGAAACAATTATTAAGAAGGAGGGCGATGTAACTCCTGTGGATCTTCATACGGCAATACTATTCGCTTCTATTGAACGAGACAGGGGCCGACTAGACGCTGCGTCAAAAATGCTGGATAGATACATCTCAAGCAAAATTGGAACGGAGGAGTTTACATCTTCCGCCATTGTTGTAGCCCAGTTTCTTATGAAGGAAGGTCGCTCTTCGCAAGCAGTCTTGCTTCTTGAATCAGCGAAAGAAGAGCAAAGTGAGATGATGGAAATCAGTGCAGCTCTTGGTTTATTATTTCTTAATTCAACCAACAGGGATTTCGACCGCGCAGTCGAAGAGTTAGAAATTGCAGCCAAGGCAACTAACAATCAACTGATATATTCTTCATGGGTTAGAGCATTGGTGCTAAGTAACAGATTCGAAAAAGCAGAGGAAGCATTGAATGAATATAAAGGGACAAATATTGCTTATTCGAAAGCAATGTTGACAGCGTTTATCCATCGTCGGAAAAGTGAAGTGTTCTTAGCAAAGGGAAGTTCGATTGAAGCAAGGAAGGAACTTGAACAATATCGAAGTTTCTTGAAGAAAGCTATTTTAGAAGATGATTCTAATCCTCTTCCAATACTTGAACTTTGTACGTCGTTGATTCACGAGTTCACGCTGACCCAGAATAAAGAGTTGCTCACGGAATCTCTCGAAGTTATTGATCGTGGAGCCGTTCTCAATGAATCTTCAGAGGACTATGCAGTGATGCGTACAAAAGTGTTGCAAGCAGATGGCCAACTTCGCCGTGCGATTGAAGATTTGGATATATTTCTCGCCAAGAAACCAGACTCGAATTTAATTCGACAGAAGTTGATCGATGCTCATCTTGATGCTGACGATTTTGATAAAGCAGTTGCAGTTGCTGAATCTGGGGTCGAAGTTAATCCCTCCTCAGCTTTCTGGCATGGTCAACTGGGCGACCTGTATATTCGTGTACTGGACGACAGGCTCTCCGCCACTCGTTCGTATTTAGCTGCGATCAAGATTGAACCAACAATAAATTCTGTTTTTGTTTTAGATAACATCACGAGAACTGATCAAGATCTCCCTTTTCAGGATATCCTAAAAACGGTGAGGGGTTCGTTGTCACAGCAGCATCCAATCGTAAAATCTATTGAGGCGAAGGCACTTCATGGTCTTTCGCAACACAGAGATGCTTTAATTGCAATGAAGTCATCTTGGGATGGATACCAAATCGCTATAGACAAAGGTTGGCTCGCCTCATCCTCTACTTTTCCGTGGTTTGCAAATCTCACTGTGATTTTTAGAGACGAACCAGAAGAAGGCGAACTCTTTGCGATGCAACTAATTGGAGATGAACCAAAAGCAGAAGATTTACTAGGACTCGCAAATTATTGGTGGGAAATAGATCAAGACAACATTGATCTTGCAATTACTTTTCTTGATAGGGTGGTAGATATTTCAGAACCTAAAAGTGATACTAGAGCGAGGGCGATGATGCAAAAGGGTGCCTTTCTTGTAGAAGTCAAAAGGTATGATGAAGGCGCAAAAGTTTTTAGATCGCTCAATGATGAAACTCCTGATTCTCCACTCATTTTGAATAACCTTTCTTACGTTGTAGGTGTGTACCAAAACAAACCAGAAGAGGGTTTAGCTATTGCTCAAAGGGCAGCTGAATTGGCTCCAAGAAATTCATCTATTATTGATACTATTTCTAAACTCTATGAACTAGTTGGGAGACCTGTCAAAGCTGCGGAGGCACTGGAATTTCTCCTCCAAATTGATCCTGTGAATGCGATCGCTATGGCTCGTTTGGCTCTCTTGTACGCGGAGGAACTAAATCAACCAGAACGCGCCCTTGGAATTGCAAAAAGAGCTCGAAGCCAAAAACCCAGATCCCCAGAAGCACTAGATGCACTTGGATGGGCTTATGTTCAGACAGGGCAAGGAGCAAAGGGTGAAAGATTTTTACAACGATCAATTTCAAGTGGGGAAACTCCGTTGGCGTATCTACATATGGCACAAGTGGTTATGGGTAAAGGGGAGTATGATAAAGCCCTTGGATATCTTCGAATTGCTGAGGAACTCTCAAAAGACCAGCATACTTTAGACAGGATCAATGCCTTAAAAGACGATATTCGAAAGACACAAACAGCAGTTGGTCAATAATTGAACTAAGGATAGAAACGCATGGCATTACAGCAACAAACAAACAGAGCAGTTGGAACTCCAAATCGACCTATGCCAAAGGGTAGAGCAATTGATCCCGTTCGTGTACTGAGACGGCATTGGAAGGGCATACCAATTTTTGCTTTTGTTGGAGGTATACTCGGTCTTGGTGCATTTTTTATATTTTCAGCCGTTTATCCACTATACACCGCTGACATTATGTTTGAAGTTCGACCGGGAGTGTCAGAGGCCACTGACATTGGTACTGTAGATAACTTGAGTGACAAGACGGTTGAACTTGTGCAGGCTACGCAAGTCTACCTAATCCGACAACGCGGAATTCTTATAGAGGCTGTTTCAGACAGAACCATGCTTCAAACAACATGGCTCAACAGTTTTGTTGATTCTAATGGCGTTTTACTTATTGATGATGCAGTGGATGAGCTTGAAGAAGATATTTACACTCCAATAAAAAAAGGCACGAACCTGTATGGCATCAGTTGGTCTGGCCATGTTGCTTCTGATGTACCAATTATATTAAATGCAATTTCTTCATCTTATATGAAGAGAGTGAACGAACTTGATAATCAAATTTATCGGAGTAATGAAAGACTTTTTGATGATGAAGGTGAAAACATTAAACTTGCTTTGCAAGATCTCAATGATGAAATTCAAGCATATATTATGCAACAAGGTATTACTACACTCGACGACACTCGCTTTTCGCAAGACATGTATGAGATTCAACAGTTAACTGCTCAGTTGACGGGATCTCGTTCAGAACTAAGCGCTACGCAGCAGACTTATCTGCAAGTGGCAGCAAAACTTGAGGGGACACTTGCGCCAACGATGGAGGACCAATTGTTGGCTGAGCGAGATCCAATTATTGCAAGGCAAGTACAAACGCTTGAAGTCTTGCAAGCAAACCTACGAGCGCTTCGAGAACGGCTAGCCCCATCTCATCCGCAAGTTAGAGAAGTGGACATTTCAGTTCGAGCAACGGAAGAACAAATCACAGCAAAAATAGATGAGATCATTCGCAGAAACTTGAACGCTAGCTTAAAAGAGTTAGCAGATCATCAAGATGTCTTAACAACAGGTATTGAAAGAACAGAAGTAGAAATAGAAAAAAAGGATGCTGGATTACGTGAACTAGCTGCCGGCCAAGCCCAGTTTGAACATCTGATTGCTAGACGAAAGCAACTAGAAAGTCAGCGTGATGATAATTTGAGGCTAGTTGCAAGTTTGCGTCTGATGAAACTTCGCTCTGATGCTGGTCGAGTAAGGCGCGCTACAGAAGCAATGGAGCCAAGAGAAAAATCTTTTCCGGAGTTAGAAGTAATGATTCCCGCAGGCATGTTTATATGTTGCGCTGCATTCGTTGGCCTCGTGTTCCTCAGAGAACTAACTGATCAGAAGATCAGATCCGCAAGCGACATCATGATTATTCCGGGTGCTAAGGTTGCTGGGGTCTTGCCAGACATCGATGAAGATCCGGAAGAAATTGAAACTCCTGAATTGGCTCTGCTTAATAACAAAGAAGGAGTCTTTGCAGAATCATGTAGACAAGCATGGGTTGGCATTGATCGTACACTACAGAGATCTTCTCACCAAACAATGCTTGTGCTGGCTGCTGCACCCGAAGCGGGTACCACGACAGTTATTGGAAACTTAGCAGTTGCTGCAGCATCCGCAGGATTGAAGGTTGTGATAGTTGATTGTAATTTTAGGCGACCTGCCGCGGCATCTATGTTTGATATCGATGACGCCTCTGTTGGTGTTGCTGATCTCCTTACTGGTTCTGTTGAAATAGAAACGGTAACACATCAAACCGATTCGGGAGTTTCGATAATTTCAGCTGGAACTCCAGCAAATAGGTTGTACCAACGGCTGGGCAGTGAAAGGATGAAGAGTGTCTTGGCACAACTTCGATCTAACTTTGACTTGGTATTGATAGATGCACCGCCATCAATAGTTGCAGGTGATGCAATTTTGTTAGCGAACCTAGTAGATGCAATCACGCTCATTGTTCGAAGTGATCGTGACGAGCGTGGGCTCATCGCTAGAGTGCTTCGTGAACTTGTAGAAAGCCGTGGTGAAATGCTAGGTGTGACACTCAATGCTGCTAAGGGAACAACTGGTGGCTACTTCCGCAAGAATTACCTGGCAATGGTAAATTATGCCGAGGTCGTGGAAAGTGATGAGGACGAATGACCCTTGATCAATCGATTGATTCCAATAATACCCCGGAGATACATTCATCATCAGTCTTAGTAACTGGAGGCGCAGGTTTTATAGGCTCACATCTTGTAGAAGCTCTACTTGATAGGGGTAATCATGTCACAGTTATTGATGATATGTCTACCGGACAGCAATCTAATCTGCAAATAGAACATGATCAGCTTACTCTCTGCACTGGAACCATTAGTGCACAACTTGAATCAGTAGAACCGTCCTTTGATTTTATTTTTCATTTAGCAGCTGCAGTTGGTGTTAAATTGGTTGTTGATGAACCTATTCGAACAATTGAAACCAATGTGCTAGAAACATCTAAGCTCTTACGGTTTGCGTCTTTAAACAAGACCCCATTATTAGTTGCCTCTACAAGTGAGGTTTATGGAAAATCAAAAGCACTGCCCATGCAAGAAGATGGAAATTTAGTGTTTGGTTCAACAGAAAAATCAAGGTGGTCATATGGATGCTCAAAAGCTCTCGATGAACACTTAGCAATGGCTTGGTTTAAACGAGAGAATCTACCCGTAAGGATTCCTCGCTTTTTCAATACTATTGGACCACGTCAACGTGGGAGTTGGGGAATGGTAGTCCCTCGCTTTGTAGTAGCGGCATTAGGTGGTGAACCACTTGTAGTATATGGAGATGGTTCTCAGACACGTTGTTTTTGCGATGTTCGAGACACAGTCCCAATGATGCTTAGGTTGATGACAACTAATAAGTCTATTGGAAAAGCAGTGAATGTTGGCAGCGATGATTCAATCACGATTTTGCAACTTGCCGAATTGGTGCGGGATACTCTCAATAGTAATTCGAAGATTGAATTCAAAGCAATGCATGATGTGTACGGTGATGGGTTTGAGGATTTACAGGATAGGCAACCTGATCTCACGCGATTACACTCAATGGTTGGAACGAGAGAGAGAATTCCGATAGCAAAAACAATTAATTCCATTGCAGCTTCGCTA
Organism: Phycisphaerales bacterium; assembly: GCA_014238125.1. GTDB lineage: Bacteria > Planctomycetota > Phycisphaerae > Phycisphaerales > SM1A02. The sequence goes on from JABABS010000037.1 coordinate 37,203, forward strand.
GCATGCGGAACAGGTAATGAACAATGATGTTGGCAACAGATAACACTGAATTGCTCTCTACAACTTTTCTCTTGATGTTGTATTTGCCAATTTTAATAGCGTCATTTATTGTTGCTGTTGTGCTGACTCCAGGCATTAGGTGGATTGCAAGAGAAGCGGGCATTGTCGATCATCCAGACGAGGCAAGAAAATTACATAAAAAACCGATTGCGTATCTCGGTGGTTTTGTAATTCTTTTCGCAACTCTTATTGGCATTGGCATGAGTTACACAGGTTTTATTGAGCAGCCAATGATGATGAAACAAGTTCCGTTTGTCATTGTGTTCGGTATGGTTGCAATTGCCTTTACTGGTTTTGTTGATGATGTTTGGGGATCCTACTCTTGGCATAAAACTGCTGGACAACTAGTTGCCGCTGCCGCGATGGCGCAGCAGGGAATTGGTACAAAAGTTGCGATGGGTTTTTTGAACGGCATTGGTGTCCCAAGGGACATTAGTGAGTTTTCATTTTTGGAACCTTCAGTAATACTCCTCGACCCAATAACGCCAGCTTATATTATTGGTATCATCATAATTGCCTTGTTTATTCTTGGTGCATGCAACGCTGCTAACTTTATTGATGGTCTTGACGGGTTGCTCTCAGGTGTAACGGCAATCACCGCTATTGGAATACTGGCTATTTCATTGATAGTGATTAGTGCAATTACACCAGAAAAACTCGTTCTTCTTGAGCAATCCATGCCGGTAGATTCGCTGGGGATGCAGGGAATCGAGGGGGTGACATTTATAGGAGCGAACATTGTTTTATGTATGGCAGTACTTGGCGCTGTGCTTGGCTTTCTTGTCTATAACTTTAATCCAGCGTCCATCTTTTTGGGAGACACTGGTAGTCTTTTGCTTGGATACCTTTGTATTGTTATGGTCTTGATGCTTGGCGAAAATGGACAAACTCACTTGGTCATTGCTGGAATGATTGTATTTGCATTGCCTATTATGGATACAGCACTGGCAATTACAAGAAGAAAAATGTCGGGCAAATCAATTTATGAACCAGATGCAAATCACATTCATCACATTTTTAAAAGGAAGTTTGGTTCTGTAAAAAAAGCGGTTTTTGCTTTGTACGGAATGTCAGCACTATTTGCATTTATAGGGGTTGCGCTTGCTTGGGTACAAGTTGTTGGGCAAGTGCGCGCTTGGATCATTTACGTTATTGCAGGTTTGATGTTTGGACTTATTGGTTTGAAAGCAATCAAGTCGGCGAGACGCTTTGAGTGACCTCGGAAAAACCAATCACAATTTTATTTGTCTGTATGGGCAATATTTGTAGAAGTCCTGCAGCAGAATGCTTGATGCGAGATGCTCTTGATAAGCGAAAAATAAAGCATAAATTTGTTCTTGATTCCGCCGGCACTGGCGGATGGCATGTTGGCAACAATCCAGATCAGAGAATGAGAGCTGCTGCGAAAGCTGTAGGTCGAACAATAAACGGTTCTGCAAGGCAAGTATGCGTGGAAGATTTCATAGAGTTCGATTGGATCTTTTGCATGGACAAGGAGAACTATGAAAACCTGATGTCAATGGGTGCAAATCCAGAAAAAACCCACTTGTTATTGGAGTTTGTGGAGCATCAAACAGTGGGAGAAGTTCCAGATCCTTACTATGGTGGTAGCGACGGTTTCACTAATGTTATCTCTCTCATTGATGAGGCAGTTTGCGAATTGATAGACAGGCTTCAAGCGACAACCTTATAGCGGTTTTGTTAGAATGTGAGTATGTCACAGCAAACAGCAACAAAAACAGATAATGACAATAAACAGGGTTCAGAGCAAACGGTTGTTCTTCTCGCAGACACTTTTAGCGAGAGTGGAGTACAAACACTAGAGGCATTGGGTTGCAAAGTAATATCCAATGCATCTCTTAAGGACGGATCGCTTGTTTCTGCAATTACTGAATCAAAGCCCACAATTGTCGTTGTGCGGTCAACCAAAGTAACACGTAAAATGATGGAAGCTGGGAATACACTTTCAGTCATAATCCGCGCAGGTGCTGGTTACGACACAATCGATGTTGCAGCAGCTTCTTCCCTCGGCATCTCGGTTGCAAATTGCCCCGGAAAAAATTCCGTTGCAGTTGCGGAACTCGCATGGTCTCTTATTTTATCTTGTGATCGACGGGTTCCTGATCAAGTAGCAGATTTACGTAGTGGTAAATGGCGAAAAAAAGAATATGGAAAATCACTTGGATTAAGTGGTCGAACCTTGGGGATAATTGGACTTGGTGGTATTGGTCTTGAGACTGCGAAGCGTGGGAAGGCATTTGGTATGAACATTGTGGCTTGGTCGCGAAGTTTGACTGAAGAAAAAGCAGCTGAACTTGGAATTGGTTGGTGCGAAAGTTTACAGAACCTTGCAAGGATGTCTGATGTGATTTCGGTTCATGTTGCATCAACAACACAAACAGAAAATCTTATTAATGAATCATTTTTAAATGCAATGAAAGACGGTGCTACATTTATAAATACAAGCCGTGGAAAAATAGTGGACGAAGCTGCTCTTCAAAAAGCAGTTGCTGATAAAAAATTAAGAGTCGGTCTCGATGTATTTCAAGATGAACCAACAACTGGTGAATCAATATTTACTCCCTCTATTGTTTCTTATGAAGGTGTCTACGGTACGCATCATGTTGGAGCATCCACGATGCAAGCACAAGATGCAATAGCAGACGAAGCGATTAGAATTATCCAACACTATGTATCTGATGGCATTGTGCACAACTGTGTGAACAGGGCTACATCCACTTCTGCAAAAGCAATGTTGTGCGTTCGGCATTTGAACTTGCCAGGTGTTCTCGCGCATGTATTTGAATTGCTCAGTCAAGAGGGCGTGAATGTTGAAGAGATGGAAAACATGTTGTATCAAGGTACAGAAGCAGCATGCGCCAGAATACAACTTGACTGTGTTCTTTCACCTGATTGTATTGCAACAATGCGTGAACATGAACACGTGCTTTCAATAACAACATCTGCCATTAACGATTAAGGAATTAACTAATGACTCAAACAGCAACCGGTCGTGCGATTAACTTTTCAGCAGGACCCGCAACCCTTCCAGAACCAGTTTTGGAACAGGCAAGAAAAGATATTTTAGACATTGCAGGGAGCGGTATTGGTATCTGCGAACACAGCCACCGTGGACCAGTTTTTGACAACGTGATTAACGAAGCAGTTGCAGATTGTCGCGAAGTCGGTTCTATTCCAGATGATTATGAAATTCTGTTTTTGCAAGGTGGTGCCACACTACAGTTTGCAATGTTGGCGATGAACTTTTTGAAAGAAGGAAGCATTGCGGATTACCTTGATACAGGAGTGTGGACTTCCAAGGCGATTAAAGAAGCAAAAAAGATTGGCAATGTCAACGTTGCCTTTGACGGCTCTGCAACAAAGTATGATCATTGCCCTTCTGATGAGGAATTAAACCTCTCGCAAGATGCTGCATATTTGCATTATTGTTCAAATAATACGATTTATGGCACCCGATATGAAAATGTTCCCACAACTGATGCACCAGTTATTTGTGATATGAGTTCTGATATTTTTTCCAGAGCTATTGATTGGTCGAAACATGCGATGGTATATGCTGGTGCACAAAAGAACCTTGGTCCTTCAGGAACAGTTCTTGTTGTGATTCACGAATCACTTTTAGCTCAATGTGAGGGTACGGTTCCATTGATGCTTGATTATAAAGCACAAGCAAGTAAGGGCTCGATGTTGAACACGCCTCCGACCTTTGGCATTTATCTCATGGGCCAAGTGTTTAAATGGATTTTACATGCAGGTGGATTATCAGCAATCGAGGAAAGGAATGAAACAAAGGCGACAATTATTTATAGTGCACTTGCAGATCGCGGCGATTTCTATTCACTGATTGCTAGAGAAGACTGTCGTTCACGAATGAACATTTCCTTCCGTTGTCAAACATCTGAATTGGATTCACTTTTCCTAGAAAAGGCTACAGAGCTTCGGATGTCTGGTTTGAAAGGTCATCGATCAGTTGGTGGATTGCGAGCATCGGTATATAACGCGTTTCCAGTTGAAGGATGTGAAAAGTTCGCGGCGTTTTTAACTGAGTTTGCTGATAACAATAGTTAAGACAAGTCGTGACTGAATAAACCACTACGTAGTTTCGGTTCAAACCAAGTCGATTTTGGCGGCATGATTAAGTCAGCATCTGCAACTGCAAGAAGTTGTTCGATAGTTGTGGGGTACATTGAAAATGCGACTGCTGCTGAGCCGATATTCACTCGATTTTCTAACTCTTTTGTACCGCGAATACCTCCAACGAAATCAATTCTAGTATCACTTCGAGGATCCCCAACACCAAGCATTGGAACAAGGATGCGTTGTTGGAGAAGATCAACGTCTAGGGATGCAATGGGATCGTTAGAGTCAATGGTGTTGGGTGAAATATCTATTCGATGCCAACCGCTCTGTTCTCCGAGATAAACACAGAAGGTCCCTTGTTTATCTGGAGTCGCTTTTTTACAAGGAGTGACAGTCCCAATAGTTTTTAATTCTTCAAGAAAGGATTCGGTAGTTTTTCCATTTAAATCTACGACAATTCGGTTGTAGGGAAGGATATCGAGTTGTGTTGTTGGAAATAAAACCGTTAAAAACCAATTGTATTCTTCACTACTGTTATGGTTTGGATTTGCGTTTTTACATTCAACAGCTGCTCTTGCAGCGCTTGCACTTCTGTGATGCCCATCAGCGACGTAGGCAACTGGAATTTCTTCAAAAGCATGTAGAAATGCATTTTCATTCTCAATTTTCCAGCCAGTATGTGTTACTCCGTCACTTGCGACAAAGTGAAACATCGGTCGCTTGTTGATTTCTTCATCTACAAGAGCATCGATAGCATCTGTGCCTTTATAGGTGAGGAAAACTGGTCCAGAATTGGCATCAAGTGCAATTACATGTTTTGTTCGATCGTCCTCTTTGGCTTGTCGTGTTTTTTCATGTTTTTTAATGAGACCGGTGTTGTAATCATCAACATGGCAACACGCAACAAGGCCAACTTGTTTGTGATCGCCCATGATTTGTCTATATAGATAGAGACCTGCTTCCTTATCTTTTATCAAGGCGCCTATTTCTTTCAAGCGGTCATAGTTTTTGCGCGCCTGTATATAGACAGTTTCATCGTAAGGACAGACGCTGGGAAGATCGATTTCAGAGCGTACTACTCTTATGAAACTGTCTTCGTTTTCACACGCAATCGCTGCAGCTTCCTCGCGATTTACTACATCGTATGGAACTGATGCGACATTTGGAGCATCCCCACCACATGGATGGACGGCGTGGAATGGTTTAATTCTGAGTGTAGACATAGTTGCGGCAGTGTAACAGTTGGGAGATTAGGTAAGTTGATAGGGTTGTGAAGGTGACTGGTGCGACTAGGTTGCGCATTTCTTTTTTTGGCTTTATTTGGGGAGGTTAGGTTCCGATGAAAAAGGAAGCAAAAGGTAAGTACGGCTCCTCGGAAGAGAGGGGCTTTGCAGAGCCAGATGCCGGTGGCCAGGATGGCCTACGTAAAACCCGAGGTTCAAGGTCGCTGTGATCTTGAGCATGAACACCCAACAACCGGCAATGAACTTGCCAAAGGGAGCCCAACCCATGAAAAGCCTAATCCTCTCACCAAAAACAAACCGCCGAAACGCATTTACGTTGATTGAAATTCTCATCGTTGTTGTAATTCTTGGCATTCTTGCAGCCGTTGTGGTTCCACAATTTACCAGTGCTGCTGATGATGCAAATGATGCAGCAGTTCGAAGTCAATTGCAGACGCTCCGTGGTCAAATTGAACTTTACCGTGCCCAACAGGGATCAGATCCAGATCTTCTAGGCACTGGCTGGACCGATCTCGTTGACGCAGATTACCTTATGGTTGAACCGAAAAATCCAATTGCACCTTCTGCAACTGCAGCATCGATATTAGGTGCTGAAGGCACTGCGGGTACTGGTTGGCTTTGGTTTCCCAAGGACAACGGCACGCTTGCGCTTTTCGCTTGTGATGTGGATGGGAATAAATTCGTGGAATAAACGCTCCCTGCCACCTCGGGCAGATCTATGCAAGGCACACAATGGAGGTTGTGTGCCTTGTTTTTATTAATGACCACAAGCTTGGTAGGCAGCTATACATCGTCATTTGTGTATGTTGTGAAATCCGAGACCAAAACGGCGTCAGGTCCGATAATCAAATTCGGGCGATTTTTGAGCATGTAAGTGGTTAGTTTGGCTTGTCTTGGCATCGGAATAGGCCGATGCAGCAGTGAGATAGATACCGCACATCGCGGAGTACAGCATGAAGAAATACGAAATGAAACAACTGCAAAGGAATTCCAGATCAGGATGGTCACTTGCCGAGCTATTGACTGTCATAGTTGTACTTGGCGTTGCTGCCATGATCGTGATTCCTTTTGCAGCATCTGGTGCTTCGGCATCTGGTCAATCTGCAGCTCGATTACTTGTTACTGATATGCTCGCGGCGCAAATGGATGCAGTTGCAAGCCAAAATTTTCGCCGCGTCCACTTTTATAGCGACGGTTCTGGTTGGTGCATCTTAGAGCTATATGCAGGGGAACTAGCCGATCCATTTGATCCAGAAACTGCAAAGTTCGCAGAAGATCGAATTGAATCTCAAGGCCAAGATCAACAATCGATTATCAATTTTGTGCAAGATACTCGATTCAGAGATATCAAAATCGATAACGTTAATTTTGGCAATGGTATTGAAGAAATTATTTTTGACCCAACAGGCGGGATAATCACAAACAACGGTTCTCCAAGCCTTGGCGGAAGTGTAGATATTACGAGTGGTGAATTCACTTGGACAGTTACACTTGCTCCACTTACGGGAAAAGTTTCCGTCAGCGAAACAACCGGAGGCGTTCCGTAAATGTTTGGTTTTTCACAGACAATGAAAGGGTGCATTGGAATCGCAATGCACGCAACGTATGCTACCATTGGGCAATGCGGTTGGAAAAAAGGCGAGTTGCTAAACCCTCGTGTTTTTTGTATTAACAATAATCCTCGCAATATCACATCCCAAGATTGGTGTACTGCAATCAACAATGTTGGACTAACTGGTTCTACTTGTTCAGTTGCACTGCCGCCATCGATATTAAAGCATCACGTTTTACAATTGCCAGATATGGAAAATACAGAACTTACAGAAGCGGTGGGCTGGGAACTTGCTGATCGAATCGGTTGTGACAGAGAACTCATCCAAATTGATGCCAAACGACTTGGAAGTAGTGGCGACGTATTGGGTGTATCAATTGATCAATCAACTCTCGCAAGTATTCTTGATCCTCTATATACAGCGGGTTTACGTCCAACAAAGATCGAGCCATCTTGTTATGCACTAGGAAGAGTGTTGAGTATGAGACACCGGCGCACAGCTGATCGATCATCAGTACGTGCTGTATTGGATTTTTCAAAAGATGATTCTGCAATGTTGGTTCTTGCTGGTGATGAGACTGTTTTTTACAAACGGCTTGGGTACTCCGGCGACGCACTAATTGACGCTGTGTCTCTACACGTCGGGGTAACAGCAGATCAAGCAACTTTAATGCTTGCTGCATCAGATCAAGAATCCGATGAAGCGATGAGTAGAGCAGTTCGTGACGCAACCCGCTCACTTCATGAACAAATTGCAAGAGATGCAATGAAATGCTTACGACATTACGGCGTAACTAGCAGAGGCCCAATTCCTTCGGAGTTGATTGTGACTGGAAGTGCGGGATGGAATAGAAATTTATCGCAAATACTAGAAACAGCGTGTAATATGAAAGTGTTTCCTGATTGGGATGTTGAGTATTTCAAAGACATTTCTAAAAATCAGTCACGGTGTTACGGTTGGCAAACCGCACTTGGTACGAGCCTAAGTTTTTGTGATGGAAAAGATCGAAGGCAGCAATTGAAAACAACAAATGGAGTTGCGGCATGAATTTACTCCCAGAACATTACATTGAGCGAAGTAAAAATCGAGTTCGATCGAGCAGAGTTGCAATTATGATCATTGTTACATTGGCCTCGGTTGTTGCAGTTGCAACGCACTCGCGAATTTCAGTGAATAGCGCAACAGAAAAACTAATCGTCGCACAAGCAAGAGCAAACGGTGCTATTGAAATAGAAGTTGATGCAACAACACTGGAATTGAAGAAAGAAAAACTCAAAACGTTTGTTGATAAGTATCAGGAAATACAGTTACCTTTCGCTGTTGGCGACATTATTGCAACAATTACAAACGCATTACCAGAAAACATTACAGTTGAAGAACTTTCGTTTGATGTTCTTGAATCAGATGGTAAGAGGATGATCACTGGACACATTGCGGGCTTTGGGTCAAGTGATGAATCAATTGCATCGGTTGTTTCAGAATTTCAGACAAAAGCACCATTTGAAAATGTCTCGATGGATTTCAGCCGTTCTAGAACAATACGTGGTGTTCGAGCTCGTGGCTTTCGCATGAGTTTTTCAATTGATTTGTTAAATAATTGGGTAGTTCGAACGGCTATCGCTGACGTAGGAGAACAACAATGACTGCAACAAGAGAACGATGGATGTTAATAGGCACACTTGTACTCGCTGTACTTGTAGTATTTTGTTTTGCTGTGCCAAATTATAAAACTGCTTCTGTAAATATCGATGAAGCGAAGCGTTTAGAAGATAGAATTAATAAACTCGAGCGCAGACAAGTTGAAGTCCAAAATTTGCGTGATGAATACGATTCATTAGTATTTCAAATAGAAAACGAATACAAAAAAGTTCCTTCATCACCAGATACGGCACAAATCGTACAAGCACTTTCGCTTGAAGTTGACGGCGTGCATGTTCTTGATCAAAATTTTGTTGCTGGTTCTACAAACAACCGAACAACAAGTGAGAGTTCATTTTCTGTTCAGCCCCTGGCAATCACAATGGAAGCAGATTTTGATTCAATATTCTCAGTCATTCAACAAGCAGAATCAATGGGTAGATTGGTTCGCGTAAGTTCTGTACGAATCAGCAGATCTGAGCGAAAAGCTGATTCCGCATCTGCAACTTTAGAAGCAGCGGTGGGATTACACGCGCCATTTGATCCTATGGAAGGACATTGAAATGAAATTCAAACGACGAATAAAGCGTGCATGGTTACAAATGACAAACGACCGGAAACAGTTCGGTGTGTTTTGTGGTTTACTCCTAGTTGGGCTACTGCTTTGGGCCCGCATTATTGTTATTGCAAGACCACCTCGTACAGCGATTGCTGATGAAACTACTCCAGCGGCAATTGCGTCTAATATTGCTTCCGATAACCATAAAGCTGTGTTTCCAATTTGGCTCGATCATGAACCAAAGAAAAACCCGTTTCATGTTAGTAACGTTGCTTTCCCAGTCGTGGCACCAGCGACCGATAATGTAAACGTTCAAGCAGTCAATAATGGCAACAACGCAGAACAACAAGCGATTTCAGCGTTGCAACTTGAAGCAGTTATGGGCGAATTGGCAATGATTGATGGGCAAGTTTTTCGCGTAGGTGATGTTGTGTCTACGACGACTATGAGGGATGCTCTGAGACTCGACAAAGTTAAGCGTCGTTCTGTCATCATTTCGGCTGGAGACCGCCGATATGAACTGACGATCGCGTCTCCTCGTCGATAGGGTGATGGTTGCGCGAATGGAGACGCGCAGACATGAAGTACACTACACTTTTATCCAGCTTATTACTCACATCGATGACTGCCATTGGGCAGGAATCGATTGAAACCGACCAAGAATCAGATAGTACAACAGTTGCTGTTGACGAGTTCGGCACTGTCGATCTTGTTGTCAACGAAACAGAAGTAACGCAAGTGCTTGAAATGCTTGCGATTCAAAGTCGCCGAAATATCATCGCTTCAAACAGTGTTTCTGGAGTAGTTTCTGCAAACCTTTACGACATTACGTTCAATGAAGCGTTGGATGCAATTCTTAGAGTGAACGGATTTGGGTACGTCGAAGAGGGCAATTTTGTTTACGTGTATACAGTGGATGAACTTGAAACAATAGAGAAAGCAAGGCGTAATACAGAGAGTCGAATTTACGAATTGCAATATTTATCTGCAGCCGATGCAGATGAGTTTGTAAAACCACTTTTAAGTGACGAGGGTGAAGCAGCATTTCGCGGCACAGTTGAAGCGGGCTATCAGCCTACGATGGAAGACGGGGGTGCTGATAGTTATGCTTGGTCAAGTAAGTTGGTTATTAACGACTATCTTGAAAATTTAGACGCGATTGCCGTGTTGTTGTCTGAACTCGACACCGCCCCGATGCAAGTTGTCGTTGAAGCAACAGTTGTACAGACTAAGGTAAACGAAGACAATGAGTTTGGCGTCGATTTTACTGCACTATCGAACATCAACATTGGAAGTATTGCAGGTGGACCATTATCTGCTGCAACCGATTTGATTTCAGGAACATTTGGAGCAACAAATGCAAGCGCGATTAGCTCAGGAGTTGGACAAACTGATACCACACTCAATGGGGGTCTCAAAGTGGGTGTTATTAAAGATCACGTTGGGGCTTTTCTAAGAGTACTTGACCAAGTCGTTGACACAACAGTCCTTGCTCGACCCCGTGTAACTTGTCTCAACAGACAAAAAGCCGAAGTACTTATTGGAACTAGATTCGGTTATCTCTCTTCGACACAAACACAAACAAGTACTACCCAAACGGTCGAGTTTCTTGACACAGGTATTCAACTTGTATTTAGACCATTTATTTCACCTGATGGGATGATTCGATTGGAGTTGCGACCAAGCGTTTCTTCGGCAACTCTTCGGGTTGACGGTGGGCAAACTATCCCAGATGAAATTACTCAACAACTCATGACCAACGTGAGGTGTCGTGATGGGGAAACAATTATTCTCGGTGGTTTATTTAGAGAGAGTACGGTTGTAACTCGTAATCAAGTACCAATACTTGGCGACATTCCGCTTATTGGTACAGCGTTTCGTGGACAAGATGATCAAGTAGACAAGGAAGAAATTATCTTTTTGCTAACACCTACCATTATTCCAGATGAACGATTGTGGGAATCAGGAAAAGACTCTCTTGCAATTGTCGAAGCGGTTCGAATTGGCGCGAGATCTGGCTTGCTCCCATTTAGTCGTGATCAAATTACTGCGAATTACAATCGTGATGCACTTAATGCATACCGTAGAGGTGATTTAGACCGTGCACTGTATTGGACAAATCTTTCATTAAGAACATCAAAGGTGCAACCTGAAATTTTGCGACTTCGTGAAACTATTTCTGATGAATCAGAATCAATTTGGGAAAGAGATTTGCTTCGAGAATTATTAGCAGAGTCAAACACAACGGTGAGTTCTGTGGAGGTTACGCAGTAATGAAATACATTCTTATTTTTGTTTTACTTTGTTTAGTCAGTTGCGGTGGACCTTCTAAAACAGGAAAAATGGCACGGCAAAAAGCACATGCACGCATGGATCTTGTGAATGCCGATCTTGCATCACAACAAGCGCGACAACAGTTTGAAGTTGGTCAACTTGACGCAGCAATAGCTACGATTGACGTTGCAATTCAACGTTTTTCAAAAAAAGCAGAGTATCACCAGCTCCGAGGTCGGATATTACTTGAGCAACACAAACTTGATGATGCCCTTCGAGCATTTGAAACCGCATCGACATTAGATCCCGAGAGTGCAGAGCCGCACTATTTACTAGGTGTTTTACATCAGCGGTGGGGGGATGATCACACAGCGTTGCAATCCTACACTTCTGCATCCCAAAACGATCCATCGCATGCTCAATTTTTTATTGCAAGGGCAGAAACACTTACTGCTTTAAATCGTGATGTAGAAGCAATCGAATTGCTTTTGAGCAATCACCAATTTCAACATCAAGCATCTATTCCAGCTTTGCTTGGACAAATATATTTAAGAACGGGAAAACCAACGTTAGCAGTGCAATACTTTGCAGATTCAAGATCACTTGGAAATGATGATCCAATTCTCTTTGCAGATCTTGCAATGGCAGAATTTCGAGCAGGTTTATACGCCGAATGTCTGATGACTCTCCGCGAGTTGACAATTGCAACACCAAATGGACTCACCACATTGCAACAGAGAGTTCGTGGTAAATGTCTAGCAGCAACTGGCCAGTTGATACAAGGCCGCGACATTTGTTTGTCTGTCACGAGAGATACCCCCCAAGATGCAGATGCGTGGGTTGACCTTGGATTCATTTCGTGGAAAATGGGTGATTATCGGCGGTTAAGCATATGCGGTAACGAAATTTCAAAACTTGCTCCAGCGGCAGTTGAAGGCCCACTCTTCATCGGAAAAGCGGCACAGCAGGCTGGAAATAACGTTTTAGCGGCAAATAGCCTTGCACAGGCAGCATCACTTTCCAAAAATAAAGAGCTAACGGGCTGGATTGTTACTAGTGCAATGCAAACAAATGGGAAAAGTGCACCAGTTCTCCAAGAAGCACCAAATATGCAAGCAAAAACCGCCGAGAAGGTAATTGTGGAACCGATCCTTGGACTCGTTGAGGGAAGCGAGCCCTTGGTGACTGTTCCCCAAAACTAGCCTCAGCAACCCTAAGAACGTGCGAATTCTTGGGCCAAGAGGTCTGAGATTCTCGCCGTGACCACTTCATTTATTTACATCTTGATTACCGCCTTAGCAACCATTAGTGCAGTTGCATCTATTGCAACTGCTCGGTATTGGTTTATGCAATTGAAATTTGCGAGGGCTGAAATGGGAAAATCAAACCACGATGTTGTCACTGCACGAAAAGAAAGTGAAACGGCTCGAATCCACGGGTGTATCGATCGAACGCGACGCCGTCAAGCCGAAGCGGTTTTTGATGTATTACGTGATGCAGTAATCGTTGTTGATGCACACGGAGAAATTTTACATGCCAATGCAGCAGCTAGCGGTCTTCTTAGTGTTTCGCCAGAAGAAGCTGCTGGTAAGTTGATGAGTGACATTGTCAATGATCACCAACTTGCATCAACAATTTCCGCTGCTCGAAATGGCTTGCCATCTGAAGGTCGGCTTTGTGAACAAGAGTTGTCATACAACGGCCAAGATGTTTCGTATGAAGTACATCTCCAATCTGTTGGTGGACAAGAAGAACCAATGCACGCAGTGGTTACTGTTCTTCGTGATCTTTCCAGAGAACGAGAAGTAGCACGTTTAAAAAGCGACTTTGTTTCAAAAGCAAGCCATGAACTTCGTACTCCCCTTTCCTCAATTTCTGCGTACATCGAGATGCTTGTTGACGGAGATGCTTCAGACGAAGATGCACGTCAAGAGTTTTACAGTGTTATCTCAACGGAAACAGATCGATTGCGTCGCCTTATTGATAACTTGCTTAACATTAGTCGCATCGAAGCTGGCTTAATGCACATTGATCGAGAGCAAGTCAATGTTGGCGAACTTGTTGAACGTGCTGTAAAGTCAATGACGCACCAGGCAAAGGAAAAAGAACAAGAAGTTCATACGCAACTTGCAAAAGTAGATTTAAGGGTTACGGGTGACAGCGATATGTTGTATCAAGTCATCGTGAATCTTCTATCGAATGCAATAAAATATACACCTCAGGGCGGTCGTATTACTGTTGTAGCTGATACTGATCATCTCACAAGAAGTTTGCACCTCTCAGTTGCAGATACTGGTCTTGGCATTGGACCAGATGAAACAGACAAAGTTTTTGACAAGTTTTATAGAGTAGAAAATTACCGCCGAATTGCAAACGGCACTGGGCTTGGGTTAAATCTCTGCCGTCACATTGTAGAAACACTTCATAACGGACAAATTGGCTTAGACTCAACTCTGGGAATGGGATCACGTTTTTGGTTCACAATTCCAGTGGTTGACCGATCAGGAAAGGCAGCAGCGTAATGTCGCATCGAATCCTCGTCGTAGATGACGAAAATCACATTTTACAGGTGCTTTCACTTAAACTTAGAAACAGTGGTTTTGATGTTTCAACAGCAGTTGACGGCGAAGATGCATTGCGTCAAGCAATTGAAAATCCCCCTGATCTCGTGATCACCGATATTCAAATGCCATACATGAACGGCATTGAATTGTGCAATGCACTTCTCGAGAACAAAACAACTAGCCGCATTCCAGTTGTAGTCATCACGGCACGTGGACATACGCTTGCAGTGAGTGATACGGATATCGCAAATGTTCGTGAAGTGATTAGTAAACCTTTTAGTCCACGTGGTGTTGCCGAATTAGCAACTTCAATACTTGCAAATGTTCCTACGCAAACCTCAGAAAGATCGGAGGCAGCGTGAGTACATTTGGCCAAAAATTAACACCATCAATTGCATCAAACAACGATGTATTTGCCCAACTGCGAAAAGCTGGGCTTGTTGTTGTTGAGTGCACCATGATGGGTAAAATTGAACAAGAACCAATGCGAGGCGATGATTGGTTTGCTGATTTGCTTCTATCATCTCCAATCGTTCGAACTGCAATTTCTGTGAGTTGCAGAACATGTTTGTCAGAAGACCAATGTGCAACTACGGAAGGTATTCCGGGTTTGTGGATTGTTCCTACGCCAATTTCAACTGACCGTCGTTCAACTGGATATGCAGTTGCACTAATTGTTACCGAAGAATTACTCGCAAGCGAATATATCCACGCACTTTGCCAAGCATCTAATGCAGAAGTAGGTGTTGTTCGAGACATGATTCGCGACTTGCCTCCAGCTGCTCCACAAGACATCCCGCGTTTATCATCACTTTTTCAACTTGCATGGAAATCGCATCGATCACACAGTGAAAACAATGGCGTGATCGAAGACATAGGTCGTGAACTTGCCGATTCATATGAAGAAATTAACTTGCTGTACACAATTACGGGAAGCATGAACTCGGTCAATCATCCGGAACGATTTATTGAATTAGTTTGTGGTGAACTATTGAAGAACATGCCTTACGGTTGGGTCGGCGTCCAACTTCGAACTGGCAGTCGTCTCCCGAATCCAGGCAATGAATTAATTAGCATCGGCGATTCAAAACATGCATCGTCCCAGCTGTCAAATATCGTAGCAGCACTAACTTGCGATATCGCTCCAGGAATGCCAATTATTGCGCACAGTGGCGACCATATATCAGTGCGTTTGGGAGATGGAACAATTGTTGTGCCAATTGAAAACGATGGGCATGTTATTGGTATTTTGATTGCAGCTGAAAAACAGGGGACCGACACAACTGTATCATCAGTGGATGTCAAAATGCTCAGTGCAACCGCCTCGCAACTTGGAATTTTCTTAGAAAACGCATTGTTGTACGAAGATTTGAACGCAACATTTTTTGGAACGCTAGAAGCACTCACCGCTTCAATTGATGCAAAAGATCGGTACACATGTGGTCATTCTCAAAGAGTGTCACTCCTAACTGCACAACTTGCACAAGCCGCGGGTCTTTCAGAAACACAAGTAGATCGTTTTAGAATCGCTGGATTGGTACACGACATTGGAAAGATTGGTGTTCCAGAATCAGTTCTCTTGAAGAAGGGAAAACTAACTGACGAAGAATACCAAGCAGTGCAGCAACACCCAGAAATTGGCGCTCGTATTCTGAGAGATATTCCACAAATGAGCGATATTCTTGGCGGTGTGTTATCTCATCATGAACGTTTTGATGGTGGTGGTTATCCACACGGTCTCTCGCAAGAAGATATTCCACTTGTTGCTCGAATTATCGCAATTGCAGATACGTTTGATGCGATGTCATCGAGTCGAACATATCGAAAAGCGATGACTCGAAAGTCTGTTCTTGATGAAATGAAGCGCTCAACACCAGGGCAATTTGATCCAGAATTAGCTGAGGTATTTTTTAATCTGGATTTCTCAATGTGGGAAGAACTTATGATTGAACATCAATCATCCCAAACAAATGAAAGGCGAGCAGCATGAACATCGCAAGTGAACAACATGTATCCGCAATGGTGATCAAAATCAACGGCGAACTAACTGCAGACGATTCAGACAACTTCAAGCGAAATATTCTTGAAGCAACCAACAATTTTGCATCCGATATTATCGTTGATTGCACTTTATTGACTCTGATTGACTCGGTTGGACTTGAGTCGCTCCTCTGGTTATCCGATGAAGCAAGAAGGAATAAATCCCGCTTGCGTCTTGCTTGTGTTCCTGAAATAGTGTTAAACATTTTTTGTTTGACACGTCTTGGCGGTGCGTTTAGCACACACATTAGCGTAGAAGCAGCAGCAAGAAGCCTTAGTTAATACATTTATGAACAAACCCATATCAATCCCAACTGATCTTACTTCTCAAGCGCCCCTTGGGCAGTTGTTGTTACAAAGTATGAAAATTACACAAGAGCAACTTGATCAGGCATTAGAACAACAACAACAAAGTGATGATCGAAAACTCATTGGTGAAGTTCTAGTTGAACTTGGTTTTGTTGATGATGCAATTGTTCTTGAAGCAATCGCTAGTGCGTACGATATACCGTTTGCAAAAGATACCGCGCGGTTGGCAGATCCACAAGTAATAGAAGAATTACCAAGAGAATTTCTTGAAGAACACGGTGTACTTCCATTATTTCTTGTTGGTGGCATGTTGACCGTTGCTGTCAGCGAACCAGCAAATCTGTACTTGCTTGAAGAAATTGAACGCCGAACTGGGCATTCGGTGCAAATTGTCGCTGCAACTTCAGCGGATATTGCTGCTGCACATAAGTCATACTTGCCTGCAGCGAACGTCTTTGTTATCGATGAAATATATGAAGATATTGACGAGCACGATTTTACTGTCATTGAACACCAAGCAACTGAGCTTGCAGATCTTGAAGAAGATGCTGGGCATGGCCCTGTTGTAAAACTTGTGAATTATTTGATTTACTCAGCAGTCCAAGAAGGTGCTTCAGATATTCACATCGAGCCAGGTGATCATTCGCTTCGCGTTCGAAATCGCATTGATGGAAAGTTGTTTGAAAAAATACAGCCGCCTTACAAAATGCACCAAGCAATTGCAAGCCGAATCAAAATTATGGCGAATCTTGACATCTCTGAACGACGTCTTCCACAAGATGGCGATTTCAACGTGATGATGGATGGTCGCCCAATTGATTTGCGTGTTTCAACAATGCCAAGTAAGTTTGGCGAAATTGTTGTCATGCGTATCATCGACAGCCAAAATAATAATTTAACGCTTGATCAACTTGGTTTTAATGAAACAATGTTGTCGCAATGGAAAAACGTAGTTGAACAACCAAATGGCGTTGTGCTTGTAACAGGGCCAACAGGTTCTGGTAAATCAACAACGCTGTATAGCGTTTTGTCACAACTTGATACAGATGAAATAAATGTTGCAACGATTGAAGATCCAATCGAAGCGCAAATACGTGGAATCAATCAATCACAAATTAATAACAAAGCCGGTTTTACTTTCTCATCTGCACTGCGGTCTATGCTTCGACAAGATCCAGACGTATTGATGGTTGGCGAAATTCGCGACAATGAAACTGCTGGAATCGTTTCTCAAGCCGCGTTGACAGGTCACTTGGTCTTTTCGACGCTGCACACAAACGATTCGGTTAGTGCAATTACTCGACTCGTCAATCTTGGTGTTGAACCATACCTAGTTGCTGCGACAATTAGAGGGGTTCTAGCGCAGAGACTCGTTAGAAAAATTTGCCCGCATTGCAAAGAACTCTGGACTGGTGAAGATTCAATTAGAGAAGCATGCGGTGGTGCAAAGGAATTATGGAAGGGTGCTGGTTGTAACCGGTGCCGAGGAACTGGATTTGCGGGTCGCATAGGGATTTTTGAACTGCTTGTGCCCAGCGTGGACTTACTTGATTCGATTAGTCGAGGCGATTCGCTTCAATCGATGCGTCAAAAACTTGTAACCGATGGTCACTGGTTACTACGTCAAGATGGTATTGAAAAAGTGCGAAACGGTTTGACAACTCCAGAAGAAGTTCTTTGTGTAACGCAAGGAAACATCCAATGAACGCATTGGCAGCAAAAGAAACTTTTGCTTGGAAAGCTCGCGACACGCACGGTCGCGAGTTATCCGGTTCCAAAGTTGCAATCAATGAATCTGAAGTTGCAGGCGAACTGCGATCAAAAGGATTGTTTGTAACAGCGATTGACCCAGAACCATTATTGCAAGGTGACATTGAACAAGTCAGAACATCTCGAACTGAAATAGCGACTGCAATGTCGCAGCGAAAAGTAAAGCGAGATGATGTCATTGCTTTTTGCCAACAACTTGCTGTGATGCTTGAAACAGGTGTGCCACTTTCTGAATCACTTGATGCACTGTCGAAGCAGACAAAACAAAAAGAATTCAAAATAGTTGTTGATGGTATTTACAGAGAAGTGCAAGGCGGCGATCCGCTTTCAGTTGCCCTCTCTAGAAGACGACGTGTTTTCCCACGTATCCTTGTAAGTCTTGTTCGAGCGTCTGAGTTATCTGGCACGATGCCGCTCATGCTTGAGCGGGTTGCCGCGTACCTTTCAAGTGAACGAAAAACAATTCGCGAAGTGAAGGGCGCTATGACGTACCCAATGATTATGGGTTTTACTGCAGTAGTTGTGACTTCCTTGATTGTGACCTTCATTCTTCCGAGATTTGCAAAAATCTACGAAATGCGTTCAGCTTCATTGCCATGGCCAACAAAAACATTGCTTACGATAAGTGATCTCTTACTTTCCAATTGGATGTACTGGATTCCAGCACTCGTTGCTACAATTGTTACAGCAATCGTCTGGTACAAAACACCAAGTGGTCGCAGTTGTGTTGATTGGTTGAAATTAAAACTGCCTATTTTTGGACCGATGTTTGCCCAACTCTACACAACTCGCGCATCAAGAACACTGTCAACTTTACTAGCAGCGGGTGTTAGTGTGCTTGATGCAATTGGTATTTGCCGCGATGTAACTGACAATGTGCACTTCGATAAACTTTGGAATGACATGGAAGATAATGTTCGTAATGGTGGATCGATGAGTGACGCTGCGTTCAGATCTAAATATGTTCCCTCATATGTTGCGTCGATGATGTCATCGGGCGAACGCGCTGGTCGTCTTTCACGAGTAATGGACCGCGTTGCTGCATTTACAGACGAAGAACTCGAATCGCGCGTGAAAAAACTTGGTTCGATGATCGAACCAATCATGATCCTCGTCATGGGAACGGTTGTTGGCGGTGTTGCAATTGCAATGCTCTTACCTATCTTCAGCATGTCCAAAGTCATCTCCGGCGGCTAACCTCCGATTCCCCCGATCCCCCCGATCCTCCAAAATAAATTGCCTAGAGGGTAGTTTATTTTGCTTCAATTGATTGGGGCTTTTGGAAACGCAGGTGGCGTAGAGGATTTAGACGAAGATGGATTCGTTGATATCGACGACATGCTCATTCTTATTGGCGACTGGGGACCTGTTGTATAAATTGTCTACTGTACGGTTTCCACAGTAAGCCACGCTTCTAGTGCTTCTCGAATTTCATCGGCAGATTTTGCAAGACGTACTCGTTCTTTGAGCGGTTTAATGTGACCGAGTGTTTTTCCATACAGTGCAATTCGATTTGTCATGCAGTGCAACGCCGCGCGTTCGCTGCGGTATTCCAAAATAAGTTCAAGATGTCGAAGAATGATCTGTATTTTTGTATTCCGATCTCGAAAAACTGAAAATTCGCCTCGCAAATGTCTTGAGATATCATCGAAAATCCACGGCGCTTTCATCGCATGTCGTCCAATCATCACCCCCGAACATTTTGTGTGCTGAAACATACGTTCTGCACTTTCAGGTGAATTGATGTCGCCATTGCCAATGACCGGAATCGAAATTGCTTCGACAACTTTTGCAATGCCATCGAGATTTGCGCTTCCGCGAAACATTTGGCGCGTTGTTCGACCGTGCACAGTAATGGCAGCAATACCCGCATCTTCAAGACGCTTGGCAATATCAGGAGCTGTGAGTTCACCCTCTTCCCATCCAAGCCGAATTTTCGCAGTCACGGGAACACCATCGCATGCGTTCACAATTTGTTTCGCAAGCGTGGCGGTTCTTCCAGGGGTTTTTAGTAAGAGTGAACCGCCGTTTTTCTTGCAAACCTTATCAACTGGGCAACCCATATTGATGTCAATTATTTGTGCGCCCCTTGCAACCGCCCACGCTGCTGCTTCTGGAAGAGGATCTTCTACGCTTCCATATATTTGAACGCTCAGTGGACTATCTTCTGGTGGCGGTAGCGCCTTGTTACAAATTGCATCTCTTCCTTGCACAATTGCCCGTGCATTTAATAATTCTGATCCTGCTAAACCAACACCGCCCAACTCCCTGCACAACAGTCTAAAGGGCAGATCCGCGATGCCAGCCATTGGCGCAAGAAAGACAGGGGACTCAAGTTTGACGTTTCCTATACGCATTTGTGCCATTCTGGCATACATTCACAAGGATTTCACCGAATAACAGCCGAAAAACACCAATTTTCTGATGACTCCCTTCAGGTGTTTGGCATGCAACTTGCACCTAGTACATGGCAGGGCAAAATCCCACGAATGGATCGCTCTCGCAGAAGGAGACTTACTATGTCTAAAATTATTGGAATTGACCTTGGAACAACGAACTCAGTTGTCGCACTTATGGAAGGCGACCAACCAAAGGTCCTCATTAACAGTTCGGGTAACCGAACAACCCCATCCGTTGTTGGTTTTACTGACAAGGATGAACGCCTCGTTGGGCAACCCGGGCGTCACCAACAAGTGACTAACCCTACTAATACCGTCTTTTCGGTAAAACGTTTTATGGGTCGTCGGCACAATGAAGTGCAATCAGAAGAAACAATGGTGCCTTACGGTATTCTTGGCGGCGCTGATGATCTTGTAAAAATTGGTGTTCGTGATAAAGAATATACGCCACCTGAAATTGCAGCGATGATTCTTGCTGACCTCAAAAAGGTTGCAGAAGATTATCTTGGTGAAACCGTTGACCGCGCAGTTATTACTGTTCCTGCATACTTCAACGACGCACAACGTCAAGCAACAAAAGATGCTGGCGAAATTGCTGGCCTCAAAGTTGAACGAATCATCAATGAGCCAACGGCAGCTGCGCTTGCATACGGACTTGAAAAGAAAACAAACTCAAAAATTGCGGTCTTTGACTTAGGCGGCGGTACGTTTGACGTTTCAATTCTTGACATTGGCGACGGAGTGTTTGAAGTGCTCGCAACAAATGGTGATACACACCTTGGTGGCGATGACTTTGATCAACGACTTATCGATTACATTGCAGACGAATTCAAAAAGCAAGAATCAATGGATCTTCGAAGTGATCCAATGGCACTGCAACGCTTGAAAGAAGCTGCTGAAAAAGCGAAGTGCGAACTTTCGCAACAAAAAGAAACTTCCGTGAATTTGCCATTTATTACTGCGGACCAAAATGGACCGAAGCATTTGCAAGTGACTATCACCCGTGCAACTTTTGATGAAATCTGCAAAGACCTCTTTGACCGCCTTCGCAAACCATGCGAAGCAGCGCTTAAGGATGCGAAGATGTCACCATCTGACATTTCTGACATTGTGATGGTTGGTGGCTCAACACGTATTCCTAAGGTACAAGAAATTACAAAAGAAATCTTCCAAACCGCTGAACTCGACAAGTCAATTAACCCTGACGAAGTTGTTGCAGTTGGAGCTGCTATTCAAGGCGGCGTCCTTACAGGTGATGTGAAAGACGTTCTTCTTTTGGATGTGACACCACTCTCGCTTGGCGTGGAAACTCTCGGTAGTGTGATGACACCGTTGATCGAAAGAAATACAACGATTCCAACGTCAAAGAAGGAAACATTTTCAACTGCTGCTGATAGTCAAACATCTGTAACAATTCACGTGCTTCAAGGTGAACGAGAGTTCGCTGCTGATAACCGTTCTCTTGGTCGATTCGACCTCACGGATATTCCGCCAGCTCCTCGTGGAACACCACAAATTGAAGTTGAATTTGCCCTTGATGCAAACGGAATCCTTGCTGTATCAGCAACTGACAAAGCAACGGGCAAGAGCCAGCGCATTGAAATCAAAGATTCTTCAGGCTTGAACGAAGATGAAATTGAAACAATGAAACGTGATGCAGAGTCACATGCTGAAGAAGACAAAGCTCGCCGCGAAACTGTTGAACTTAAAAACAAGGCAGAGATGATGGTTCATGCAACGAACAAGAGTCTCGAAGAGCACGGTGATAAGGTCTCACAAGAAGTGCGAAGTGCAATCGAAGCAGCTGTTTCAAATCTTGAAGACACTCTTAAGGGTGACGACAAAGAAGCAATTGAAGCAGCACTTGCCAACCTTGGTACTGCTGCTGAAGAACTCGGTAAGGCCGTGTACGAAGCAACGGCTGCCGAAGCAACTGCTGGATCTTCCGGTGACGCTTCGGGAACCGATGGAGATTGTTGCGGCGATGGTTCGTGCAGCGATGGTGACGATGTTATCGACGCAGAGTACGAAGTCAAAGAAGACTAATTAACTTGCCTCCCTCCTTGGAACTTATATATAGTTCCGCAGAGCCCCTCATTTGGGGGGCTCTTTTTTTTGCGAAAAATAAACCGCCTTGTAGGTAGTTTATTTTTCTTCGCCTTCAACGGTCAACCTCGTTGGATGCCCGAACCAGCTATTGACTTCGGTTTCGCCATAATGCTGCTTGAGAACTGCAACAACATCCTCCATCGAACCATCGGGTTGAGCCCATCCGTTGAAGACATCAGGAAAATCGATGCTGCAGTTTTCACATTTCTTTTTGTTATCAAAACGAAGCGGGCACCAAAACGATTCAACGTTTCTGAGCATCTCAGAACCAAGCGACCAAACGCCCGTCATCCAGTCGCAATACAAACACCAAATTAAATCGTGTCCCACTAAGTTTTCAAACTTAAATCGGTTAACCCGAACCCACTCACTTTGTTTGTATTTCGGAAAACGAATAAGCCAAACAAGCCAAGGGTACACGAGGATTTCTGCAACTCGTACTAAAAGAAACACAGGAACAGCAAACGCGGTGATCCAAACTGCAATGAAGTTTCGCCACGTGCCAACGAGGGCGTTCAAAAATTTGACAATGCGTGGACCTTTGCGTGCTTTGGGATGCGCAAGACCGTGGAGTGTCGTCCAAATCATCACTGCGAGCACTTGCGCGATCACTGAAGCAGCGAGCCCAATCCAACCGCCAAAGACAGGGCCAAGGATGAGAGGCAATCCTGTAAAGAAACCCACGACAAGGTCAAGCCCGGGTGCGACGCAGAGCCACTGGGAAAGAGTTCTGCCAGCTTTTCCAAATCTTGGAATCAAGTGTAATAAACCAGCGACAAGCAACAAGGAACCTAGAGTGATTCCGCCGATACAAATAAAATAGTGCATACCACGAATGGTATCAGGAGTAGAATGTGGCACATGATTGTTCTTTCTGCACTTCAAGAAGAAATCCCTACGCTTCATAAGCAAGAGCACGTTTTCGTGACAGGACTTGGCAAAGTCAACGCGACCCTACAAGCGACCAAACTGATTTTGGAGCGCAAGCCGAAACTCGTCGTGAACTTTGGTACTGCTGGCTCAGTTTCGGACGAGTTCACACATGGTCTAGTTGAATGCACTGGTTTTGTGCAACGAGATATGGACTGTTCCGCACTTGGTTTTAAAAAACACGTCACACCCTTTGAAGAAGGTGAGCACTTGATTGGATCTTCAGAAATTGTCTGTGGTACAGGAGATAGTTTTGTAACAACTCCGGAGCTTTCTGGGGTTCACATTGTCGATATGGAAGCGTACGCGATTGCGAAAGTTTGTCGCTACTTCCAAATTCCGTTTCGTTGCTTTAAATATATCAGCGACAGGGCAGACGAAAACGCTGGCGAGGATTGGGCAACGTTTGAACACGAAAAAGCAGAAGCACTGTTTATTGAGCAGTTAGCAACAATTCGCAATCTATAAACAACCCCGTGGGTTGTTTATTACTTTACAATAACCCGCATGACAACATTACAAACTACACCGCTTTCGCCGGATACTATTCAATCATTTCGAGATGCATTTGAGCAGGATTTAACTGCAAAAGTTTCACAAAATGCCGTTACACAAACAACCATCGACGACGTTGCTCTTGTAAGGGATATTGTGCAGGGGACGGATTTTACGTTCTCGACACGACTTGATGAATGGAAAGTTGCGAACCAGAAAAAGTCAGGTCGTTGCTGGCTCTTTGCAGCACTCAACATGCTTAGAGTTCCCGCAATGCAAAAGATGAACGTGAAAGAGTTTGAGTTCAGCCAAAACTGGGCAATGTTCTGGGATAAGTTTGAGAGGGCCAACTGGTTTTTGCAGCACATCATCGATACCGCAGACCTCGACGTTGATGACAGAACAGTTGCTTTTTTGCTAAATGATCCAATTGGCGATGGTGGGCAGTGGAACATGTTCGTCAACGTCGTAAATAAACACGGACTTGTACCAAAGACAGCGATGCCAGAGACTGAAAGTTCCTCATGTACCATGAAGATGAACATGATCTTGAAGTGGAAACTTCGCG
The DNA here is from genome assembly GCA_014238125.1 of Phycisphaerales bacterium. Taxonomy (GTDB): domain Bacteria; phylum Planctomycetota; class Phycisphaerae; order Phycisphaerales; family SM1A02. The sequence continues at coordinate 61,816 of JABABS010000037.1, forward strand.
ATGGTGCTGAGCAAATACGAGTTGCAGGCGCTGATATGGAGAAAGTACGCGAGGAAATCCTTTCGGGTGTTTGGCGTATTCTTTGTATTCACCTTGGCACGCCACCAACAAAGTTTATGTGGCAATGGCAAGATAAAGACAAGGAGTTCCACCGAAAAGGTGAAATGACTCCGCTAGAGTTTGCAGCTGAATATATTGAAACACCGCTCGATGAATACGTGTGTGTCGTCAATGATCCTCGCCCACGAAATTCATACTTGACCACCTATACGGTTGAGTGCTTAGGAAACGTTGTGGGTGGTGAACTTGTCAAGTACCTAAACGTTGAAACAAAAACGATGAAATCCCTTACGAAAAAAATGCTTGAAGATGGCAAGCCAGTATGGATGGGTTGCGATGTTGGCAAGATGTTTAGGCGTGACGTAGGCATCTGGGACGCAGAACTCTTTGATTTTGAAAGTGTGTATGGAACAGACCTTGGATTAGACAAAGCGCAGCGTTTGAATTATCACCAAACACTCATGACGCACGCAATGTTGTTTACCGGCGTCGATGTGCACGATGGCGTTGCTACCAAATGGCGAGTTGAAAATTCATGGGGCGAAGATGGGGTTGGCGAAAAGGGATATCATGCAATGAACGATTCATGGTTTGATGAATACATGTTCGAAGTTGCAATCGAAAAGAAATATTTATCCTCGGAATTGCTTGCTGCTTGGGACGAAGAACCGATGGTTCTTTCGCCTTGGGATCCAATGGGCTCTTTAGCAAAGTAAGTCGATTATCCCTGCAGTGCCAAGTACCAAACTCACTATACCGTTGAGCATAAAAAAAGTAAGAGCTATTTTTGTTGTCCCCCATTTTTTGACTGTGAGATGTTCGTAGACCAAAAGGGCTGCGATCATGCAAATAGCGATGAGAAATAACCAATCAAATTTGGGTTCAGTTGTCGCAACGCCAAACAATAAAGCGACGCACAAGCAATGCAAAAATTGACTGATAATCATCGCAGGTTTTTCGCCAAGAGATGCAGGCATACTTTTCAAGTTATCACGTTTGTCAACTTCAATATCTTGCAGTGCATAAATAATGTCAAAGCCAGCGACCCAACAAAGCACAGCTCCAGAAAGTAACCAAATTGGCAGGTGTGAAAGTATTTCGGGATTCACTGCTATCGCAGCGGCGAGTGGGCTCAGTGCAAGTGCAGCGCCAAGGTATACGTGGCACAACCACGTAAAGCGTTTGAAAAATGGATATGCAATGAGCAAGAGCAGCACTGGAATTGCCAAATACAACGGCAAATAATTATTCCATAGAATAAATAAACCTGTACAACAAATGAACAAAACCGAACTGCAAAAGAAATACACTCATGCCACAGCAGGTTCAACTTCGCCAGAAGCAATCACACGGTATTGCGTTCTTGGGTTTTTGGCATCGATATCTTTATCGAAGATACGATTTGCAAGCATGGCAACATTTCTTGCAAAGAACATACATAACACGATTAGGACAAGTTGGCCTCCAAACGTGGTCCAGACCATTGCACCATCGTTTATTCTCGCCATAAAAGCACCAAGGAGAGCAAAGGGCATCGCGAAAACGGTGTGCGAAATTTTGATATCAGTAAGAAGTTTCAGCAGGGCGGGCTTCATATTGTGAGCATGATAGAATCTCCACACCATGGCACCCCCGAATCAGGCAAAAAAACCAAAAACAGCAATTGTTCCTACTAGAAGTGAAGATTATCCCCAGTGGTACCAAGAGGTCATAAAGGCTGCAGATTTAGCAGAGACCTCACCCGTTCGTGGCTGCATGGTCATCAAGCCTTGGGGGTATGGGCTTTGGGAAAACATCCAAAAGAATCTCGACTCTCGTTTCAAGGCAACTGGTCATAAAAACGCGTATTTTCCACTTTTCATTCCACTGAGTTTCTTGCAACGAGAAGCAGACCACGTGGAAGGATTCGCAAAGGAATGCGCGGTTGTAACGCACCATCGCCTCGAACCAGATGCAGATGGGCAGTTACAACCCGCTGGTGAACTAGAAGAGCCTCTCATCGTTCGCCCAACTTCAGAAACGATTATTGGTGAAATGTTCAGCAAGTGGATTGAGTCTTACCGCGATTTACCACTCTTAATCAACCAATGGGCAAATGTTGTTCGCTGGGAAATGCGTACACGTTTGTTTTTGCGAACAGCGGAGTTTCTTTGGCAAGAAGGGCACACCGCTCATTCGACTAAGTAAGAAGCAATTGAAGAAACATTGCAAATGCTAGATATTTATAAAGATTTTGCAGAGAACACAATGGCAATGCCTGTCATTACAGGCGAGAAAAGTGAAGGCGAACGTTTCCCCGGTGCTGTTGATACATATTCCATCGAAGCGATGATGCAAGATGGTAAAGCGTTGCAGTCTGGCACCTCACATTTTCTTGGGCAAAATTTTTCCAAAGCGCAAGACATTTCGTTCCAGAATGCAAACAAAGAAGTAGAGTTCGCGTGGACTACAAGTTGGGGTGTTTCAACTCGCTTAATTGGTGGGTTGATCATGACCCATGCCGACGACGATGGCATGGTGCTCCCGCCCCGTCTAGCACCATCACACATTGTCATTATTCCGATTACGTTTAAAGCAGATGATCCAGAAACTATTTTGAATTACTGTCACAAACTTGCTGCAGATCTTGGCGTGATTAATTATCACGGCAGATCTATTGAAGTAGAAATTGACAACCGTGATATTCGTGGCGGTGAAAAAACATGGGGTTGGATTAAAAAGGGGATTCCCATTCGTTTGGAAGTTGGCCCGCGTGATATGGAAAACGACTCAGTTTTCATGGCTCGCCGTGACAAGGGACCCAAAGAAAAGCAGGGTGTTCCTCGCAATGAGTTTATTGAAAACGTGACGAGCATTCTTGATGAAATGCAACAGGGATTGTTTGATCGCGCACTTGCGAGACGTGATGATGCTACAACATTGCTCGATTCCAAAGATGCGTTTTACAAACACTTTGAAGGCGATGGATGTGGTTTTGTTTACGCTCACTTCTGTGGTGATCCTGCAGTTGAAGAAGAAATTAAGACAGATTTAAAAGTGACACTCCGCTGTATTCCATTGCATGGGCACGACGAAGAAGGCACGTGTATTTTTACTGGGCAACCCTCAAAACAACGCGTTTTGTGGGCAAAAGCGTACTAGGTCCAAGTTAAATAAAAAAAAGCATTATCGGCTCAAGGGTTCGATGGGGCATCGCCGATGTTGGTTTTCCGCCAATGGTGGGCGGCGGCCCCCGAAATAAGCGAATTTTGTGCTTTGCGCAGTTTTCGTATTTCGGTTTGGGCGGATAAGGCATGGTTGCATCCCATGAAATGCAAGGTACTCTTCTCGTATGGAAATCAACGGACCTATCCCATTTGCAGCAGCACAAGCGTATGGCATCAAGCCAACGACGCCGAGTGTTCCTGTTGCTGATGTGAGTCCAGTGCAAAATCTTGTTGCTGCACAAGTTCCAGGCAAGGTGATGTTTGATGGTGTAGCCGTTTCCGATATGCATCCGCTACAACTTTACGCTCGCACCGCTGATCGCATCGAAGCTGCAACGCGTCTTGCTATTGGCCGTAACCTCGATATCCAAGCATAATAATATACGACCTACGAGGTAGTTTAATTTTATGCAATAATTGTTTTTGCTGGCACATCAAACCGCAATACACTTGTGCCTTCTGTTAAACGTAACGAAGCGTGTTGCAAGCCCACAGGAAGCAGGAGAGTTGTACCCGCAGGTGCTTCAACTGAAACTTCATGTTCAACCGCTGCGTGTCCTTCAACAACCATCAGCACCGCTGGGGTTTGGTCAACAACAAGTTCCATGGAAGCATCGTTGATCGCAGTAATTCGTTCAGCAGTAAAATACGGTGTCTCGACAAGCAGCGTGGTTTCGAAAGGCCCGCACTGCATTGGTGTTGGCGAGTCGAACGATTCAATGGGAGCATCAAAGTCAATGCATTCCATTGCCTGATCAACGTGCATTGTTCGTCCAGTTCTTCCCCAATCCCAAACGCGAAAGGTCGTGTCACTTGGCGTTTGCACTTCAGCAACAAGTACACCCGCACCAAGTGCGTGGCAAGTTCCACTTGGCAAGTAATAGCACTCACCCTTGTTGACATTGATTGCATTGAGTAGTTTTGGAACGGTGTTATTTTCTACTGACTTTCGAAGTGCATCCTCAGTTGTTCCTTCTTTTAAACCTACATAAATAAGCCCTTCGGGAGTAGTATCCAAAATAACCCACGCTTCGCTCTTGAGATGAGATTCTGGGTGGGAGTAAGCATATTCTGGACTGGGATGCACTTGTACGGAAAGATTGTCACATGCATCGAGAAATTTTATGAGTAGTGGAAAGTTTTCATCTAATTTTTGACCTGCGAGTGGACCGTTGGCAATCACACTTTTACCGTTTGGAATAGAAACAGGTAGATCGGCAAGTTCCCACGATTCACCAATAGAAAGATCTGGCGGTAGTTGTTTTCCAAATCGTTCAAGTGTTCTTCCACCCCAAACTTTTTCAATCAAAATTGGTTCAAAAATAAGCGGATAAGGTTTCATTACATCATCATGCCAGTGATTTGCACTTCAAAAATAAATTTGCCATCAACGTATCCTTGCGCATCACAAACAAAACGTCGTCGTTGAAATTTGCGAATGATTGACACCAGCGCGAGCGTATCACCAGGAACAACTTGTCCACGGAACGAACAGTTGTCGCATCGAGTGAATCCCATGAATAATTGCTTTTCTTCAGAATTCAAGTGATATAGGATGCTGCTTATTTGCGCTGCAGCTTCGATCATCAACACGCCCGGATAGAGGGGTCGCCCCGGTATGTGTCCCGCAACCCAAAACTCATCTTCTTTGACTTTTTTGATTCCAACAGCAGTAAGTTTGTCATCGCTAACGTGGGCAACATAATCAAGATGTCGCATGTCGCCGGCTTGAGGATTCAGCTCACCAATTTTCTCGGGTGTGATCACGATGTTGGCGAGATCAATCTTTGAAAGGTCGATGAGTGGTTCAATTGCCATAAGGTGTTTAGGGTATCAAAGAAACAGACCTAGACAACGCCTAGGTCTGTATGTTCTTTTTCGACTCAAGGTTTCTTAGCCGTCACTGGTGCGAAGGTTAAGAACATCCTTGCGAACTTCTTGTGCAGCAGCTTTTATATCCTGCATCGCTTTTCGAACGCGCGTGCCTGCGGCTTTATTTCCACCTTCACATTTTGCCATATCTTCAGTCACATCATTTACGAGTTGAACGAGTCTGTCATAAGCTTCCATAGGTATGCCTCCAAAGCGGGTTGTATGGGTCTTTGTAGACCCAAGTTATTGTGTAGATGAGCGGGGCCGAGTGCCCCTAACTATCTCTTAGGTGCATTGTTTATCGGCACATCACGCTTTGCAACCCCGAAATTGAAGAATTATGCGTAAAAATAGGGTTTTGTTA
>JABABS010000035.1 GCA_014238125.1 Phycisphaerales bacterium
AGAGTATGTCGGCAAGCCTAATAGTTCAAGGTCAATCTCGAAGTAATCTCAATTCATCTCGCAAAATCGCTGCTAATTCATAATTTTCTGCTGAGATTGCTGCCAAAAGTCTCTCTTTGAGGTCAACTCGTTCTGATGGTGGAAGTTGTGGCACAAGCGCTTCTTTCATGCCTCTGAGCAATTGCACTTCGTTTGAAGATTCCCAGCCCTCACCTAGCACCTCCTGAAGTTCGTTTAACCCACGATTTACTGCCTCAACTGCCTTGGGGAGTTCACCCTCTTCAACTGCCCACTCCGCACCTGCCCTCGTTCGCATCGCGATCACGGAAGCTCGAAATTGCTCGAGTGCCTCTCTATCAATTTGCTCCTGTGCGTTATCGCGGCAAAGATTAAACAGTTCGAGATTTTGGTCACAATCTTGGATGACCGCCGCCCATTTTCCAAGGGCAAAAAGCGCAGCACTTCGATGCGATCGTTGCACCCCTTCTTCGCGTAATCGGCGGCACATTTCTGGATCAATTCCACCCCACGCACCACGATCCTCAAATAGTGCTAGAAGTGTCATGTAGCCATCTTGTAGCACACCATCTGGCCGCCCCACCATTTCCATTTGAATTACGCCTAATTCGATCCGAATTTGAATCAATGGCCGCCCATCTTGCGCTTCAATGACGCGAGCGTTGAGCTTGCCCTGCTCGTAGGGCCAATTCTTCAAAATGTCATACATATCATCACGCATAATCAATACCTTTTTCCCAGTGTGACATTCTACTCTCGCAAATGCGTAAAAACAGGTGGTCGTTCCGATTATGCGGTCTACTATTACCTAAGGGTGAGACAACTGTATTCATTTGCAAGAAAAAGTCGCCGATTAAGGAGAACAGGACTCTAAGTATTGCGAATAGGAGAAAACAAGTGGACCTCGACCTTTATCTAAATCAGATTAATGAAGTATCTCTGCTCACGGCAGAGGAAGAGAAAATTCTAGGTTGGCGGATCGTCAATGATAATGATCCAGTTGCGAAGGATCATATGATCCGAGCAAATCTTCGACTTGTCGTTGCCATTGGCAAACGATATCTCGGACGTGGTCTTACCCTTGGTGATTTGATCGAAGAGGGAAATGTTGGGCTCATTCGCGCGGTTGAAGGATTTGATCCTGCACATGGAGCTCGCTTTTCAACCTACGCTTCGTGGTGGATTAAACAGTCGATCCGTAGAATGTTGATTAACGCCACACAACCTGTTCACGTCCCCGCATACATGGTTGACTTGATCAACCGGTTTAGACAAATTCAAAAACAATTACATAACAAGTTGGGCCATGAGCCATCAAGTGAAGAACTTGCTGAGGCAATGTCCGTGCCACCGAAAAAGTTATTGACCATTCGCCGTGCCATGCGTGCTCACGCAACTGCATCACGAGGACCACTGAATGCCGATGGCGAACCAATGTCACTCGCCGATTTGTTTGAAGATCACAAGCATCCAAGACCTGATGAAGACATTGAACAGCGTGAATCAATCAAAGATGCGCTTGCGTACATCAATCAACTCGATGCAAGAGACGCACGTGTCGTTCGATTACGGTTTGGTCTTGAAGGGCAAGACCCCCTTACATTGAAACAAATCGGTCTTGTTGTTGGGCTCACGCGAGAACGTGTTCGCCAAATCGAAATCGATTCACTTCGCAGACTGCGAGAACACATGCACCGCGCACCAGTAAAATCCCACCGCGCAGCTGGATAAACTTCCTCGTAGATAATTAATTAAATCGGCGCAAAGCTTCACGAAAAACGCTTGCAAATTGTTCCCCGCCAAGTTTTTTGTCGATTTGTTTTAGACGATTCACTTTTGCAAATGCTTTCATTTTGTTGCCTCCATCTTCGCAATACCATCGAATAAGTCTCGAATTTGCAAGCCAAAACCAATAATCATTTTTTGTACCAAACATAAGTCCGTGGGTCACTTTTTGCATTGCAATATAATCTCTATTGCAGTCTGCAAGGCCGATAGCAACTTGAAGCGTTGCGCCTTTCTCACGATTGGACTGTTCAAAAAATTGCTTTGCAATATGCGCTCGACCAAGCAATCTGTTCGCTTCACCAAGAAGTGCCGGAGAAGTGCTTGTGGTTTTCTCTAACAGAGCAACTATTACATTTGACAACCACGGATTTTGCGACAAGCCACCAGTGTGCCACAAACCGACATAGTGATGCAATAACTGCAGGACTGTTGAGGGTTGTATTTCATCAATAATTTCTACGGCGCTTTTTCCGCTTTTTGCAACTTGATCAATTTGTTTTTGCAGCGAATGCACATCGCTACCTTGAATCAGTTTGAGCAACGCTTGCGCATCTTCATAGTACGGTGTTGTTTTCAATACCAGTTGCAAATATTCGCGTGACTTCTTTTTGTTTCCAATTCGCGCGAAGTGTGAGCCAGCGAACAATTGCCAATACGAAAGATCGTATGATGTTGCTTCTGGATTTTGCAAGACAAGCGCAATGGTGACATTCGCCTCGTCTTGCATCAACTCTATTTCTGAGGTAATGAGAAGTTGTTGCGCTGAAAACGCACAATCGCTCTCGACGAGTTTAAGTAGTTTTTCTTTAGCCAAGCTGAACTTTTTTTGTTCAAGGCATTTGTTTGCAAATATTCTTTGTGCAAGAAGTGCGACATCAGTTTGCGTGGATGATGGTGCAATTGCAACTAGAGGTTCGAGTCGATTTAGTACTTCAGCGAGTTGCACATCGATGGCTCTTCTATTCACACCAAGTTTGACAAGATCTTCTGCTACAGAAAAAACAAAATCGACTTTATCACGATGCTGGGCAACAACACCGCATGCAAAAAACCACCGTAAATCATTTCTGTTTTGCATGGCCAGAAAGCGATCCCACTTTGAAAATAACTTTTGCTCACACCGCAATGCAGCGACAAGTTGATCTTCGATGTCTGGAGATTTAACTTCATTTATTTTTTGAATGCAAATGCGAACCTCTTCATCCATATTCAAACAAAAGTATGCGTGTAATCGCATTCGCCATAACCGAGAAGCTGACCAATTTGCGACCGCGTCTTCTAGTTCAAGGAGATGTTTGAGACACAAATTCGCTGCAATTTCATCACCTTGTGATGCGCGTATTCCCTCAATCATGCCCATCGCAAAAGGTACATCTAATTCTCGTTGTGAAGGCGTAAGTTCACCGCGAGTTGACGCCACAAGTTTTTCATATATCTCATCGAGCAAAACAAATGACTTTTCCACCACATACACTTCTGGTACACCTATTGTGATCTCAGGGATGCGAAGTGTCGTACCCCACTGTTCAAACAGTGTTTTATTTGCTTCTTCGCACAAAGATGGCGTGCAAGCCATCGCCATTGCAATACAAAAAGAAAACATTAGGGTTTCCCCAACGTTATGTTTGTGTACCTCGATTGTACGGCAGTGTTGTACGCTGCAACTGCGTGTTCCCACCGAGTTTCACTGCTTGGGCGAATGAGAATTGGATGATCAGGAGTAAACAATCCCCCTGTTCCAAAACCATCTGCGCGGTTTGCGCGAAGAAATTTTTTCAATTCAGCAAGGCTTTGTACAATTCCCCATGGTCCATCAAGTTGCACTCGCATATCACTCGTATATTTCCCAACCGATTCCACCAACACAACAAGTGGCTTGTCGTCAAGTATTGCTTCTGTATTTCTACCTACTGCGGGTAAATCCATAGGAAACGATGCTTCCGCAAGGCGAAACTCCGTAGCAACCATAAAGTAAATCAAAAGTAAAAAAACAACATCGATCATTGATGTAAGATTCAAGCCCATTGAAGAAGATCGCCGTCTTCTGGGTATCACAACTTCGCCTCCATATCAACAACCAAATGTAACCGCGGATTTCCACCCGCACTTCGGACTGCTTCTATCACCTCGTGAACGTATTGATATTTTGTTGAGCGATCCGCTCGCAAGTGCACTTCGCTTACCCCGTTTGCTAAACCTTGCCCAACAATAACTGACAACTTATCCATTTCATCTGTCCCAACTGTGTGCTCGGAAACAACAATCCGAGCAACTCCTCCATCTGAAAACGGTACTACATTAATGACCATTTTATTATCAGAAACTGAAACCAATGCTTTTGCATTCTCTGGTGCTGGCAAATCAAGTGGTACCACATCCCTGTCAACGATTTGTGACACAACAACAAAAAACACTATGAGCAAAAAAGTAACATCGATCATAGGTGTCATGTTTGCATTCAATGTGATTGCAGCAGATCGTTTCATGTTGCAGTTGTTTCAAGCACTTCCTTAGGTAATTCGCTCTGGGCAACACCATTTGTTTTTGTTGGTGCCGTTTTTCGAGGCCTAAAATGATTCAATACGTCTTCTGCAACAATAGTTGCTTCAACCGTGAGTTCATCGATTTTATTTCGAAGTACCGCGTATCCAGAGAGTGCTGGAATAGCGACAACCAAACCCCAAAATGTTGTTGTAAGCGCGGTTCCAATGCCGCCAGCGAGCGCAACTGGATCTGCGCTGCCCCCTGATGCAACAATAGCTCCGAATGCCAAAATCATGCCATATACAGTGCCAAATAAACCGATCATGGGGCTTACTTGTCCCACAACGTTGAGCATTTCAATTCTTCGCAATCTCGCTGTCGCCAATTCGTCAGCTGTTTGTTCAAGTGCCCGCATCATTGCAGGAAACCCAAACTTTGCTTCGCGAAACGCTGCATGCAATATTTTTCCAAGGTATGTTTGGTCTTCGCTTGTCAATTCCACAATTGATCGAAAATCTTTTTTCTTAATTCGTTTCTCAATTTCTTCGATAAGAACACTGGGCACTACACTTGGTTTTCGATTTGCGAGAAACATATAGATCATCATGCCAATTGCGCCAACCGACATTGCAAGAAGCAGCCATGTCACACCACTTCCAAGATACTCGATTGAACCATCAGATCTTCTTGAAACAAAAAACGCCTCAGCAAACGAATGAGAACCGCCACTGGCGTTAGCTACAAACGAACAAAACATCTCTGTACTTAGCATTAAACTCAATCTCCTATCTCAATACTTTACTACGATCTATAAACGTGTACCCATCAATTCCACCATGGTTTTCTGCAATTCTTCGCATCGTCTTAGCTGGATCAGAAGTGAGGAACTCGATGCAGTTAATCCGTACTCTTCGCCGACCATTTCGAGGGTCAACTGGGTTCATCAAATCTAAAGAAGCGAGCAATTCTTCGGGCGATACTTCGTACTGCCCCGCCCCGCGAATATTTTCGCTGAGTAAGTACACAAGGTCAGGTTTCATTTGAAGCGCCCTAGAAATAGCTTTCGTTGGATTGCTTCTTCCCGTAGGGACAATGTTGTCACCATTTTGAATCCATCGCATTGCTTTTTGAATGTTTTTGAGATTTGCAGCGACTAGCCTGTTCAAAGGGGGGACTGCAATGACTTGATCCTTTTGAAAAAACAAAATGGCAAACGATTGCTTTTTATTCAAATCAAAAAGTGATTGCTCAAGCCCGCGAACAACTGTTGAGAGATGAAGCAACATCGAACCTGAGGCATCGACGACGTACACTATATTTCTAGCTGAAACTGCTTCTAATCCCATAAACGCTGCTTCCGTCGTTTCTTCTCTTCTGGCAAGTTTAGGTATCGTTGTTGGTGAAGTAGAGGCAAGCAGTGCAAGTCCATCCTGAGGGGAACGTTCTTTGGGCTTGGGCAAGGGTGGCGGAGTAAACCCCGATTCCTCAACTTGGTTGGATTCTGCCGGAAAAACCATGGGGCTAGAAGATTGATCGTGCCAAGTTGCTGTAATTATTGGCGGTGGTTCGTCCGCTGTTTTCACCACAGTCCATGTAATAAGAAACGCAAGTGCTGCAAGACCAACATGCACACCAATCGAAAGCACCCACGCAACAATCGAGGATGTGCTTTTTGGTTTATTCATGTCCTGATTGTTCATTGCAGTATGCATGACATTGAGCAGCCTACCGCAGAAAAAGTGTGGATCCTCTAGTCGTCGCCTTTTTTCTCTTGAGAAAGTTCGTATTCCTCGCTTCGCCCCCGTTGGTATCTATCTATGGAAAATGAACCACCCCCGCCAACAACAATTCCAAGGGCTAAGACAAGAAGGCACATTTCGGTAAAGAGCTGAGAAAATGGTAAACGATGAAGGGGCCAATCGAATGGGTTCATCTCGAACATTCCATTTATTTTGTGTGAAACCAGATACAGCGCCATACCCATGATGATGCAGAGTACAAAAGCAGAAAGGCGAGAGAAGAGCCCAACTAAGACCAAAATCCCTGCAAGCAACTCAGAAACCGCTGCCGACCACGCGAGAAGTTTCCCCCAAGAGCCAAGTTGAGGCCATTGGTTGTGCAGAATAAGGACTATTCTGTGTAGTCCCTTAGTAGTTTGAACACCAGTTTCTTCATCTGTTTTTACTTGAAGTTCAAGTGCTTCAAGTTGTATAGCTTGCTCGCTTGAGACACCTACTAGGGAAAAACAATTAACCCAGCCAGTTGTGATCATTGCCGCAGCGATGACTAAACGAGAAAGTAATGGCATGATTGAATTCATTTGAACATTCATCCTTTCGCGACTTGGGGAAATGATGCCGCGAGCGTATCATACGCCCTGCACACATCGCCGCGGGCGTGGCGAAATTGGCAGACGCGCCAGATTTAGGTTCTGGTGGGGTAACACCCGTGGAGGTTCGAGTCCTCTCGCCCGCATTCCCTCCCCAGAGCATTAGGATAGTCTGGAAAGAAACAATGGCAGATTGGAATCCAACATCTTGGCAAACAAAAGATACCTCTCAGCAACCAACGTACGCTGATTCCGAGTCGCTTGATTCTTCGGTAGCAGCACTCTCTCAGCTTCCGCCCCTCGTTTCATCTTGGGAAATTGAAACACTAAAAAAACAACTCGCAGATGCTGCAAATGGAAAGCGGTTTTTATTACAAGCTGGTGATTGCGCGGAGCGTTTTGCAGATTGCACACCTGAAAGAATTACAGGGCAACTCAAAGTACTTTTGCAAATGTCACTTGTGCTTGTGCATTCGACGAAACGTCGAGTGATTCGAGTTGGTCGCCTTGCTGGGCAATACGCAAAGCCAAGGTCAAGCAATGACGAAACAATTGATGGTGTAACGCTTCCAAGTTATCGAGGCGATCTAGTTAACGACATTGAGTTCTCTGAAATCGCGCGGAAACCAAATCCAAATCGACTGCTCCGCGGATTTGAACGGTCGGCAATGACAATCAATTTTGTTCGCGCACTTATTGATGGTGGTTTTGCAGATTTGCACCATCCTGAATATTGGGACCTAGGATTTGTAGAACACTCACCTCGTGCAAGTGAATACCAAAACATTGTCGCTTCAATCGCAGAAAGCCTGCGTTTTATGGAAACACTCGCGGGTGAGTCTATTGGGGCAATCAACCGGGTTGAATTTTTTACCAGTCATGAAGGGTTGCACCTGCACTATGAACAAGCACAAACTCGGCAAGTTCCTCGGCGTGATGGCTGGTACAACCTGTCATGTCATTTTCCATGGATTGGTGCAAGAACAACTGATTTAGATGGTGGGCACATTGAATATTTCCGTGGCATCACAAATCCAATCGGAGTCAAAATTGGCACGCATGAAGTTAATGTTGAAAAACTACTTGACGCCCTTCATCCAACTAACGAACCAGGTCGGCTCACTTTGATTCACCGATATGGTGCGGATAAAGTTGGGGATGCATTACCTAAACTGATTGAAGCGGTACAAAGTACAGGTAAACAAGTCTTGTTTGTTTGCGACCCGATGCATGGGAATACTTCTAAGACTGATTCTGGCATCAAAACCAGAAGTTTTGATGCCATTCTTTCTGAACTTGAACAGTCGATTGATATTCATCAAAACAACAACTCTAATCTTGGCGGCGTTCATGTTGAAGTGTGTGGACAAAATGTAACTGAGTGCACTGGGGGTGCTCGCGGTCTCGACGAGGCTGGCTTGGGCGATGCCTACGAAACCCTCGTTGACCCTCGTCTCAATTATGAACAGTCCATTGAATTAGCCATGCTTGTTGGACAAAAATTAGGGTAATCCTTTATTCACAACTGGTTATCAACTGTCAATACTGTGTATGCCACGTAGTAATCCACTGCGCAGTGAATGCTGTATTAATACGTAGTTCAAGTACAATCCCTGCACATGTCACAATCTGACACAAACAAAGTCGTGATTTCCGGTGTTGGAATCATTTCTGCCCTAGGCGTAGGAATTGATTCTCTGTGGGATGCAATGCTTGAGGGTCGAACGGGCCTCAAGCGAATCGAACGGTTTGATCCAAGTGGTTTTGTTTCACAGGTTGCAGGGGAACTCGCAGAAGATGCATTTAAAGTACGAAAAATAGTCCCAAAAAGTCACCGCAAAGCAACGAAAGTTATGTGCCGCGATACCGAACTAGCGGTTGGCGCGGCTGCCCAAGCAGTAGAAAACGCTGGTATTAGCACCGCTGGAACAAGCGACGAACCCCCAACGATTGATCCAAGTCGCGTGGGTTGCCACATCGGGGCTGGTCTGATTTCCGCTGAAGTCAACGAACTTGGCGCGGCACTTGTGACAAGTAAAAAAGATGATGGCTCATTTGATCTTGCCCACTGGGGAAGCGAAGGCATGCAAAACCTCTCACCGCTTTGGTTGTTGAAATATTTACCGAATATGCTCGCGTGTCACGTCACGATTGTGCATGACTGCCGAGGCCCTTCCAACACAATCACGTGCTGTGAAGCATCGAGCGGATTATCGATCGCAGAATCCCGCCGTGTCATCCAACGCGGTGATGCCGACGCGTGTCTCTCAGGTGGCGCGGAAGATCGAGTAAATCCACTTGCGCTGTATAGACAACATTGCACAGATCGCCTCGCTGAAACTGATGGTTCTGGTGACATCACTAGAATCATTCAGCCATTTTCAAAAGACACAAACGGCACACTCATTGGAGAAGGTGGCGGCATTCTTCTAATAGAAAGCGAAAACTCTTGTAATAGTCGGAGTGGGTCGCCCTGGTGCACAATTGACGGGATTGGTTGTAGACAATCATTTACAGAAACACCTCTAGATGCTGACCCTGTAGCACTTGCGTCTGCAATCAAAAAAGCAATGTGTGAAGCAAACTGCAAACCAAGTGATATCGATCTCATCGTTCCACTCGGTTCAGGCATTCCAAAAATCGATGCTGTCGAAGTTGTTGGGCTTACCTCTGTCTTTGGCGAGACACTACACAACATTCCTACTATTACTACTATTCCATACACTGGTAATTGCATGGCTGGAAACGGTGCAATTTGCATTGGTGTTGCTGCCAAAGCAATTAAGGAACAAACCATTCCCGCAAGACTTGGTAGCGATATAACAGCTGGTATTAATGCAGAAAAATGTGATTCAAAGAAAACTCAAATCAACAACGTGCTCGTTGTAACGCCAAGTGAGGGTGGACAGTGCGTTGCAATCATTCTTGGAAGGATTACATCATGACTCGAGTTGTAGTCACAGGCATGGGTTGGATCACACCCCTTGGAAATGACCTCGATACCGTGTGGAAAAGAATGTGCAACGGCGAATCGGCAATTGCAACAATCGACCGATTCGATGCTTCAAGTTTTCCTACAAAGTTTGCTGGGCAAGTTCGTGATTTTGATTGGAAGCAATACGTTCAAGATGCTGCGATTCACCACAAACCGGCAATGAATTCACAATTTGCTCTGGGCGCTGCAAAACAAGCGTGGGAACAATCGGGACTTGGTTCTTATCAAGAACTTGATCATGAACGCACAGGTATTTATCTCGGTGCAGGCGAAGGCGTCCTTGATTTTTCTGCGCACTCCATGATTGACACCCACTCTTGGGATGTAGAAGATGGAAAAGTTGACGCTGTTGCATGGGCAAGGTTCGCAACGGAGCAACTCGATGAGTGGGGAGAAGTGGAACAAGAACCAAATATGCCCCTCTGGCATCTAGCAAGAGAATACAACTTGCGTGGACCAGCGTTCAATTGTCTAACTGCATGCGCAGCAAGCACGCAAGCCATTGGTGAAGCAACGAGCGTGCTACTTCGCGGTGATGCGGATGTCATGCTTGCAGGCGGCACGCACACCATGCTGCACGCGCTGGGTATTACTGGTTTCAATCGCTTAACTGCACTTTCTACGTTTGACGGTGATCCAAAAAAAGCGTCTAAACCATTCTCAAGGGATCGCGGAGGGTTTGTCATGGGAGAGGGTTCAGGGATGCTTGTTCTTGAAACGCTTGAGCATGCACTTGCAAGAGATGCGACGCCGCTTGCTGAAATTGTTGGTTTTGGCTCTAGCGCCGATGCATATCGCATCACTGATTTGCATCCTGAGGGGCGTGGTCCTTCTGCTGCAATGAATAACGCGCTTTCTCAAGCTGGCATCGATGCAAAAACAAATACTAACAATCCACCTGTGCAATACATTTCTGCGCATGGCACTTCTACCCAAGAAAACGATTTTATTGAAACAATGGCAATCAAGTTGGCCTTCGGAGATAACGCACCGAGCGTTCCTATCAGTTCCATCAAGTCAATGATGGGACACCTGATCGCTGCAGCTGGATCGGTTGAACTCATCACCTGCATTATGTCCATTCAAACAAACATGTTGGTACCAACTATTAACTTAGACAACCCTGATCCGGAACTTGATCTTGATTACATACCAAACGTAGCACGGGAGGCGAAAGTCGATTGTTGTTTAAGTAACTCGTTTGGTTTTGGCGGTCAGAACAACACACTAGTCGTCAAGCGGTTTTACCCATAATTCATGTCACTTTAATAACGATACGGACATTCAATCGCACACGGTCGATCTAGGCGTGATGTCAAGAGTTCAATCAAAATCACAATGTCATCTGGATCAACAACACCGTTGTTGTCAAGGTCTGCCAAACATTCATCGCATTCTCCCCAAACAGAGATCATTGCAATAGCAATCAAATCTGTCAGATCGACTTCTCCGTCTCCGTTAATATCACCTTGACACGTTGAACAAAGGGCATGGAACTCGTTGCCTCCTACAAATTCATAATCTGAATCTGCAACAGTTGGATAGATGTGTCCTTCAAGCGTACTTTCAGATGCGCCTCGACCAATGTTTCCACAGAAGAGAGACGATTCAATCGACGGCGCACTGGTGTTGTCATTGTGAAGACCGCCACCATTTTCTTCGTATGAAATATTCGAAGCCAATGTGCATTGGTACAAGATTGGATTACTATCGTTGTTATAGATTGCGCCACCTTCGTAGACCGCGGTGTTATTCACAAACAAGCAGTCTGTCAACATCGTATTCGCGCCTACTGAATTGTCCATCGCACCACCAACACCAAGTGCGCTGTTATTTTGGAAACAACACGAAATAAATGACGAACCATTTCCAGTAATACTTACTGCACCACCGTCGCCAGAAATGTTCTCACTAAACTCAATAAGGTCGCCATCACATTTCGTTCCTGACGAAACATAAATTGCACCACCAACAGTGGATTCATTATTTGCAAACAAACAATCAGTAATCGTCGCAGTTGTCCCACTGTCAACGAGGTAGATTGCACCTCCAAACTGTACTGCGGTGTTTTCGGTAAACTCACATTTTTCAACAGAAAGCGTCGTTCCGCCAGCTGCGTTCACCGCGCCGCCACTTTGCCCTGATTCGGTTGCTTGGTTTGTGCTTACGATGCAGTTGAACATACGTAGGACGCCACCACTTACTGAAATTGCTGCGCCTTCGTTGTCAACACAATGTTGAATTGTGATTCCTTCAAGCAAAGCGTTGCCTGTAGAACCAAAGTTAAATTCTAAACCAGAAACTGAGTACTGGCCATCAAGAATCGTAAGGTCCGGGCCGGCACCGACAATTGAAATGTCTTTTGATTGAAGATCTACAAGGAACTCGCCATCGACAGATGTGTAAGTACCTTCATCAACGTAAATTGTTTCCACATCAGCAGCATCATTGGCAGCAGCTTGGATTGTTGTATATTCACATGTTTCACAAACGTTGAACCACTGTCCAAATTCAATTGCATACGAAGTTGCGCCGCAATCAACAACGTCATCCCAATATCCTGAAGTAAACATCTGTGCAACATTTTCTCCTCCAGTTGCATTGTCTGGCGTTCCAGAAGCCCAGTTGTCAAATGTATTGCCTTCGCCATTTGCCCATTCCCAACCCTCGTTTGGTTCCACAGATCCTTGGAGTTGACGCAACCCAATGTAAGGTTCTTGGCCAGTACCGCCAAATGTAGCGAGCCACCACGCATATTCCTCACTTGTTGTGAGCGTTAGCATGTAAGCCCCGTTCGCATGTGCAACTGCATTCGCATCAGACCAACAAAGTTCGTCGGTGACAACGATGGCATACCAGTGATCATTACCACCATTTTCTTTCTTCCATTGGAACGGGCCAATGATTATGTCGTCATTTTGGCAGACATCATCTTCGCACTCTGTGCCATCGCCGAGCCATTCACCCATGCAATCATCTTCTGATGACTCATAACAATCAGAGCCAAGACAACATGCGCCAACGACTATTTCTTCGCAAGGATTTTCCCAACAGAGCGTGTGATCTCCTCGGTATATTCCGGACTCATTCAAACATGCATCGATTGTAATTCTCACACAACCGTCGCCGATACAACAAGACCCAAGCACTTCAGTGCACGTCGAACTACTACACGTTGTGCCTTCGCCCAAGTAAGTCCCCATGCACTCGGTGAACAACTCGATTGAACAAGCATCACCTGTACAGCATGCTCCTGTTTCGCCTTCACTCGCATTGCATGATTCAGCCTCGCAAGTTGTCCAGTCTCCCAAGTACGCACCTTCGCAATCAGCAGCTGTTGATTGGGAACAATCACCTGAAACACAGCACCCACCGGTTGGAGCACAATCGGTGACCATTGTCTGCCCAACCAATTCAGACCATATTGACCACGCACTGCCTTCTGCGCGCTGGCGGTATTGGAAGACCCACAGACCTTCTTCATGCACTGTAAGTTGTGCTGTATGTAAACCACCGGGCAATGTGTCCCACGTAAAATCTTCGGGGTCTCTCATTTGCCAGTCATATTCGAAAAAAGTACCGACTGCTGCTTCAAGTGTAATCGTTTCGCCAATGCACGCTTCATCTGGA
>JABABS010000021.1 GCA_014238125.1 Phycisphaerales bacterium
CGATGGAACTTGGCTTTCAACCTTTGGGCGAGGAAGATTTTGGACAAACAAAAATGTTAAAAAATAGTGTACTACTTTTGCTTTTGCTTACAGGGTGCGCTGCGAGCGCAAGACCTCACGTTGTCAGTAATGCTAAGAATTGGACAGTGGAATTTATCCCCGCACCGAACGAAATGCCATTGAACGAAGTGTTCGAAATTACATCATGGGTACGAGGTACTAGTGAGGTAGATACCTTACGTGTTGATGCTGCAATGCCAGCCCATGGACATGGCATGATGACAGACCCAAATACAACAAAGCAATCTGATGGTTCTTTTCTTACTACGGGGATGTTGCTACACATGCCCGGTGCATGGGAAATTTACTTTGATATTCGCTATGAAGGCGATATTATTGAGCGTGCGCAGGTCCATTTGGATTTAAAACCATAAATTTGCAGCAGGTCAGTGTATTGGTGGAGATTTGAGGAGGTGCTCTTTGGGGAGTGTGCCAGTTAGGGATTCGAGGAAGGCAATGAGGTCGGCTTTGCCTTGCGTGTCGAGATCAAGTGGCAAGAGAATTGTTTCGCGGTGATGATCTGCGGTGACGAAGTTTTCGAGCGTGGAGTAGTGTTCAACTACATCTGCAAGTGTCGCAAGTTGTCCTGCGTGCATATACGGCGGTGTTTTGGCAACGTTTCGTAAACTTGGCGTTCGGAATGCACCCCAATCTTCTCGTCTTCGTGCGATATGCTTTGAAATGGTCGCGCGAGTGCCGAGTTGATCGTCGCTCTGCTTACTTTGAGCTGTGAATTTTGAAGTTTGTAATTTTTCAATAGCATCGAATCTTCCTGCGTCTCGTAGTGCTCCACCATCAAGTGGTCCAATTCCGACTGTATGAAAAGCGCCATCGGTAAACCAAGGTCCAAAATGGCACCGTAGGCATCCACCTTCGCCGATGAAAAATTGTAACCCACGCTGTGCAGATTCACTCATTGCAGTTTTGTCGCCAAGTGCAAAGCGATCAAATGGCGCATCAAGTGCGACCAATTTTGTTTCGTAGGCAGCAAGACATTTCGCAACGTTGGCAGCAGTTTCATCAAGTGGAACATTTTTAGAGTCGCCAAATACTTCATGCCATAAAGTTGCGTACACAGAATCGCTTATCATTATGTTTGCGATTTTATTTCGATCTCCACCCATTTCTGCTGCGTGTTCAAACGTTTGAATAGGCTGACCCCACAGCGTGTCTGTTCGCCCGTCCCAAAAAAACCACCGTTGATGTGCAGCATTTAGAACTGTCGGCGCGTTTCGAGTGACTGCTGAGATTCCTGTAGAAACGGCCTGTCCATCAGTGAAGTACAGTTCAGCTTTGTGGCAAGTAGCACACGAAACTTCGCCATTTGCCGAAAACTGTGGGTCAAAAAAGAGATGTTGCCCAATAATGGCAGCTTGTTCATTTTGTTCAACTGCGTTTGTTGAGTCAGGCTCAATGATCGGATTCGCCATCGATTCAAGAAGAGAACGTTGCTCTTGTGTGAAGACGGGTGGTACACAAAGAAGTGAAAGAATCAAGTAAATATTCATAAACAGATGTCCGTTATTTGTTCAATAAGCCAAAGGCTAAAGGCGGATTTTTTACAATCTGTAGGCGGAGAGAAGGTTCGACCATCTTTGCAATACACTGTTGCGGAAATGTTATCTGCATTCATTGTTTCCAAAGGGTTGGCAACGATTGCATCCACGCCTTTTCTTTCTAATTTCTTTTTCGCAACTTGTTCAAGGGTTTGTAGTTTTCCAAGAGCGAAGGCGATAATTCTTTGATCATCCCTTGCAGACCTTGAAGCGCTTGTCACAATGTCTTGTGTTGGGACAAGCTCAAGGTTTAATTCGGTTTGACGTGGTAGTTTGTCCTGAAGTGAGCCGCCTTTTGGAGTGAAATCGGCAACTGCTGCAGCCATTATTAGATATTGATGGCTTGGCCAATGTTGGTGGATGAGTGCTTCTAGATCACGTGTTGAAGTAAAAATGTGGGTTTGGAGGCGAGGATGGCAAGTGGCACTCTCGCTACTAGAACCCAAAAGAAGAGTTGTTTCAAATCCAGCAACAGCCGATGCGATCGCAAGTTGGCAACCAAGGTGTCCAGACGAACGGTTTCCAATAAACCTTACGGGGTCAATTTGTTCCCGTGTGGCGCCTGCTGTGATAAGAATAGTTGGTGACATTGTGTTGAGAGCCTTGCGGTAGGCGTGAATGGCGATCATACTACCGTTTTAGCGGTGTGAAAACTCCGTTCATATCTGAAAAGGTTTTATGGCACGAAAACGAAGAAAAAAAATAGGTGAAATTCTTGTCTCACAGCAAGTTGTTACCAAGGATCAATTCCGTGAGGCACTGAAGGCCGCGGAAGTTACTGCAAAGCGTGTTGGTGAAGTATTGATCGAACAGGGTGCTTGTGACGAACAAGCAGTCATCAAGGCCTTAGCAGAACAATTTGGCATGGACTACATACCTCTAGATGGGAGTGAAGATTCTCCAGCGCCGGATATGGATCTTATTCCTAAGGATGTTATTAAAAAACATGCAATTTTGCCTTTGAGTAAAGAGGGTGGGAAACTTAAGTTAATAATCCACGATCCACTTAATTTGGAATTACTAGATCTCTTACGGTTTAGACTCAATTGTGAAATTGAACCAGCCTTGTCAACGAAGTCCGCAATCCAAGCATTTATTTCGGGTGGTTCTAG
This sequence comes from Phycisphaerales bacterium, assembly GCA_014238125.1. Lineage (GTDB taxonomy): Bacteria > Planctomycetota > Phycisphaerae > Phycisphaerales > SM1A02. The sequence goes on from JABABS010000021.1 coordinate 2,729, forward strand.
CGATTCTGAAAGTATGTTCACAGACACATCATTAGTCACGGATTCAGTTGATGTGACAGTAGATAGGAGTGTTGATACATCTGTCGACACCTCAATTGATGTTGACAGCGATCAAGCGCCAATTGTAAAGCTAGTAACTCGAATGATTACCGAAGCTGTTCGAAATAACACATCTGACATACACATTGAACCAATGGAAGATCGTGTCGTATTGCGATACCGCATAGACGGTGTCTGTCATGTTCGCGATAACTTGCCAAAGCGTATGCAGTCTGCAATTTTGGCAAGACTGAAGTTGATGGCGGGAGTAAACATCGCCGAAAAACGAATTCCACAGGATGGTCGTATTAAGATGGGCGTCGATGGAGATCAAATTGATTTTCGAGTGAGTGCATGCCCCGCATATCATGGTGAGTCGATCGTGTTGCGGATTTTGCGCCCTGACTCAGTTCGAATTGGTCTTAAAAACCTTGGTTTTGAACAGGCCAACCTTGATCGATTTAACAAATTAATTCGTAGGCCAAACGGGATTCTTCTTGTGACTGGTCCAACTGGCTCGGGTAAAACGACGACGCTTTATTCAGCTTTGGATGTACTAAACACGCCTGAGCGCAAGATTATCACTGCTGAAGATCCAGTTGAATATAGTTTTGCTGGTATCAACCAATGTCAAATTCGCGATTCAATTGGTTTGACTTTCACCGCAATTCTCCGGGCGATGCTGCGGCAAGCTCCAAACATTATTCTTGTTGGTGAAATTCGTGACCGTGAAGTAGCTGATATTGCAATTCAAGCTGCTTTGACTGGTCATTTGGTTTTCTCAACATTGCACACCAACGACGCACCATCGGCAATCACTCGTTTGATTGATATGGGTGTGAAACCATACCTTGTTGCAAGTTCAATTCAAGCAATTATGGCACAACGCCTTACGCGAATGCTTTGTTCTAAGTGCAAAAAGCCAGATAAATCCCCCGATAAGAAATTCCTGAAGCTTCTAGATATTACGCAAGAAGAAGCTGCTAATGCAAACATTTGTAAACCCGTTGGTTGTAGTGTCTGCAATAATCGAGGGTACAAAGGTCGTAAAGCGATTTTTGAAATGATGGTGATGAACAATGAAACGCGAGAGCTTGCATTCAATCGTGCGCCGCTGGGACAACTTCGCGCTGCAGCAATCCGAAGTGGAATGAATACACTTGTTGAGGACGGGAAAATAAAAGTGCTAAGAGGTGATACCACGCCTGAAGAAATTGCAAAATTCGCACAGGCCGAAACGCTTCTTGATGGAAACGTGGATATTTAATAAACGAACGGAATTCATGCTATATGTCAACCATTCAAATAGATAGATTGCTAGATACAGTTGTTCGCACTGGTGCTTCGGACCTTCACTTAACTGTCGGCCGAAAGCCTACCTTGCGATTGCACGGTGGTTTGAAGAATCTCGACACGAAGGTGCTAGATGGAGATGATTGTGTCGCATTGATGAAGCAGATTACACCAGAAAAAGCGCAGCAAGAATTGCAAGAAGAAGGCAGCTGTGACTTTGGTTTTGCGTTTGGAACGCAAGCTCGTTTTCGAGTTGCAATCTTTCGCCAGCGTGGCGACATCACGCTAGTTTTACGATTAATTCCAAACGAACTACTTACATTCGAACAAATTGGTCTGCCTAAAATTTTGAAGGAATTGATTCGTAGACCTCGTGGTTTGTTTATTGTTACAGGCCCCACTGGTTCTGGTAAAACAACGTCGCTTGCGACAATGATCGATTATGTAAATACCAATCTAGAGCGTCACATTGTGACTGCGGAAGATCCGATTGAATATTATCACTACCACAAAAAATCTATTGTAAATCAACGTGAAGTTGGCAACGATGTGCCGAGCTTTTCCGAAGCACTTCGCCGTGTGCTCCGTGCTGACCCCGATGTTATTCTCGTTGGTGAAATGCGTGATTTGGAGACAATTGAAGCGGCAATTCAAGCAGCAGAAACAGGTCACTTGGTATTTGCAACTTTGCATACAACTGGTGCTGCAGGCACGATTAATCGGATTGTTGATGCTTTTCCAACAAATCAGCAAGAACAAGTTCGGGTTCAACTTTCAACATCACTTATTTCTGTCCTTTCACAGGTGCTTTTGCGAAGAGTTGATAAAACAGGGCGTGTGGCAGCATACGAATTCCTTGTTGTAACACCTGCTGTTGCAAACTTGATTCGTGAGAATAAAACTTTCCGGATTGATTCAGCGATTCAAACAGGACGTAAATTTGGCATGCAACTCCTCGATGATCATCTCTGGTCTCTTTATGAGCGAGGTATGATTGGGGCTGAGGAAATGATTGATAAAGGCAGAGATTCAAATGCATTGACTCAAAAAGTGCATAATTCAGGCGGTTCAATTGGAAGAACTGAGTTAGATGAAGAATAATCAATATGCATCTAGAATATACACTTGATTTTACAAGAGATAGGGTGAATAATCTAGGTGGCACAAGTCTAAATCTGCCTTCCTGCAGTTGTCAATGGGTATAATACATCCAATGATCTTTTATGTGTAATGGCTGATATCTGAACCCTGAAGATGTCTACGGAGTAAGAATACAATGGCAAAGGACAAAGTTAAAAAAACATCTTCTAGCAAAAGTGGTTCAGCCGCTACTAAAACGGTTGATGCTGCTCAGTTAAAAGGCCGCAGATTCGGTCGTGTATTGACCAAATTAAGAAGATTAAACCGTGAAAAGGTCCACGAAGCCCTACAAGTCCAGAAAGTAGCACGGAAGAAGGGCGATCGCCGAAAAATTGGTGAAATTATGGTTGAGATGGGCCTGATTACAAAGAACGATGTTCTTCGTGCACTTGCAGGTCAAGCAGGTCTTCAATTCATTACATTAGAGATTGATTCAATTCCTGACTCTGCAGTTCAAGCACTTCCGATGGAAACTGCAACCACGTACGGTATCGCGCCAGTTGCTTATGACGAGAAGACAAAAACGATAACCATTGCGCTGAAAACGCCAGATAATTTTCGAGCGGTAGATGACTTGAGATTATTGATGGGTTTTAAAGTAATTGCAGTTGTTGCACTCCCTGAGCAAGTTGATGCAGTTGTGAAATCGAAATATTCCTCAGGTGGACCATCCATGTCCGACATGATGAATCAGCTTGCAGAATCTGACGATCTTTCTCGGTTTGGCGGACGCGGTGATTCTGTAGATTTGGATGATCTGTCATCCGCTGCTGGTGATAATAAAATTGTTCGGCTGCTTAACCTTGTTCTATTGCAGGCAATTAAAGATAAAGCGTCTGACATACATTTTGAACCATTTGAAGAAGAGTTTAAAATGCGGTACAGAATTGACGGCGTTCTCTATGAAATGGTTCCACCGCCAATGCACTTGGCGATGCCAATTGTTTCCAGAATTAAGATTATGGCAAATCTCGATATTGCGGAACGAAGGCTTCCTCAAGACGGCCGTATTGAATTGACTGTTTCTGCATCTCCAATTGACCTTCGGGTTTCAGTGCTCCCAACAATGTTTGGCGAATCAGTCGTGATGCGAGTTCTCGATAGATCTAATGTTCAATTAAGTATGGAAAAAATTGGTTTGCGTGCATCTGATTATGACAAAATGGCTGATGTTATTAAACGACCAAATGGAATTGTTGTCGTTACTGGACCTACTGGTTCTGGAAAAACAACTACCCTTTATGCTGCTCTTAACGAACTTAATGATCCGGAAACTAAAATTCTTACTGCCGAAGATCCAGTTGAGTATGACATCGATGGTTTGATCCAATGCCAAGTAAATACTGATCAACAATTAACTTTTGCAAAGTTACTTCGTTCATTCTTACGGCAAGATCCCGATGTTATTCTTATTGGTGAAATTCGTGACCTTGAAACTGCACAAATTGCAGTGCAAGCATCTCTCACTGGTCACTTGGTTTTTACAACTGTACATACAAACGATGCTCCGTCAACCATTCTACGTTTGGTCGATCTTGGAGTTGAAAGTTTTTTGATAACAGCAACAGTTGAAGCGATTGTAGCGCAGCGCCTTGTTAGAAAAATATGTGAAAAATGCAAGGAAGAGTATGACCCCAGTGATGAGGAATTGCTTGAACTTCAATTTCATCGCAAGGATGTTGTTGGACGCACATTTTTTCGAGGTAAAGGTTGTGAAACATGTAACAACAGTGGATACCGAGGACGACTTGCACTCTTTGAAATTATGGAATTTGACGATTCTCTTCGAGAATTAATTCTTGCCCAAGCATCCACTGCAGTAATTCGCGTTGAAGCGCAAAAGCGAGGTATGAGGTCCCTTCGAGAGTGCGGGATGCTTTCTATTTTTGATGGACAAACAACAATTGACGAGGTGGTTCGTGAAACCATCAGCAACGACTAACGAATTGGAGCATGACACATGCCAACTTATGTTTATGAAGCACTGAACGCAGCTGGAAAAACTGAAAAAGGTCGACTCGAAGCTAGTTCTAGTGACGAGGCCATTTCAGAAATTCGTAAGCAAGGGTTCTTTCCCACTTCCGTCCGTGAAGATTCCGTAGGCGGGAGTGAGAAATCCAAAAAGGATAAACAAGCGAAAAAAGAAAAAAAGAAGAAAGGGATGTCCATTTCTTTTGGGAAGGTTAAAACTAAAAATCTATGCCAATTCACAAGACAACTTTCAACACTTCAAGACGCTGGCCTTCCACTATTGCGTTCTTTGCAAATTTTAGAACAACAACAAAAGCCGGGAAAATTAAAATCAATTCTTTTAGAAGTTGTTGAAGATGTTGAATCAGGAAGCAGTCTTTCTGACTCGATGAGTAAGCACCCAAAGGCTTTTGATCGTTTGTATTCAAAGATGGTTGCAGCAGGTGAAATTGGCGGTGTGCTAGATGTTATTTTGCAACGTCTTGCGAACTTTATGGAAAAAGCTGAGCGGTTGAAAGCGAGAATTAAGGGCGCAATGATTTATCCGATTTGCGTCATCGTTGTCGCAGTGCTGATCGTGACAGGCATTATGTATTTTGTTATTCCAAAATTTGAAGATATTTTTAGTGACTTTGAAGTCGAACTTCCGGGTTTGACTCTTTGGCTTATCGAAACAAGTTTGTGGGTTGCGGGTACACCCAAAGAGGGTGAGCAAGCCATTCCTGGATTTATTTGGATCGTAACTTCTCCGTTTCTGATTTTCTTCTTCATGAAGTTGATTCGTAGGACAGTTCCGGGCAGAGCAGCTACTGATATTATTCGAATGAAAATCCCAGTCATCGGACCACTTGTCATGAAGACATCTGTTGCTCGATTTACACGGACACTTGGCACACTTGTTGCAGCTGGTGTCCCTATTCTTGAAGCTGTTTTGATTACAAGAGATACTTCGGGAAACTATGTATATGAAAAAGCACTCACTGGCGTTCATGACTCCATTCGAGAGGGCGAAACAGTTGCTGATCCACTGCGGGAAGCAAAAGTGTGCGACTCAATTGTTGTTAACATGATCGAAGTTGGCGAAGAAACCGGTGACCTTGATGTCATGCTGGTTAAAATTGCTGACAATTACGATGAAGAAGTTGATGTCGCAGTCACCGCAATGTTAAGTCTGCTCGAACCTGCGTTGGTAGTTGTCCTTGGTGGCATTGTCGGCACAATTGTTCTTGCACTCTTTATGCCACTCGTGAAGATGATCGAATCGGTATCACAGGATTAATCAAAACAGTGCATCAACGAAGATCTAATTCGATTCCTGCTTTTACACTCATTGAAATGTTAATGGTCATTGTGATCATTGTCATCTTGGTGGGCGTACTTGTTGTAGCAACTAGTGCTGCTCGTACAGCGGCAAAACGTGCGGAAACAAAATCTCGAATGACTGCGATGGCGCAGGGCATGACTGCGTTTAAAAATGATATTGGGTATTACCCCCCAATTTTGAATGACAGTCGTGGGCTTGCCAACTTCCCAAGTTTCCCTCCCCTTGGAATGCAAGGAAATGAGCAATCAAGTTATAGGGGAACAGCGCAAAACTGGCATTCGATTACCTCACCTGCTGAATATTTGATTGGGTATGGCGGCCTAAATGAAGATGGGTACGGTTCATATAGAGTTCCTGACGGTTCAATTCAAAATAGAGATGAGTCTCCAGCCCTTGGCATACGTCATCCTGCGATGGATGGTGTTTGGGGCGCTACAGATCGCTGCGCGTTTCCTGATTGGGATTGTGATCGTGGTCTTTGGGAAATTGAAGATCGTGGATACGCGATCAAAGCTGGTGGTAAAACATACGGACCATATATAGAAGTTGAGAATGAGCAAATGCTTGGTCGCATTCTTCTTGGCCCAGATCGCGATGGTGATGGCGCGCAGGATGCAACGCTTGATCCACTTACAGGTCAACCTATTGTGCTCTATCCGGGTGATCCAGATTACTCTACGGATAACTTTACAAATCCAATGGTCCTTGTAGATTCTTGGGGTTCACCAATAAGGTATTTTCGAAAAGTGTATCCATTTAGAAATCAATTCCCGCAAGTAGATGAAGTTGACAGAGATATTGAATCAGGAATCTCTCGCATCTATCCTCCAAATAATGATTTTGCACGTCCAACGCTGAGCGATTACATCGTTTTGCGTCCGTTCAACTTGCCAGATAGCCCAATTAATGCAAGTTATGGCGATTACAATCGTGCATACGGCGGTGGTGATCCTTCGACAACTTTGGAATTACAAACAGGTGACATTGCCTTTTTTTCGGCTGGTGCTGATAAACAATTGAACTCTCGAATACGAGCGGATGTTTTTGGGTTGCCTGGAAATGATGATGATGACGCGACAGATGAATTTAACGCTGACAACATAGTGGAGATTGGTCCATGACAAAAGTAATCCGTGGTTTTACATTAATTGAAATGATGATTGTGATCGCAATCATCGTACTGCTAGCTGGTTTAACACTAGGTATTTCAAACAAAGTTTTACGAGGTAGTGAAATTAGAAAAACCAAGGATGCGATCACACTTCTAGATACTGCAATTTCTGAGTGGGAAACAGAAATGGATCGATCAATGACATTTGCATCAGTAGGGGCAGTTGAGGGCACGTACGACGTAGAAAATGACGGCATCCTTGGCATTCCCGCTTTTAATGCAAGTGTTTCTCAATCTGAGATGACCGAAGCAATGGATTTCCGTGCAGAAGAGCTATGGAAAATACTCATAGAGCTAGAAGCAAGTAAAAATATACTTGCAAAGATTCACCCCGACTTGATAGAGGAAGATGTCCATGGTGCTCGTGTTGTCGATGCGTGGGGTTTCCCTATCGGGATCGTATTTCCGTGTGGCAACTTTGAAGATTCTGGTTTGATTACACTTGCCCAAGATGCTTCTGGTGACTTGACCGTTCGCGATCAAGCCGAAGATGGGCTTGGTTCTTGTTTGAATAAACGAGCTTACTTAGTTTCTGCGGGACCTGACGGACTTTGGGGGTATAGGTATCAAGCTAACCCATATTCACGAGATGATGAAACTTGGAGTGCAACACTTGACAATGTGACTTCATACGAACCATTCGTTGTGGAGGATGCGCGTTGAACAGATTGCCATCCAATTTGAAACGTAGTTTTACACTCGTCGAACTTGTCGTTGTGATTATTATCATTGCACTGATTGCAGGTTTTTCCGCTATGGCATATTCCAAGGTTGCAAAGAATATGCGGCTCTCTACTGCGAAGAATACGATCATTGCAGCACTCGATAATGCCCGTGCGTATGCAATCAAAAACAACCGGTATGTGATTACTGTTTTTCGCCCGAAGTTATCTGGTGATGGCAGTGAGCAATATTACGAATGTGTTGTAGCAGAGTGGAATGGCGATTCTTCAAATGCAGGTGATTGGACGTACGATCGTTTTGTGCCAATTGATGGTCAAAAACCGAAAAACCTACCTACTGGGATTGGAGTAGCTGCTCCAGGTATTGCACTAAATGCAGATCATATTTGGTGGGTTTGTACATACTTGCCATCAAATGCAGTCATAAAAAACTCGTTGTTGATGGGTGAGATGGTAGGCATACTTTACAATCCTGAAGGTCGAGTTGTCGTTCGCAATGCTGAAAGTGGAAGTGATCGCATTTGGGTCGACTTTAACAGAGACGGAAAGCAAACTATTGATCTTGCATTACGTGATGGTGATGAGTTTGACCCAATAGAAGTTGATTGGACACAGGTTGTTGGCGATCTTCCCGCGGGTGCTTATTTTGATGTTGAAGCTCCAGAAAGTGAAACATACATTGGTTTAGCCGGCTTGTTATCTATTTTTGATTACGATGCATTTCGTGAACAGTGGGGAGCAATGCGAACGGATTATCCAAATTTTACAGATATTGCAAGGTCGGGTTGGGAGCGGAATCCAAGCAACGGTACAGTTGATAAGTACGATCGTGATTGGCACTTTACCGATTTTATAAACAAAACGACTGATCGAATTCAATTTAATCGTTATAGCGGGGTGCCTGAAAAATGATTTCAGTCCCAAAAAATACTCCTCGAAAACGATTTGGTTTTTCACTAATCGAACTCTTGCTTGCAATTTTCATTCTTGGTATTGGGATTATAAGTATTGCAGCATTGTTACCTGCTGGGATTCGGCAACAACAACGCGCAGCAGACGATCTTATTGGTCCAATTGTTGCAAATAATGCATTGACTCTGCTGCGTTCAAAGCTAAAGCCTGACGATTTTGGATATTGCGAAGTATTTGATTACGGAAACTGGTCGCCAAACTTATGCGATTTTGGTCAAGTGTCTGGAACTTCAAATAAATGGCCTACAATTTGCGGTGATTGGATGTGGCGACGCCCAGCTTTTGTTCCATCGAATTTTGGCGATGCAGCAAATCCAATTGACGTAACACTTCGCGGTGCGATTGATATTTTTGGTTACCCAGATGCAAACCACATCGCTGAGCAATGGGCAGCAACAGCGGGTGTTCCCGGTATCCCCTACAACAAGGAAAAATTCCCAAATGAAATTGACTCCGATGGAATTGCATTAGGAGATCGACCGCCTGTTATTCGTATTACTGCAGCTGAGCGGCAATATCCGATGTGGGACGGGGATCCAAGAGTTAATGTAAATGTTGCGTACGATCCTACATCTCGGGATGGCGGCAAATATTATTGGGATTGCATGTTCCGTAGGTATGAGCAACGAATTCTTGTTGCGATCTTCGTTTACAGAATTATTGACTCAAATGAAACAGGCCCATATCTAGTAGACACTACAAACTGGCAAACACCTCAATTGCCGTATTATCGAGCACTAGTTGGTAGTTCGACAGGTGCTTGGAGTGCAGGAACGAACGTACTTTCAGGATCAGAGACAGATAACCCAAACGAACCGGACAATCATTGGCAGTCCGTTGGGCAATGGATGGTTGATCAAAACGGACATATACATCGAGTGCAGCGTGGGAGAAGAAGAACTTCAGATGAGGAAGTGAAACTTGTGTCTAGCCCTGCAACAGTCATGGTTTCGCCCTCAATAACAAATCCAAGTGTTGCTGCACCTACGAACGTTAATTGGTGGGAAGGTGCATCACAAGATCCACAAGTCATACCAAACCCAAACACCCCATTTGTCGGAATGGTTGAAGAGGGTGTTGTCACTGATATTTGGTATTTACCAATTAGTGATTCACTCAGCCGAACGATTGTTCCTATTTTTGCAACAGTGGAGGAACTCTAATGTCTGCTGTTTTCAAGAAGCTCACTTGTACTCTACGATTTGGGTTCACGTTGATGGAACTTATGGTTTCAATCGTCGTGCTACTAGCAATCATGATTGCCGTATCAAGAATATTTAGTGTTACAAGTAAGGTCGCAGCAATCGGGACTGCTACATCTAGTACGCTTCAACAGGCAATAGCCATTGAGCAGCAGTTACGCGAAGACATTGCTAAGATTTCTCCAGAAGGTTTCTTTGCAATTCGGAGTGTTGCAGTTGCGAATAACGTGCGGAGTGAATATGACTTACTGGATCCATCTCAAGATGCCGCTTCAATTGTGCGTTGTGACCAGCTTATATTTTTAACTGAAGCAGTTGCCAGTCCTATGGTTTTTAACGGAGCATCTCCAGGCACAAACGGAGGGACTAATTTCGCAGGTCAAGGTTGTTCTGCGATGGTCTATTACGGACATGGATTGCAGTTTTCACGGTTGGACGGCATTGCCGAGGATGAATATGGTGCACCTATTTCAAATGTTTCAACAGACCCCATTCTTCTTCCATCTAACACACAGCAAATAGTGACTCCATGGTACGAAGGTATGATTTCTTTTGAATCTAGGATTTACTCGGATGGCCAAGCTGAACGCTTCAACATTGTTGAGGGCGGCGGCGGTTTTTCTGGTGGGTCTCAGCCAAATCCAATAGATTGGGTTTTATGTAGGCAACTAATTGTGCTTGCAGATGATGATGATAATTCTCCAAGGGATACGAGTAAAACAATTTATCTTTCATCTGGAACTTATTCACCCGGTGCAATTGCTGCACGGAGTGTTTTTCCTTGGGATCCACGTGTAGAAGCTGGAGATACCATTACGCAAATCCAACATAGTAGAGTGGACACCGCAGCAACTCATCTTGCGGATATACGCGAATCTGTTCTTCAGTGGGAAGAAGGTGCAAGTTCTTCTACTGATCGTGTGTGGCAGGGGTCATTCTTGGGAAACACAAATCAAACGGTTGGTAATATAGACCAACAAGAACTCATTGCAAGCTTGATGTATTGGCCAAGAGTTGAGCCGATACCGCCGACGTTAGATAGAGCTGATCAAGCGATGCGAGTTGCTGCAATTGCGCAGGGTTGTGTTACATTTCAAATTGAGTGGACATACGACGAAGGTGTTGGGGAAGTAACTGATACGAATGGCCAATGGTTCCCCGGCTTTAATTATGCAGATCAGTGGCAACAGCCTTGGTGGGGCGGAGCTTCAAGAGTTGACGAAAATGATTACTCAATAGACTTTCACACACTGCAAGGTTTTTATGACCAAGCAACCGGTAACCCATGGGATGGCATGCACACCCAGGATGACCCATTCGATACGCATGAGATCGATCTTCCTGACGCAGACGCGGAATATGCAGACGTCCCAGCGTGGTCAATTGACCCATGGTTCATCGAGCGAAAGTTTATAGCTGGTGAGGGCTCATCCTTCGCCCCGGTACCAACAGTCGAGGGATTGGACGATGATGGGGTAAGCGAATATTGGGCTATTTTTGGATATAACAATGCCGATCCCTTATTGGAAAATGGATTAGATTTTGTGAATGAATATTCTGCTAACCCTCTGTCTGATGATGGCGCAGTTGAAGACGGCGGATGGGATAATGGTGACCAGTCTGGTGATGTTGTCTGGAGATATACACCAAGGCCAACTGCAATTAGGGTAACCCTCCGTTTACAAGATCCTGACAACAGACTCGGCGCTGGCTGGACGTATCAATTTGTTGTCAATATACCGGAACGTGAGTAATGAGTATGAATGCAATACATAATCCAATTCGTCGTGCAAACGCCCTAATTTTAGTAGTTGGAGTTTTGGTACTGCTCGTTCTTGTTACAACTGCTTTTTTAACTCGCACACAAGGCACTAGGATTACTGCCAAAGCACAACAAATTGCTGCTGCAAGAAGTAACAGTGCAAGATTCATCGGTCAAGCAATTGCTGATGACATAGCACTTTCGCTTTTTGTAAAGCCCGAACTTCCTACCGGTGGTGCGCCGCAGGGGAGTGCAAACAATCGCAGGCGGCTACCTGACATAGGAGAATCACGTTGGACCCATGACCCAAACAACCCATATAACTTCGCCCCCTACGCTGTTATTCCATGGACAAATCCTCCAGATGACTTTGACCGTGTAGATGGAAATGGTAGTGGATATTTTGATGATGACATCGGTCCAAGCAATCCACTTGGTGGACCATCTTTTGGAGATGCTCGGTGGCTCCGTGATACAGAACCTCAGCGTGTCGATTTACGTGTGGATGTTGCAAATAATTGGAGTGACGTCGATGGAACGCCAGATTCATTCTCTCATTGGCGTCATTTAACTAATTTGTCACAAAGTACTAACGCTTGGAGGCCGGTCAAAAATATTTCTAATATCGGCGGCGACGGCGTTATGACTGATCTAGATGTGCCTATCGAACAGTGGCCATCGTGGCGTCCAACTGTTGGTGGGTTCCTCTCTGCAGAAGTTGGTTTAGGTTTTAACTTGCCCATAACGGAAAATGTTCTAGACAACAATGGCGCCTTTTGGGACCATTGGAATGATTGGTATAGTTTAAGTGGGTGGGTTAATGCACATTCCAATAGTGATTTCCTTCCAATCAACTTTTTGAACCTAAGTGATCTCGATAATGATGGTGTGCAACACGAGCAAGGTGAGCGCCCACTAGATGCTTTTGAAGAGGGCACCCCTCGGTGGATGGTTGAGCGAACCCTAACGGATTCAGATGGCGATGGTTTTACAGATTCCATCTGGCATTTATCTCCATACGAAGCGGGTTCAGATATCCGTCAAGTCGTTGGTATTTCTATTACTGACAATTCAGGGAAAGTAAACTTTAATGTTGGTTCACGCTTTCATCGCGTTACTAACGCAGATGATTCGCAACCAGTATTGATGGGTGAACGCACGCGAGGGCATACTCCTTCGGACATTGCATTGGTTGCACAGAATGATGCATTTTCCCAGCACGGACCCACCGAAGAAACAAATTCAAACTGGCAAGTAGGTTTTCTTGATACACCAGCAAATTCGCCAAGTTGGATTACCTATGGTGAAGTGGACGACCCTCTCGACCCTCGCCTGACTGTTGCATGGGATACTGACCGATGGCAAGATCAAGAGTACGCGTCGATTTTGGATGAAGTTGGTGTGCAAGTCAGTGGTTCTACATCAAATGACATTTTTTATGATATAGACGCCAACCCATTTGCAAATCTAAATGATCCATGGGAAGACGTGACATCAAACTTTGGCCGTCTTTGGTATTGGCAACTTGTAGGGAGAAATCCATTCAATGCAAGGCGAGGGTTTAGGCCATACAACCTTTCGGATGAATTGGAACTTCGTATAAACGAAGGCAATAATTATCAATTCATTGGCAGTCGCTTTGAAAATAGTATCAATCGTGTAAATGCAAACGGTCAACTTGACAAACAGTTTATACGCAGTGATTACACCAAATCACATGAAGCAAGTGAATTTCGTGATCAATTAACGAATTCCCAATTGGTTTTCGATAACCGTCGGAAAATGACATTATTCAGTGGTGCAAGAAATGATTTACTCCCTCCATGGCTCCGCTGGGAAGATCGTTTTGCAAATCGATATGATCCGGACTTTACCGAAGGGGATTTGCCAAGTGGTGATGATTTAGATCCTTTGGACATCGGTTCGTATTTTACATACGGATCTCCAACAAATGTTTGGGGGCAAATGTACCCACTTAAGATTGTTTTTGAAGCTTTGCAAGCAGCAAGTTCGTCTCCCGGACAAGAACAAGAAGCGTTCATTAGCGTAACGGAAACATGGAGAAAACAAGCAGCTTCTAAAGTAGATTTGCGTGAATACTATGGTACTTTTGCCTTTGGGCAACCGTGGTGGGAGTCAAATGCTGATGGTAAATTAACGTTTTCAGAACGCGCACCGTTGGCCCTTTTGCTTTCGATGACTGATGCCCAAGAATCCGGTACTACGAGTTTGTTCGATGGATCTGCAACAGGAGTGTGGGATGGTACTGGACGTACTGTTGCGGGGGAAATGAGCGTAAGTTCGATCCAGAACAATGGTAACTTACGTGATCCATACCAGCAGACGAGACTCATGGCTGCGGGATTAGCCTCAAACATGATGGCATACAAGGATGAAGATGATCAATGGCGGGATTATTCCTTGCTGCCATTCAATCCTACTGGCGCACTTACAAAAGCTAGTTTGCCTTTGAGTGCTGCAGTGACACCGCCATTACTCGGTAGGCAGAGAGATCACGATCAAGGAGCATTGCCATTAATTTATGGTGATTTTCCGAATAATGTAGGTGGTTCTGTGCAAATGCTTGGCCTTGAAGCGCAACCATTTATACTTGAAACATTCATCGCACACGTTCATGAAGCAAAAGCTCCAGAGCCAAATGGCGCTTGTTGCCTTGCAGGCTGTGACTCTGAATCGATTTGTACCGAAGTATCAGAGGAAACTTGCCTCTCCCTTCTTGGTGGATTGGAATTTCACCCAACTTTTTCATGTGCCGATGTAACATGCCCAGAACTCGTTTCATGTTGGGCATGTTGTTTGCCAGCAGGAAACTGTATTGAAATTGCACAAGAACATTGTGTCACTCTTGGTGGCGATTATCACGATGGTGAGCTCTGTTGCGAAATTTCGTGCGGCGGTGCATGTTGTTTTGATCTTAATGTAGATGATTTATTAGGTTGTGAATTACTTTCTGAAGAAAGTTGCACAGACTTGGGTGGCGAGTACAAAGGAATTGATTCTGATTGTACTTCTCTCCCATGTGCTCCTGAAGGAGCTTGCTGCCTAGTAAGTGGTAGCTGCATTGACATCCGAGAAGCTGGCACAGTTACTTGTACTGACCTTGGCGGCGTATTTCAACTTGGCGAATTTTGCATCGATCAACCTTGTGGTGGTGCATGCTGCCTTGACAGTGGCCAGTGTACGAACGTCACAATTAGTACTTGTTTTGAGTTAAGCGGCACATATCAAGTTGGTGTTACATGCGCAGATGATCCTTGCGGAGGCAGTGGGGGTGCTTTTGGAGCGTGTTGCCTTGACTCTGGTGACGCAAGTGCGAATGGAACATCTCTTGACTCAGGATCGTGTGTGTATGTTTCTGAAAATACATGTGCAAATTTCGGTGGTTCATACTTCGCCGGACAAAATTGTTTGGACATTGTTTGTTTCGGTGCGTGTTGTTTGCCAAAGGGTGGGTGCGAAGATGTTTCGATTCGTACTTGTGAGGAACAGTTGTATGGTGTGTTTCAAGGTGCGGGGACATCATGTAAAACTGACTCTTGCATGCCAAGAGGTGGTTGCTGTTTGGATATTGATGGGGATGGTGTTCAAGACGAGTGCGTTGATATTACAAACGAAGTCTGCGCCGCATTAAACGGATTTTATTCAGGTGACGATATTGATTGCAGTACTGATCCATGCGATGGTGCAGGAACGCCTCCAGTAGGTGGCTGTTGTATCGCAAACAATGCACCATCTGGAGAATCTATTGCAGGAATTTGTGAGGATGTAACGGAAGCGCAATGTACAACACTTGGCGGCACTTTTTCCGGACTTGCAGTTCTTTGCTCAACTGATCCCTGCGGTGAAGGGGCTTGTTGTATTACGCACGCTCCACAAATTCCAACTGGATCTGATCCGTTTGATCCCACTTTGGGTTTTTGTTTTGAAGTAGACGCGTTGGTTTGTTATGACATGGGTGGCGAGTACAAAGGTGATGGGACACTGTGCAATCTTGCCCCCTGTGACGTGGGTGCTTGCTGTATTGATGCTTTTCGTTGTGAAGTTACAACGGAAGGATTCTGCGATATGCTCGAAGGTGCCTACCAAGGCGAAGGAACAACTTGTGCAGATTGTCCAGGTACGCAAGCTGTAACTGGATCTTGTTGTATTTTACTAACTGGCGAGTGTTTTGATATCAATGAAGTGCACTGTGAACTGCTCACGAAATTGTCAGGCAGTGATGTTTCTGATACGCAGTGGACGAGCGGTGTACTCTGCTCAAGCGATCCTTGCGTAGATCCACTTGTTGGTGCGTGTTGTTTGCCTGCAAGTACATGTGTCGTGCTCGTTGAATTAACTTGTGATTTGTATGGTGGTGTTTATCGTGGCAATAATGTTACTTGTGTAGATACCTTATGCGATTCCACGGGCGCTTGCTGTTTAGGCAGTGGCAGTTGTATCGATGTGTTTTCAGGCGAAGAGTGTACGACTCTTGGTGGGGGTTATCAGGGATTGGCAACCGAATGTTCTGATATGACATGCTCAGCGGGTTCTTGTTGTTTGCCAAATGGTGATTGCATGGAGGTTTGGACAGAGGTATTTTGTGTAACTGAATTCGAAGGTGAATATAGTGCAGGTACATTTTGTGCAACGGATCCATGTTCCACAAGCGGTTCATGCTGTTTGGGTAGTGGTAGTTGTATTGACATGACATCAACTGTCGATACAAATGGTGACCCAATACAAACGGCTTCCTCAGAATGTCATGATCTTGGTGGTTCATTTACAAACAGTGTCTTTTGTAACTCTATTGAATGTGGCGGCGCATGTTGCTTTACTGCAGGTGATGACGATGTATTATTCTGTGAAGAAATTACACGCGATATTTGTGAAAATGATCTGCTCGGTTCTTTTCAGGGTTATGGCTCTGAATGTACTGGTGAACCATGTTGCGATATTTTTGAAGGTGCCTGTTGTCTTGCAACGACTTGCTACGAAGTAACGGAAGCGATTTGCACTGATCTTGCTGGAGAGTTTGGTGGAATTAGCTCAGGTTGTGAAGATGGTGCATGCAGCACTCGAGCATGTTGTCTGCCAACTGGAATTTGTGAAAATATATTAGCTAGCACTTGCCTAAGTTTGGCAGGATCTGTCGGCGGCGTATCATGTGTAGAAGGAAGTTGTGGTGCTGTGCCAGACTCTTCTGAAGTGGGAGCATGTTGTTTAAGTGATTTGCAACTTTGTGAAACAGTTCGAAGCATAACGTGCCTTAATCTTGGAGGCGCATATATTGGCGAAGACACAACATGTTACGATTCAAACTGTCCTGCAGTCTTTGAAGGCGCTTGCTGTTTAGGTATAGAAGGGTGTGTAACGCTCCCTCAATCTGTATGTGATCTTGTTGCGGGTTCGTTTAAAGGAGACGGAACAAGTTGTTGTGACGGTATTTGTGATACAGGTGCTTGTTGTTTGGAAACTGGCGAATGTGAGGAAATGCCAATCAATCTTTGCGATGCCCTCAACGGCGATTATCGTGGTGATGGAAGTTTGTGTATAGACGATCCTTGTCCGAATGTTCTTGAAGGCGCGTGTTGCTTAGAGGATAATTTTTGCGCGACGATCACGCAAGAAGCTTGCTTTGACAAATTTGGTACCTACCAAGGAGATGCCACAACGTGTGGTGCTGGACCATGTACGACTGGTGCGTGTTGTCTTTTTGATGGAACATGCGAACATATGACTTTGTCAATGTGCAACGAAGTATCTGGAACGTATGAAGGTGATGATTTAGATTGTGATGTTGCTTCGTGCGCTCCAGCGCCTCCAAACGTAGGCCGGTGTTGTATCGACACTGATCAATGTGAGGATATTACAAAAATACTATGTAATTCCATAGGTGCGCAATGGGATGGTGCTTTGGCATGTTCCTCTGATCCGTGTTCGCCAAATAATGAGGGCGCGTGCTGTGTTTCCGAAGGCCCATGTGTGAATGTTCCTCAAACAGCTTGCGTAGAACTTGGTGGTGTCTATCAAGGTGATGGAGTATTGTGCGAGTTTAGCCCATGCACGAAAGGTGCGTGTTGCATTATTACATTTGAATGTTCGGAGGTATCGCCATTTACCTGTGCTGAACTTGGTGGTGAGTACAGCGGCGACGCTACGCAGTGTGTTGACGGGCATTGTTGCTGTGTCGGGGGCGAAAGTTTGCCAGGCCGTCCCGATGGTGCATGCTGTTTAGGCATTGGCGAATGCGTTGAGGTGACAGAGATTTCATGTTTCTCACTCAATGGGATATATCAAGGCGATGACTCCTCGTGCGGCGAAACAATTTGTGTTGTAGGAGCTTGTTGTTTAGGCAGTGGAAGTTGTATGGAAGTTTCTGAAGCATTCTGCGCTGCGAGTGGTGGGATCGAATATTTTGGCGACGATACACTTTGTAGTGATTGTGGGAACCAATGTGTCATCGAAGTTGGTGCATGTTGTTTGCCAACTGGCCAGTGTAAAGAAGTAAATGAAATTTCTTGTAATGATCTGGAAGGCCAGTATTGGGGTGATGGTACACACTGCGATCCTTCGCCTTGTGGTCTTGGCGCGTGTTGTGTTGCTAGTGGTAGTTGTTTGATGGTTGTCGAGAGCGATGCTTGTGACACAATCAATGGTACGTATCAGGGTGATCATATTAGTTGCAGTTCTTCTACTTGTGAGCCACATTATCTTGTTACTCCTGATCGCGATGATTGTCCTCAAGAAACAGTAGCAGTAGTACAATTAGCGAATCCATTTGATCGCCCTATCGATCTAACAGATTACATCGTGGAATTTTTTGGTCAGCGATTGGATTTAAGTTTCTTAGTTGCTTCAAACCAGCAGATGTTGTACCCAGCAACACCTGAAAATCCAGTGACACTCATTTTGTATGCTATGACTGACTTTTCACTAGTTGGAAACGAGTTGTCGATACCAAAACCAGATCCCGCGGCTCCTGTAGGCTCAACGGATGTATTTAGAACAAATTGGCTTGACTTTTTAGATTTAGAAGCAGCCGATCACCCGCCAAGGTCTGGTTCGCCGGTGGGAACGCCTGCAACTATTATTGCTGAAGTTCCAAATTCGCCTTATGACGAATTAATCAAATACGATAACTCTTGGCATACGAGAAGAAATTATTACGATGCACTTACAGAAGATGCTCAGCATGCAGTTGCGTTGTATAGAAAAGATGGCGTAGTGGATGTTGATCAGCAAATAGTACTTGTTGACCGCTTGGATCGACCGGATGAGTTTAATAAATTCAGCAAACGTGTTATAACTGATATGAAGGATGAATGGCACAAGGTCGAACAAGACCCAGGTGATGTAAGCGATGATGGATATATTGATACTGAAATCATTGTCGATAATCCTGAAAATCCACACGATGTTCTCTTTGTTCAATGGGATCGTGCTACAAGAGCGTGGGGCGTTGATGTGCCAGATCTCTATGGATGGCCAAATGGTACATATGACAGTTGGGAACGCAATCCTCGATTTGTGTTCTCGGCAAGGGACTACATTCGTTCGTTAGATTATTTACCAGTAATCAATCCAAATGAATCTCAGCCAAATATTAATCACAACTCAGTCTTTTCATGGAAATGGGAATTACTGACACCCGAAGATCCTGATGATATGTCAAACGCATATATTGCTGACACTGCTATTGACGATGATCTTCTTCCAGATAGTGAAAGCGATCCTTGGTTTACGGTAGAAACTTGGTCGCCTCATGGCGATAATGCAGCTACAACTGACGGCAATTTGTCAGGTGGGTTGCATCGACGCAAACCAACATATTTTGATATGAATTTTCAATCAGGATTATCTTTTCCTGACAAGGGGTGGTATGGCCAAACACGAAATTATGACCCAGCAAACCCATTGAATCATGAGTATGTTTCAGATAAAACTTTCTCGGCAAACCCCGCATTCCAAGATTACGAATTCGATTTATTCGATCTTAGTGCATCGGATGGAATTGGAGTTAATGAGGCAGCTGGAGAAGATATTGATATTGATCCAGATACTCTTTTTGCAGTCGGCGATGGAAATCAAGGTGAACTTGAAAGGGATATGATTTTTCCATTCCCGATGCAAATGTTGCAGAAGGATGGAGATTTTGAGCAAGTTGGAGAAGTACTCAATGTTTGGCTCTTCGGGCACATGATTGACAGTATTAGACCTTTTGATCCAGTGAGTTTTGCTGATTCCCCATTTGAAGTTAGGTTAGGTCCACTTGTTAATGGTGATATTCACAGCACAGGAACTATGACTACATTCAGTGAATTTATGTTGCCAAAATTGGTAGATAAAGATGGCGATCTCGTTGGTGATGATGCTGATGGAGATGGAAATGTTGATTGGGATTGGTGGGCTCCATTAACGGGAATCGCAAGACCAACCGTTGTTGTAGAAGAAGGCATGGATGCAAATGGCGTCAAAGAATATAGCGTTTCACAGACTGCATTTTACGTAGATGCCAGAGTGAATAGATTACGATTCGATCAAGGCGCTGAAGATCCCGTTGATCTAAATGATCCTGCCGACACACAACAACAAGCATTACCAATGATGTTGGGGGGGTCTCAACTAGGTTGGGATAATACGACAAGTTCTTATCTAGTTGATCAATATCCCTGGCCGAGACTCTCTGTTGCAGGCCGAGTTCTTGATACTTTTGTTTGCGATGGACCCGGTAGGCTTGGTGGTGATTTACAACCGACAGATACGCAGTGGTTCTCGTTTTACAACGCAAATGGTTTTACAGGTCGCTCTACACCAGGCATGATTAATATCAATACCGCGACTGTTGAAGCAATGCGAGCATTGCCGCACATGAACAAGGTTGTGCATGCAACCCAGCAATTGGACAGTGGTATTAATGTTATTGGCGATGTTAATCCACGATCACTCGTTCCAGAATCTATTATGCAGTGGCGTGAAAATAGTAACGGTTATGTAGATCAAATAGATGGGACAGGTTTTGTAGGCGGTCCAAATTATGAAACTCGGCGAAATAGTTTACACGTTGTAGATTTTCATCAATTTCATCAAAATGCACCAGAACTACTCATTGAAGAAACACGAGGTTTCGCATCTCCAGCTGAAATTGGTTTATTGCAATCAAGTTCTACAGTTGACTCTTTGGTATACGAGCCATGGAATAGATCGGATCATCAAGCAGTCCGTGCACAAGATGCATGGAGAATTGATTATGCTGGCAAGGATCCATTCTCTTGGAGAGGTTCTGGCAATATGAATATCATTGGTGATGGCGTGGGTGCTCCAATCAGTACTGATGTAAATTCACGGACGGTACGAGACGGTAGTAACAATGTTATTACCCTTTATGAAGAAGATTCTTTAATTGGCGATCGCGTCAGTGGAGACTCTGAAGAACTAAACATGTTGCAGGCTGGCATCTCCAACCTGATTACAACAACGAGTGATGTCTTTACAGTTCACATGCGTATTCGGACATTCAGGAAAAACTCGATTACAAATGTTTGGGATGCAACTGACCTTGACTATATTATTGATGACTCTAGGTACGTGATGCTTGTCGATCGAAGCGAAGTAAACTCGCCTCAAGACAAACCAAAGATATTGTTCTTCGAGAAATTGCCGAACTAAAATTTTGAAAACAAGTACGTTTTTATGCTCGTCCCGCCACGCTCATCCGCAAAAATGACTGGTGGGGCGAGTTTTTCTATCAATAATTTTCTCGTGGAATGCATCTCGCTCTTTACCGTGGTTCTAGTATCATTTAGAGATGACTACCAAGCAACTACAACACATAGCAATCATCATGGACGGGAACGGTCGCTGGGCAAAATTACTCAATCTTCCACGAAGTGCTGGACATGAAGCTGGTGCACTTTCTGTTAAAAAAATAGTTGAGCGATGCGTAGAACTTGGTGTTCAATATTTAACGCTCTATTCATTTTCGACTGAAAATTGGGGTCGGCCACAAGAAGAGATTGAATCTCTGATGGCGTTGCTTGTGCAAAAACTTGTTACAGAAGTCCCAGAGTTAGTAGAGAATGGGGTCTCTTTACGACACTATGGGCGGCGTGATCGTTTTGCACCTGAAATAATGCAGGCGCTCGATGAAGCAGTTGTATCCACTGCACAGGGCACTCGGCTCACACTTGGACTTGCCCTTGATTATTCAGGTAGAAGTGAATTGCTTCACGCAGTTACCCAGATAGTTCAGGATGATGTTGAAATCACGGAAGAGAATATCGAAAAACGACTGTATACGTCCGGTGTACCAGACCCAGATCTGCTTATTCGAACAGCGGGAGAGATGCGCATTTCGAATTTTCTTCTTTGGCAAATCGCATACAGTGAAATTTACGTCACTGATCAATGTTGGCCTGATTTTAACGGCGATTCACTCGATGTAGCTATTGCACAATACGAAGGACGTAAACGTACCTTTGGGATAATTAAATAACCGTTTGGGAGCGCTTTGGTCCAACACTGACGATTGAAATTGGAAGTTGGAGGAACTCTGAAATGCGGTCAAGGTAGGCTTGAGCATTGGCAGGAAGATCACACGGCGAAGTTACATCGTCAATTTCTTCTGGCCAGCCAGCCATTGTTTCGAAAATTGGTTCTGCAAGAGCAAGCCTGCGAGCGTCAGGAATAAAGCGATCACTCAATGTGCCATCTGGCAATTTATACGCGACACATAATTTGATTTCGTCAAAGCCGCTAAGCACATCCAAGAGCATGCAGGCTATTGAAGTTGTACCGCAAATCATGGCGGAATACTTGACAGCTACAAGATCGATCCAGCCACATCGTCGTGGTCTACCAGTCGTTGTGCCGTATTCATTCCCTTTTTCCCGAATTTGTTCACCTATTTCTCCAAGCTCTTCACTAGGGAATGGTCCAGCGCCTACTCTCGTTGAGTACGCTTTCATTATGCCTACAACGTTATTTACATATTTACCCGGAAGACCTGTTCCAGAATGAATACCAAGAGTAGAGCAGTTAGAACTTGTGACAAAAGGAAAGGTGCCATGGTCAATGTCAAGAAGGCAAGCATTGGCTCCTTCAAATAGCAAAGATTTTCCATCATTTACGCAATCATGCAATTCATACACAGTGTCAATAATATGCGGCGTAAGTTGCGTGCCGTATTCCGCGTATTCTTCTGCAAGTGCATGTGGATCAAGAGGCGGTGCTTCAACACCGAGAGCAGTTAACTCAGCGCACCGAATCGAACATGTTGTTTTTAACTTTTCAAGCAACACGTCATGGTCTAGTAAATCTCCCATTCGAATCGCCGTTGCTCTGTGGACTTTGTCAGCATACGCTGGTCCGATTCCACGTTTCGTTGTACCAATCGATTGATCGCCTTTGCCAGCAGCTTGAGATAGTTTTCTCTCAAGAGCTGCGTCATGCTCTTTGTGATATGGCATTACAACATGCGCTCGATCTGAAACCTTTAAGTTGTTTCCGATTTCAATGCTGCGGTCTCGAAGTGTGTCGATTTCTTTAATTAGTTGCACGGGATCAACAACGACTCCATTTCCGATTACACAGAGTTTGTCTTTATATAAAATCCCTGATGGAATGAGGTGTAGTGCGTACTTCTCGTCGTCAACAACTACGGTATGCCCAGCGTTTGCGCCGCCGTTGTACCGAACGATCACGTCGTGTTTTGCAGTGAGCAAATCGACAATTTTCCCTTTGCCTTCATCACCCCACTGAAGTCCAACGATAGCGGTATTTTTGTTTGCACTCATTGTGCCTATTCTAGCATTGTGCGTCAAAGCCTGCGAATGACCGTTTCATCATCTTTAACAGAGACAATAAATTCAACAGGGCCGATTTTTACTACATCTTCATGTATTAGATTTGCTGTGTTGACTGCATTCCCATTGTGAAATGTTTGTGCGTCAGGGTCCCGGTTAAGAAGTTGGATTAAACCATTTTTTACTTTGATTTCACAATGAAGCGGGGCAACTGATGGGAGAGCAACATGTAAATCGCAGTTTCTACGACGGCCGATTGTTGTTCTATCCTTCGTCAATTCAAAAGAACGGTTTGTTCCGTCATGATTCGAGATGGTGAGTTGAATTCCCATAGGTTGTTCCAAGAAGTCTCTAGAATGTTCTTTGTGCCTTCTGAACCACACAACCCCAGAACTCCCCCGAGTTCCCCAATCAATCTACCCCAGTTTACCAAGAACGGTGGGGTCATACAAGAACAACCTTCATTATCAACCTTCGAGACGGCAAAGCCTTGGCTTGTAAGCGCTTCTGGCGTTTGTGCATTGTATGTGCATGTCCCGTTTTGCTTTCATAAGTGTCATTATTGTGATTTTTTCAGCATTGTTGGTGATGAAAAGCAACAAGAATTATTCGTCAATCGTCTTGTTAACGAGTTTGCTTCAGTTGCACCATATATACAACAGCCAATTAAGTCTATTTTTATTGGTGGTGGAACACCAACGCTTTTAAAAGGAGATTTGCTTTCCAAAATGCTTGAAGCAATTGCGTCGAATTTTACGTTCGCAGATGAATACGAATGGTCTATTGAGGCAAATCCAGAAACAGTGACGCTTGATATTGCAGAGCGAATTGCAGACGCGGGAGTCAATAGGGCAAGCATCGGTGCGCAATCTTTCGATTTGGATTGCCTGAAAAGACTTGAACGCTGGCATGCTCCAGAAAGTGTTGCACGCAGTGTGACCTATCTTCGCAAGGCTGGTATCGAAAATATAAATCTCGATTTAATATTTGGGATTCCCCATCAAACTATCGAAGTGTTACGTAACGACATACAACAAACAGTAGACCTTGCACCAGACCACATTAGCGCATACGCATTGACATACGAGCCAAACACGCCACTGTATGTTCGTGAAAAGCGTGGTGAAGTGCAAAAGATTGACGTAGATCTTGAATCTCAGATGTTCGAAGAAACGATGGCGCTTTTGGCTTCGCATTGGTATGAACAATATGAAATTAGCAATTACGCAAAACCAAAACGAAGATGCAAGCATAATATGATGTACTGGAATAATGCCTCATGGTGGCCATTTGGGCCAGCTGCAGCAGGGCACGTTGATGGTCGAAGGTGGCGAAACATTCCACGACTTTCACAGTACATGGCAGAGGCCCAGTTGCCACCTGTTGAAGATGTTGAGCTTCTCTCCGAAAATGGTCAAGCGGGCGAGGCATTGATGCTTGGTCTTCGATTACGTTCTGGCATTTCTAGTAAGAGGGTGGAGTCTCTCATGATGGTTCCAGAAGGACAGTGGCGAAGAAAAATCATTCAAAACCATATACAAAACGGATTTCTTGAATGGGATTCTAGTTTACGCCTTACACCCAGTGGTTTGATGGTTGCTGACTCCATTATTGGGGACCTCCTCATGGATGAAACCTCAATGGTCGATACCACAATGCAGGACCCAAATGCAAAAGAGTAGTACATTTTCAAATTTGCGAAGACGACTCGCTCCGTTGATTCGTCCACTGCTGGAACATTTTCCTCCATTGAGATTTCTGGCAGTTTCGATTCTTAAAATTAAACAGCGAGGTTCAATGGAACGCTGTGGCCTTCAATTTGAATTGCCAAGTGGTGACTTCGGAGTCACGCTTGAGGCGGAGTCGACCGGAGAGTATGAACCAGTTACTACACACATCATGCAATCGATTTTGAAAGAGGGGATGACCTTTGTCGATATTGGAGCGCACGTTGGGCTCTTTACTTTGCCTGCAACAAAGTGGGTAGGCGAAGCTGGACGTGTTGTTGCCTTTGAACCGCACCCTGATAATTTTGCAATGTTGTCTCGGAATGCAAAGGTAAATAATTTGCATCCAAAGTTAGTCAACGCAGCAGTTTCAAATAATGCTGGCAGTGTGCAGTTACATGCATCAATGTTTAATTCAGGTGACCATCAAATATATCACAGTGCAAGTCGAAAAAGCATCGAAGTTTCATGTGTGAAACTTGATGAATATTTCAGTAGTGAAGATCGAATTGATCTGATCAAAATGGATGTTCAAGGTGCTGAATCGGCTGCGTTTCACGGGATGGAGAGATTGCTACAAAATAATACATCACTGAAAGTTATTTGGGAATTGTCACCCGCACAGTTAAATGATGCTGGTGCTGATGCAGTTTCTCTTCTGGGCTGGCTTGCCTCACTTGGTTATAGTTTCACAATTATTGATGATGTGACAGGAGATGTAGAACCCGCTTCTGCAGAAGATGTCTTACGCCGTTGCCCTTTTCATTCTTATGTCAATATACTAAGCGAAAGAAATGAATAATTCTCCAAACCATGATTGGCGGTGGATGATCGGGGCAATTTTATTTGTTGCAATTGTATTACTAGGTGTTCGCTTTTGTTCGAACATTTTGCAATCAGGTGTTGTCTTTGATGAACAATATATTACAGAGCCTATTAACGATTTAATTGATCGTGGTTGGAGTGTGCAGACCGCAATAGATTTTGAGGAAACAAAAGGTCCAGCGATGATTTGGCCATATGCATTCTTCGGCGAACTTTTAGGTGGTTCCTTGAATGCGCTGCGTTTGGTTAGTGTTCTGTGCAGTGTAGGATGCATGGCAATTCTTGCTTTTGTTGCATCACTTTCTGGTGTTCGCAGAAGTGGACATTTTGCAGTTGCTGTGGGTTGGTTGCTTTTGCCTTATGCACTTGTCTTCAGTGAGATTGTGATGGGAGAAATTTCATTTATTCTTTTCGAACTTCTTGCAGTAGCAGTCTTTTTGCATTCAAGAAAACATTACAGGTGTCTTTCGCCGATTCTTTTTGGACTGATTATTGCAATTGCACTTCATAGCCGTATACACGTAGTTGCACTTGTGGGTGCAATTTGTATCACTGCTTTTTTGCGTGATGGCTTTAAAAGTTGGCCGTGGTGGGTTGCGGGTACGCTAGCATGTTTGTCGCGTATTCCACTGTGGGTTCGTTGGGAAGGGTTAGTGAGCCCGAAATATCAAAATTTGCATAGCCTTGGTTTCCGATTAGAGAGCCTTTCGTATTTAGCGGCTGCCCTTGCCCCGTTTGTTGGAATATTTGCAGTGCATGCGTGGAAGAAACAAGCCAATCGTAAATGGCTTTTTGCTGCAGCATTACTAGGCGCTTTATTAGTATTTTTTGTTACTCCTGACTTATTTATACCTTCCACAATTGATTATGAAAATCCAACACAACGGTTCCAAGGGGTTGTCGCAACGGCAGTAAAATTAGTGACTTGGGACCCTATATTTCAAAAAGCACTCCTAGCATTTCTAGCAGCTCTTGGACTCGCGGGGCTTTTGGGAATGCAACAGACTTCTCATAAAGAAATAGTGACGCATATTACTTTTTACACATTGGCACTTGGTTGGTTGTTGTATGCATTTACTCAGGGATTTGTCTTTGACCGATTTTTGCTGGTCTGGGCATTTTTGTTGCCAATCATCTGGTGGAAACAATTACCAAAATCGTTGTTTCTGTTGCAAACCACCGCGATGTTACTCATCACGGTGCGACTTGCGTTCGTGTGGTTGTAGTTATGCCGTTGGGTCAATGATTCCGGGGACTGCCGAGGGAGCATCTTGAGCGACTCCTTCACCTTGGCCTTGGGAGGCTACGAGTTGGGCAATTTGTACAAATCGATTTTGTAATTCGCTGTGAAGTTGCTTTAATTCAGTTTCTTCTTCTTCAGAGAGGTTACCCTTGGTTTTTTCGGCAACTACGCCTATTAGATCAATGACAAATTTTGATCCATCAAGATCGACCATGACACCTTTGCCACTTGGATCTTGGTGCATGCCCAATCCCATAAGTGCTTGTGAAGCAAGAGCTCCGAGCAATCCTCGAAAATCTGCATCAGGTGTTTTTCTTGCCTCTGTTCGTTCTTCAACTTTTTGTTCAGCTTGTGCAAGTTTCTCTTTTTCGGCTTGCGCTTCAGCTTTCCAGTCAGAATCGATTTCAATTTTCGGTGCTGCGTTTGTGGTTTTTTGGGATTCGGTCATTGTGTCTCTCCAATTTCAGATGTGTTGTGCAAAAAGGCATAATTTGCTCATTATAGTCAAATTCGAGAGTACAATGACACGTATGAAGCAATGGTTTGCAATACTTATCGTATGCTCCCTTACATTAGGCTGTACAACGCAATTGGTAATGGACCAAGAAACCCGCCGGACAATCAATCCTATTGATTTTGTTGGAAATGCAGTACCTAGTCCATTGCCTGCTTCTGACTTAGTCAGCGAAGAGGCAGTAACTGATGAAGTTGCAGAAATAGCACACAAAGAAGTCGAATTCGTAGTCGAGTAATCACTATTATAACCAACACGAATCGGCGCAGCAGTAATAGTTGAATTGTTGGTTGGTCAAGTAAATGGTCGACCAATTTTTGCAAACGACATTCTCGAACCAATTGCAGATCAGCTTCTCATTCTTTCTGAGGAAACTAAGTTAGATATTACTGCTTTTAAGAATAGTGCTAAGCAACAAATTGCAAATCAAATGCGATCAGTTGTGAAAAGTGAACTATTATTATCTGAAGCGAAATCAGGCATGACTGTTGAGGAGAATCGCGGTTTGTTTTCATATCTTCAACGTGTTCGAGAAGATATGGCTTCATCCGCTGGCGGCAGCCAAAGTGCAGTGACTAGGTTGTTGCTCGATGAGGAGGGGCAGACTGTAGATGAGTTTTTAGATTTTAAGCAGCAACAAGTGTTGATTGATCAATTACTTCGAGAAAAAGTTTCTTCGCATATTCAAGTAACGTGGCGAGATGTGATGCGTGAATGGGAAAAAAACAAAGATGAATTTAATGCGCCTGGGAAAGTAACACTTGGCATGATTCGTGTTTCGAGTGAGGAAGAAGTCGAAATTGTAAAAGAATTATTTTCTCATGGCGACTCATTTACAACAGTTGCAACAAACGCTGGTATGAAAAATGGCGGCGTATGGGATACGTTTGAATTTGGTGAAGAAGGTTTGTCTGGTATTGAGGTTGCCGATTCAATCAAGGCGCACATCACCTCTTTGAATGAAAATGAAATTGCAGGTCCTATTAAAATTGCTTCTTCATATTATTGGTTTACAATTATTAAAGTACAAGAGGCGAAGACTGCTTCAATTTGGGAACCTCAAATACAACTGCGTTTGCGTGAATATTTGTTTAGCATTCGAAATATGGTTGAAGAAAACCGTTTTCTTGATCGCATTCTTGCAGAGGGTAGTTATGATGAGTTCAATGGTATGGTCGAACGAATTTTGCATGTTGCAGTCACGCGGTATATGCATTAGCGGTGTTCTTTTGGCGGAGTTTATCGACAGGTGAATTAGGCGAAAAATTAGCTGCAAAATTTTTGCGAAAGAAGGGTTGGCGTATTGTGAAGAGAAATCTTCGTATTGATAAAGATGAAATAGACATACTTGCAGTTTCACCAAAAGGCGAAATTCTCGCATTGCTTGAAGTACGATCAACGAAAAATACCGCGAAAGATCCAAGGGCAACGATTGGGCATAAAAAGCGAAAATGTATCCGAAGAGCAGCAGAAAAATTACGCTCAGTGGCCATTTTTCATCATTGCAAAGCGAGAATTGATTTATTAACAGTTAATCTCGGTTTTTCGCCACCCCAAATAGTCCACTACGAGGCTATTATCCCGTTTTCGATGCAAATAAAATTGTCTAAATATGAAAATATTTGATATATTTTGCAATATTCAGCGTTAAACATATCTACCCAAACCTATTTGGGTGCGTTCATTTATAAGGAGTAACGAATGCATTTTACAAAGTCTATTTATAGTGGATTGATTCTCTCAGTCGCCATGGTTGCAATTGCAACACCTGCCTTTTCACAGCCAAGTGACACAGGTAGACGAGGTGGGGGAATGATGTCACGTGTTACAGCAGGTGGTACATCTCCAGACTACATGCTTCGCGATTTGCGGCGTTTTAATGAAACACTTACACTCGATGAAGAGCAAACAATGATAGTGGAGCAAATTCTGCGTGATTATGATGAATCATTCAGAGATGCATCCGATGCAAGTCAAGAGGGAATGCGTAACTCCTTTTCTAATATGCGGGGTGATGAAAACTCTCCTGCGCGCCAAGAATCACAGCAATTGCGAGAGCGAATGCGAGAGATTCGTGAAAAAATGGATTCCGCTAGCCAACTTCAAGGTGAAGATGGTATGAAAGAATTACAAGAGCGGTTAAATGTTGAAATGGATGAGATTCATCAGCAAATGAGCGAATCGCGTACTTCGCAGTGGCAATCTTCGGAAAGTCAGGCTGCGATGGAAGAATTAGCGTTGTATGTTACAGATCAACTACGACTTAAAAGGCAAATGCGAATTGAATTTGAAACCGATTTAGTTGCAATTCTTAGCGAAGACCAGCTCCTTCTTTGGCCACCACTGCAAAGAATGTTAATTCGAGATCGTTTATTACCTAAAGGTAGGTTAAGTGGTGAAACCCTTGATGTGATGGGTTTAGTTGAACAGCAAGAATTTGATGATGCAACTCTGACTAATTTGATTCCAGCAATCAATAACTGGGATATCTCAGTAACGGCTGCATTGCAAACTCGCGATGATCATCTAGTAGAAAATCAAGGTTCAATTATGGCGTCTTTTAGATCGATGGATACCGACGGCGAAAATGTTATGAAAGAGCAAGCAAGGCTTTCTGAAACAGTTCGCCAAATAAATGATAATGCAGTAGAACAAATTGCAATGGCTTTGCCATCAGAAAAAGGTTCTGCGTTTGCACATCTTGCACGCGAAAAATCGTATCCAAGAATTTTTAGAACTACACGTGTTGAACGTGCTTATCTCGGTGCAATGGAACTCGAAGATATCGAACCTGAAATTCTTGTTTCGGTTGTTGAGTTATATGACGCATTACTCACGGAATTGGAGTATGCCAATGAGCAAGTTTTATCAGAAACTAAACGCTGGGAGTCTCAAGAAGAACTTGATCGTATGAACAGGTTTAGATCGAGAATGTCTGGCAGTGATTCAGAACGTGCTGAAAGTCCAATTCGAAAAGCCGAAGAAAGCCGAGATAAAATTGAAGAAAATTATCTGGAGCAACTTCGCTTGCTACTCTCTGAAGAACAAATTGAAGAACTTGGTGGATTGAAGAAACGTGAACCAAGAGAAAACCGCTGGCGTGGCGACAGAGGGGATCGAGGAGACCGTGGAAATCAACGCGGTGGTGACCGCGCAGCATTTATGCAACAGTTCGATAAAAATGGAGATGGCGAAATTAGTGATTCCGAGCGAGAAGGAATTCGTGAACACTTCCGTAATGGCGGCGGCCCTCCTAGAGGGAATAGCGCTGGGAATCGCGGTTCTGGCGGCGGTGGTTCAGGGAACCAAGGCGGCGGTGGCCGACCTCCTCGTTAATAAGGACTCAAACGAATAGATTAAACTGCCTCAAAGTAATCTTTGAGGCAGTTTTACTAGTAGGATCATGCATGTTTATTTCTTGAAATAAACACAATTAGCTAACCGCGGCGAGTTTATTTATTGCCCAGTTGCCCGCAAGCGGCCATGGCATCTCGGCCGAGTGTAATACGACGGCGGACGAATTGTCCGGTGGTTTTCGCAGCTGCGACGAAGCGATTCACAGATTCTTCCGTTGGTGCAGGCCAAGGGCTGTTGTCTCGGGGGTTATATGGGATTACATTCAATCCGCAGCCAATTGGTTTGAGATATTCACAAATCTCTAGCGCATGTTCAATGCTGTCATTGACTTCTGGAATTAGTACATATTCAGCCAATACTCCTCCGCAATCGTGACGAGGGTAATTCAAGATTGCGTCACGTAATTGTTCCATCGAAACAGCACGTGCAAGTGGCATAATTTGTTTACGAATTTCGTCATTGGGGGCATTCACCGAAAATGCAAGTGATAAACGCTTGAACCCATCCGTTCTCGCCATTGCAGCAAGCAATTTAATACCTTCTATACGGCCAACTGTAGAAACACAGATGCGAGAACTCGCTATAGCAGGACCGTTGTTATCAGCTAGGATTTCTATGGCAGGAATTACTGCATCAAGATTTTCTAATGGCTCGCCCATTCCCATGAATACGACGTTGTCGATTTTGGTCCCTAGTGCGTGATACGCTGCGTGCCACTGGGCGACAATTTCGGCTGTGGTAAGATTTCGAAGAAGTCCCATTTGGGCTGTCTGACAAAAGTCACATCCCATCGCGCAACCCACTTGAGAAGAAACACAGAGCGTATGCCTTGTTTTTTTAAACCCCTTGATTGGTAAAATGACAGACTCTGTTTCTAGCCCGTCGTGCAATGTAAGCAAGAATTTCATCGTGCCGCAATCATTCGCCACCTTGCTGGGAGTTATTGCAGATTCTGCATTCACGGGAGAGGCATTATCACGATAAAACGCTCTCCATTTTTGTATATCGCTATTTTTGCTTTGTACACCTAACATGTCGTACAAGATACTAGAATATGCGTATGGAGCAAAGCACTTTAGGTCAAAGAAGGAAACCAGCACTATTTATAACAGGCGCTGGCGGTGAAGTTGGACATGGACTGATTACATCCCTAAGCAGTAACAATAGTGTAGATATTGTTGCTTCTGATTTACGTGATCTCGATGAAGATTTACGATCGCAATGCGCTGAAACATATCTTGCAGATGTGTGCGATCGTGACGCACTCGATCGTCTCCTCTCAATGTATCAAGTCAAAGAAATATATCACCTTGCTGCAGTTCTGAGTACTCGAGCGGAACTTGCCCCCGAAGTTGCGCATCAAGTGAATGTCAACGGGACAGTAAACATTCTTCAAATTGCAGCAGAGCAAGGTCGTATGTATGGCGAGCCGGTCAAGGTTGTTTTTCCAAGTTCCATTGCTGTATACGGTTTCAGTTCACTTGCACAAAAAACCGAAGCAGGCGCTGTTTCAGAATATGAATATTGCAAGCCTAGAACAATGTATGGTTGTAATAAATTGTATTGTGAACATCTTGGGCGTTATTACGCCCACTCCTATCGCCAGCTTGCCCAAGACAGTGTGCAAGGTACAGACAAAAATAGAGGTGTTGTTGATTTTCGGTGTGTTCGATATCCCGGATTGATTTCAGCAGAAACGATACCAACAGGCGGCACAAGTGACTTTGTCCCTGAAATGGTGCATGCAGCTGCAAGAGGTGAAGCGTACACGTGTTTTGTACGCGAAGATTCTCGCATCCCATTTATGACAATGCCAGAAGCAATAGATGCCACACTCAAATTAGCAGCAGCCCCTCGAAATTCGTTGTCGCAAATTGTGTACAACATCGCAAGTTTTAGCCCTTCAGCTGGTGAAGTCGCAGAACTTGTCAAAAAATACTTTCCAGGAGCGGATATCACTTTTGAGCCAGATGAACGTCGGCAAGTGATTGTCGATTCATGGCCAGAAGCACTCGACTGTAGCGTGGCAGAAAACGACTGGGGATTCAAACCATCCTATACACTTGAGCAAGCATTTGAAGAATACCTTGTTCCAAAAATTATTAAACAATACGAAAGCGCGACATGACTACAGCAAGCACATTATTCTTCGATCGTTCCTCTGCTATTCTTGCTCACCTTGAAGAAACTGGACAATTCAAACAATTACAAATGATTGAGTCGCCAATGGGTCCGCGAATTTCCATAAGAGGTAAAGGGGAAGTCGATTGTTTTTGCTCAAACAATTACCTTGGCCTTGCAAATCATCCTGATGTTGTTGAAGCTGGCATTGAAGGATTACGAAAATATGGTGCCGGAACTGCATCTGTTCGATTTATTTGCGGAACGTTTGCACCCCACGTTGCACTTGAAGAAAGAATCGCATCTTTTCTTGGTGTGGAAGCAAGTTACACTTTTGTTTCTTGCTGGAACGCAACTGAAGCGACATTCCCGACATTGTGCCAAGATGGTGATGTGATTGTTTCCGATGAATTGAATCACGCATGCATTATCGATTCAATGCGGTTGACGACTTCAATTCACCGCGGTGTTTCAAAATGTATTTATAAACACAGTCATATGGAATCACTTCGTGAAGCGTTAGTTATTGCTTCAAAGAAGTGTTCTAATGAGGGTTCTATCTTTGTTATCACCGATGGTGTGTTCTCAATGGAAGGCGACATTGCGTTGCTACCAGACATTCGTTCACTTTGTAATGAATTTTGCGCAGTGCTTGTAGTCGACGATTCCCACGGCACTGGTGTGATGGGTGAAACAGGTCGCGGTACACACGAGCATTACGATATGGCAGGAAATGAAATTGACATATTTACTGGCACGCTCGGCAAAGCGCTTGGTGGTGGAGCAGGTGGGTATGTTGCGGGCAAACGAGAGGCAGTTGAACTCCTCACGCAACGCGGTCGCCCAACCTTATTTTCAAACGCACTGCCAGTCACAGTTGCGTGCTCAGCCAAAGCAGCCATTGATACGCTCGACGGAAATCCTTCCCTCGTTCAAAAACTAAGAGCTAACGTGGCAGCGGTTCGCGAAGGTATTGGCGAGGTTGGATTTGAAGTTTTAAAATCCCCGACTGCAATTTGCCCAATCATTGTTGGTGAAACAGCAACTGCAATTTCAATGAGCAACAAACTTCTTGATATGGGCGTCTTTGCTATTGGCTTTGGCTACCCAGTTGTTCCAGAGGGAACTGCCCGAATTCGCGTCCAAGTGTCGGCAGCCCATGAACAGGACCATATAGACCGATTATGCGTCGCTTTGAGCGAATTGAAGGGTGATTAGGGTTCGCAGTTAGAACCTTGTTACCTCTTCCCCAAGCAAGTGGAATTACAGGTAAAATACAATGTTCCAATGCTTCGATTACACATTCAAAATGAAACGACCAAGTTAAAGGCCGTCCTGATTGGCATAGCCGATGGTTTTGGGGGCACACCTGCCTTAGAAGATTGTTATGACCCCAAATCTAAACAGCATGTTCTAGCGGGTACGTATCCAACAGAAGAGGATTGTTCTGCTGAACTTGATGCGCTGACTCAAATTTTAGTGAAGCACGAAGTGCAAGTATTTAGACCAGAGAATATCAAAGGCGTAAACCAGATATTCTCACGAGACATAGCCTTTGCCATCGAGGACAAACTTGTGTTGCCAAATATCATTGAACAACGCAGAGGGGAAACCCCGGCACTCGACGAATTATTGCAGATGATTGACCCAAGACTTGTCATTTCAATGCCTTCAGAAGCAAGGGCTGAGGGTGGGGACGTGATGCCTTGGAATGAGTTTGTATTTGTTGGGTATTCAGAGGATAAGGATTTTCAAACATTTACATCGGCAAGAACGAACAAAGCCGGGCTTGATTTCTTGTCGCGCACATTTCCTAACAAGGTTGTCAAAGGATTTGAATTGAATAAATCGGATGATGATCCTAGAAAAAATGCGCTTCATTTGGATTGTTGTTTTCAACCAATCGGCAAGGGTAAGGCCATTTTGTATAAAGGCGGGTTTAAACATGCGGCAGATGTTGAGTTTCTAGTGAACTATTTCGGTAGTGAAAACATTATCGAAATTTCTCAAGAAGAAATGTGCGAAATGCACACAAATATATTTTCTATTTCCGAGGATATAATTATTTCTGAAGTAGGATTCACTCAATTAAATCAAACTTTGCGAGATATTGGATTTACGGTTGAAGAAGTCCCGTACGCTGAAACAAGCAAAATGGGCGGGCTATTGCGGTGCTCTACAATGCCATTAGTAAGAGCATAAATGAAACAATGTACAAACAGTATTTTGATGATTAGTCCGGTGGGCTTTCGGTACAACGAACAGACAGCGACGAATAATTATTACCAACATGTGCTAGAGAATCTCTCTCTAGAACAGGTTCAAGAAAATGCATTAAACGAGTTTGATAATTTTGTTGCTGTTCTGAAGAACGCTGGATTGAACGTCATTGTTTTTGAGGACACGAAAACGCCAAGTACTCCGGATTCGATTTTTCCAAATAACTGGGTTTCGTTTCATGCAGATGGCAGAGTCGTTCTGTATCCAATGTTTGCGAAGAACCGAAGAGTAGAACGACGGGCAGATATATTGGAGTCACTAGCCAACAAGTATGGGTTCTTGGTCAAAGAAATCCTAGACTACTCCACATTCGAAAACAAAGACGTCTACCTTGAGGGCACAGGGAGCATGGTGCTCGATCGAACAAATAAACTTTGTTACGCAGCGACCTCAGAACGAACCCATGAAGTTGCAATCGATCAATTTTGTAAGGAATTTGAATATGA
>JABABS010000032.1 GCA_014238125.1 Phycisphaerales bacterium
AATGGCTGATCGTAAGAAACACTCAAACTTTTTCCTGCATGCTGCTTTCGATATGTCAACAGTTCTTCTTGACGCGTAGGCGTGCTTGCTGGGATTAGTTCCTTAAAAAGTAATGCTGGGTCAGGGCAAATTTCTTTCCACACAGGAATTGAGTTTGGCGTGGCTACTCCTGGGAAGTTCGCAACATCATCAAACATGCTCAACATCAACTGAAAGTGTAAGTGGGGTACCCAGCCGCCATTTTCCTCGTATGTTCCAATGTGTCCAATCAAGTCTCCTTGTTTTAGAATATCTCCTTTTTGCAGACGAGTCAGGCTGTCCCTAGACAAGTGTCCGAAAAGACTATAGAAGAATTTTCCTTCTTCTAATAGATGTTTAAGAATAATTGTTGGCCCGTAATCTTGGTCATAATTATTGTCATGCACACTGTGTACTTCGGCATCGCAAAACGCGTGTAGCGGCGTTTGATCTGTTAAACAAAAATCGATTCCTAAATGAACGGTTCTGTATTCTGGACCGCAATTTCCTTCTACTTCATACGCAGATGTGCAATAAAATGGTCTTGTTTCTGCATACCCTCCAGCAAACAAACACGTTGGGGCGTTTTTACTACGTTGTGCCATTTTGAAATTGCTTAGATCTAAGTCGTTATATTCAAATTCGTGACCCAGCGAAGTGCTCCCAACACTCATGTCTATATTTTCCACCTTCTCGAAATTAATGCTTGGCAAGAGTTCTTTTAAACTGCATTGGTTGTCTGAACAGAACGATTTGAAACTTTTCAAATTCGGATGCGCATCAAATCCACAGGCCTTTCTGAAATGGCAAGCAGCCAATTCGGGATGGATAGCAATCCATTTCTCTAGTGCTTTCCAAGCAGGTTTTTCGCTGATTTGATGGTATTCGTTTTCTGGTTCTGCAATTTTATTCATTGCAGATTTTGTAACTGTTATGGTTAGTCGCATGGCAACCAAAACGTGAAGAACTGCGAGCTCCTCTTCAAGTAATGGAAATTGCTTGTGATAGCCTTTCACTACTTCAACAGCAGCAGCAATGGGATCTTCCTTGTGCATGATTGCATATGCCAAGGTGATTGCTACATCGTTAATGGTTTGTGTTTTAACAGCATCTCCATAGTCAATGATCGATAGTACCGAGGGATTTATTAATTCATTTTCAACGAGGATGTTATTGTCATTTACATCATTGTGAATAACGCTTTTTCTGAACTCAGCATGTGCGGGTTGTATTTGTTCGAAAGCGGTTAAAAAAGTAGAAAGAATATTCTTTTGAGTGCCTTCAAACAGGTCCAATTTTTCTTTACACCAAATAGCATTTGAAATGTCCCACTCAAGGTATCTTTCAGCAAACTGATGTTAAAAATACTGAAATCCTCCAGTAAGAAGACCAGCGAATTCTCCCAAGCTATGAAGCAAAGTATTTGTAATTGGATTCACTGAAGACCAGAGTCTACCGTCGATCCAACTCGTGAGGCGAACCAGCCTGTCCTCTCCATTTTCATCTTTAACTTTGGAGATGGCACTGCCATTTATATCCAGAATAATTTCTGGAATTTCCATCGCATTTTTTGTGGCGGAATGCTGTAATAGCTTTGATTGGAAATCGACATAGTCCAGATTCTCGGCGGGTCTGCTGATCTTTAAGAAATAGTTCTTATTGATTGTTTGTATCTTAAAATTGAAATCCGCCTCGCCATTAAGAGCGATGGCTTCTCCAGAGAGGTTGAACAATTCCTTGGCAATTGTCTCAGCCTCATTCGTACTAATTTT
This sequence comes from Phycisphaerales bacterium, assembly GCA_014238125.1. Lineage (GTDB taxonomy): Bacteria > Planctomycetota > Phycisphaerae > Phycisphaerales > SM1A02. The sequence continues at coordinate 1,791 of JABABS010000032.1, forward strand.
GATGGCAGAGTATTCTAAAGACATAATTTTCGTTGAATCATATCTCAGAAGAAGCAGGCATGATTCTGTGGTAAACTTCCCATTCACGAAACGAGAGACTGTTGTCACTTTTGTTGACACTAGGTCAGAAAACCGTGTTAACGGGGACTCTAGCGGTTGAAGGCGCCGGTCTTGAAAACCGGTTAATGCAATCCAATGCCCCAACTAACAAGCACTCCACCAGTTCCGGTGATGATCATTTGAATCGAAATGCAAATTAGTATGAAGCCCATAATTTTTGTGATTGCTGCCATCCCGTTTTTACCTATGAGTTTTGCAACCCATTCAGATTCACGGAAGCATATCCAAATCACCAAACAAGCCGCTGCAATCGCAGCTGTTACCGAGACATAGTCAGCCAAGTCCAATTGCGTTTTGTTTGCCGCAGTAAGCACGACTGCCAATCCTCCAGGGCCTGCGACCATGGGCATTGCTAGGGGACAGAATGACACATCTTCTTTATCTTCGGCTTCCTTTGACTCATTATGGTTAGTCGTATGGTTCTTTTTGCCCGCCATCAGACTGAATCCTATTTTTGCAATAATCAAACCACCGCCAATTTGAATTCCGTCAATAGTTATGCCAAAGAACTGAAGTATATATTTCCCCCCAACGAAAAAGATAAACAGTAAGCCGAATGAATATATTGAGGCTTTTAATGCTTGTTGCTTTTTATAGGAGGGACTATCTCCTTTGGTAATCGACACAAACACCCCTAAGTTTCCCAGTGGGTTTGTAATTACAAATAGTGCTACAAAAACTACAGCAAATTGATGGAAATAAGTAAGCATAATACTATTCTATCAATTGTTAGTACGAACAGCACAAATAGAATCTTCCATCACATATAATGTGTGACCTATGAAACACATCTTTTCAACATATTTACTTTCAGTCGTACTTGTTAGCGTTGCTCATTCACAAGAAACTTTAACAACTTCGACACTCGAACAACGTCTTGAACATCTTGTCGAAAAACTTGAAGCAAAGCGAGTTGAGTACAACATCCCAGGGATGGCACTGGCAGTGGTGCTTGACGACAAGGTAATTCTCGAACATTCGTTTGGTTTTTCAAATCTCGATGAAGAACTTGCTGTCACCCCAGACACTCTGTTTGCAATCGGTTCAGTTACGAAATCATTCACATCTGCAGCTGTTGCAGTACTTGTGGATGATGGAAAAATGCGATGGGATGCTCCTATTACCGAGTATCTTCCGTGGTTTGAGTTACCAATTGATCGGGGTGATGAGGTTGAAGAAGACACAGCAGTACTTGTCAGTGATTTATTGAGTCACCAAACTGGTTTTACTCGGATGCACTTTCTTGCAATTAACAATTCGATCAGCAGAGAAGATACATTGCGTGCTGCAGTGCTTGCAGAACCATGGGAAGAGTTTCGTTCAGAGTTTCTCTATAACAATGTGCAATACCTCGCCTCAGGCTATGCTGCTGGAGTAGTTGATGGTACTGATTGGAACACAGTTGTAGAAGAACGATTGTTTAAACCAATTGGGATGAAACAAACATACACGTCAAGGCTCCGCGCCCCGAATGAAGAGATGATTACCTTGGGGTATCAGTGGGACGAAGAGGCAGAAGAGTTTGACACGTATCCTCTTCGCACAATTGATAATATTGGACCAGCGGGTTCAATCATTTCGACTGCAGGCGATATGGCTCGATGGATTCAGTTTCATCTTGGAAACGGTGTCATTGATGGGGAGCGAGTGCTTAGCAAGGAACAACACGACGAATTGTGGGCAACACACATTGAAATGGCTCCTGGGGCAGGGTATGGCTTTGGGTGGATGTTGCACGATGACGAAGGTGTTGTTGAGCACGGCGGAAATGTTCGTGGTGGATGTGCAGAACTTGGAATGTTTCCAGAAGAACAACTCGGCTTTGTGTTGCTGATGAATGTTTCTGCAAGTATTTTGCAACAAGAATCGATTTCAATTGTTCGCGACTCTATGCTTGGTGACATTAGTGGAGAATCCAAAAACGATCTCGATTTAAACCCGTACATCGGAAAGTACGATGCGAATTTTGGCCCGTTTCAAGATGCGACATTTGAAGTAAAAGACAAAGATGGTGCTCTTGCTGTCAATGTGCCCGGACAAATGTTATACGAACTGAAGCCTCCGGATGAAGCAGGTAAATGGTACTTTGCGTTGACGAACGAGGTTGCGATTTCGTTTGATATGAATGAAAATGAGCAAGTCATCGGAATGAAAATGTACCAAGCGGGCATGACGTTTGAATTGCCTAGAGCAGGAGTGGAAATCGAACCAGACATTCCACTGATAGAGTTGCAAAAATATCTGGGTGCATATTACAACGAAGAGAAAGATATAAAGCCCACAGTTGTTATTCAACATAATCGACTTGCTTTAGATGTTCCTGGCCAAATGGTCTTTGAACTGTACCCACCAAACGAGGATGGTTTTTGGGTGTGCCGAGTCATTGACAAGTTGCAACTTCGATTTATTGAAGACGAACAACAGCACGTAACAGGTTTAGAAATGATAGAGGGTGAAGAGTCTCGTTTGTTCAATCGTGTTTCAGAAATCTCCAGAGAAACGCCTCAAACAGCGGAGCATATTCTTGCTGCATTTGATTTGCAACAACGTGGCGAAACGCTTGATTCACTTGGAGCATTTAGGTTCGATGGAACGGCGTATTTGAAACAATCTGGTCTTCATGGAACGCATTCTATTTTGGTAGACACGTCGGGTCGTTTTTTGGGTGAATCCGATTTTGAAAATTCCCTCTGGTTCCATACGAGTGTAGTGGGAGATGAAGGAACAATGCATACTTCCTTTATTGAACCAGAAGAATTAGATGCCAATCAACTTAAGATTATTCAAATCGGTTCGCCACTTGCGTGGGCTGGAAATTGGCCAAGTCAATGTAGTGCTATTCGTTTACTTGATGAAGAAGAATTTGAAGGCAAAGCCGTGTGGACATTACTGCTGGACTACGGCGACGACCCTGCAAAGACAATTGCAATTGATCAGAAGACTGGCGATGTGCTTGTCGTGAAGTCAAAAAATGCTATTCCTGAAATTGGTGGCTTCTTGCCATACAAACTCGTTTACCGAGACTTTGAAGAAATTGATGGCGTTCGCGTTCCAACAAGAATTACAGAACAAAATGAAATGACTGGAGCAAGCGAAAGTACATACGGTACGATTGAAAGTGGAATTGAAGCTACGGACGACGCATTTAAACTCGAACCACGTGAGCGACCAGTACCTTGGATCGCAGGCGCCGATACCGAATAATCTTCTTGTTGCTTAATAAATTTCATGTGATTTCACAGTGGATTGTGCGATTAATGAGTTTTACATAACAGGGTACGAATAAAAGCCAATTATTCCAATTATTCGCTTGAATTTGACTGTGCTTTGCTTTCCAATAGTAGTTAGAGAAAATTTAATGAAGGAGAGAAGCATGAAGATTTTTAACACAACGAATAAATTATCCTTAACAGTTGCAATGTTTGGCATTGTGGGCCTCGGTCTAGATTCGGTTGCCGCTGGTGATGTGCTCGTCGAATTTTCGCTCTATAGCGATACTAGTTGGTCCGAGGCAACCCTTGTAGC
>JABABS010000040.1 GCA_014238125.1 Phycisphaerales bacterium
AGACGTAGACCAACTGGCGTTATCCCCTGAAAAACGCTCCGAGCAGGACTCGAACCTGCGACCTACGGTTTAGAAGACCGTTGCTCTATCCAGCTGAGCTACCGGAGCCAAGGTTGGGCATTGTACGTCAGTCTTTGTATCATGCCCATTCTTAGCTGACTTCTCTTAATCGGCTATCGGGCCGGTAGCTCAGCGGTTAGAGCTAACGACTCATAATCGTTCGGTCCCCGGTTCGAATCCGGGCCGGCCCACTCTTAGCGAACTGCAAGGGAAGCTTGCGTTCGCTTTTCTCATGGTCCCCAAGCGTGGTGAAGCGCCACGCTTGGGCGAACGATGTTCGCCCGCCGCATGTCTCATTTCGCATTGGAAATGTGTTGCCAAACTCCTTAAAGAGTTTAGAATGAACGAATGAACAGACGAAATGCATTTTCTCTGATAGGTATGCTCATCTCTCTTCTATGTATGGTTGTGCTTTCGGCAATCATGATGAATTCAATGAGAAAAACAGTGACGGGAAATGGTGAGGCAACACCAAGTTCTGTTTGGGGAATGCAAAATCAAATTCAATTGCAAACAATGGCACAGGGTTTAATAGCTGATTCGTTTGGTCGCAACGATGCTTTTCTTGTCCCTAGTGAATTGTCTGAAAGTTTAGATGTGCAAGAAAACACTTCAGCAAATTTTTGGTCTGCTATGATTGCCGAAAATTTAACAACGCCAGAAAATTTGATTGCAAAGGGAGATAACGGTTGGGTTGAAATAGCTACATATAGTTGGCGAGCCATCAACACTCGTGATGGTCAATATTGGGATCCGAATTTTTCGACTGATTTTGATACGATGTCAAACGTTTCCTACGCACATATGCCACTGTATGGAAAACGCCTGAAAAGGTGGTGGAGAAATGATGCTCGTGGAACTTTCCCGATCATAGGTAACCGTGGTCCACAAGATGGTCAAATACAAACGGATTCATTTACACTTGATAAAGATGGACAGTGGCGTGGGTGGGTTTGTTACAGCGATGGCTCGATTAAATGGTATGAAGAAACCCACACACCAATAAAGTGGTCGCGGGATGACGGCGTGCAAAATGACAACCTGTTTATCCTTGAAGGTGGAGATAATAAAGACGACACAATGTTTGGCGTCACTTCAGAGATGACCGAAGACGGTCCCGTTTTTATCTGGGATTAATTTGACCAAGTGGTCAAATTTGCGTGAGACCAATTTTGGCGTCGTCGATCAACTGCTTTGCAGAAATACCACTTCCAACTGCGCGTTTCATCCAAAGATCTGGCGTGAGGCGACCAATTGAACAAATACGTTTCGTTTCAGCAGCAAGATCCTTACCTCGCATGTGTGATTTGATTTGATGGCTGATCACATGGCCGATTGTGTAATCGGCGAGGTATAGTGGGTAGCCAACCATGTGTTGGTATGCCCCGAGTATGTGATATGGATCTTCGCCAAATTGATCTTTGAAATATTTGTTCCACACGTCGTCAGCGATTGTAAGCATTTGATCCCGTAACTTTTCAGGTGTAGTTTTTGGGTTTTGATACAACCAGCGCCATGTGTAAAGTTCAACAAGCGACGGACCAGCAATTTGGCACGCAGACAACAGTCCTTCAACTGAGGCAATTGCAAAACCTCTTTCTTCATCTTTTTCTTGAATACCAATTACTGCCCTTGCCTTGTTCTGATACAAAAACGCAAATGCTTCAGTACACGCGGTGTTTGGAACATTGCGTAGTAGTGGTCTTGGTACAAAGTGTGTTGAAATCAACTGCTCTAAGTTGTGGCCAAGTTCATGCATTGCGGTATCAAAACCATCCCAGCCAAGACGGTCATCGAGTCGGTTTGTGCGTAACCATGCGTTGTACTCTGGAATGCCCGGACGCATCGCGTGCCCAGCACCTCGAGCAATTTCTACGTTGACGCTTGTGCCTAAAAACTCTGCATCTTCGTCGCAATACCCAAGACCACGCAACACTTCAGGAAGTTTTTCTTGAAAGATAAGCTCGTCTTTAAACATTGCAGTCACTTTTTCATCAAGTTCAGCTGCACTTCCACCTTCTGAAATATCTTCAAGATAAATATCAAATGCCTCAAGCGGACGACCAAGTTGTTTTGAAAGAAGGTTTGCGATATCTTTTCGAACTGGCGCTTCAAGTAATTCGATCATCAATGCTTCGACAGTTTCTTCTGGGATTTCACGTTCGAGATCAAACTTGCGTGCAATCGCTGTTGGGTGTTCTTCGTAATATTTGTCGTAGTCATTAGCGACTGAACGTTGTGCAAGTAATTGTTTGTATCGCACTGGTCCTAGAACAGTTGTTACTTCCTTGCCATCAATCGTATTATTTCTGGGGTCCCATTTTCCTTCGCATGAAGAATCCATAATGTTGTTCGGAAGCGTGCCGTCGATGTGCCGACCCATGACCCATGAAAGCGCTCGTTGTTTGTTGATACCGTTCTTTTCGGTGTAACCAGCTTTAATTTCTTCACGGATTAACCAGTGTGCGATGAGTTTTCGATCTTTTTCAAACCACGATTTTCCTTCGTCATCAATCATTGCACCGACTGGGACATGAAATTCACTCACGAACATATCTGCTTCGTGTTCGAGTTTTCGTGCTCGGTCATTCACTTCTGCAGGAATACGAGGGCCGAATGCCCATCCTGCACGCACTTCAGCCCACTGATCATTTGACCATGTGTCGCCTTGCTCAAGCATTGTCGCTAAATCTGGCCGATCAAAGTTGAGTAGTGCAATAAAAGCAATTTTTTGTTTATAGAATTGATCAGAAAGATCGGGACACGGATCAAACATTGCCATCAAGTTGTCTACTTGTGGCATTTCGTCTCCGCGTAAATCAGTCCACCTTCGCAAGTGCCGTCCTATTTCATATAAATGTCCACCGATACTACTTAGGGCACTTTCGTACCTATCTAATAGTCTTGAATGATCTTGGTCATTCTCAACAAAGTGTTCAATACAAAATGATTTGAATTCATTTTCATCCCCATCACAATCTTGCCAACGATTCGCAACACGCATGATGCCTGCTTCTGCTCGTGGATGATTGATCGCCTGTACAGTTTCTTCAATTGGTAATGTTGTCATGAAGGACATGATAAAGGGTGTCGTGAAGGTTGTGGTTTGATGCAACACCCCCAGAAGCAATTTCGGAATATTTTCCACCTGCCTCCTGAATAATTGGCAACCATGGAATGATGTCCCAAGGAAAAAGTAACGGTTCTACAACGGCGTCGATCCGACCTGTACATAACAGTAAATATGCAAAGCAATCGCTCCACCCACGAATTGAGCCCGCGTGTTTAAGTAAGTTCGCATGTATTTGCTCGCGGTTAGTCTGCTTGTAATAATCAAATGAAGTTGTGCAAATGAGCGCCTCTTTCATCGAGGAAACACTTGATACTTTTGCGTTTATATTTTGATACGTCATACCACCGCCCGCAACTGCAGAAATAGATTCACCAATGGCAGGTAAGTTCGCACTGCCGGCGATTGCTTCTCCATTACATTCAAGGCCTATTAATGTTCCAAAAAGTGGAACGCCCCGAGCAAAAGAAGCGGTGCCATCTATTGGATCAACAACCCATCGATAACCGCTTGAACCCTTAATTTCACCATGCTCTTCACCTAAAAATCCGTCTTCTGGGAATTGGCTTAGTAATAGATCTCGAGCAAGCAATTCAGCATCCCGATCGACTGCAGTAACTATGCTTCCATCTTTTTTTATATCAAAATCCAGGTTTTTCTTAGAGAATTGAGAAAAAACGAACGAAGCAACTTGCTTAATCGTAGTATCCATTGCGTCAATTCTGCCGTTTTGGAGATCCATGGAAGATATCGTATATGCAATGTAGTCCTATAACGACAGTTATCACGTCGTACAGACGGGGATTTTGTCCATATATCCGATATTGTCAATACAGTGTTCCTATTTTATCTGTTCGCAGTTGGAAATCACTGTTAATACAGGAGTTGAGACTTTCAAGAAATTGAAGGTCGTGTTAGAGTGTAGAATGTTCCCAAGTGGGCAAAACAAAGTCGAAGTCATGAAATCAGAACATTACATCTTGAAGAAGTTGATCGCAACCATTTTACTCATGGGGGTTTGCGTAGTCTCTGTTCACGCAGGAACGGTCTATGTTCCAAAGGATGTGCAGACGATCCAAGAAGGAATCGACATCGCTCAGGGGGATGACATTGTCTTAGTTTCTGCGGGTCGATACAACGAATCGATTAATTTCAACGGCAAAGCAATTACGTTGAAGAGCGAGAAAGGTCCAGCAGTCACGATTATAGACGGACGACGCATCGGCGATAGTGTCGTGAAATGCATTAATGGCGAAGGACCAAGTACAAAAATTGATGGGTTCACAATTACTGGTGGAACGGGTAATGCAGATCTTTACGGTGAACGTGAAACGATCGGTGGCGGAATGCTTTGCCTTCATTCAAGCCCAACTGTCTTGAATTGTATCTTTGTAGATAACGAATCGAATTACCAAGGGGGTGCAATTTACAACGGCGATCAAAGTAACACGATTATCCGCAATTGCAAAATTCGATCAAACAGAGCTGATCGTGGCGGGGGAATTTATAACACCAAAGGTGCACCGGAAATACGTGATACTGAATTTTCAAACAACTATGCGAGTTATGGCGGGGGTGGAATGTATAACTATGGTTCAAACCCTCGTGTTATTGCGTGCATGTTCCGTAAAAACAAATCACAATATAACGGTGGTGCTATTTACGACTACGACAGTTCCGGCCGTATAACAAATACAACTTTTATTAACAATGTTGCAATGTTTAGTGGGAATGCAGTGTACCGAGGATACCGATCCGTAACATTTATCGAGGGAATTGGCGACAGAACATTTTTCAAAACTGCGCATGACACCGTTGAAGGAACGGGGGGTTATATGGTCGCACGCGGCCGCGCTGTTGGCGCGTGTTGTGTAGGAACTGGTTGCTTAATTGTCGATGAACAATCTTGTGTACAAGCGGGCGGTTCCTGGCTTGGTCCAAACTCGAGCTGTGATCAACAGCTCATTGCGTGCCCGAAACCAAATACTGGGGACATCAATACAGATGGTGTTGTTGACATGATGGACCTTGTGCTTCTTATGACGAGTATGGAAAAAGGTTCGGTCAATTAAGCGTACTGTGAAGCTAAGACAATTCCAACCACGAAAGCACTAACTCTTTGAAAGAGGTCGCTGGAATCGGATCACTATTTGTAATAGTTCTAGGGGGGATAATGATTGGTGATGTTGCACCCATTGCCGGTGTTCGACCGTGTGATCCACGAATAACCGAAGAGTCCATCTCGATGACATTGAATAAAGTTCTAAAGCCAATTTTTTTTGCGAGCAATTTGAATGCAATTCTGGGTTTACTTCCACGCCACCCTTTGGCTAGAAACATTTCGCGTGGGTCATATCCCGGCTTGTGATGGATGTCCACAGTTTGTTGATAGTCTGGTGCTGATGATTCGTCATTCCACCAATCATGAACAAACCAATAATTTTGCTTTGCGATAACAACAATTTCTCCACACCGCTCGTGCGCAAGATCGCCTCGTTCATTACCTTGAATGACTTGTTCCACACCTTCAACTTTTGATAGAAGCGAGACAACTTCTGCTGTTTGTGTTTTGTTTTTAACATAAACGTGCGCAATTTGATGATCAGGTACAGCGAAAGCACTACTTTGCCCAGCATCTAAATATTCTCGCCCAAGTTCTTTTCGAATTGCAAGGAAGCCGGCGTCTCTCAATATTTTGTTTAACGCAAGTGTGCCATTAACCTCATCAATTCCATATTCACTCATTACACAAACTTGCATGTTTTGTTTATTAAAATGGTCGATCAACTTTCCTACTTCACGATCGATGAGCCAAAGTTGTTTTGTAATTGAACTGTGATTTGGCCCAACTTTTTGTAAGGAGTAATCAAGGTGTGGAAGATAAACAAACATGAGAGTTGGTGACAATTTTTCCTCTACAAGAATGGAAGCATCTGCAATCCATGTTGATGATGTGATATTCGCCATCGGTCCCCAGAAATGAAAGAGTGGAAATTGACCGAGGGTTTTTTGTAATTCTGTTCTAAGGCTAGTGGGGTTTGTCCAAATATCTGGAATTTTCCTACCATCTGCACAGTAGATTGGCCGAGGTGTAACGGCGAAGTCGACTGATGAATACATGTTGAACCACCAAAACATATTTGCACACGTAAAGTCAGGATCAAGTTTTTTCGCTGTATCCCAAATCATCTCCCCTTTTGCGAGCGTGTTGGATTGTCTCCAAAAGTGGGTGGAGTTTGTTTCTCGTTCATGCCAACCGTTTGCAACAATCCCGTGGTCTTTTGGTTGAAGCCCAGTTAAAAGAGTTGTTTGAACAGTAGACGTAACTGCAGGAAGCGGGGGATCTAATAGTTGCACAGAGTTTCTGTTTGCAAGCGAAGTAATATTTGGCGTGTGTTTGCCCAGATGGTCTTTTGAGAGTCCAACAACATTAATGACTGCGAGTCTTTGCATGTTATGTACCAAGTACTTTTCTTTGTGCTCCAATAGTGAGAAGCAAGCAGAGACCTGACAGAATTGCAATGTGTACTTCGCTTACAACGCACAGAAATACGACATCAAGCAAACAGAATCCTGCGAGTATCATGTGAATGCCATGGACACTTTTTTCTGTTATCTGAAAAATAACAAACGTAAGGGCGGTCCAGATTGAAAAAATCACAAGTGAGCAAACAATCCAAATCATTTGAAATTCTGTGTAGTAAATTAAAGCAGGAATATACGCTGCAGGAAGTAGCAATAAAACAAACCAGCGTTTTGTTTTATTGTTTTTCTCTTCACCCCGAGCGATGAAAGTCAGTACTGCGGTATACCACGCAATACCTAATCCAAAAACAAGAAGAAGTAGTGGTTGTATTTCAACACTGAATGCTGAACACGCAACGAGATATACTAATCCTCTACAAATTCCCATAAAGAGTAGAGCTGGGAAAAATAACCTGTGAAAATGAGTGTAGGCGAGAATGCATCCGGCGAGAATTAGCATTAAATACGCTGACCGAGTTTGTGTAAATGCCGCAATTAGCACTGCTGAAACTAAGAGTGAGTAACCAACAACCCACGCTTCCTTTTTCGAAATAATTCCTTTGGGCAAAGGTCGACCTGGTCGATGTTGCTTATCGTGTTCAAAATCTTTTGCATCATTGAGTACAAGACCGCCAAAATAGGCGCAAAGAAGGGCAATGGTGATGAATAGCAACGGGGTAAGCTGCGAAAATGTAGGAACAATGGCACTGTCTGACCATTGCAAACGATGCGCTGAAATTCCAAAACCAAAACCAACCATTACATTACTGATCAGTGTTGGCGTATTACTGAGGCGCAATATATTGAACCAAGCCTGCGTTTTACTCATCAAAATTTACCTGGTGTAACTGTTCATTTGCCCAATTAATCTCTGAAGCAATAGAATTGATAAGTTCATTTTCTTGAAATTCCAATGGCATGACATCCCAAGTATAGGTTTCAACTTCCCACTGTGTGTCATCATCATCAGGGAGGCAGAGTAATGATTGAAGTAGGTCATGGCGTGTTGTTCCAAGTGGACCAAAGGATTCGTTATGAATTGGTACATGAAAGTGCACTCGCCAATGTCCAACGGGCTGATCCAAAGGAGCATCTGGAAGATTGTTATAAAATTTCATCACGCCATCTCGAACAATGGTTGTTTGATGTAAGTACCTAGGTTCTGCAACTGATCGAAGGGCTTCTGTAGCAACTACTTTTTCCTCTTGTCCAAGTGAATCAAAATTGACATCGACTGCAGATGAAAGTTGTACTTTTCCAATGGAGAGACCAACTTGCGCGTATGTATCGATAGATTTCCGTGGATTTTCTCGCATGACTGCAGCGTGGCATGTGTCGTGGCAGACACGAATGTATCTTCGTATTCGCTCATCATCATCAAATTGTATTTGAATAAATTCGGCGAGATTTCGAGCGGTTTGTAGACGACATCCAGGTTCAGGTTCGATGTCGAGATGTATAAGTTGCCCAGATGTTTGTTCAAGTTCTTCTAAAAAATCAACACATTGCATGAGCATTTGTGCTGCTCGCTTATCTCCATCCCATCCTTCTCCCCAACCAAGTGGAAGAGTGGAAATGCTACCGCTTTTGTTTTTTGGAAGGAGGTCAGATAGAATAGTGGCGAGTTTTTGTGTGTATGTAAGTCGATCTTCTTCGCACCACGTTGGTTCGTAAACTGTTCGACCAACGATGTTGCTATGAAAGTTCCCAAAAGGAAAACCGTTGAGTGAACGAACTCTAAGATTGAGCGTGTCCAAACATTCTTTTAAATTATCAGATGTTTGTTCGCTTAGAGAGTTATCTGGTAGCCAAAGTCCTATCTCGATTTGCTTTCCAACTTGATGCTGGACAGCGCTGGAGAAGTTGTGAAGGTTTGCAACAACTTCATCGATGGTGTCACCTGCGTGCACGTTGGTGCAGTATCCAATCATTATTCGACAGAAAATCTACCACTCTTTGAGAGAAACTCGAGTGGGTTTTTATATGAAATGGTGTCAATGGTTTCTGTAAGATGACCACGACTCGCTAATTCTCGTCTACATTTTGGAACAGCAAGTGGGTCGCTAGGCCCCCAGTCACCGGCGGAATTGATCCACAGCCGATCTGTTCCGTACATTTCAATAATGTCAGCAGCGCGTTGCGGTGTGCATTTGCTATCAGGGTATAGTGTCATCCCCGCCCAGAACCCTCTGTCTAGCACTGCACCGACTGTGTGTTCTTCTACGTGGTCAATCAGAATGCGGTCAGAACTGATCGAAGTATTTTCTACCGCGTCCATGATGAGCTTTGTGCCTTTGAGTTTATCTTCTAAGTGCGGGGTGTGGACAAGGACAAGTCGATCATGCTTTTCAGCGAGGGCAAGTTGTTCTTCAAGAATGAGCAATTCGTTTTTACTGTTTTTATTTAAACCAATTTCACCTATACCAAGTACTGTTGGATGATCTAGAAACTCAGGAATGATAGAGATAACTTCGCGAGCAAAGCCAACGTCTTCAGCTTCTTTTGGATTGATGCATAACCAACAATGATGTTTGATGCCATACTGTGCGGCGCGTTTTGGTTCAGTGTCTGTGAGTTGCCTGAAGTAATCGAAAAATCCTTGTGGACTAGAGCGATCAAACCCAGCCCAGAACGCAGGTTCAGTAATTGCAACGCAACCAGCGAGCGCCATACGCTCATAATCATCTGTGGTTCGAGAGACCATGTGGATGTGTGGATCGATGTAAGTCATTGGTTTGTTTGTTTCGGAGCTCCGCTTGCACCTTGATCGCGTGCTACGTCTATTGGTTCCGTGGAGTGATCACTGAGGATATTGAGGATTTGTTCTGTTCGACCTCCATCTTTTTCTAGTAACACTTGGATGCACTTGAGTAGGGAATCGACGCGGTAATCCTTTTCTATGGATTCACTTCGATCTAGTCTGTCAAGGAATGATGCGATGTCTAAAAGTTTTGCTCGGTGTTCTAAAAAATACCGATTCACTGTTTCTGTGTGCGTCATTGGGCATGTTGGTTTTTGTGCCATGTAAGGGTAGATTTTAGCCATTCGAGAGATGCAGTGGGGTTGTAGACGGCATTTTGACCTGACTCTCGGGGTCAGGTCAAAATGCAAGGCAGGGTGGGATCAGGTCAAATGAATCATCTGTTACGAAGGGTATAGGGTCAGTTTGTTCCGTATATTTAGAGGAACAAACGACGTATCGCTCTTTTGATGGTTGATTCAGGAAGATCGTGGACATCGATGGGCTGACCAATATCTTTGAGTAATAAGATGGTGAGTCTGCCCCCGAGGTGTTCTCGGAATTCCTCTAAACCATCGAGAAGTTCAGGTTCTAGCATCTTGGGGTGTGTTGTGGGCAGGTTGAACTCGTGTAAGAGCGAAATAACTTCATCAGCTACGTCTTGGTCGAGATATCCTAATTCTACGCTGCACTGGAGATCAATTGCGAGACCGATTGAAACCGCTTCGCCATGTGTGAGTTCGTGATTTGTCATCTGCTCTAATTTGTGCGCAGCCCAATGTCCAAAATCAAGGGGCCTAGCTTCAAGTCTTTCAAATGGATCTCCACCTTCGGCAATGTGTTTGAGATGAAGGGTTGCAGAGGCTGTCATCAATTTTGCCATTGAGATGAGATCTCGGTTTTGCACTTTTGAAACAGTAGTTTTTGTTTGTTCAAAAAGTTCTGGACTTTTTACAAGTGCAACTTTGATTACTTCACTCATACCAGAAAACCAGTGGCGATCGTCAAGCGACAGTAGTAAATCATAATCGTTGATCACTGCGTAAGGTGGATCGAACACACCAATAAAATTTTTCTTGTTGTATTTATTGATTCCGTTTTTGACCCCAACACCAGAATCACAAGCAGAAAGAGAGGTAGATGGCATTTTGATGAGACGTATTCCCCGGTGTGCAATCGATGTTGCAAACCCAACAGCATCGAGCATTGCACCTCCGCCGATTGCAAGTACAACTGACTTTCGGCACATCCCTAATTCGTTGATAGCATTAAGAATAGATTCTACAACCGAATCATTTGTTTTTGCCTTTTCTCCACCTTGCACAATTAGAATATCAGAGCATTCGATTGAACTTGTTTCAATCCAAGATGTTATTTTGGCTACATATTCTATGTTTGCATCACAAATACCACGATCTACAACGAGCATTAATTTAGGGGGGTTTAGTTCACTAAGAATTTGGGTTACTTCTCCACCACTGCGGAACGCATTTTGTGTACAGAAAAGTTGGTGTGTCCATTTGATTGAGAATAAAGATTTTATTTTCTGTGGTTCAATCACTTGTTTTCCAAATCACGAGAAAGTGGGAGCTCAGGTGCCCATTCAGTCCAATCGTCATCTTTTTCTTTTTCTAAAATAAAACCGTAACTTGCTGGCGCAATTTCTCCCGCTTGATCTGGAGTTGCCAATTGAATACCGCCCTTGAGGAGCGAAATGACGGGTCCAATGTTCATTGAAAAACCAGTGAATCCTACGTCAAGGTCAATTCCACTGATCGACCAAAATTTTGTATTTGTTCGAATTAAATTTGCAAATTCATTTTTTACAACAACATCAATGAGCACTTTTTTTGCGTTTGGCGCAAATTGAATGTTGCTCACTGCGCCGACAACGATGCCTCTGTAATACAGTGGTGTCGATAGTGTAATGCCGCTGATTGAATCAGCAATAAGTATAAAATTAATGCCGCCCGGGTGATCATTCATCATCACTGACGTATTAATTCCATCGAAAGATAGTGTTGGTTTTCCTACTCCAACCGAGAGGGTGAGGTACCGCGGGCTAATGAGTGTATCTAAGCCAGTGATGCCTTCGAGCGATACTTCAGGATGTACGATCCACCATCTTGTGCCCTCTCTTGCTAACTCTTGTGATGTAGCATGAAGCCTTGCAGAAACAATAACTCGAGCGGTGTCTTTACTTAATTGAACGGTTTCAACCCTACCAACAATTGCACCCCGGTACATAACAGGAGCATCGATCGTGAGACCCTGTGCATTTTCAAATGTGATTGTGACGAGTGGTCCGCGTGCATGCATCCACTGCAATAACAGAACAACAGCAACGATCGATGCAAGAATAGGAACAATCCAAGCTGCAGAAATTTTAGCGCTTGGCTTGGCAGAAACAGTTGCCGATTGCACCCGATCACTCATGTTGGTTGTTCCTTATTCTGCCAGAAGAGCCTTGGATCAAAACTTAGAGATGCAAAAATAGTGAGTACAACGACACCTGCAAATGCGACGATGCCCGGTTCTGGCGAGATAGTTGCGAGATCGCCGAGTTTTACCGTTGCAACAAGAATTGCAACAAGAAAAACGTCGAGCATTGACCATTTACCTATTCCTTCAATGACACGAAGTAAAGTTGCTTGTTGCTGGGGACGTTTTGTTTTCCATCGAAGGCAGAGAAACATGAGTCCAGATATTTTTGCAAGTGGAATGAGAATGGAACAAAGAAACACGATAGCGGAAACTCCAGGCGTACCATCTTGCCAAAGTGAAACAACGCCTTCCCATATCGTGCTTTCGCTTCGATGCCCAAGTCGCTCAAGTGCGATGATCGGGAGTGTCATTGCTGGAAAAAATAATATTAGAGCTGCTAAAGAGAGTGCAAATGTGCGTTGTACGCCACGAGGTGTCTGCCGATGAAGCCTAGTATTACATTGGTGGCAATTGGCAACAGTATGTGGAGGAAGAGAGGGAAGTTTTTGGTGCGAACCACAAGCCCTACAAATAACAAGATGGTTTGTATCTTCGGTCATTTTTTATCAATTACTTGGCAACAATTTTACATCCATGCAATGTAAAAGGATGACTCGCAAAGAAACCAGTTGATTGACATTGACCACGGACAGTAACTGACGCGCCTGATGAAATAGTTCTACCACCACCAAGTTGTTTTGAAATTGACTCTTCAAACGTGCATAGCGCTTCATGATCGTTTTCACGAAGGGTAACTGTATATACACCCTCTTCTGTAAGACCATAGGCAATGATGTTTCCAGCAATTTCAATTACAGAATGGTTGTAGTTAGATTCAGAGCCACTTTCGAGAAATGAGCTGTTGAGATCACCAATCGAGACCCGTCCCACAGTTTCGTCACTCGCTTGATGTACAACCCGAGCGGCTTTTTTCGTTGTAATCAAATTGCTTGATGAGCTACAACTAGATAGAAGGATTGCAGTGAGTGGGATGAAGAATAATTTCATAGTGAGAACTCCGTAAGTGAATAGTATCAGGCAACCACGGTGCCGTAATAAATGAATCGACCGTTGTAGACCCTAGAACCCCAACTAAAATGTGTTTTAGGCGGATTATGAATTGACCGGAGGCGAACAATTGTCGATACGAGCGCTAGTTCCAATTCTGGAACTTTGGAAATCTAAGACACAGATACACCCAAAAAGGATTTTTTTTCAAATCTTTGGAAAAAAACCAACTTCAACTTGATTTGATAGGTGAGATAAACGGGAAAAAACCGTTTTTTTGCCTAATAAAGGCGATTTTGTTTTTTTTGGGAAACACGGTTCACAAATAGGTCCTCAACCGCCTATGAGGTGCACCTGTCGAGATGGTCTCGACCATGAAATTCACCCCTCACCTTGGAGTTCGAAATGACAACTTTACCCCTGACAGTGGCCATGATCGCCTTGTCTCAAAATCCAGCTTCCTCACAATCATTAGCAGATTTCAACAACGATGGCGTTGTAGACACAACAGACCTCATCGCACTTACGAGCAACATCGGAACCGCTTGTGAAGGTGATTGCCAAACAGATCTCAATAACGACGGCGTGACCGACCAACAAGATATTTTGGTTCTTATGCAATTGTGGGGTGCTGTTGAAGGTTGGGTTAATCCTATTGATCCTACTAACAACGAAACAAGCAACGATACAGCCAACGAAACAACCGAACCATCACGTGACCCAAATAGGGACATGAGTTGGCAA
>JABABS010000058.1 GCA_014238125.1 Phycisphaerales bacterium
AGTTTACGCCAAGGGACAGTGAGCCAAATGACGTACAAGTTGCATGCGAACTAATGGTTTCGATTGTTAACGCGGTGACAGGTGTTGTTGTAAAGCCAACGATTTAATATGCATTGGGGTGAACAAAACCCCTGAAAATAGTCAGCCAAATAATTTTCACATCAAAACCGATCGACCAATTTTCTAAATAGTATAAGTCGTATTGCACACGCTTTCGCATCTTGTGTACGGTGTCAGTTTCACCTCGCCAACCCTTAATTTGTGCAAAACCAGTAATTCCAGGCTTGACCTTGTGCCGTCGCATGTAGTGTCGTATTTTCTTTTTATATTCTTCGTTATGTTCAACTGCATGGGGCCGAGGACCAACGATTGACATTCGCCCCTGCAAAACATTAATAAACTGAGGAAGTTCGTCAAGGCTTGTCCTTCGCAAGAATTTTCCAACAGGAGTAAACCGCGAGTCATTCTCATTCGCTTGAGTGATCACGCCATCTTCTTCTGCGTGAATCCTCATCGATCTAAATTTATAAACAGTGATTTCCTTGCCGTCCCACCCCAACCTTTTTTGTTTGAAGAAAACGGGACCTTTCGAAGTTAATTTAATTGCCAATGCGATCGGCAGCATTAAAAACGGGCCAATGGTAACTAAGGCTGATATTGACACGACATAATCTAACCCAGCTTTTACAGCACGATTCAACCCAACCATCTTCGATGAAGATAAATTAAACATTGGCATGCCATGAATTTCTGTAACCCTGTGTTGAGAAAGTTTTAGCCCGAAAGTATCAGGCACAAACCTAACAGTTGCAGTTGTCTGCATCATTTCTTCTGCAATTGTTTCGATGTGTTTTTCTGCGGTTAGTGGCAGGGCAATCCAAACTTCTTGAATGTTATACTTGCTCACAAATGCGGGCAGCATGTCAAAATCGTTATAGATCGGAATCTCAGTATCTACTGTTTTATTGGTTGCCCGACGATCAAATACTCCAACAATTTGAAAACTTGGCCAAGCTGCATCATTTACTCTGCTCACAAGCGATCGTCCCATTGGTCCACTACCAATAATAATGAGTTTTTTTTGGTTGACACCACCCCTTCGAAGAAGTCCAAGAGTGGCAACAAGAATAAATCGTGCAAAAGTAAGTCCTATGCAGGTGGTTACTAACCAAGCAACAATCCATATACGAGAAAACGTACTTGAATGTTTTGTTGCCCACAAGCTAATGACAACAAGTGTTGAGAGCAAAAGAACGCCATAAATAATCTGACGAACCAGATACCAAAAACGAACACCTCGAGAAAATACCGATGGACCAAAAAACGCAAACACAGGAATCGTAAGAAGACCAGTTGCAAGTATGATGGCGATATATTCCTTGGGAAGTGTCCAGGGCGGGGCACTAAAGCGAATGGAATAAGCAGCCAATCCAGAAAGTATTACAACAATCGAATCTAGCAAAAGCGTTGGGATTACTAACGAGGCGCCCGGCCTTGTTGGTGTGGTATTTTTCATATTCAATACTTAGTGTGCCTAACCCTGTGGAATCCATTCCTAAATATCTTTTACCCCAGTGTCCATGAGTTCTTAACTTGCAAGTTTATCAGAATTATTCAATGATAGGAAAGGGGTACATTTACAAGGGTTATAGGTCGTTCATTGAGGCGATTAAGTGCTTGTACCGCTCTAAAACTCTCTCCCAGCGAAAAAATTCCAAAAATCTTTCGTTTCCGTCTTTGCCTATTTGAGTAAGAGAATCACGATCTTCTAGCAAGTGATTAAGTAGCCTTTGACAACTTTTTTCATCATGAAAAAACGCAGCGTGGCTGCCCGCAACCCATCGGTTAAAACAATTGGCTTTTCGATAGTTTTGAACTAAATTCTTCCAATGCTGTTCTCGCCAGTTTGAAGGCTCAATTTCAACATCTTTTATTTTTTGATGATAATTTCCCTTGGTTTTAACAGGAACCGTTAGCCACTGTGCGCCGTTGGGTGTTTTGATTTTATTTCGGTTTCTCCAATCCCGCCTTGTGTACTGCATGTCGTCATATAAAATGAACTCATCAACCGAAGCAATGAGGTCGAAATACCCCTTCCAGGGAATATAGTTTGATTGAAGTATTGCAATCTTTTTGCCCATTGAACTTCCAATTAAATATGGTTTTGTGGACTAAGTGTAGGGTGGTGTGTCCACACTGTAACATTATAATACAGGGGTGTCGCTTGTAAATAGATTGCTAAGTAGTCGTGGTTTTATACTTTTGTTGATTTTTGTTTTAGCAATGTTTGCTAATTTGTTTGTGTTTATTTATCAAACAGCCAACCTATATATTAGGTCTGGTGCTTGGAGTAGACTAAACGAGTTTTTTGATTCCATATTGGAAAAAAAAAAAGAAAAAACAAACACTGACATGGCCTACGCCCCTATGATTCTAACAAAGCATGAATGAACTTAGACTGAGAATCCTAGGCACCCGTGGAATCCCTGCCTCACATGGTGGGTTTGAGACCCTTGCACAGAAACTGTCTGAGTATTTGGTGCAACAAGGATGGTCGGTAACCGTCTATTGCCAATCCCCCGAATCTGGAGCGATTTATGAAGATGATTTGGATGGAATTCGGCTTGTAAAAGTGCCAGAACCGCGAACCGATGCCCTTGGAACCATGCGATATGATTGGAAATGCATCCGACATGCTGCAAAAGAAGAGGGTGTTGTCCTTACCCTTGGCTATAACACCGCCCTATTCAACCTCTGGTTTCGGTTCAAGGGAATCAAAAACATCATCAACATGGATGGAATGGAATGGAAACGATCAAAATGGGGGGTCCTTGCTCGGACATGGTTTTACCTCAATGATTGGGCGGGGTGCCTTATTGGTAACCACCTCATTGCTGATCATCCTGAAATTGCCAAGCATCTCGCAACACGGCGTTCTATCAATTCAATCACGATGATTCCGTATGGTGCAGACTTAGTCGAATCTGCAAATGTAGATCTTATTCGTAACTTTGAACTAGAACCAAAGCAATTTTTGTTGTGCGTTGCAAGAATTGAACCTGAAAACTCAATACTTGAAATTGTTCGTGCGTTTTCTTCAGAAGTACGAAGCCAAAAGTTAGTGATTGTTGGCGCGTTCAATCCAAAATCTAACAGCTATCACGCAAAAATACATGAAGCAGCAGGCGAACATGTTGTGTTTCTTGGAGCAATATATGAAAAAGAGACTGTCGAGTCTCTACGGTTTCATTGCTCTCTATATGTGCATGGGCACACCGTGGGTGGAACCAACCCCACACTTGTTGAGGCCATGGGCGCAGGTTGTGCAATTCTTGCACACGACAACCCATTTAATCGATGGGTTGCGGGCGACCACGCCATTTTTTTTCGTGATGAAAAAAATTGTCAAAAACGAATCGACCAATTGCTACATGATCACGATTTACTTGCCAAAATGAGCAAAGACGGAAACGAAAAGTTTTTGGAGTTTTTTCGCTGGACGATGATTTTAGAGCAATACGAGCACATCATTGCTTCAATGAACGACCAATAACCTAAGTTGATATCCAACTATCCTTTTTATTGAATAATTATGATAAACTTCTATTGGGGGTTCCTAGGACACGGAGGTCAAAGAATTCTAGAAACGAACACTACTAGGGTAGAGACTTTGCGCCTTGAACATGAAAAAAATCACATCATCAAAACCGAACATCTCGTTGGTTATTCCAACGCTTTTGCTTGATTCGATTGTTGTAATACTTTCAGGATTAGTCGCCTATGCTATTCGCTTTAGTGTCGTACCTTGGCCACTTCCAAAGGAATATTTCTTTCTCATAGCGGCAACTGGATTGGCATCGATTCCAGTGTTTGCAATTTTTGGACCATCGGTATTTTCTCGGGGTGTTCGTTTTTGGTATCTCGTTCGTCAGATTATTTATGGCGTTCTTTTCCTTTCGGTTCTTATTGTGATTACCTTGTGGGCAGCAAAAGAGTCAAGTACGTTTTCTCGTAAATGGGTTGTTGTTTGGGTAGCAACCACTTGTGCGGGGCTCATAGTTGCAAGATTTATTCTTGTTTCCATTCTTGGGTTTCTTCGTAGGGGTGGTGTTAATCAAAAGAGGGTCGTTATTGTTGGCAGTGGGCCAATGGGTCGATCGCTCGTAGCAAGGGTATATGGTGCTGCTTGGCCAAGTTTCCAAATTATTGGTATTTTTGATCGGCGACGAACCAATAAAACAGTTGATACAGAAATTCCGATCCATAACAATTTTAACGAGTTGCCAACTTTTGTAAGCAATAATAATATTCAAGAGGTTTGGATTGCTCTGCCACTAACTGCTGAAAAACATATCGAAATAATTGCAGAACAAATGATGCAAACAACTGCAACCGTAAGGTTTGTGCCAGACACTTTCGGGCTAAAACTTTCTCAACACAGGGTAACTGAAATTCACGGCATGCCAATGTTTAATTTGTCTTCGTCGAAGATGGTTGGTTTAAATCGTGCCGTTAAAGGTGGATTAGATTACGCAGTATCAATTTCCACCCTCCTTACTATTGGTCCTCTTTTAATGTTGCCCATTGCTATTGCTATTAAAATGACTTCAAGGGGACCTGTTTTTTTCAAACAAAGTCGGCTAGGCTGGGACGGCAAGAGAATCACTGTCTATAAATTTAGATCTATGAAAGTTCATACCGAAGACATTGGAGTGGTCACCCAAGCAGGTGCTAACGATTCTCGTTTTACTGCGGTTGGAAAATTCCTTCGCCGAACAAGTTTGGATGAACTTCCTCAATTTATTAATGTTCTGCAAGGTCGCATGTCTATCGTAGGCCCCCGCCCACACGCTGTTGAGCACAACGAAGAATACAAAACAAAAATTCGCCACTACATGCGCCGCCACAAAGTAAAACCTGGCATTACTGGCTTTGCACAAATCAAGGGCTGGAGAGGTGAAACCGACACTGTTCACAAAATGCGAAAACGCGTGCAATACGACTTGTATTATCTTGAAAACTGGTCAATCGGTTTTGATGTTAAGATTATTTGGCTAACAATCTTGCGGGGTTTCGTACATCCCAACGCGTACTAAGCCCTTCCTCGCCACGTTGACAAACAAATTACGGGTTTTTTTGGTGAATGTTCGATATTGGAGTACTCTACTTATATGAAAACCCTACTCATTGCTTGTTTCGCCTTTGTTGTTAGTTGTGCCCCCCATGCCACGCGGGGCCCTGAGGGACCTCGTCCAAATAAAAAGACGTGGGTCACACCTACAGACGTCCCTACGATTGATCTTTCACAAGACAACGTGCCTGACTTCTGGACCTCGACGCCAACAATCATCAACACAAACAATTTTGCCAACATGCATCAAATCACTGATGCCATTGAGGGTCCTCATCCAAGACCAGCGAAGTTTTTACCGCCGCACAAAAAACCCCACTTTGATGAAAATGGTCCACCCAACTCCCTTCGGGCTGGAATTGGAAACACCAACACTCAAATTCACGACGAGGGCGGCTTTGATGCTATTCCAAATACTGTATGGAATCCACCCGACCCAAGCCTCGCCGTTGGTCCAAACCATGTTGTAGTAACTGTCAACATGGCAATTGCATTTTATGACAAGCAAGGAAATGAACAGTTTTCGGCATTGTTAGATTCAACTGGCAATCCTGGTTTCTTTGAAGATATTGGAGCAGGAGGCTTTACGTTTGATCCAAAGTGTTTTTATGACCCACACGCTGAGCGTTTTGTTGTGCTTGCTCTTGAACAATACGGCAACGACGAATCGTGGATCACAGTTGCGGTAAGTGATGACAGCGATCCAAATGGTGTTTGGTACAAGTACCGCACGTGGTCAGTTATTGCCAATGGCAGCGATACTTATTGGGTTGATTATCCAGGACTTGGCTTTGATGATGGATACTACTATGTAACGGGCAACCTGTTTGGGCTAAACAATGGCGGGTGGGGTGGGGTGTTATATCGCGTATTCGATAAGACCCCAATGCTTGTGGGTGACCCTGTTGTGATTGCCGATGTCCGTAAGTCGGGGCACGCAAGCATGCAGTGTTCGCAGCAGTATGGCGAATCGCCAGCAGCTTTCTTTGTCGGGCGTAGAAACAGTACTGAGTTAAGGGTGTCGCACATTAATGAT
>JABABS010000051.1 GCA_014238125.1 Phycisphaerales bacterium
AAACCACAATGTGTTGTTGATGCAATGGTCGCCTATCAAAAAGAATGTGGCGCAAGCCCCGGTCGTGGGGAGTATGCCCGAGCAATCGAAGCAACTGATGTTCTCGATAGGTGCAGATCTTCGCTATGTAAACTGGTCAGCGCGACCTCTGAATCGCACTGTATTTTCACCTTGAATTGCACAGATGCGTTAAACCTTGCAATCAACGGGATTGCAGCACACTTTAGAAACGAACAAGTACACGTTGTAACGACTGCGATGGATCACAACTCTGTTCTGCGTCCTCTTCATGCACTTGGAATGTATGGAGTAACCCACTCCGTTGTTCACGCATGCCCTAAAACTGGCTTGGTTAACCCAAGTGATATTGCAAGCGCCATCACATCTACAACGAGGCTTGTTTGCGTTCCCCACGGCTCAAATGTCACTGGAACTGTGCAAGATATTGCTGCAATTGGGCAAGTTTGCTCAGATGTTCCCCTCCTTGTAGATGCGGCGCAAACAATGGGGCACACCGACATTGACGTACAGGCAATGAATATCGCTCTACTCGCTTTTCCGGGACACAAGGGGTTGCTTGGTCCATTAGGCACCGGTGGTCTCATCATCCAAGACGGTATGGAAAAAGTGTTGGAACCACATCGATTTGGTGGAACGGGAAGTGCAAGTGAATTTCTCGAGCAACCAACCGACCTTCCAGACAAATACGAATCTGGGTCTCACAACATGATTGGAATCATGGGGCTTGCTGCGAGTGTTGAATGGATTTTGTCAAAAGGAGTACAATCGCTCCACGAACAGGAGATGAATTTGTGCAAACTATTCATCGAATTACTTCACAACGTTTCGGGAGTAAAAATTGTAGGTCCACCATCGAATAAACATCGTTGTGGAGTTTTTTCTTTAAACTTCGAAGAGCAACCCGCAGTGATTGCGAAACGACTTGAAGAAGTTTCTGGAATCAATTGCCGAGCAGGTTTACATTGTGCGCCCCTAGCACATGAAACGATGGGAACAAACAAATGTGGTGGAACCGTGAGAGTTTCTTTCGGAGCATTTCACACTTCAGATGATATTCACCATCTTGTTGATGCTATAGAACATTGTTTGAAGCCTGCGATGATTACGCATTAACCTTCTCCACCTTCGCCGCCCTCGCCACCACTACCACCATCCCTTGCGCCTGTAAATGTATATGGTGGTGGAAGATGAGAACGCCAATCGTCATCCTCAGTAAATGATTCAACAAGTTTTCTACCTTTTTCATCCGCTTTCTCTTCCCAGCCTACTGGGCGTACTGCGGGAATCGATGCTGCGCCTTCCTGCCAATTGTCTTCTTTACGGATATAGAGTGTACGAGTTGGAAACGCAAACTCCACGCCGAGTTCACCCGCTAGTCTAATAATGTCGAGCATGAACCGGTGGCGTTCACGTAGTTCAGTTGGCCAATCGGGAGTTTTCCAAAATACATACACCAATACATCTAGGCTCGAGCCTGCAAATTCGTTTAACCATACTTGGTAATAATCTTTACGCGTGTATGGGTGGATTCGCAATAACTCACGAATCCCTTCGCAAAATGTTGAAATTTTTTCTGGTGGAGTATCGTAAGCAATACTGATGAGTTGTTTCCAACGGCGGAATCTGCGGTCCGAATAATTATTGCACTTTGTAGAGACAAGAGTAGCATTTGGAATTGTCACGACAGTATCGTAAAAAGTTCGGATTCGGGTAGATCGCATCCCCACAGATAATACTGTTCCCTCAACTCCATCTACAACAACCCAATCACCAATTGAAAATGGTTTATCTAAAATGACGGTAATGGATCCAAAGAAGTTTTCGATGGTTGGTTTTGCCGCAAGTGCGAAAGCTAAAGTACCCACGCCAAGACCTGCAATCAGTGGTGCAAGTTGAATTTTCATTGAACTTGCGAGGTAGACGATGCCAAAGACGATAACAACTGCCTTGAGCGTTTTTCGTAGGAGAGGAACGAGCAAGTCGTCAAGTTTGTTTTCTGATTGTTGTGCTTTTTGACCAGCGACCCAAGAGATTAAATCTGTTCCCCTGAACCCAAACCAAATTGCTGCAAGAGTTATGTACACATTCACTGCTGGTTGAATAAAATGGTTTACAACCTCCGGTAAACCGACTGCAGGCAGAAGAAGCAACCAGACTGCGCCACCGGCAGCAACGCCTGCTGGGCGTGGTACTTGACGAATAATGCGTTTGAGTTCTTCGTCGGGGTGATCCTCATGGATGATCGCTCTAAGAACACTACGAAGTGTCATCCTGACGATGAAATCTATGACAAAACCAATAACGATTGTCAGTAAAAGTGCGCCCCACCTCCAATAGTCAAGACCTATAAACTCCTGTTTCATCCACGGGGAAGCAAGGGAGTCCATCCATTGAGCGATTGGGTTCGTTGAAGCGACGTCTGTTGCTGTTGCTAGTAGGAGGTTGATCATGGTGAGCATACTACCACTCTAGGAACAGCCTATTGATAAATCCTATACTTTGCCCATTTTGACAGAAGTTCGATCTCATCCCGCACAGACGGAATAATTTTGCATTATTTACTCAAATTGGTGGCAGATTCAAGGGCATACCTTTAGATTGCAGCTTTGAGATGCCGAAAAATACTCTGTTGAGACTACTACACAGTAGAAAAGGCAAAATGACCCTGAAATACCTAC
>JABABS010000067.1 GCA_014238125.1 Phycisphaerales bacterium
CGCCCAAAAGGGGAGGGGGCAGAACCGCAGCTCAGTTTGAAGCCAGTTGCCAAACGCCTCTGTGAACTCCTTGGTCGTTCGGTGCATTTTGGTGCAGATGATCCAGACGCTGACATTGTTTTGTTAGAAAATTTAAGATTTGATGTTGGAGAAAAATCTGGCTCAAAAAAACTATCAGAAAAACTCGCATCTCTCGGAGACATTTATTGCAATGATGCCTTTGGTACAGCGCACCGAAATCACGCTTCGATGGTTGGCGTTCCTGCATCGATGCAGGGGAAACCCCGTGTGGCTGGTTTACTTCTTGCAAGTGAATTGCAATATCTAGATGATGCAATTCAACATGCTGAAAAACCATTTGTAGCAGTCCTCGGTGGAGTAAAAGTTTCTGACAAAATGAATGCGATCAATCACTTATTTGGCAAAGTAGACACGATTCTCATTGGAGGAGCAATGGCCTACACATTTCTCGTTGCAAGTGGCGTAGGAGTTGGTAAAAGTTTAGTTGAACATGATCGAATTGATGACGCAAAAAAAATGATTGAAGCCGCCGCAGCAAGTCCTACTAATCTATTTTTACCACAAGATCACATTTGCGCACAAGAAATTGCACACGGAACTCCAGTTAAAGTTGTCACTAGCCCAATTCCAGAAGGATGGATGGGGTTAGACATCGGACCCGAAACGCAAGCAAATTACACACGTGTATTGTCAGAAGCAAAAACGATAGTTTGGAATGGACCTATGGGGGTTTTTGAGACTACACCCTTTGATGCTGGAACACACCAAATAGCAGACGCAATCGCAACAGCAACAACAAATGGTGCGGTTTCTATCGTTGGTGGGGGTGACTCTGCTGCAGCAATAGCCGCTTTTAATTTAGAATCCCAAATAACCCATATTTCCACAGGAGGCGGGGCGAGCCTACAAATGCTCGAAGGAAAAGCATTTAAGAGTGTTGAAATGCTTGATAATGCTCTATGATGAGCACCAATAGGCAGTAGCCAAAGGAGAATCCATGCGTTTATCTAAAATTATTTTTACATGTATTGTACTTTTTAGCATTCCAGCAATTGCGAACGCTCAGCGATCAAAACTTGCAGTTGGGTCGGCTGCTCCTGTTATGGACATTGCACACTGGGTCAAGAGTGAATTTAATCAAGCGGAAGCAGAAGTCTACGTCATCGAGTTTTGGGCAACATGGTGCCCACCATGCCGAAAATCCATTCCGCATTTAACAGACTTACAAGAAAAATATGCCGCAGTTGGTCTTTCGATCATTGGTGTAACTGATGAAGACGCAGAAGTCGTCGAGCCTTTTGTTGAACGAATGGGATCCAAGATGGATTACATCATTGCGATCGACAATCGTGGAAAGACAAGCCAGAAATGGATGAAAGCCGCTGGACAAAAGGGAATCCCAACTGCATTTATTGTTGATCGTTCAAAAACGATCCAGTTTATTGGACACCCTCTCTCCCCTGAATTCGAATTAACGCTTGATCAAGTAATGTCTGGAAGATACAACAAAGAAAAACAAGCAGCCGCGGCTTCAACTATTGCAACGGCAAGAAGAAACGCTAAAGGGCAAAGTTGGGAAGCAGCAAAAAGGCTATACAGTGAAGTGCTTGCAGTAGATAAGATGATTTTTGCTGAGTTATATATTGAGCAGTTTGAAATGTTGCTACTCAAAAAGCGAGACACAAATGCTGCCTATGAATTTGCGATACATATCATCAAAACTCGCGGCGAAGAAGACCCAGAACTTCTCTTGTGGCTTGCAGATGCAATTATAGATCCAGAACTTCAACCAGCTCAACGCAGAATGCCAGTTGCAATTCAAGCAGCAGAGGCTGCACTTAAACACGCCAAACAAAAGAATGATCCAAAGTATCTCGCAGCTCTTGCAAAGATTAAATTTCATAATGGCGATCTTGAAGATGCAATCGAATATCAACGCCTCGCATATTTTTCTGCGAATGAAAAGAAAAAGGATGTATACAAGCGTGGCCTCGATGGATATCGGCGGCACGCTGGCGTCGCACAATGAGTTGTGTATCGGCAGCAATGAGTCTAATCACATCTCCAACAACGCTACCGCTTGTTGCGCCTTCAATACTGTCGGCTGACTTTGCAAATCTTGGTAACGAATGCAAAGTTGTCATTGACAGTGGTGCGGATCTTCTTCACCTTGACGTGATGGATGGACATTTTGTACCGAATTTAACAATGGGCGGCGCACTCTGTGCATCACTTCGAAAAGCACTACCCACTACCTATCTTGATGCTCATTTGATGGTTGAAAACCCGATGGCGTTTATTGAAAGTTTTGCAAATGCAGGCGCAAATCTTTTTACTGGTCATATTGAATCCAACGACGATCCAATCGCAATGGCAAATGCTATTCACGATGCTGGTATGGATGCTGGTTTGGCAATCAATCCACCGACTGACGTTGAAGCAATTCTCCCATACATTGAGGCATTTGATCTTATTTTGGTTATGAGTGTAAACCCCGGCTTTTCTGGGCAAGCATTTATTCCAGAAGTTTTGGAAAAAGTCAGGGTTGTCTCAGAACGACTTCGACCCTCGCAACGTTTGCAAATGGATGGCGGCATTGCACCTTCAACAGTGGTTGCTGCAAAAGACGCAGGATGTGATGTACTCGTCGCCGCTTCAGCAATCTTTGGCACAGACGATTATGCTGCCGCAATTGAGGGTTTACGCACCGCATGACCGATACGGTGTACTGGCATGGACAAGAATTCTGTGACAAAACAACAACAAACAACCCAATGGGCAGACGAGGCATCCTCGCCAGCAAAAAAGCGAGGCATTCCTGAAGGTCTTTGGATGCGGTGTGCATCGTGTTCGGCGATTCTCTTTCGGCGCTCAGTAGAAAATAATCTATGGGTTTGCCCCGAATGTCAGTATCATTTTCGCTTGAGCGGTTCACAGAGAATCGAACAACTTGTCGATGCTGGTACATTTGAGCCCCACGACGAAAATCTCGCACCTGCTGACCCGCTGCAGTTTGTGGATTTAAAAAAGTATCCCGATAGAATCGCTGCTGCTCAGAAAAAAACTGGCTTCAACGATGCAATGCAAACTGGCCAAGCGTTTATCAAAGGTCGAAAAGTGATGATTGGCGCGATGGACTTTACGTTTCTTGGCGGATCTATGGGCAGCGTAGTTGGCGAAAAAATTCGACGCATCATTGAGGCTTCCGCAGACCAAGATTTACCCCTCATTATCGTTGCAGCATCTGGCGGCGCTCGCATGATGGAATCTGGTTTGTCCCTCATGCAAATGGCAAAAACTTCAGCTGCTCTTGCGCGGTTCGATGATATGGGTGGTCTTTTTATTAGCGTTCTTACCGATCCAACAACTGGCGGCGTGACTGCAAGTTTTGCGATGCTTGGAGATGTCATTCTTGCAGAACCAAACGCGTTGATTGGTTTCGCAGGTCCACGAGTGATTGAACAAACAATCAAACAAGCATTGCCCGAGGGATTCCAACGATCAGAGTTTTTGCAATCATGTGGATTTATCGACTGTGTTGTTGCTAGAAAAGATTTACGCAGCGAAATATCTAGCATCATTGACTACGCTGGAAAGTAACACATGAAGTTTTATACGCTTGTGGGACTTGCGTTCTTTTCGGCACTGGGGACTTTATTTTCAACAGCACCGTTTGGTTTTTCATTTGCAACGATCGTATCGATCGCAAGTTTGGTTTACATCGCATGTAACGGGCAACACAACAGGGATAAATGGATTGTCTTTGCTTTTCAAATTCCTCTTTGGTTTTGGCTTGAACATTGGGTCTTCAACGTTTCTGTTGGAGGTTGGGTTGGTCTTGGTTTGTATATGTCAATCTGGCCACCACTTTTTGTGATGCTGCTCCGAAGGGTTGTAAAAACACCGCGTTTTTCTGGGATTTCAGTTGTACTCTCTGCTCCTATTCTTTGGGTTGGGCTTGAGTGCCTCAGGGGTATTGTGATTTTTGATGGCTATCCTTGGTTTCTCGCAGGAACAGGCATTGTTGATACGGTGCAAGCTCAAATCGCTGCAATCGGTAGTGTTTGGCTCGTGAGTTTTGCGGTTGTCTCTTGGAGCGCGGGTTTTGCAAATCTTCGTCATTTGCAAAAAAGAACACTTTATATCGTTGGTGGAACGATTCTCGCTACATCGCTGTATGGTGGATACGTTCAAAAAGGTCCAATACCAATTCGTTTTCCGATGGCATTAGTGCAAACGAATGTTCCGCAGTCGAACAAAATCATGTGGTCCAAAGAGCAACAAATCTCTGATGTTGCAGATGCCGTTGCATTGACACGCAAAGCAGCAGGGGAGAAAACAAAACTTGATCAAACGCCTAAACTCATAATTTGGCCAGAGACCATGTTACCCGGTTCAGGTTTTGAAGTTTTAGGAAAAGATTTTTCGCCCTACACTGCAAGTACTGAATCAATGTGGGGTTTTCCTTCTCACATTCGGGATCTTGCCCGTGAATTAGACATCCCATTGCTTGTTGGATCGCACACGTGGCTTAGTGTGCAAATTGAAGATGAAAATACAGAGTGGATTCGAGTAACCTCAGATAAAGAATATAACTCTGCAGTACTTGTACAACCCGATGGAAATACAGCGCGGTATGACAAATCTTTTCTTACGCCCTTTGGCGAACGGATTCCATATGTGAGTCTCTGGCCAGCGTTAGAAAGGTATGTTCGAGATTCAGTTGGCGCTGCGATGCTTTTTTCATTGGACGCTGGCGACTATCAAAGTAATTTGGTGGTTGATACTGTTAGAATCGCTACGCCAATTTGTTTTGAAGACACAGTGCCGTCTGTTGTGCGGCGTTTAGTTTGGAAGAACAATGAGAGGCAAGCGGACGTATTGATTAACATTAGCAATGATGGTTGGTTTGGAAACATGAATAGTGCGAGACTGCAGCACGTGAGAGAAGCAAGAATGCGATGTATTGAAAATAGGACACCGATGGTTCGGGTTGCCAATACTGGGCAGAGTTGTTTGATTAACTCGAGGGGCATTGTGCAGTTCGTTGCTTTGAGCGATGGCAAGCCAGCGCTTCAAGTTGCTGCCACTCTTCTTGTCGCACCTGTCATTGGCTGGGACCGTCCATTGAGCCTTTATCTAGGCGATTCGATCGCATGGCTATCCTTGTTTGGCGGTATCCTGCTTGTTGGTTTTACTTTTATTACTGGGAATACTCATGAATACACATAAAAACATGCATAGATTGGCAATCGGAATGCTATTGGCGCTCAACTGCTGTGGCCCCGATCCCATAACGCGGGCGAGCGATGAGCCGTGGAGTACCAAGCAAAATTCTGTTAGAAGTTTGAATGATGCGGGGTTGCCCTCAACTAGACCTCAGGGACCAATGGCGGTACACGGAGAAACGGTGCGTGCACGTGCAATGAATATTCTTTCGGAGGCATTGGAATCAAACAGCCCGTTTATGAGAGCAAATGCGATTGAGTCAATGAAGTACGCTCCAAGGGAAGAACTTTCCACTGCAGTTCGAATTGGTCTTGGCGATGAGAATCGCGGTGTTCGTTTTGTTTCTGCAATGTTGATTGGAGAGTCAAAACTTTGCGATGATGCATTGTTGTTAGAACCACTTATGCTTGATCGATCAGAATCTGTACAGGCAGCGGCGCTGTATTCGTTATATCGTTGCGGGGCAGAAGTGAATTTGAATCCTCTTGTAGAAATGCTAAACAGTGATGACCCTGAACTTCGAGGTAATGCTGCACTCGTGCTTGGTCTGATGGAAAATCCATCAGCGATTGCAATGTTACATGCTGCTTCGCACGATGAAATGGATGGCATTCTTCCAATTCGCAGAAGGCTAATTAACTTACAACTTTCTGAAGCACTTGTACTCCTTGGCGAAAAAAGTGAACTTCAAGTGATTCGCGCAGCGGTATTTAGCTCTGCATCAGAAGCAGAAGTCACTGCACTTGCTTGTCAAATACTCGGACGTTTGCGTGACATGACAGTTCTTCCTACATTAGAAAGTCTCGCTTCAGACATGACCAGTAGACAACCAGACGAAGTGCAATTAGTTGCAGCAACTGCAGTTGCGGAAATCGCGCCTGCTCGAATGCCCACCGAATTGGTATTGGGGTACACCTCGAGCCAAGAACCGCACCTCAGAGCCCAGTGTGCTGTTGCTCTTGGGACGCAAGGGAACCAACTCAATCTAGGCCCGCTCGCCCTTCTTTTGAAGGATCGAGACCCTCTGGTCCAGATAGCAGCAGCAGGGGCCATTCTCCGTATCGATAACGCAGATTCAGTTGCCGAAGTGCATTGACACCGAAGCCCCTTGTGGGTACAAATGAGCACTCATTTCTGCCCCCATGGTGGGGCTCGGCGTATCAAAGGCTTGGCATCAGTTTGTCAACCGACGAGCGCTGAGTAATTTAGTTTATTAAAGAGGTTTTCTTGTGCATATTCTGACAAAAATCTTTATCGTTCTCGTCACGCTCTTAGCAGTGGCAATCGTACCGCTTGTCGCAACGTTCGTCGTCAATGAAGACACGTACAAAGTTAGATGGGAGAATGCGGAAGCCGAACTCTTTGTTACAGCAACTCGTGCTGGTGACGCAGAAAAAGCGCTCGTTTCCGAACGTGCAATTCTGCAAAAAGAACTGGACACACGTTCAGCAACAATTGCAAGTATCACAACTGAACTAGCAAGCACAAAAACATCACTTGACACATTGCATGCTGACCGCGGTCAACTTCAAGCTTCGCTAGCACAACGGGATGCGAACATGCAATCGTTGACTTCAGCTACTGACGTGAACAGCAGAATTAAAGAACGCTTTGTTGATGAAAATTATGAATTGAGAAATCGTGTTCTTCAAGTTGTTCGCTCATTACAAGAGATTGAAGACAAGTTGGAAGAATCTCGGCAAGACTTTGAAGTTGCTGAAGCAGCAAAGCGAAAAGCTCAAGAGGATCGCCGACGTTTTGAAATAGAACTTTCATCTATTCAAGAATTAGTGGATGCGTATATCGCTCGCTTTGGTGAACTTGAAACAATTACCGTTGCCACGAGTGGTATTGCCCCAGATCGAACATTGACTGCGACTGTACTTGCTGTTTCAAGAAATGACAACGAAGTCCTCGCAGAGATAAATGTTGGCTCTCGCGACGGCGTCAAAGAGGGCTGGGTCATGGCTATTGGTGATGGAAGTTCTTTCTTTGGTCGCCTTCAAATTGCAGAAGTTGACATTAATCGTTCTATTGGTCGAATTTCTCTTGAAAGTACAGATCGGGGCTTAGTTGCCCCTGGCGCTAAAGCCTTTGCAACAAAAGGGCGGAATTAATCGATGGCAGCCTCAGATTCAGCAGTTTTAGCTCGAACGGCAATGCCCGATGTCTTTACTGGGCTTCTACTTGTAGCGATGATCCTCCTTGGGATTGCATGCGGAGCAATGTACTTCACCAATACGGATCATTCGGCTACGGATCAAAGTGACGGTGGTCCAATCGCTCTTGTTGATGAACAATAAAGAGTCTTTGCCGCTCCCGACGATTAGAAATTGGCGTATGATTCGACACATGAGGTTTATGTAATCTCATGGTATTTGATGGACGTTGATGAGGAGCATTGAAGGTGTTTGATAAGTTACTTAGTTGGTTTAGTGTTGATATGGGAATCGACCTTGGGACATGCAATACGCTTGTGTGCGTCCGTGGTGAGGGGATCGTATTAGATGAGCCTTCCGTCGTTGCAGTAAAGCGAGGCACGAATAGAGTGCTGAATAATGGCAACGCTGTTGGTGTGAGTGCGAAGGAAATGCTTGGTAAAACGCCTGGCTCAATTACCGCAATCCGTCCACTAAAAGATGGCGTGATAAGTGACTTTGAAATTACTGAAGCGATGTTGAGCTACTTTATCCGCAAGGTGAGTGGCAAGGGGCGTGTGATCGGTCCTCGTGTTGTGATTGCAGTTCCATCTGGTATTACCGCTGTTGAAAAACGTGCCGTTCTCGATTCTGCAGAGCGAGCGGGTGCAAGGCGTGTCTATCTAGTTGAAGAACCTATGGCTGCAGGCATCGGTGCTGGAATGCCAATTGTGGAACCAACTGCATCGATGGTTGTAGATATTGGTGGTGGTACAACTGAGGTTGCAATTATGTCTTTAGGCGATATTGCAACTTGTGAATCTGTTCGGGTTGCAGGGGATGATCTTGATGAAGCAATCATCCACTACATGAAGAAAAATTATAATCTTACAGTTGGTGAACAAACTGCAGAACGAATTAAAATTGAAGTTGGTTCGGCTTCCCCAATGGAACAAGAAACAACAATCGATGTTCGCGGACGAGATAACGTAAATGGTTTACCGCGGAAAACAACAGTCACAAGTGAAGAAATCCGAGAATCTTTGAGCGAACCAATTCAAGCAATTATTGATGTTGTAACTCGTACACTTGAGCGTGCAGAGCCAGAACTCGCAGCAGATCTTGTTGACAATGGAATCACCCTCGCAGGAGGAGGTGCACTTCTTCGCGGCATTGATGTAGTAATTTCCGAAGCAACAGGCCTTGATGTACGAATTGCTGAGGACCCTCTCACATGCGTTGCAAGGGGCACGAGCATTTATCTTGATAATCTTGAACTCTGGAAAGCAACTTTAGAATCGGATATGGACGATTAATATTCGTCGAAGAAGCACACCGCTGTGAGCAACTTCCTTTCATCTCGAAAAAAACCAAACGCATTTCCAATCATGATTGGAATTGTCATCGTTCTTGCAATGTTTCCAGCAAATTGGCTCGGATGGACACGCGATTTGTCAGATCTCATCCGAATTCCTGTCACGCCTATATCTCATATAGGCATGATGATGACAGGTTGGATTCGTCCAGCAGCAGAGCCGGCAGATTTACCTTCGGACACAGAAAATCGCACAGATCTAGCTGTAAGTGAGCGGGATCACTACAGGCAACTTTATCACGCGCAAATGTTACGATCCACTGAGTTGGCTGATCAACTGCGAGAGTTGCAATTGTTGCCAGATTCTGCTTTGCGAAATCCTAATCCACCAGTGACATTGTCAATCGATGTTATCGGTGTACGACCAAGTGATCCAGCATCGATTGTGGAACTCAAACTTTCTTCAGAATATATTGACCGAATAGAGGAAGGGGACATTGCGATTGTTGGGCGGGATATTATTGGCAGGGTTATTCGAGTTGGGATGACACGAATTGAAGTTCGACCATCCACGCACAAAGATGTTGGGCTTATTCGAGCGGCAATTGTTCCTGCACATCCGGGCAAAGAGCACGGCCCTCCTCTGCGAGCAGAAGCACTTGTTCGAAGTGATGGAGTGGGTGGTTTGTATGCTGAGGTGCCAGCAGATAGTGGTGTTGTAATTGGAGACTTGGTAGTGCTTGACGATACATCGTGGCCAGAAGTTGGGCTTGGTCTCGTGCTCGGTGTTGTCATTGAAACTGCACCAATGGATGCAGCACCACTCCGTCATTCGGTTTTGATTGTTCCCAGGCGGCAAGCGAGGGATCTTGTGCGTCTTGTAGTACTCGGCTCATCGGAGTCTGTCGAATGAGATTACTCATTTTATTTTTCGCAGCGATTTTCTGCCTTGCATTTGATTCTAGTTTTGGTGGAGTTTTTACGCTTCGCTCTATGGGCTCAATTACTCCACTTGCTATGCCATGTCTTGTTGTGTTCGTTGCGTTGTTTGCACCGAGCATGATGGCTTATGTCGCGGCACTTCTACTTGGGTTACTCGTGGACTTATCGCCAGGTCATGGCGAACTTTCTCAAGGTGTTCATCTGATTGGACCAAGTACACTTGGTTTTTTTGTCTCAGCAATTCTAATTGTAAAATTACGAAATGTTGTTTTTCGTAGAAAAGTATTTACTGTTGTTATTCTTACTGCAGGATGTGTTGTTGTTTCTGATGCCGTTGAAGTGTTCATCCTCATCACGCGAAGTTTGATGCCTTGGACACCCCCGCTCTCTGGCTCGGGTGGAATTGTAGGGCTAGTAAAAATGTTGGCAACGGCGATCTACACGGGCTTACTAGCCGTACCACTGGGATGGAGCCTTCTTTCAACAATAGGAATGTGGCGTTTTGCTACTCCAACAGGTCGAAGAGCCACTTGGAGGTAACATACCTTTTATGAGCAATTGGATTATTCAAGATGATGGTGCAAAGGGCTTAGCGCCTCTGTGTGACCTGAGAGCAACGTTTGAACAACGAACAGGTGGGTTGACCACACTCGAGCGATTGACAAAAAAAATGGGCTGCTTGCCTTCTGGTTTTACGTGTGATGATGCAAATCGAGCTGCGATGATAGCGAAGCGGACGGGATTGACGAATACAACAGAGAGCGCCACAATTGTGGATCATCCAGTCATAAAAAAGCCATGGGAAATTCTAGATCACCTTCCAACGTTGCTTGCAGATGACCTTGAAAAAGGGTCGGAACTTGGAAAGCCAAACATGGGTTCAGTTGTAGGCAAAAATCGAGTAGACGTGGATCCGTCCGTGACCATTTTCCCGGGCGTTGTGTTCGATGCAACTACTGGCGCGATCCGCATTGAAGCAGGTGTAACGCTTCGACCAAATGCAGTGCTCTGTGGTCCGTGTTGGGTTGGAAAAGGATCGACTATTATTGATGGCGCGCATATCAAATCAAACACATCGATTGGTCCGAATTGCAAAATTGGCGGCGAAGTTGGTGGCACGATTATTCAAGGAAATACGAATAAATCACACAAAGGACATATTGGCGATAGTGTGATTGGTTCGTGGGTTAATTTAGGTGCAGGAACTACAAACTCTAACTTGCTCAATACCTATGGTGATGTAATCGTGACTGATTTGGAAGGAATTCGCCATCGGACTAAGAGACAATTTGTAGGATGTTTTGTCGGGGATCATGCGAAGTTCGCAATTGAAACGAGAATCATGACAGGAACATTAATTGGCACTGGTGCAATGATCGCAACTACACAACCTGCACCTTCACCGACACCACGATTCGGGTGGCATACAGATAGCGGCGCTCGAAAGTTTCGCATCGAAAAATTCTTAGATGTTGCCAAAACTGTCATGGCTAGGCGTGAGTGCACCCTTGACGCAGCGACCGAAGTCGTGCTTCGAGAACTTGCAGGCTAATTAGGATGTCATCGCTTTATATTATTGATGGGCATGCCCAGTTTTTTCGTGCGTATTACGCAATCCGTACACCGATGAGTAGCCCTGTTACTGGCGATCCTACAAACATGGTTTATGGATTTACAGCGATGCTCCTTAAGCTGCTACGCGAAGAAAAACCCGAACACCTTGCCGTAGTTATTGATGTTGCAAGTGATCAAGAAACATTTCGATCGCAATTAGACCCGCAATACAAAGCAAACCGGGAAGCAGCGCCAGATGATTTTGGTGGGCAAGTTGACAAGTGCCTTGATGTGCTTGAAGCATTGAATATTCCTGTCTACGGCGAACCGGTTGTTGAAGCTGATGATGTGATTGCATCGATGGTCAAGCGTATGCGACGTGAGCAACCAGAATTACACATGAGAATTATTTCTCGTGACAAAGATTTGACGCAACTCATAGATGACAAAGTCGAACTTTTCGATGCACATAAGGGAAAAACAGTTGTTCCCGACGATGTTTTTAAGACACAGGGAATGGATATACCACCGTCGATGGTCGGAGACATCCTTGCCATGATGGGTGACACAAGTGACAACATTCAAGGCGTGCCAGGTGTCGGTCCTAAAACCGCTGCAAAACTCATTATGGAATATGGCTCGATAACTGGTGTGTATGAAAACATCGATCAAATCAAAGGAAAGCGCAAGGAGAACTTACTTGCGAGTCGAGATATTCTTAAACTAAGCCGCGAATTGGTGACGTTAAAAGAAGATGTCGAATTTGATTTTGATTTACACGAAACTAAATCAGATCCAACGGCGTGGGATGTCAAAGCAATAGAATCTTTATTCCGAGGTTTGGGATTTAATCGTTTTCCAGATGATGTAAAGCGAATTGCACGAGGGGAAGAAGCTCCAGTTGTAGAGAAGAAACCAAAGAAGGCAACACCTACAATTACGGGTGGGCTGTTTGACATGGGTCCTGATCGAGATCATCCTGCCTACAGTGCTGGCTATGTGCTTATCGATACCAAAAAGCAACTTGATGGATTGGTGAAGCGTTGCAAAACAGCAAAAATTATTGCTGTTGATACCGAAACGACTGGGCTTAATCCTATGACCGCAGAACTTTGTGGTATTTCGATTTCGCTGGGAAAAGGTGATGGTGCCTACATCCCAATTAAATGTCCTGAAAATCATCTCGATCAAGCAGTTGTCATCGAAGCATTGCGACCAATCCTTGAAGATGATTCTATTGAGAAAATTGGTCACAATGTTAAATACGATGTAGTTGTGTTGCACAATGCTGGAATTGAAGTACTTGGCACATTGCACGACACTTTGATTGCTGCTTGGTTGATTGATGCTTCTAGAAGTGGGTATTCGATGGATGCAGTTGCACTTGGCACACTGGGGTACGAGTGTATTCCGATTTCTGAAATGATAGGGAAGGGAAAAACTCAGATTACTTTTGATTATGTTCCGATTGTTGATGCTTGTCCATATGCAGCAGAAGATGTAGATATCACGTTTCAACTTTGGAATGTTTTTGAACCACAATTAGAACTTAAAAACTTACGAAGTTTATATGATCAAATAGAAATGCCGCTCGTGCGGGTTCTTGCTGCAATGCGAATTGCTGGGGTGAAAGTTGATCGAGACGAATTAGAGCGTCAACGACAACACATTGCAATTCGAATAGAAGAATTAGAAAAAGAAATTAGTGAAGCTTCACCGTATTCGTTTAATCCAGATTCGCCAAAGCAATTGTCGGAAGTATTGTTTAACGAAACACCAGGCCTTGGATTGAAACCCATTAAAAAAGGCAAATCGTTTCACTCTACAAATGTAGAAGTGTTAGAAAAATTGGCGAGCGATCCAGAAATTGAAACGCAATTGCCATCACTGATTCTTGAATATCGAAAACTAACCAAATTGGTCAATACGTATCTTGTTTCGTTGGGCGAAGCAATCAATCCGAAAACGGGTCGCATTCACGCTTCTTTCAATCAAACAGGAACATCGACTGGGCGACTTAGTAGCAGCGACCCAAACTTGCAAAATATTCCGATTCGCTCTGAAATTGGTCGTGAAATAAGACGGGCGTTTATTCCAGAAGAAGGAAATGCTTTTATCGCAGCAGATTATTCACAGGTCGAGTTGCGAATGCTTGCGCATCTTTCTGGTGACGAGGCCTTGAAGCAAGCGTTTCTCGATGGGCAAGATATTCACATAGCGGTTGCATCGGAAGTGTTCGGGACAGAGATTGAAGAAGTATCTAGCGAGCAGCGATCTGCTGCTAAGGCGGTGAACTTCGGAATTGTCTATGGCATTACGTCATGGGGACTTGCAAGGCAACTTGATTGCGACCCAAGTCGGGCGGCGGCGATTATCGATGATTATAAAACAAGATTTCGTGGAATACAAACATTTCTCGATAAATGTG
Source organism: Phycisphaerales bacterium (assembly GCA_014238125.1). GTDB lineage: Bacteria > Planctomycetota > Phycisphaerae > Phycisphaerales > SM1A02. The sequence goes on from JABABS010000067.1 coordinate 13,628, forward strand.
TGACACAAGCGAAGGAGCATGGCTATGTTGAGACGATTATGCGTAGAAGAAGAGCTATTCGTTCGATTGATTCATCAAATGCACAACAACGATCGATGGGCGAACGTGTTGCAATTAACAGTGTGGTCCAAGGTAGCGCCGCAGATTTAATCAAGATTGCGATGAACAATGTGCAGGCGGGTCTAGTTGAACGATTCCCGCGAGCTCGCTTGTTGATGCAAATTCATGATGAACTTGTTGTGGAGGCACCCAAGGACGAAGCAGAAAAAGTTAAAAAGTTCCTTGTTGAAGTCATGGAATCTGCACTGGATCTCGATGTTCCCATTGTTGCTGACGCTTCAATTGGCAACAGTTGGACTGAGTGTAAATAAACTAACTGCGGGTTAATGGATCAACGAGGCGGACGGGACTCGAACCCGCAACATCCGGCTCGACAGGCCGGTACTCTAACCAATTGAGCTACCGCCCCAATTGGGAATGGGATTCTATCATGGTTCTCACTATGGTCAAGGGGTGGAAAGAGATGAATTTTCATCGTATATGTTGATGAAAAACACCATCTTTATCGATCAACTACAAGGTCTGTATTGGTGCATCAACCATGATCTCAGTTACAGTTTTTCAAGATGCTTTAGGATGTAATTTGTAAATTGATTCCATTTTTTTCGGGAGATCGACTTTATATTGCCCAGTGTGAATTAATGAGTCATGAAAGAGCCTCTGAAGCCTAACGAATGATTGTTTTTATGCCTTTTTCACTAGATTATTGTGGTATCAATGCCGATTATGGGTTACTCTTGACTGGTTAAAGGTTTTTTTGTGACCATTGATTGAAACCGATGGCACTGTGATACGAATGCATTATTAGCCCCAATGGAGGGGTTGGCATCCAAACCGATTGGGAAAGAAGTACCTCTTAAGGAGTATTGTTCATGAACGTTCGATCTATATATCTTCAAGCAGCCCTCATTGCTGCAGTTACAACAATCCCAGCAATGGCTGATTTTGACACTGGTGCAAGTCAGCCAATGGAACGTAGTATCAACTCGGCTCTTCGTCTGGAGAATAGTTGGCATACGACGCTGCGAATCGATGCAACTCCTGAACAACCAATTACTGTTCGTATTCCCATTGGGAATATGACGTACACGCTTGCGTTAGAGCCAAAATCAATTCGTACAGATGATTACATTTTATTTATGCAAGATGATGAAGGTGAACTGTATGAAGTTGAGCCGGGACCAGTGAGAACACTTCGCGGTTCAATTACAGAACTAAGTGATTCGATCGCATCGGGCTCACTTTTGGAAGATGGTTTGTATGCCCGTATTCGATTAGGAACCGGCGAAGAAGTTTGGCTAGAACCAATTGGTGATCGAGTAAATGGAGCGAGCGATGATCTGTATGCAGTGTATTACACGCGTGACATTATTCCATCGGATGGTGTTTGTGGTGCAGAGGATCATATGCACGTTGATGATGTGCTTGGCATGCTTGCAAATTACAGTACAAATTCAGCTCAGAGGGGCGGAGAGATCATTTGTACTGCTCAGCTTGGTGTTGATACAGATTATGAGTATTATCAAGATTGGGGTTCAGGTACAGAAGCAAGAATTGAATCAGTGATCAACAGTGTGAATGTTCAGTATGAAGATGAAGTTCAGTTAAGCCACTTAATTACAACAATCATTGTTCGATCAAGTCCAAATGATCCTTATACATCTTCAAATGCAGAGGTCATGCTTGATGAATTTGGTAATGAATGGAATAATAACCAGGGTTCAATTCCACGTGATGTAGCACACATGTTTACGGGTAAAAATACTGGTTCCACGATCGGCATAGCTTGGTTAGGCGTTGTTTGCTACACGCCCTCCGCTTACAGTTTGGTTCAATCGGATTGTTGCGGAAGTTTTGGTTGCACAACGGACCTCTCCGCACACGAACTTGGCCACAACTGGGGCGCAGGTCACGTGACGAATCCTAGCTATAACACGATGTACCCTTCAATTCAATGTGCGAATTTATTTGCATCAAGTTCAATAACGGCTATTACTTCGTACGCGAATTCTTCGAATTGCCTTTCCTGTGCAAATAATGCACCGACAGGTGCTTGTTGTATTTCTGGCAATCAGTGTTTTGAATTGCCTGAATCTAACTGTATCGCATGGAGCGGTTCATACGCAGGCGACAACGTTGCCTGTGCTGATGCTGACTGTCTAGATCCTGAAGGTGCATGCTGCGTTGGCGGTTCTTGTACTGTTTACACAGCAAGTGAATGCTCAAATGCTGGCGGTTCCTACGCTGGTGACACTACAACATGTGCATCAGTATCTTGTTCCCCCGGAGCTTGCTGTATTGATCAAAGTTGTTCGGTAACACTTCAAGCAGATTGCGCTGGTAGTTGGTTCGGCGAAGGCACAAATTGTGCGGACATTACTTGTGGCGCTGGCGCGGACCATTTAAATTATGAAACTAGAACATGGTCACGAAGCGATGGTCAATCCATGGTGACTTACGATTTGTACTTCCCAAGCACAGATCCAAACACAATCATGACGGCTGTCTTTGGTAATGCTAATGCACTTGAAATGCACAGTTGGTCAAACGCATTGTTTGATGGATCAGCATCCTCAGTTGCACTTCATCAATCATCGTATGGCGACGATGTTGCACATGACCGAGCTCTTGATGGTTTAGCAGGAATTGATCTTGTATACGACTCATACGTCACAATTGGTAGTGATGACGCGGCGATTGGTGCAGCATTGACCTTAGGGTTTGATACCGCAGGATTTAATGGAGCTGCAGGTGTTGTGATGAATGATGGTCTTTGGTTTATCGTTCCTGATAATCCAATTGGCGCAATAGGTGCTGGTACTGCACTTGGCCACCGCGTAGGTAGTTTCTCTATCGAAGCGGGTCAAGGCTTTGAGGCGCTTGTGAACGTGCAATGGAACGATGGAGCTGGTGATGTTCACCAATCCATTGGTTTATATTGGAATAACGAAGGACTTGCACCTGCGTGTGACACTGATCTCAATGGTGACAGCTTCACAAATGTAGACGACCTTTTGATGTTGATCAGTGCTTGGGGTCCATGCAACGGTTGCGCATCCGATATTGATGGCAGCGGCACCGTAGATGTAGATGACCTTCTGATGTTGATTAGCGCTTGGGGACCTTGCAGTCCATCTGAAACATTTAATGTTTCAGTAGATGGTTCCACATTCACACCGAGTATTTTAGATGTACGCCGTGGAGACACGATCATCTGGACGAGAAATGGCGGTAACCATACCGTTACTTCTGGTGACAATTGCACTGCTGATGGAATCTATTTTGACGCACCTCTTAATGTAAACAATCCTGTATTTACATGGGTTGTTCCAACCGACGCGTCTTCAAACATTCCATATTTCTGTGTGCCTCATTGCAATTTTGGACAGGAAGGCGAAATCAACGTTATTGATTAATTTCTACTGTAAGTTAACTCTTTAGACCCTCGCCTAGTCTAGGCGAGGGTCTTTTTTTTAAAAGCTACACGCATTGTCTCAGGCACGATGTCTGGCACAATGTACGTGTTGTAGAACTGTATCGCTCTTTGTAATGTAATACTGTACGAGGATATATAGCAACTCTAAACTAGCGAGGAATGTTAAAACAACCCGCGGGGTTGTTTTAATTATTCTTCAATCGCAAGTATCTCAAATTGTGTACGACCTGCAGGCAAGATAACACCGACGGTTTCACCAACACGAGACTTGAACAGCGCCTCACCAAGAGGAGAGTTGGGTGTTACTTCAAGGAAATCCAAATCGAAACGTCCAGTGGTTTCGCCAACCAACTTGTAGAGATCCTCTTTGTTGTTGGAGAGATTTTTCAATCGCACAACGCTCCCTAAAAATACTACGCCATCTGGAACATGCTCGGTATCTGCAACAGTTACATCAGCGAGTCGCTTTTCTAAGTCCTTGATTTTCCGCTCGTTGTGCGCTTGGTCATCTTTTGCTGCGTGGTAATCGGCGTTCTCTTTCAAATCGCCAAGTTCGCGGGCTGTGCCAATTCTCGTTGAAATCACCGGTCGCTCTGCGATAAGGTTTTCAAGTTCTTTGGTGAGTTTTGCATGTTCTGCTTCAGTTAAATAGTCCATAGGTGAATACTACCAAACTCAACTTGCGTCCGTAAACACCATTTTGTCTTTAAGGCGATTGAAGATTTTCTTATCCACTACCATATTTGCAAGGATGTGCATCTTGTCACCTGAAACAAATTCTTCGTGTACTTCTTCTGGACGAACCCTTCGGCTTTCTGCAATATCGCAGATTTGTTCCTGCACATCTTCTTCAGAGAGAATGATCTTTAATTGTTCTTTGAAACATTCAGTAACCACTCTACGCTTTACACTGGCTTCTGCGTTTGTTCGAAGGTCATTTTTTATTTCTTCGCTGAGTTCAGACTGTTCAGGATTTTTTTCTAATTCTTCCTTGCACATATCTTCCCAGCGACCTTCGATAATTCTTTGCGAAACTGGAACAGTAATATTTTCAAGAAGATAGTTGAACAGTTGATTACGCATATTCTTGTCATTCTCTCTATCAAAGTTTCGTTGTAAAGAGAGTTTGATCTGTGCTTTTAAAATGGTTTCATTTGGTGTTCCATATTGTTCAAGCACGTGTTCGATTGAGCAAGGCGTTATTCGTTCTGCTGACGAGACATCTAGAACTAATGTTGCGGATGTATCTTGTTGTTCGGAAAGACAAATGGAAATGTTTCCTGGCACATTTACGCCTCTAAGTTGTTCCCCTTTATCACACTTGAATGCGCTTATTGCAAGTGGTTGCCCATCTTTTGGAACTCGTATAACGCAATTATCAAGTGCAAACTCTGGCGAATCGTTGCCGTCGACAGTGAGCGTTGCTTTACAAGTAATCTCATCACCGTAGGCGAGTTTGCCGGAAAACGATTTGCGTGAGCCAAATGATAGTCGTTGTTCAAAAAGTTCAGTTTCAATCAGTTCATCACTGACTTCTAAGTTTCGGCGTTGAATCGGAATAGAATCGATTTCTTCAAACGCTTCAGTTGGTGCTGCGTCCACGATTGCTGTGAAAACAAATGGGGCATTCTCGCTGAACTTTCCCGGTTGCGTGCCGGGCATTAACTTTGGACCCCAAATAGAGTTCTTTTCAAGCCGATCCAAGCCCTCGTCAAGGCAAATTTTCGAAAGAAGTATGCTCATTTGCTCTTGGCTATAATCGTAGCCACCCTCTTTGAGCCGTCCGTAAATATCGACAATAAGTTCGGTGGGCATCTCAAATTCAAGGCAATAATCTGGCTCTTCGAGTTTGGTGATCTTAATCTGGATGGCTGAAGTATCAACGGCTTCTTGGTTGTTGCTCATAGTGTGGTTTCTGGCTAATAATTCGTAGTTTCAGTGAAGAGAAGGTGGCTATTTCTTCGACTATAATTGGACTATGGCTCAATTTTATACTGAAGAAGAAGCAATAACTTCAATCAAGAAATTAATATCAAAAAAAATGCAACAGTTTGCACGAAGGAATGCACATGAGGCACTTCGGGAGTACCCTGATTCTCCACAAATTCGTTTTTTAAACGCGCATATTGCTTCTGAATTACGGGACTATAATTCTGCGATAATAATTCTTGAAAAGCTCAACATTGAAGATCCGGACCAGAAACAGTTGCTCAGTGCCCTATCTGCATCGTGGAATGGTGCTGGGGAAATGGAAAAAGCAATTTTTTATAATTCTCGATTACATGCGTTGACAGGAAATAAAAACAAAGAAGTTCTAACAAATGCTGATATCTACGAACGAAACAATAAGTCAGAACTTGCAGAGAAAGAGTTGGTAAAACTTCCCCAGAATGTTCTTGGTCAAGTACAGAATTTAATTCTTCGTTCTCGTGTTCTGATTGCCAAAAAGGACTTCGGAAGTGCTGTTGATTTGATTAAAAGTTATGAAAATCAACTTTTTGACTTAGGAGAATTTGAGCACATTACCACAATGTTTATGCTCACAAAGGCTTATGACAAACTCGGTGAATACGACAAGGCATGGGAATCTGCTGAAAAAGCGCATGCATTGAGCACCATCTCATTTGATATTGAGGAATATATTAATCAATTTATTGAAATGCGAGAGTTTATGTCTGACGGCATTTTTGAGGCACTTGTAGAGGGGCCAAGGACCGAAGTGGAGCCCCTTTTTATCGTGGGCAATCCTCGAAGTGGGACAAGTTTGCTTGAGCAAATTTTAAGTATGCACCCAGATGTTGAAAATTGCGGCGAGATGTCAATTAGCTTACCAATGCAGTTAGATTTGCCGCTGCTAACGGATTCTTTCCACGCTTGGCCCAATAATATGATTGATATGAGAGAGGATGATGCTGCGAAACTTTCAAAGATGTATTTAGAAGCGGTAGAGTATTCTCGAAATGGGGAAAAGATTGCGTCAAATAAGGCGATTAATTTGACTCTCAATGCCGGATTCTTGTCGAAGGTTCTTCCAAGTTCGCGAGCGATTATGTTGCATCGAAATCCACTTGATAACGCTGTCTCTTGCTATACGACAAACCTACTTGTATCGGGGCATAATTATACAAATAAACTTGAGCACCTCGGAATGGTCTGGATTGAACGAAAGAAGATGGCGGATATGTGGATGGAGGTTATGTCCATTCCTGTTATAGAGCTGTATTACGAAAAACTTGTAGCTGACCAACGCCGGGAGACAGAACGGCTTATCAAGTTCCTCGATTTGGAGTGGAAGGAGGACTGCATGGAGTTCCACAAATCAAAACGAGTCGCGAAGACGATCAGTTATGATCAAGTGAATAAGAAGATGTACAACACTTCAAGCGGTCGCTGGAAAAATTACGAAAAACATCTCGGTCCACTGTTAGATGTAGTCTCCGACTACATCTAACTCGCGTACGTAGAAATCACAAAAAAACAGGTCATCCCTAAGGATGACCTGTTCGTGTTGACTAATTAAAGTCGCACAGCAATCGTAAAATTATTTACGACGACGTGTACCTGCAATACCAGCAAGGCCTAGAAGCGCAAGAGCGCCTGGAGCTGGAACAACAGTAAAGCTGAACGAAGCACTAGCGCCTGATGCGAATGTTGCACTACCTGAGCCGATAGCTAGGCTACCAACGAAGCTTCCCCATGCCCAACCATCTGAGTATGCGTCTTGCATTTGAACATTGTAGTCGCCTGCAGCCAAATCCATAGTACCGCTTATTGTGCCCCAGTGACTTGACGTTGCGGAGTAGTATGTTGAAGCTGTTACTGACGCACCTGCGTACCATAGTTGGCTCGCTGAAATATACATCGAAGCAACTACATTCATATCTGCGTCATAAACTTGCCATGCGTGCTCTCCAGCCCATCGATCTAAATCGTGAGTGAAGTTTACCAATTCAGCTGTTGCTGAACCAACAATTCCTGTTGCAGCTGCACCAGCTGCTGTAAGCATAAATCGCTTATTCATAATAAAATCCTCTATTCTCTTCTCTGTTTGATCTCGACAAATCAAACACAATTAGTAATTTCCTCCCACTAGTTCTGTGTGTCGACACATTCCTAGCATCGGTACGACTTTACGGCACATACCAACCGTTAGTAAGGGGGTTTGGCGTTAAACGCCAAACATCCTGAGAAAGAGCTACATATTACGAGGGTGAGGTCTCTTCTCTCTCCTCGCCTCAGGTAATTTTTCAAGTGAAAACCCTGAGTTGGCGGTGGGGCCCGTGTAGACCCCAAACCACCATGTATGCAATATGCGTCATAATGGCATTGGTGTCAAGTGAAATACTTTAATTTTTTCAATAAAAATATTGAAATGTCCCAATGTGTTAATTTGGGCAAATTATCGACGAATTTGACGTGTAATGAATGGGGTCAGACTGCGCATACTTCGTGTAAGATTTGCACTATGAATATGCGATTATCAGTATTAGTTATGGTTATTTCTTCGTTATTAACAGGTTGTGGTGGTGGTAATGAAGCAGGATCGGTTACCGTATCATCGCCTAAAACCCTTGATATTCCGCTTCCAGATAAGAATGCTGCAGTTGACCCAAATATCGCCAATTTATTTCACAAGACAGTGACAGACCTACAAGGAGACATGCAGAACCCGAAACTCTGGATGAGGCACGGTTCGGCGCTCTTTGCTAATGGGTACTACGCCCTCGCCGCCGACGCACTTGGGCAGGCGATTTCTATTAATCCAGCGATGCCGCAAGCTACATATGTTATGGCTACTGCCCTTTGGCGAGCAAATAAACAAGAGGAAGCCGTTGCTACCCTAACGCTAGCACTTGAACTCATGCCTAAATATGACACTGGTTGGCGACTTTTAGCAGAGTGGCATTTGAATCGAGGTGAAACCACTCTTGCTGAGCAGGCAGCACGAAAAGCATTTGAATTGCAACCAGACCGAATTGGGACACGCTATGTACTCTGCCAAGCGTTGATGGATGGTGGGAAGTATGACGAAGCTGTTGTATTTATGGAGCAAGTGATAGCATTCGATAAAGCTCCACCGTGGATATATCAACTTGCAGCAAGCTGTTACAGGCAACTTGGTAATATTGATACATATGAAGTTGCTTTAGCAAAAGCAGGTCCACCTTTTGAGGATTGGCCAGATCCATTGTTTAAACACATTCCAACGCTTATAGCTGGAAAGTCGGAACTCACTGAGTATGCATTGTATTTGTTTAAAACAGCAGGTTCTGAAAAGGCGATGCCTTTCTTACTCCGCGCTTTTAAGATAAATCCCGAGTCTACCGATTTGAGAGTAGCGTTTTCGATTGCACTGCAAGATGGCGGACAACTTCAACAATCAAGGCAAATCCTTGAAGAACTTGCTGGCGAACCAAATATGAATTATTGGAAACAATTTGCAGGGATTTCTATTGCAATTTCTCAATTAGATAAAGCAAATGAGTATATCAGTAACGCTCTTGCTCTTGATTCTACCGATCCGAATGCTCATGATATTGCAGCGGTTATTGCTTTAGAACAAGGGGAAATGCAAACAGCAGTGTTGCACTGGGAAGAGGCTGGCAAACTATATAACGACGCTGAGAAATGGAATAAAGCAGAAATTTCCCTTGCCTATGCTGTTCAAAATGGTGCATCAGGAAGTGAAGCATTGCAATCTTTAGCGCTTGCACAAATCAAACTAGACCATACTTTGCAAGCGAAAATCTCGATCAAGAAGCTATTAGAAAAAGATTCAAGTGATACTGTGGCTCTTGAACTGCAGTCGATGTTGCCTCGAGAATGAAGTACGTTTTACTCATGCTTTTAAGTGTTATTGCTTCCTGTTCCAAAGAGGTGGATGAAACTCCAGTCGCACCAACACTTCAGCCTTGGTTTGAAGATGTCGCTAAGGAGTGGGGTGTTGATTTTACGTATCAAAACGGCGCAGAAGGAAACTTCCATATTAAAGAAGTGACAGGCGGCGGTACTGCATTGTTTGATTATGATAATGACGGCGATCTGGACTTATATATAGTGCAAGGGGCAGTAGTGGAAGGTAACGCGCTTTTTGAGAATGTGCACGGAACGTTTGTCAATCGTTCACAATTCAGCGGGGCTGATGACAAGGGCTACGGAATTGGCGTTACAACCGGTGATTACGACAACGATGGGGATGTTGATTTGTATGTGACGAACATTGGCATCAATGCGTTATTGCGAAATGATGGCGGTGGAAAGTTCACAGACGTTACAACTTTTTCTGGCACAGAAGACGAGGGTTTTTCTGCGTGTGCTGCCTTTGGCGATCTTGATAGCGATGGTGATTTGGATTTAGTCGTGACAAAGTATTTAGATGTTGAACTTATAACCGACCGAGAATGTTTAGACGCTCGTTCACAACGCGCGTATTGTAACCCTACTATTTATGACGCACCGATGCACGATTCGCTCTTTATGAATAATGGCGATGGCACATTTACTGATGCAACCGAAAGCTCAGGTCTTGTAAGCGAGAAGGGTACTGGACTCGGCGTGTTTATTTCGGATTTAACAAACGATGCTCTGCCTGATATTTTTATTGCTAACGATGCAATGCCCGACCGGCTATGGGTGAACCAAGGCGATGGAACGTTCATCGATGAAGCAATGCATAGAAACATTGCGATGGATGATTCGGGTACCGCAAAGGCAGGTATGGGTGCAACGCCAGTTGATTTTGATCAAGATGGCGATTTTGATGTGTTTGTTACGAACATTTACGGTGAGTCCGATTCGTTTTACAAAAACGAGGGAGACTTTTTTCAAGACATAACCAGAA
>JABABS010000042.1 GCA_014238125.1 Phycisphaerales bacterium
ATTACAAGAAAATATTATTACTGCGATTAAAACGATTACAGATCCAGAGTTACCAATCAATATTTACGACCTTGGGCTTATACGCAAGATAGAAATTGAAAATGGCACTGTACAAATCGACATGACACTCACCACGCCAAACTGCCCTGTTGCAGATTTGATGCCAACGCAAGTCTTTGACGAGGTATCCAAAGTCGAGGGCGTCATGAGCGTGCGAGTTGCACTTGTTTGGGAACCGCCGTGGACAGTGGCGGATTTATCGAAGCGAGGGAAAGCGGTCCTTGAGTTGATGGACATTGACATCAATCACATGCTTGCCAAGATGCATGACAACACAACGGGTGTTACGTTATCAGGGACAAAACCCAAAGGCAGCAATCACCCGCAGTAAATCCGTCATATTTACGACACCGTCACCAGAGACGTCTTCATCACATACGGGATCGCATGCTGCTTCGCATGTTGCATTTTCACCTCGATACAAACCCCCTGCTTCCCAACATGCAACCGATGCTGTTTGAACACACACATCACGAATACAACATGCGCCAGCTGGAGAGTTAGTGTCCCTGATTGTGACCATCTCGCCACTCTCCCAACCAATTGAGTCGCCTGCAAAAATACAAGCCGTAAGCACAGGCCTTGCGTGTTTTGACCAGATACCATCACCGTTTTCTGCGTTGTTTCCTGTAAAAACACATTGATCGACAATTGGATCGCCGCCCCGCACGTACATTCCACCACCTTGGTTTGCCTGATTGTATTCAATCAAGCATAAGCGAAAAGTAGGAGAAGTGTTGATAGCAAGAACACCGCCTCCTTGCAGCGAATTCTTGCCACCTGTGATCGTGAACCCTTCGATGATCGTGTCCGATGCTTCTCCGTTCACACAGGAAACAACTGGTCCAATCCCACCACCATCAATGACTGTCTCTTCAGCACCCATCAACGATTGCAAGGTAATAGACTTTCCAAGAAGATCAATACGTTCACGCCACACACCAACACCCACCAAGACAGTGTCTCCATCCTTGGCAATTTCTATCGCCTGTGTAATTGTTTCGCAGTCTTGTGGAACTCGCCAAGAATTGCCGTATACAGACGTTGTTATTGTTATTGCACATAAAAAGTTTTTCATGAGCGACAGAGTAATCGTGTTTTTGGAAACCCCTCAATAATTCGCCTTTTTTCGTGAAAATAATTAAAATTGTTTTGGCATGTATCATGGTGACATGAACACACTTCGCATTGCAACATGGTCTGGACCGAGAAACATCTCAACTGCGATGATGCGTTCGTGGGAAAACCGGCCTGATACAGAGGTATGGGACGAACCTTTGTATGCCCACTACTTACAAACCAACGGATTTGATCACCCAGGTCGAGATGAAGTCCTTGCAAACCATGAAACCAATCCAGACAAAGTCATTGAAATGCTTGCTCGGTCTTGTTCAAAACCGGTTCAATATCAAAAACACATGACGCACCACCTCCTTCCCTCGGTAAATCGAGATTGGATGTTGGAATGTACAAATATATTTCTCATCCGCAATCCACGTGAGATGCTCACAAGTTTGATGAAGCAAATTCCAACGCCGACCATCGAAGAAACTGGTTTACCACAACAACTTGCGCTGTTTGAATCGCTTTGTAGTGGTTCTGATGTGCCAATTGTTTTAGATAGTAAAGATGTTTTGCAAGATCCTCGTGGCATGCTCACGAAGCTTTGTGCTTCTCTTCACATCCCTTTTTACAATGAAATGCTCGCGTGGCCCACAGGAAAAAGGGATTCTGATGGAATTTGGGCACCGCACTGGTACGCCTCTGTTGAAGCATCTTCTTGTTTTGCTCCATGGAAGCCAAAAGACGAAAACGTGCCTGCCAAACTTGAAGCGTTGTGTCTAGAATGTGAAGACATCTATGCACAACTACGTGCTCACAAAATGACTCTTTAGGATTGATCTATGCTTCAAACATTTGACCCCCGAAATAAAGATTTGCTCATTAATATCGATGGGGAAATGCTTCATCGCGATGAGGCAGGCATTAGCCCCTTTGATTCGGCCGTACAAGGTGGTGATGGCGTTTGGGAGGGGTTACGATTATATGAGGGACGAATTTTTAAGCTTGATGAACATTTGAATCGTTTGCGACATTCCGCCCAAGCACTCGCGTTTCAAAATATACCAAGCAATGACGCGTTGACCGCCGAACTTTCAAAAACCCTTCTCGCAAATAATATGGTAGATGGCGTGCACATTCGGCTGACCATCACGCGAGGCAAAAAAATCACAAGTGGGATGGATCCGCGATTGAATCAATCTGGAAACACTCTGATTGTGCTTGCTGAATTTAAAAGCCCAGTGTACGACACAAGAGGGTTATCGCTTGCGAGTTCTTCAATTCGTCGATTCACCCCAGACACCCTTGATCCAAAAATTCACAGTTGCAATTTAATACAGTCAATCATGGCAAAGATTGAAGCGACAGCTGCAGGCGCTGACGATGCGTTGATGCTCGACACTAGAGGATTTGTTGCTGAAACAAACGCGACGCACATCTTCTTTGTGAAGGATGGATATATTTGTACACCCCGCGCAGTCGCCTGCCCAGAAGGTGTGACGCGACAAACTGTTATTGATTTATGCCACGAAAATGACATTGATATTCGAATTAAAGATTGTTCGCAAGCAGAATTTTACAGAGCCGACGAATGTTTTTGCACTGGAACGATGGGCGAACTTGCGTGCGTTACAACGATAGACGGAAGAGTGATTGGGTCTGGAGAAATAGGACCAATGACAACACGGCTCACTAAATTGTTCAAAACACTTGTTGCTGCATCTGGAACTCGGGTCGTGTGATGCACGTGTCGCTTCCAATGATCAGCGCGTTCCCCCCTGCTGCACCAAAGAAAACGAAGAACGAGTTATACGATAGCCACGGAAGACAGATTAAGGATTTGCGATTGTCCGTTACAGACAGATGCAATTTTAGGTGCGTGTATTGCATGGAACCAGATGTAAAATATTTACCAAAGTTAGATTTACTCACTCTTGATGAATATATATGCGTTGTCGAAACCGCCATGTCACTTGGCATAGATAAACTTCGCATCACAGGAGGTGAGCCGACGCTCTATCCACAACTCGATCAATTCATCGAAATAGTTGGAAAAATGGGATTGCGTGACTTTGCCCTGACAACCAACGGTTCAATGCTTTCACGAGATGTTGCGCAGCGCTGGAAAGATTCGGGTTTGCATAGAGTGACTGTAAGTCTTGACACGCTAAAACCAAGTCGTAAAGATGCCATTACTCGTTCGCACACTACGTTGAAAGATGTCATCGCGGCGATAGATATTGTTCGCGATGTTGGGCTTACACCAGTCAAAGTAAACGCCGTTATTTTGCGGGGCGTAAACGATGATGAAATTGCAGACTTTGCACAGTTTGCACAAGACCATGACATCGATATGCGACTTATCGAATTCATGGCACTCGATGCTGGTAAAAATTGGAAACGCAAGGATGTTGTTACTGCAGCTGTTATGAAGCGGCGAATCGAACAAGAACATACGCTCATCAAAGAAGACGATTCGACTTCAAGTACCTCAATGAATTACCGTTTTACATCTGGTGCTGGTCGAATCGGTTTCATCGCTTCAGTTTCAGAATCTTTTTGTCGTGGATGTGACCGCATGCGCATGATGGCGGATGGGACCGTTCGACCTTGTCTCTTTAGTGATGACGAATGGTGCATCCGTTCGATGCTTCGCAACGGGGCGACTGATGAGGAACTTCGCCAATTCTTCACCAATGCGATGTGGGCGAAATCTGCTGGGCATGGGATGGATCACGCTGACTTTATTCGACCAGAAAAAACGATGAGCACAATCGGCGGTTAATTTACCGCAAAGCCCACCAACCAACAGCAACTAACAAACAAGCAACAATCGTCACAAGGTTAAACCATTTTTCAATAAATATTTTTGCCCTATCGCCGATCCACCAAACGATCGTTGCTTCAAGCCCGTATCGAATAATTCGACCAACAATACATGCGGCAAGAAATATACCAAAATTCAATTTCGCCACGCCCGCGGCTGCCGTCAGAAGAAAAAATGGAAATGGTGTGAGTGCTGCAACAAACACCCAAAGTTGTCCACGAACTTCAAATTCATCAACTATTGGTTGAATTTGATCTTCGCCAATAAACCAACCCGCACCATTTGAAATTATGGACGCAATGATAAAGAACCCAACCATTGCTCCTGCCACGCTTCCTATAACAGCGATGGCGGCAAATAACGCTGATTTGTTGCGTTTTTCGAGGCACATTGGAATCAACAATGCATCTGGTGGCACAAAGGGCATAAACGCTTCTACAAATGCAATAACTGCAAGGGCGGCTGGTGCAATCGGTGTTTTTGCAAAGCCAAGCACCCACTCATAAAGTCGCCTATGGATTGCCCAGGTTGGGATTGTTTCTTGTTCCATCTCTTTGCATCATATACGCCAGGAGGAATTACAATGTTCGTATGCACCATGTGAAAGTGAAATACAAAAGATTTCGAGATCTCGCCATCGTTCCTTCATACCAGACGCAGCACGCTTCTGG
>JABABS010000012.1 GCA_014238125.1 Phycisphaerales bacterium
GCATTCACTCCGTCACCAATGTTTGAATCGGCAGTACCAGTTTGACCACCTGTTGCAAAATCATTGCTTGGAACAAGACCTACGAGCTGCATACCTGAAGCAGAGGTCATACTTGTGTTGACTTGCATAAGGAATCCAACACCAACCCAAGTACCACTCATAGTTGCATCTGCAGCAGCGATGTATTCACTTGCAATATCACCAATGATGCTCGCTGCTAGGGAAGTTTCGTTCGTATACAAATTTGCTGTGTAGCCTGCGACTGAAGAGGGATCAGCAAAGCCGTTCCAACCATTGAGAACCATTTCAACCATTGAAATAGTTTCGCTAGCACCTGTAAAATTATCCGCAGTTACGATGTCATATACATCATATGCCGCTTCAAAATCTTGACAACCAGTAATGTTTGTACCAACACCAGTGCCATCATCAGCACCAATTTGATCCATGATTACAGTTTGCCCAAAAGTAACACTTGCTGTACTAAGCACAGCGCTAACACCAATAATACAATTCTTCATAACGTTAACTCCTCTCAAGTTTGTTATCTAAGATAGTTCTAATAGTTGAATTATGACTGTTATCCAACATCATGTCAAGAAAATTAAAAAAATGTGCGTTTTTATTCAATAGTTAGTGTCCCAGACCCTGTCTGAGCACCTAAACCGCCAATTCGAATCCAGTACGAAGAACCAGCAGAAACTTCGTGATCAATATTGGAGTAATAAGATTGGCAACCAGAGTCACCTGTTCCATCCCCATTGCACGCAATTTGGTTCTCACACGAGTTTTCGTATAAGACAATTGATGTGTCGTAACTCTGATCATCACAAGTTGTGAAGTGAATCCACTGGGAAGTATGTGCGACAAACAAAAACCACACGTCTTGACTTTCACCCCAATTCAAATATGTGTCAGCACACTGCGTATCATCAGGCAGGGGGTAACTTGTTGTTGCAAGAGAAGTATCAAAATAGTTCTCGCCGAAATCAGCAAAAACCGCCTCTGTGCATTCATCTCCAGACCCTCCAGGCCAAGGGCACACCGTTGTTGCACAGATTGATCCCTGACCTTGAAAAGCTCCAAAAGCATCAATACAAACGTCATCAAATACAACATTGCAAGATCCATCATCAAAGCAGCACGAGCCTACGACTGGGCAAAACACATCCGAACATAATGAATCTTCACCAAACCAAATTCCGTTATCTGCGTTACATTCCACTTCATTCATTTCTTCAATACACCCGCTGCCGTCTTGCATGCAACACGCGCCTTTTGGTATGCAGTCAGAATCCCATCGATTTATAATTTGCAATACATCAAGAATTTCCACGCAGCAATCGCCATTTATATCTCCGACTGGGCGATAAGTTCCGTCGCCACATTCGCCCCAGTGCAGAAGAATTTGTAACACGTCATCAATTCCAATTTCCCCATTATGATCAATATCTTCAGGGCAAAATTCTACAGGAAGATCACACGGGTCACCCAATTCTTCCGCCCTAGAATTACAGCAAAAGATAGTGATCATCACAAAACTACAGGTTAGTATTTTTTTAGACATCAGATACTCCTCATCGTATTGTGGCATCTTTTGCAGAAGATTCAATAAAAATACATTCCGCAGTACATACATGTACTGCGGAATATATAAAAGTTAGATAAATATCGATTTACTCAATTGTAAGGGTGCCTTCGCCTGTAGAACCTTGCCAACCGCCGATACGGATGTAGTAGGTTTCGCCCGCAGCAACGTTGTAGTCGAATGCAGAGTAGTAATCTTGGCACCCGCTTTCGCCACCAGCATCGCCATTACAAGTGACTTGATTGTCACATGCGCCCTCATACAGCGCCATCGAAGTATCAAAGCTACTTGCGTCACAAGTAGTGAAGTGCATGCTTCCTGAAGCACTTGGTACGAAAAGGAACCATATATCAGCACTGTTTTGCCAATCAAGGTATGTACCTGAACATTGCGAAGAATCAGGTTCATCAGGACTTGGAGTTGCAGTATTTGTTTCAAATGAATTTGCGCCAACAGAAGCGATCATTGCTGAAGCACATTCATCACCTGCACCAGCAACTGGGCAATCTGTTGCTGCGCATGTTGAGCCATCACCCTGAAAATTCCCAGTTAGTTCTACGCAAGCAGCATACATCACTTCAGCACATGCTCCGTCACTGAAACAGCATGCACCAGGTGCAGGACAACTAGAACTTGCACAAAGTGAATCCACACCTTGCCAATCCCCGCCCATTTCTAGGCAAGTTGCTTCACTACCTTCTGCACAACTACCGTCGCCTAGACAACATGCACCATCTGGCGTGCAGTCTTGACCCCAAACTGCAACAACTTGTAAGAGATCTTCAACATTGACTGTGCAGTCACCGTTCACGTCTCCAGTAGGGCGGTATGTACCGTCGCCTGTATCTCCGAATGTATCGATGACTGCAAGAATGTCACCAACACCAACAATACCGCTAGCATCAATGTCTTCAGGGCAGTTACCTAGTGGCAGATCGCAAGGATCAATGGGCGCTCCACCGGGAATCATTGTGTTCATCGCAAAAGATGATGCGCCACCTGGCTTAAAGAGACCGAGATTAATCATGCCACTTTCTGGACCTGCTGAGGCAGTAAAGCTGAAGTTCCACAACGTACCCCAACGAAGAGCGTTGGCATTTTGGTTTTCTTCATATGTTTGACCACTCCATGAGAGCTGGCCTGCATCTACTGAACCTATCCAGTCAGTGCCGTCATAGATTTCGCCACTATTGTGGTCTATATCTTTAAAGCCAATATTTGTAATGATTGCATTCCCTGTTGGAATTTCAACAACGCCGATAGAGCGATCACAATTCAAGTTATGGATTGCATAATCATAATTCCATGATCCATCACCATTATCAACAACTTTTACACCCACTATAATCAGGCCATCTCCAGGAGCATGTGCTTCTGTAAGAACAACACCATGGTCAATCTCTGCCCAAGCACGAATCGCGGGGTCGCCAGCATGGGTATCTTCAGGGCCATTAGTTAAAACATAGGGATCAGAGATACTATTAAAACCGATTTCTCTCCACGAAGCATTATTGTCACCATTGCCAGCAGCGTGGTCATCTGCAGCGATATACATTGCTTCCATAAAATAACGAGCACCAGGATTTTGCGTGGGGTCAACATCAACATTTGCAACTACAAGATTACCTCTTGTTGCACTTGGACCACTTGGGCTATGTGTAAATGGATAGGGGTATTCACCTGTAAAAGCGTTAACATCGGAACGCGGGGCATCTCCATTCAAATTTAAACCAGCCCAATATGTATCCGCACATCCAATCCCCAATGTATCGCAATTGGTTGATTGACAACTACCACAACCGGGCTCACTCAATGCACAGAATGAATGTTTCATAAATGACTGAATACCAATTTGTTCAAACTTTCCATCCTTTAAACGAAACATGTTCTGCATAATTATTGGAGAGTGATTTGTTCCTCCGTACCAATCAAGAGTCTCATCGCCCCAGTTACATGAAACTGTTGCCATGGAATATCCACCAAAGCCACCTGATGAACCTGCATAATCAATATCTTCACCATTCTGACCGCCAATTGCCCATGCAACAACATCTGGACCAATTGTCCCTCTGTCATTATCACCACGTAAAGCATGGCTGTTTACGGCAAAAAAGCCAACAGTTGTAATTGCACCAATAAGTGTTGGTAATATAAGTAAGCGTCCACGCATCAGGTCTCTCCTTCGGGGGGGGGGTAATTTGCATATTTTTGCTTCCTGACAAATGTATGCGTAAGTTTGACAACGATAGCACCATTTCTGGTGTATGAAAGCATATTCGGGTATTTTTTATCCTTGGTTGCATGAATTTTGGCACTTCCTTAACCTATTTTGCCAAATGTACTTACCTGTCTTACCAATTGGCAACCACAATCAATAAATCGGTCACACCAACCATTCCGTCCCCGTCAAGATCTTCCGGGCAACTTAATCCACAAGCACCCCAATTTCCCATGACCTGAAGAATATCCTCAACATTTACGAGCCCATCTCCGTTTACATCGCCAGCTACTTGCGTCCCGTTAATTATGAACAAGCCATCGCCTGCATCTGAGCCAGCATTGCCAGATCCATCGACCGCTGTAATTCGAAGTTTGCCATTGTGTGTTGCAATGTCTGGTACGACCCAGATGTAGATGCCAGCGTTGTCAAGACCACTTGCAACTGGCTGCCAAGAGGAACCTCCATCAATAGAAAGATCGATCGAGACTGACTGTACTGCTACATCATCATCAGTAATCCACGAAACAGATACGTGTTGATCTGCCTGAAAAAGTTGTCCACCCGTAGGAGTTTGCAAATGAGCAGTGGGTGCGCTACCACCAAGATGTCTTGGAATATGCATACAAATGCAATGCATAACGCCCGCTGATGACACGATGTTCTCGCAAGGAACAGAAAGTATCGTTTTATCTGGGCAGGCAGTTTGCCAAGCAGCAATGGCTTCTGCATTATGTTGTGCCACAGACGAATTTGTATAACTTGGCACAAGTACAAGATCATTACAAATCACTGAGTTCGCATACGTGTAGTGCGTCCAACTCACACTACGAGCCGGCGCTCTCACAACTGTATAACCAAGAAATTGTAAAGTGGCAGTTGTAGTATCACAAATTACATCTTGAACACTCCCAGAGTTGTAAGGCCAATCGCTAATAATACAAGTAGTGTCAGACGCCCAGCACATCCACATATCAATGTGCTGCGTCGAATCTACTGAAGTTGGAAACGCATCGGTAACTGTCACATCGAGGTTTTGATAATCTTGCCAATAAGCACGTATTTCTGTATCAGACATCCCAGGATTTTCATCCGAGATCAATTCAGTAGACCACGCCACTGCCCCCGCGTTGAGATGAAAATTGCCGCCGCCATGAACAAGCGGAAGTTCGTAGACTTGATGCCCCGAAACAGTACCAAAGTACTCATTCAAGGAATTGTCATTTGGTCTTGGACGGTTATACGTATGATCAATGATCGCACGACAATCGCCTTCGTAAATATAGCGAGGACCGTAATCTCGAATCCAAATTGTATCTGTGGCTCGTACAACAAACTTCACCCGAGAAGTATCTCCACCATAAGTATTGATTTGAGAAATTGCACCGGATTCTTCACTCGTAGTGTCCACAACAATAATTGCGTCTGCGTTTCCTACAGTCGTAATTCCTGCAGCCATTCTTGCAACAATCGTTTTCCAAGAAGAACTGCCTTCCCATGCAAGTAAAATTGCATCCATTGGTTCATACTCGGCAACACAGTGGATCGGACCAATTGGAGGAGAGGTCACACCTCGTGGAGGTTTAATGGGGTTACGACCAACAATCGCTGCTTCTTCTGCAGTTAGATTGCGTGGAATTTCAACACCCTCTGGGTAAGGTGTTGCAAAGAGTGAAATTGTTACGATTCCTAGTGCTGCAAACATGTTGTTCCTCTGAAGAGTTAAGCATACGCAAAGACGGCAAGCATGCAAGAAAAGATTCGGAACTAACTAGCACAAGTTGCATTTATTCGTGTTTTGGTGGTTTTCTCAGTGATTTTGTTGAACTCCTGCGTTTCTTTTGATCCATACGTTTCGCTTTTTGTTTCCGAGTTACCTTCGTTTTCTTTCTTACTATTTTTCGTTTCAATGCCTCTTGAAGTAGAGAGGCAAACCGCTCAATAGTCGCAGTTCGATTTGCTTTTTGTGATCGGTACTTCGAAGATGAAACACGGAGTATTCCAATTTTGTTGATTCTTGTTGAGAGTTTTTGGCGAATTCGGTTTCGTTGACTATTCGTTATAGATGTTGATGTTTCTACATTCCAAAGCAGGACTACTTTTGTTGCAACTCGATTAACATGTTGCCCACCTGGACCTGATCCCGTTGTCGCTACAAATTTCAATTCACGCGTTGGAACCGAAAACGTACGTGTAATGTGGATCATGTTGTTGCAACACGAGCTTTTCTTGCTTTACACCATTGAGCATACCCACCAGCGAGATTTGTCACATTGTAACCCTTGCGTTTCAGTGCCATGCATGCAGCAGCGCTTCGGCTGCCACCATGACAATTAATCACCCACGATGTTTGTTGATCTAACTCTTGCAATCTGTCGAGTAATCGTGTGTGCGAAATATTCAAAGCGTTTGGAATTGCACCTGCCTGGTATTCACTCAATCGACGGACATCAAGCACCACTTGGTCTGAACTTGAAAGAAGTTCGCTCGCTGTTATTTCGTTGGTTTGTTCAAGACCTTCCATCCCTTTGAATAAAGAAGGATCCGCCCAACCAATGATTCGATCTAAACCAATGCGAATTGCATTGCGAATTGCACGATCAAGATTTTCTTCAGTAGTAATGAAAATAATATCTTCAGTATCTTCAACAAAGGAACCAGCAAAACGATGAAAATCACTCGTTGCTTTCGACCAAATTGTATTTGGCAAATGTCCATCACGAACTTTTTCCCACTCTCGCATGTCGATTATGGTGCATGTCTGAGATTTCTGTTGTAGTTCCTCAGGAGAAGTAATTTCTCTTGGGTGTGGTAACTTTCCAAGAATTTGCATGCCATCGCGATTCATTCGCTTCATTCTGGAAAAATAAAGTGGAGGCTCTGGCTGGCCGCTGAGCATAAACGTTACAAAATCATCTTCATCCCCTACAAGTTGTAGCGGGGGGCTTGTTCTTTTTTCGTACCCAACTGTCGACTGTGGAACTTCCCCAAGTGCCTTGCCACAGGCGCTACCCGCGCCGTGTGTTGGCCAAACTTGAATGTAGTCATCCATGTTAAGAAAATGCTCACATGTTGAATGTAATTGTTTTGCTGATGCAACCATTACACCCTCAATGCCCGCAGTAGTTTCAAGTAAATCCGGTCTACCCAAATCACCAACAAAAACAAAGTCGCCAGTTGCATATCCGATTGGTGCTTCTGTATTTTTGTCGTGAATTAAAAAGCAAATGTGCTCAGGCGTATGACCGGGTGTATGCACCACTCTGATCTTAATGTTGCCAACTTGAAAAGTATCCCCATTGTTAACAAACGTCACCTTTGTATTGGTCAACTCTGGCCATTTGTACGACCAATCCTCTCCTCCATGGCCAGATAAATAACCAATTGCGTCAGTAGTTTTCAGCAGTTCAGTTGTTCCACTGAGAAAATCAGCGTGTATATGCGTCTCTGCAACGGCTGTGATTTTCAAATTGGCTTTGTTTGCCGCCTGAATGTAGCGACAAACGTCTCGCTCAGGATCAATAATAATGGCTTCCTGAGTTGCTTGGCATCCAATCAGCCATGCTCCTTGGGAGAGATCTTCATCGTATATTCGTTCTACATACATCCTCTAAGGGTACCATGAAAAGGGCATAAACTCATCAACATTGAGTTTTCTTACGTATACACTTCAATAAAGAATCTCCAAAGTCGAATTTTTCGAAACAATTTTCTTTTTTTATGCGTACTCTCATTAAGTTAAGCCCTTTATTGGACGATTTGAGAAGTAGATATGAATTGGAAAAAAATCAAAGAACGATACAAATTACGCTACGGTTGGCTACTGCGAAAAGAAGATGTCGCCATGAAAGTTTTGATTGCTACGAGCGGCCTTTTTATTGGTCTAATGCTCGGCAAAGGTCTTCAAGCACTCTTTTCTTGAATAGCACTCTGCAAGGAAGCATCTGCTTCGATGGTGCATTCATCGACCATTGTTGGTCGCATTAGACTATGTTCAGGGGCAGCAACATCTAGAAAATCTGTTCTAAAATGCACGCCGCGTGATTCTTTTCGTTGAATCGCGCCTTCAGTTGCAATGCTTGCAACTGTCAACATGTTGATTAATTCCCACGCGCGAGGTTCCGAGGGCGCGAGCCTCCTTGCAGCATCAAACCAAAAAGATATATGCTCTCTCGCTTCAAGAAGATCATTTTCATTTCGTTCTAAACCCATTTGTCTCCACATCATGGATTTGAGTGAATAGACCAAATCTGAAATACCGAGATGTATCCCTTCTGGTGGATGATCGATTGTCCTTCGCAAAAGACGATCGGGCCTACGTTTTCTTTTGACCACAGATTCTGCCGCTCCACGACCTGCAATTTCACCTAAGACCATCCCTTCAAGGAGCGAATTAGACCCCATTCGATTTGCGCCATGTAAGCCGCTGCTTGCGCATTCGCCCACTGCCCAAACTCCGGGCGTAGCTGTTCTACCGACTTCATCAACTTGCAAACCACCAACCATGTAATGTGCACCGGGTCGAACTGGAACTGGATCTTTTGCAATATCGATGCCAAAAAAATTACACATCTTACTAATACCTGGAAACAAAACATGTGGATCACTGTCAACTTCAGAGAGATCCAAATATACATTCGTGTCATTTGTTAGAATCATCTGTCTAAATGCAGCACGGCTCACGACATCTCTTGGTGCGAGTTCAGCATCGATGTGTGCTTCTGGCATAAAACGCTTACCATTGCGATCCCGCAAAACACCACCATGACCACGAACTATTTCGCTTATCAAAACGCGAGCAGCACCAGCGATATACAAACACGTTGGATGGAATTGAAAAAATTCCATGTCTCTAACGGTGCCTCCTGCGCGATAGCCCATCGCAACTCCATCGGCTGTTGCAATCGTTGGGTTTGTTGTTTCACGATATAACTGTCCACCGCCACCAGTAGCAAGAATAATTTGACCTGCAGTAAAAAGAACAATACTGCCCGACGATGATCTTGCAAGAAGGCCGTATGCTTCGCCCTGAGCAGTCACAATATCTAGAGCAAAAGTATTTGTAAAAATAGTAATAGCGTCACTCGCTTCGAGAGATGCATTGATTACGCGTTGTATTTCTCTCCCCGTTGCATCACCGTTGGCATGAACAACCCTCGCGTGTTTATGTCCCCCTTCGCGTGAACAATCGAGTGTGCCATCAGACAAACTGTCAAAAGTTGCGCCCATCGCTAGTAAATTTTCAACTGCACTTGGTCCACCATAAACCACTCGTTCAACAGTCGCTACATCACAAAGTCCAGAACCAACTTTAATAGTATCTTCAATGTGTGATGCAAATGAATCACCGTCGGTCATGACGGCAGCCATTCCACCTTGTGCCATATTTGTGTTTGTTGTAACTGAATCAGCTTTTGAGATGATCGCAACAGTTTTACCCGCATGAGCAGCGTGCAGTGCAGCATTTCCGCCTGCAACACCGCCGCCTACAACTACAACATCAAAGCGGTATGCAGGAATTGAACGTAAGTCAACTTCAAGTAAATGTCGATCGCAATAAATGGTCACGAAGCAGCCTCTGTGATTTCGATCATGCGATTTAGCGCAAGTTTTGCGTTGAAAATCATCTCTATTCTTTCGTCACCACTGAGGCGTTGCCGCTCTGCGGTTTGCTCATTTACAACATCACCTGCAATAACGCGATTAATGTCAGGCGCTTCACCTTTTCGTAATAAGTCTAACATTCCTGCAAGGTGGGGGGGATCGTTTCTGCTCATAGTTGCGCAGCCACAGCCACCGGAATTATTGTCATTATTATCAACCATTGCATCTGCAAGGTGCATGACATCAATACCTTTGATGATCGCTTGTTCTTTTAGGTTTCGAACAAAGTGACCCTCGGTTCCAACAGCGAACTTGCTTCCTGATGGCGCATCCATCACTGTGTTCCATAAGTATGCGGTGCTTCCTGAACCATCTGCTGCTTGCACTGCTTCTAATTTTGATTCTGGGTGAATAATGACTTGCCAACCTTTATTTTTCCACCAACGTACTTGTTGTGGTGTAAAGATCGTATGTACCCCACAGTATCCGCCCCAACAAATCATTTCTGCAGAATCAGTTTCGTAGTCCGCAGTTTTCCATGTCACACCGTATGTATGGGGATCACCAAGTGTGCATACTGACGATAAATCCATCCCGCATTTTACAGCCGTATTTCGCCCTAAGTGCTCATCTGGCACAAACAATATTTTCTTGCCCTGCTTCCTTGCCCAGTCAACTACCAGTGGGGCGTTTGAGCTTGTGCATACAGCGCCGCCTGTTTGCCCAGCGATTGCTTTAATACGACCAGAGGTATTCATGTAAGCAATGACCAGCAAGTCATCGCCATATTTAGCAATGAGTTCATCTGCAACTGGCAAGACCATCCAATCTTTTGCCATCATTTCCATCGTACAACCAGCCTTTGGATTTGTAATCCAAACTTGTTGATCATCATTTGCTAGAGTTGCGATTGTTTCAGCCATAAAGTGCACAGCTGATTCAACAATCACTTTCTTTTCTGGATTTCTTGATGCTTGCAAAGCCAGAGCGTAACTGTCTGCTACCTTCCCCCCATACTTCTCGACAAGTTTTACGATTTCTCCGCCCATGTAGTAATGGGCAAGTAACAGCAAACTGTCTCCAAAGTGATCTGCCATTGGATTGGTATCAGGATGAATTTAAACCTTACGCAGAAGAATACATTGCTCTCCCTGATCGAACTCCACAAAGTGTGATTCCTTGGCTTGACCGCTACATAGAACCTGCGCTCGACCACTTTGGTGACAGTTTGCTCTTACTCGCTCATTATTACATGGGCGGAGAAATCGTAAAACTTGTCGAAAAGTATGGGGGGAAGGTAGCAGACAGTTACGCTCTGGCTTTGCAAGCATCAAGAAATCCAGAAAAGAAAGTGATTGTTGAATCAGCTGTGCACTTTATGGCTGAAACAATCGC
>JABABS010000020.1 GCA_014238125.1 Phycisphaerales bacterium
CAGAAGAATATCAAGCAAAAGTTTGGATTTTATTGACCGAAAATCAACAAAAAGATTTTCAAAAGAAGTATCAGTCAGCGATCGAAGAAATGAAAAAGCGTCGTGAAAATCGCATGGGGAAAGGTGCTCCAATGATGGGTGATGACCAACGACCCAAAAATGGAATTGGTCGAGATGATTTTAACGGACGCGATCGGGATCGAGCACGCAGTGATTCTTCAAAAAATGTTGAAGTCTCAGCAGATGAAGCAGCAAGCAGACGTGTTAGATTTTTGCGACGGTTACGACAATTAGAAAACGAGAACTAATTTCCGAAACTATTCTTTTATACGATTACTACGAATGCGAATGCTTCCTGCAGGGTCGCTTTGCATATCCGGGAGTACTCTTGTTTGCTTTTCTTCAACTAATTTTTGCCTACTCTGATCTAATGTTGTTGCACTGTTGGCGGGTTCTGGGAGCGCGTATTGACAACGTCCTACTGGTGAAAGACCAGTTTCAATTAGTACAGCATTCGATTCTTTTTTCCACGCCTGTGTCAGCGCGTTGAGGAGTTCAAAATAGTATTTGTGTTTTTGGTCAAGGTCTGCCCATTCGGATTCTGGACTAAATCCATAAGAATCCCACAATATTAAACCTTGAATTTTATGTTGTACACCTTGATCATTTACCCATACCGCTTGCATCGCAGCGTTTACTCTTTTCAGAAAAACATCGTGTGGTACAAATTGAGAGCGGTCACCGCCCTGTCCAGAAAATCTAGGTGAAACAAACACATAAACAGGTATTCTTCCTCCAGCTATTTCTAACACTCGAGTAATATGCTCTTTGGTTCGCTCCAGATACAGATTGCTGGGATTGCAATCGTAGATGTCCGGATAAAGAGCAGAACATTGAGAAGTCAAGGAATCTAGTGAGAGCCCTTGTTCCTGCCAACGAGTACGAGTGTTTTTTAAGAGGGGCATTCCCCAGTAGCCCCACTGTGCTCTTGGAAGTGCTTCACGTGCAACTTGGACACCCTTAATAAATACAGTGAGGATTTTTTGCAAACGTTCTGGCTGAATGGACGCATCACTTAGCTCTTTTCTCCATGGTTTTTCATAATCCATCACAACGGGTCCACAATAATCAGGTGGAAGATACTCATTTACCCAAGAAGTGAAGTGTTCTATATTTTTCTCAGAAATTGAACCTGATTCATTCCAATCAACACCACCGTGGTATGCCATTGGTACCCTTGTGATTCCTTGAGCGGAGGTGTATGCGATGGTGTTTTGCCCCTGATCGGGAGCCGTCCATTTCACTGCGTTGTAGCACTGAGGGCTCCAATCAGCAGAGCTAACACAGGTGAATAGGGTTGCAACAACTAATGTGGCTGTAAGGAGTTGGATTGATTTCATAGAATAGTTTTACCATATTTATAGAAATGGCGAGAACTGACTAATAGTTTACCGATACCTTGTACATATTCCTTATGGACCGCACTGAAATATACATCCAACTAATTATGGAACAGCCGATGATTCTACTGCCGGCTGTTCTTTTCATTTTTGCTTTCTTCGTTATTCCAACTGACAAACGCCTATTTATGACCTTGCTCATCTTGGTTCCTTGGCTCACATTTGCTCGCTCTCCTGGGCTTGGTCTAATTTCTGCAGTAGCGAAAATCAGTTCTGGAGGAGCCTTTTTGCTCATCGCATACTCTGCGTTGACACAGCCTGGCCCTAAAAGAGAAGTTCCTTTTGCAGCATGGCTATTTGTGATTGTTGCGTGCATGGGAATGTTCTATGTTTTCTCGGTTGCG
>JABABS010000098.1 GCA_014238125.1 Phycisphaerales bacterium
ACGCAATGGTAATATCCAAGGGGCTCTTTACAACGATGAACCATCTGAAGAATGGTACGAACAAGAAGATCCACAACAAGAAGAGTTTGAGGATTTTTGAAACAATGTTCAACGCCCAATCACTTGACGGCAAATCCGAAGTAGACCAGAGCGTTCTTGCTTTGTAAACATGAACCGCCAACTTGCTAGAGCATAGACAAGGGTGTAACAACACACGCTTACGATTACTCCTGCTAAGGTTATGATTTCGATTTCCGAAAAACACTTTGCTACTAACAGTGCCGGAGATGCGGCTACTGCAAGTATGAATGGTTTGATTGAAGGACGCAGTATTCTTCCAAGATTTAGACCAACGCATTTTGCTGTGACTTGTGGCATGATAATCAAATGCACTAAAAAGAATATTGCAGAGTACGCGATTGCAGGGCCCGTGAAGCCAATTGTTTCCGGGAGAACTAAAATAAGTAAAACTGAAAGGATTGGGTTGAACAAGCCTCCAGCAAAAACATAAGGGGCATACTTTCTGATATGGCCTGCACCATAAAAGAGTTTCATCCATCCGTCTGATACTGCTCTGCATGTAAGCCCGATGACCATAATTTTGACAAGAAGTTCGGCGTAAGGCAAAACCTCTGCAGGATTCTCAACGCTTCTGCCCACCCACATTCGAAGTAATGGTTCTGCGAAGAAAAAGACAACAATCATCGCTGGAAAAGAAACGAACCCTAGCATTCTGGTGCTGTGTCTAAACATTGATTGTAGGGTTACTTGATTTTCTGTTGAACTTAATCTTGCACTTACAGAATCGAGACCAAAAGTAAGTCCAAGTGCTGCCATGCGAATGTAACTGACAAGTCGAAGCGCAAGAGAAAATACAGCATTTCCCCAGAGTCCGAAAAAATAATTCATAATGAAGTTAGCAATTCGCTCATGTATATTCATTGCCCCGACAACACCGCTGTTCCATCCGAAAGTTCCAGCTACTTTTTTCATCGCTTCTGGTGTTGATCCCCTAAAACCTGGAAGCATTCTTCGGTCATAAATTACGAATCCTATTATTAATGCAAGTGTACTTACAACATTAACAATTAATACGATGTACCCAAACATCATGAAGCCTTTTGGAATATCAGTTACTTGCAAGATGAGAAATGGAATAATAGTTGCAATTAAATATGCACTTCGCATTGCAACGGTCCACAAGTTGTGCCAAAAAAAGTGTTCTCGTACAACGAGCATATTAATTGTTGGGGCTAGTAATACTACCAAACAAGTAGAAACTCCAGCGCAAACGGTAATGACCTGAGCAGATGTTATCCAATCTGCACGAATCTTTAGATATGGAAGTATGAAAACGAGAAGAGTAAATACAACGGCGGTAAGAACAGTGACATATCCACTCACACGAAATGCAGCAGCGTAACTGCTGTGAAAGTTTTCGTTTGCTCTTTTATGCCATGCATCCCCAAGCTCTCGAACCATCGAACTTCTCATCATGTCTTGAAGCATTCCCCCGATTCCGATTGATGATGCGACGAGGCTTAATAATCCAAACCCCTCCATTCCGAGCCATTTGATTTGTAGTGGAACTGTGGCAATGCCCATTGCCATAGTTGCAATGAGGCGAGCATAATTAGTCCCTATTCGATGTAAACCTTTTCGCTTCTCTGAGGGCGTAGAAATCAGATTATTACCCATTATCGGACCAGTTATATGCCGTAAAAAGCGCAATATGTATCTTGAAATAGTGTTTAGAGTGGCATTTCATTGATATTAGTTTACAGTAGAGGTAGTCGTACGTATGTGTTTACTCAATTGTTCTAAACTTTTTATATTTGCACTTGCATGCCTTATCTGTTCATCGGCACATGCTTTCCAATGTGAATGGAATTTTAGCCCACAGAATCAGTACGACACAAGCCCAGACGGTGATTTGGCAGAAACAACCGGAATTGATGCTGCAGACTTTAATGGCGATGGTTTTCTTGATGTTGCTGTCTCAAACCGAAAAACTGACGAAGTGAGGATATTTGCCGGGGATGGCGAGGGGAATCTTTCATACCTTTCAGCAGTTACAGTAGGTACTGAAGCAATTCCTCGGTATGTCGTTTCGGGCGATTTTGATGGCGATGGGGATATTGATGCTGCAACCGCGAACTGGGGTGATGGAGCAGTTGATGGAGGATATAACGGGGGCTCTGTATCTATTTTGCTAAATGACGGTTTCGGAAACCTGACTGAAGTCGATAAACTTTTTTTTCTTCGGTCAAGTTGTATAGCTGTTTCAGACATTGATAACGATGGTGATCCAGATTTAATTGTGCCCCATTGGGACGATGGAGCCGGAGATCCAGGAGCAGTGGATGGGGTTGCAACGATTTTGATAAATAACGGACAAGCATTCTTCTCTGGCGTTGATGTTCCAATTGGAAATCTACCACGAGGTGTTGATGTTGGAGATCTTGATTTTGATGGAGATCTTGATATTGCTGTATCAAACCTTGGTGACAACACGGTGACGATTATTGAAAATGTAGGAGCAGGAAACTTTGAAACCGTTGCTAGTATTTCTGTTGGTTCGCAGCCAAGATTTGTCGCCATCGGAGATTTAGATCAAGATGGCTTGGGTGATTTAGCGGTCGTCAATAAAGATGATAATTCTCTCTGGATTTTGAAAAATTATGGTGGTATGGTTTTTGCAGAAGTAGGGATATATTCAACGTATGTATACCCTCACTCCACAACTATTGATGACATCAACGGTGATTGTAAATTGGACGTGATAGTTTCCCACGTGGGTGGTGCTGGGGCAGAAAAATATGTCTATATATATGAAAATGATGGGCAAGCTTTAATGGTAAATATTTTTGAATTGCGTTCAATAAAAGCCCCAGCACATGTCATTACTGCAGATATGAATGTAGATGGAAGACCAGACATATTGACTGCAGATACAAATGATGGTGGGTATACAAGCATTCATTTGAGCGATTTTGAACCGAGTGTATGTGCTCAATGCTCAGGTGATCTAGATAGAAATGGCACTGTAGATGTTGGCGACTTGCTTGCAACCATCGCTGCTTGGGGAAAGTGCGGCCCAGGTGATCTAGATGGAAATGGCACTGTAGATGTTGGCGACTTGCTTGCAATCATCGATGCTTGGGGAGAGTGTGAAATACCTGTTCGATCCATAGACAAACCAGAACCAACTCGTCGATAGAAACATCGCTCGTTCCTCATCCAACTATCCTTCAATGACATCTGTTATATTCCCCTCATGAGTTTTCAGGATACTTCTATCCTCACCTTTTTAATGGTCGGATGTCAAAGATGCGGAACTACTTGGACTGCTGCGGCATTGGTTGACCACCCAAACATTTTTCTTCCTGAAAAAAAACAATCGTATTTTTTTAACCGCTACTACGATAAAGGTATCGATTGGTACCTCAATAAATTTGCAGGTGTGGAACCGAGGCATAAAGCTGTTGGGGAAATAGCAACAGACTATTGTCTTCCAGATTCAATTCCTCGTATGGCAAAGCACTTTCCAAATATAAAGTTGCTTATGGTGATGCGTAATCCAATAGATCGTGCATATAGCAATTATCAAACAAGGCAAATTGAATTTAATTGGTCAAGTTTTGAAGATGCAATTGAATCGGATTCAGACATCCTTGAACGTGGGCAGTACAGCGATCAAATTGACAATTTGCTTGAATATTACAATCGAGACCAAATACTATTTCTTCTGTATGATGATTTGCAATTCGATGATCGTCTGTATTTGAAAAAAATTATTGAGTTTATCGGTGTAGATTCAGAAGTAAAGTCTAAACTAATTGGGCAACGTAAAAATGCTGCAGTTTTTCCAAAACTTCGTAATTCGCTCCATAAACTAGGACTTGATCCAGTTGTTCGCATAATTAGAAAATCTATTATTGGAGATTGGTTGAGAAGGAGTCGAAAGAAAAAAGGCGCTGGTTATAAACCAATGAATTCTGAAACAAGAAAAAAACTTATTGAACATTTTCGACCTTACAACAGTCGATTGTCTACACAACTGCAACGCGATCTTTCTCACTGGAATACTTAAATGAAAATTGGTGTATTTGTTTCTGTTGTTGCTGGTCAAATGGGGTTTGAGAGCAATGTTTCTGGTCACATTCAAGTTCCGATGCAATCCATCGAGGAGTTAAGAACAAAGGGACATGATGTCCAACTCATTACAAATGAATTTAGCGAAGATCGATCTCTTCCCTTTTGTTTGGCAAAAGATATCGAGATACATTTTGTGACTGATTCTAGAAACCGTGGGGGAGTGTTAGAAAGAACTGGTAAACAGGGAACAGGTTTTAGTTTTATGCGGTTAATTAGGCAAGTTTCTGAGATTAAGCGTATTTGTAAAGAGCAAGAGTTTGATGTTCTTCATTTATTCGGATACAACCGAACAGCACATCTTGCAGGTGGTTTACGTTTGTTTGGATTAAAAACTCCGGTTGTCGTGACTATTTTTGGTACATTTTTTCCTGAGAAGTTTTCTTTTTTAACCAAGCGATTGTGGAAGCGGGTGGATGCTGTTGTTACCGCTACTTCGTTTGTAAAAAACAAATTAGAAACAGAGGGAATTCCAACAACGCAAATTTCCCACGGTGTGATTCGTCACATTGTTGAAGAGTATGAAGGTCCCGAACTTAGCGCGCCTCACCGTGTTCTTTTTTGGCGTGATTTAACGGTTGCCAATGGCGCAGACGTAGCGATAAAGGCATACGAAACATTGGCTCCTAAATATCCAGATGTTGACTTCGATTTTGCTGTCCGCCAACATTGGGATCCGGTTAAAGATATAGAGTCACGAGCAGAAAATTATCCGAATATCAACGTGTACCATTTTCCTTACGATGAGGGTATTACTTTACCTAAGCTGCTGTTAGAGTCACTTTGTGTTGTTATGCCTATACGGAATATGAGCATTGATCCACAATTGGTGATTGCGGAAACACTTGCAACTGGAAGACCCGTAATTACAACTGATCAACGATCAAATCCAGAATTTGTTATAGACGGCAAAACAGGATTCCTCACACCCATAGGTGATGTAGAGAAAACAACGAATGCTCTAGATTATCTTCTTGCAGACAGGGATAGATGCATACAAATCGGAGTTGAGGCAAAAGAGCATATTGATACTCACTGGAACTGGGATAATTACGTAAATGAAATACTCGAAGTTTACAATCGAGTTATTCACAGATAATTACAATATTGAGTAGTGCTTTAGAGCCGAATAATGCAGTTTTTTCTCGGGTTAAAAGTGTTCTTCCGAATTACTGATAAATGGGTTGCTTTGAAGCACTAAGGTCTCTACAATCGGTCGTTTCGACGCATTTCTTGTCACTTCCAACCGATGTAGGTTGGGTCAGAAATGTCCTTTTTTCCCTCAAAATTGGAGTTTTACCATTATGTCAACAGGAAACCTCATCGCCCCTCATGGCGGTACATTGGTGAACAGATTTGCTGAAAGCAACCTCACAGAAGAAGCAACATCACTGCCAAAAATTACGCTTTCAACCAAGCAAGCTTGCGACCTTGAAATGATCGCAATTGGTGCCTTCAGTCCACTCACAGGCTTTTGCAAGAAAGTAGATTTTGAATCAATCTGCAATGACATGCGACTCGCAAATGGTACTGTCTGGCCAATTCCAATAACACTTGCTGTTGATGAAGATGTAAAAGCAACGTTGACAGAAGGTGGAAAAGCAGCGCTCTACCACGAAGATGGTACGTTCATGGCAATCATTGATTGTGATGAAATTTATGCACACGACAAATCACTTGAAATTCCAACTGTGTTTGGCACTGAAGATGAAGCACATCCCGGCGCAAAACAAGTGATGGATGAAGGTGAATGGCTCATCGGTGGTGACATCCACGTTGCAACTGTTACTCCAGAAGTCGATCCGGGTGAGCAGTTCACCGAATACCGACTTGCACCCGCAGCAACACGAGAAGATTTTGCGAACAGAGGCTGGAAAACAGTCGCAGCGTTCCAAACACGCAACCCAATTCACCGTGCTCACGAATACCTCTGCAAATGTTCGCAAGAAATATGCGATGGTCTTTTGATTCACCCGCTTGTTGGCGAAACAAAAGAAGGTGATATTCCTGCAGACGTTCGCATGGATTGTTACAACACTATTATTGACAATTATTTTGTCCGTGATTGCACAGCACTTTCCGTAATGCCCGGAGCAATGCGGTACGCAGGACCACGCGAAGCAGTTTTGCATGCACTTATTCGTAAAAATTATGGCGTAACACACTTTATTGTTGGTCGTGATCACGCTGGTGTTGGCGATTACTACGGAACATACGACGCACAAAACATCTTCGATAACTTTACTGCTGAAGAAATTGGAATCGTACCATTGAAGTTTGAACACGCTGCGTACTCAAAGAAAGCACAAGGAATGGTCAGTTCTAAGACTTTTCCAAAACTTGAAGGCGATCAAATTTTCTTGTCAGGAACGAAAGTTCGTGAACTACTTGAAAAAGGCGAACGACCACCAGCAGAATTCTCACGCCCCGAAGTTGCAGACGTTCTTATTGAATGGGCAACATCGACTGTGACTGCATAACCCCCGAACCCTCGAATTTCCCAAAATTAACAACCCTAAAAAGGAAAGAACAATGGCTGAACAAGTAGCAACAAACATTACATTCCACGAAGGCACAGTGAGTGCTGAAGAACGTGTCAAGAATATGGGTCAAAAAGGTGCCACTCTCTGGTTCACCGGCCTATCAGCTTCAGGCAAGAGTACAATTGCTGTAGCAGTAGAACAAGTTCTACTCAGTCGTGGACATCACGCATACCGATTAGACGGTGATAACATTCGAATGGGTCTTAACAAAAACCTAGGTTTTTCAGCAGAAGATCGAACAGAAAACATTCGCCGAATTGGTGAGGTTTCAAAACTATTTGCCGATGCAGGAGTTCTGTCAATCGCAAGTTTCATCAGCCCTTATACAGTTGATCGTGATGCTGTTCGATCCTTGCACGCTGAAAATAACGTGCCTTACTTCGAGTGTTACATCGATTGTTCACTAGAAGCTGCTGAGGAACGTGATCCCAAGGGATTGTATAAGAAGGCTCGCGCTGGCGAAATCAAGGGATTCACGGGAATCGATGATCCTTATGAAGAACCAACAAGCCCAGAACTACACATAAAAACACATGTAGATGATCTTGAAACATGTGTTGCAAAAGTGATTGAGTTTATTGATGCTCAAAATCTTTTTGCCTAATTGACTTTTCGTAGATTTACAAAAGGCTCTCCCATTGGGAGGGCCTTTTTTTTATGCTCCACCATGCACAATGACATCATCGAAGTCGTTCATCATGCTTGGGTTAATTTCACCACCGTATGGATTTGAAATTGGTGCACCAGTATCATCCACTGGTTGATTTGTTTTTTCTAAAAAGATCGTGTCCTGCCCAGCAGACAAAAGCATGTACCTTCCTCGAGTTGTTCCCCATGCAACTCCATTTTGGAAATCAGGGTCAGCATTTGTATTATCAATGTCCCAAAAACTTGGATGGGCGAGGAGTAGAGTAAGCCACGCGAGCCTATCTTCTATGGATGACCCAGTTCCAAAAAGACTACCGTTGATGTTAATAATTTGATCGGTTGGGTCAAAAAATTGTAAATCGCTTTGGATTTCAAACTGAGGCATCGGAGTATTCGCATCGGCATCAGACGCAGCAATGATTGGGCCAGATGTTCGCGAGGATCTGAAAAACATTATTGGTGTATCCCACGGATCGATCAAAGTTGGGAAAAAGAAACTATTTCCAAGGTCGCTTATATTAGGAACACTGCTGTTGTCGTATGCGGAATAAAGTAAATCAGCAGATTTTGGGCTGAAGTACGGTTCGTACTGGCGACCTCCAATAAATGGTCCTTCGCCGAATCTGTTCTGATCAAATGCAAGATCCCAGCGGATACTTGATGCAGTTGCTTGGTCTTCAAAGAGTGCGGAGTTTTCAATAATGACTGCAGGACCAGAAGAAAAATTATCAAACTCGTTAATGACGGAATTTGGGGAGTTGATATTTTTCACTCTTGCACCACCCATGAGTTCAAGTAATGCATTTTGCATTGAAGTGATGTGCACGCCATTCACTGCACTTTCTGGCAAAATACCTGGATACCGACCATGGTCAAGTGCAAAGATATCGCACGCGCGAGCAAATGCTTGCATGAGGCTCTCTGCTTTTGTTTTCTTTGCGGATTCCTGGACGCTGCCAAGGGCAGAAAGCAGGATGCCAGCTAATATCGCGATGATTGCGATGACGACAAGGATTTCCACGAGTGTAAAACCGTATCGTGATTTCTGTGTTGAATGATGTGTTTGAATCATGAGCGTATATCCGAGAAAAAAAGGTGTACAAGGTCTAAACCCGCCACGCTCATCCGCACTTACAGGGTACGCGATGGTGACAACTGAGGCAAGGGTTAAGTTGTCTTTATCCCAAATATTGAACCGAGAAAGTGTGGGAGATAACCACAGACGAAGTAGTCCATGCCTGATTGCGTTCCAGCATCGTCCACACCCCAAATACAACACTTGAGATCAATAAACTGAGGGTCAAGTTGAATCCGAAACTGAGCATCTTCTAGATGCACAGTTTCAAGTTTAGAGCAAAGGGCGGCGGTTGCGGCATTGACATCGGGGTTCCCGATACAAATGGTCGGTTGTAAGCGAAGTTCTGTATCGTTGAGATACCAAAGATCGCTGCACACAAGGGGCCAAGGTGCTTCATTAATTTCTTGCTCTTGCATCCAAGCGGTGATTGCTTGTTGTAAATGCATTGCGCGGCGGCGATCGCAAAGTTCCGCGCTTAAATTTGCACCAACTACAATCGGCATGACATGGTTTTGATGAATTGGTTTATCTATTTCAAACATATTAAAGTTCCGCTAATCGCCTTGCAGTTTCGGCTTCGATAAGTTGATCAATCATTGGTTGCATGTTGCCACTCATCGTATCAGACAAGTTATAGTTACCGCTGATTCTGTGATCTACAATGAGATTATCTTTGTAGCGGTACGTACGGATTTTTTCTGCGCGATTTCCACTGCCAATCATAGAACTGCGTGCTTCTGCACGTTCTGCATCAATCTTCGCTTTTTGTACTTCAAAAAGTCGAGCGCGAAGTAGTTTCCAAGCCTTCTCTCTATTTTGCGCTTGGCTTTTTGTGTCTTGCATGCGAACCTCAATGCCAGAGGGTGCATGTATAAGGTGCACTGCAGTTGCCACCTTATTTACATTTTGTCCACCGGGACCAGTTGAAGTTGTTATTGATTCTTTGACATCGCTTGGGTCGAGATCAACTTCAACTTCTTCAGGTTCGGGCAGAACTGCTACCGTCGCAGTTGATGTATGAATTCGACCCTGCGTTTCAGTTGCAGGCACACGCTTGACTTGATGCGTTCCGCATTCAAAACCAAGATTAGTCCACACTCCCTCACCAGCGATATTAAGAATAATGTCTTTCGAGCCACCCATGTCATCGATTTTCCACCCTCGAATGCCTGCAAACCGTTTATACATATCTTTCAAATCTCCTGCCCAAATACTCGCTTCGTCACCGCCAACACCTGCCCTTACTTCAAGAATAACTGACCCAATAGATTGTTCATCTGCAGTAACGAGTTGTTTTTGAATTGATTCGGTTAATTGAGAGAGTTTTGAATTAATTTCAGGAAGTTCTTCTTTTGCCATTGCGGCAAGTTCAGCATCGTCTCCAGCAAGGAGTTCTTCACACTCTTGTTCTTGAGAGAGTGTAGATTCATATGATTCAAATTGCTTCACGAGGGGAGCGATTGCAGCTTTCTTAATCGAGAGTGAAGTTACTTTTCGGTGGTCGGAAAGAACTTCGACATCGAGCAATTTCGCCGCGAGATCTGCGTGTTGATTTGAGATCTCTCGTAATTTTTCAACTACATTTTCGTGGATACGTTCCGACATGCAAGTATGGTATCGAAAAATTTAATAACTCCGCGGTTGATTAAATTTGTGCGTAGGGATAGCCTCCCTCGATAATAAATAAACAAACCGCGGAGAAGTACCTTGGGCTTATTTTTTCTTCTTTTTGAAGTAGTCGCCTTTGAACTTCGATTGGAATTTTTCGACGCGGCCAGCAGCATCGACAAAGGCAGATTTACCTGTGTAGAACGGGTGTGATCCAGACCAGATATCGACATGTAGCTCAGGCACGGTTGCACCAACTGTCATGACGTGTTCGCCACGGAACATAACCTTGCAGTCGTTGTAGTATTCAGGGTGGATTTCGTTCTTCATAGTAAGGCTCCAATTCCCCTATTTTAGTAGGGGAGCCCCATATTGTAGGAATCTTGGAGAGATTGTTCAACCCCCATTGCGAGCGGGTTTGTTTTGCTATAATTCCCGATTCCTGATCCCCTATAGCTCAGTTGGTAGAGCGAGCGGCTGTTAACCGCTAGGTCATTGGTTCGAGTCCAATTGGGGGAGTTTTGCAAAAACCCTGCAAAAGCAGGGTTTTTGCAAATACCCATGTTGCTGCTTCGCAACTCCATCGCGTCTTATGATAGAAACCCTCTTAGAAAAGCAAGCTTATCACAAGAGTCTCTATCATAATCCGCCCCAAAGTACCCGGTCCCAAAAAACGCGGGGGCCTTTTTTGGTATCGAGTCCAATTGGGGGAGTTTTACAAAAACCCTGCAAAAGCAGGGTTTTTGCAAATACCCATGTTGCAGAATCATGTCCAGTTTGGAGAGCAATACGGCACGGTATGCAGCA
Source organism: Phycisphaerales bacterium (assembly GCA_014238125.1). Classification (GTDB taxonomy): domain Bacteria; phylum Planctomycetota; class Phycisphaerae; order Phycisphaerales; family SM1A02. The sequence goes on from JABABS010000098.1 coordinate 10,840, forward strand.
GAGTTTATGTGGGGCTGGTTCGCGGAGTAAAAATCACACTATTACTTTCGTTATTTCACCCAAATGAAGCCACCATCAACCATCCCCAAGTTCAGGAATTGATCTTATAATTGATGTTTTGCTCTAAAAAATATTTTTTCAAGGATTTTATGTATGTTATTTTACAAATTATATTCGAACACTTTTCTTTTCTTCACAAGTTTTTGTTTGATCCCCCTCATCTCGGTCGGCTGCACATCAATTAATACATGCTGTAAAACAGGAAGTGCTTCTGTTGGTTCTTCAATTGTATGCCCGCCTACAGCAGGGGATATAGTTGGGGTTCGTGCTGCGAGCGATGCGTTTTATTCGGCACTGAACGAAATGTTCGTTGGAAATATCACGTCAATGGATAACGTATGGTCGCATGCGGATGATGTTACTCAACTTGGACCTATGGGAGGAAGGCTAGTTGGATGGGATTCAGTCGGAGCCGAGTGGCGACGGGAAGCATCGCTTAAATTAGGCGGGACAGTTTCCGCAGAACATGTTGAGGTTGTAGCTGGTCCCTGCATGGGTTTTACAG
>JABABS010000079.1 GCA_014238125.1 Phycisphaerales bacterium
AATTTCCCCATCAATTGCAAATTCACCTTGCCCAAGTTTTCCAGACAGATGTTCAAAATGCACACCACGGTTGTCGAAGATAATACGATTTTGATTTTCAATATTAGTTTTTATAAACTGTGCTTGCGCTACACGTTTATTGAGTGTTGCTGAAAGCACTTCTGGAACTATCATTACTGTGTAATAATCATCAGTATTATTTTTTATTGTTTCCAAAGTTACAAATCCAGTTCCTCTTGGTGAAATTGAGTCAAAATAGTTCGCAGCAATTTCGCCCCCAAGAATTCCAGCGATTGCCCGACTCAACGGGGAACTTGCAACTGCATTTTCCCACTGCCCTTGAATGTCATACTGTGTTTTTTCGTCAATTACTTGTATGTTTCCATCAAATGAAACCCTACCTTGAGAAATTCCATTTTGATCCAGAGTAAACAGTACGTCATTGAGAAACACACTTGAGTCATTTACAACTATTTCACCTCGATCGCATTGCATCAAAACCGTTTCGCCGTTTCCCGTAATTCCTAATTCTCTTGGCAATGCAGTTACATGGATTGATGACTTGTCACCGATATGTCTCATGCGAATGTTCGCATCAAGACGACCTGTTGGTTCAAGGAATTGCCAAGGCGGAGAGAGTTGTGCAGAAGCAGACTTTGGAAGTAAAAAAACAAGTTCTTCACTGATCGGCCAATTTGTTGCAAGCACTTCTAGTTCAGAATCTCCGCCACGAATAGCCATAAATGCAGTGAGTTCACCACCATCGAATTGAGCCCCCACGTTTTCAATTTGTACACCATGATTATTCACTGTAACTTTCGCATTCACATTTGTAAGGTTGAAATTCTTTGGCCAAAAGGTATCTGTTGCGTGAATAGACTTTGCGAATTTAGGCTTTGGTGTTGCAGTGGAGTTGGAAATAGTTACTTCAATATTTCTTTGCACTTCTCCATCTATGTTGGTCGACACTTGACCATCAGCATTAATTACACCCTCTAGTCCGAGGCCATTAAGTACACCTTCAACCGTTTGGTACGAATCACCCGAGGAAACCGCCACCGCTTCAATCATCGTGTTTGTGATAGGAACATTGGTCAATTTAAAAACAAGATTTGGTTCTGTGTTTCCATCTTTGTCAAAATTTATAGCACCAACGATTACACCTCTCCCACCTCTCAAACTCTTAAAAACTATTCGTTTATCTACTGGTATTTCTAACCGATTAGGCTCGAGCCTGACAACTCCTTTTTCGATAGTGACTGGCAAAGGGAAAGCATTATGAATAATCGTTGTGTCGTGGAAAGAAATATCACCAGAAATATCTACTGAGTCATCCTCCTTGCCAGAATGGTGAATGTTTAGCTCCATGTCAACTTTACCACCAAGCGTACACGCGTCTTCTGCGATAACTCCCTTTGCAATTAACCGATCCAATGCCTCTTGATCAAGTAATCGATCCATCACAGTTGCCACAGGTTTTGGCACAGCCTCGTGTAGTGCCTTATCAAGTGAAGCGTTTTTTACAATCAAAGAAAGATCCACTGCAGTATTTTCTGCAACTTTGACATCTCCACTAATCGTGACAGCAGCATCCTCGCTTCCAATTGCCTCGAAGGATTGAATGACGAGTGAGTCGTTGTGTATATCAATCAATGCTTTGACATCGTGCAACGGATATGCGAAACCGTGATACCACCCCGAACCACCATTGACTGCAATATTCCCTTTATATTCTACTTCCCTATTCTTTTTAGAACGCTTCACAATCAATTGACCATTTGCCTCCCAATTTTTTAAGTGAAACAACCGAAGAATTCTAGCAACTGCAATTGGAAGATCTACTTGCCCATCGCCATCTATCTTTGATTTGAACTGATCAATTTTAAACGTTGCCGTAAAAGGCGAAGTCTCCTTCATTTCCTTGAACCAATCCTTACCCTTCTGATTTTGTAATGGGGGGAGATCATCGATCTTTACAGAAATTTGAAAAGGAACTTCGGATGAACCTTCTGAAGAATCTGGTGGCAATAAAACACCTTGTAAATTTACTAACGATGCAGAATTGCCGTCGTATAAAATTTTCCCATTTACTACTCGAAGTGAAGGCACACCTTGCATTTTTGATATTTTTCCATTTTCATAATGCACCCACTGAAGTGAATGTGCGGCGGGCAACTGAAACTCTAAAGCAACAACATCAACATCCAGTTGAAATTCGTCAGAAGTATTCCAGAGAATACTTAATTCTCCAACATCTCCGTGTAATCCAATAGCCTCACACCACAGACGAGCTGTCTTTGGCAACATTGAAAATAAACCATCATCAAGTTGCATTGGCTCAATAAACAATGCAATTTCAGGTGTCAAAAAATCACAAGTCCCAGTGATGTGAATTGAATCATCTTTACTATTGAGTGAAAGTTGATACGCATGATCATTTACTGGATCTAGAGAAACATCAAAGTTAACAGTACTATCTAATTTCCAAGACGATGCTCCCATCGTGCCAATTTCAAGAGTCAATGACTGTAAATCAATCTGTGTAAACAGTTGCTCATTTTTCGTTGGTGCACCCTTAGATAATTCACTGGAATTTGTTGACGACAATGATCGAGCCATAAAAGAAGAAAAATTAAACTCGCCTGCAACTTCTTCAAATTCTGCAACTCTTATTGTCAGTTGCTCTGCACTAATATGATGTATTTGTAATGACTGCCAAGGCAACCAATTCGTAACTTGGACAATCATCTTGTCAAACAATGCAATTCGCGAAGCAGCCCCTTCAATTCCTTTCACATGTATTTCAATGTGATCTAGTTCGACGACACCAGACCAAGAGAAAGATGCTTTTTCAATTGAAACAATTGCATTAATGCGATTGCCAATAATGTTCGCAATGAAAGGTGAAAGAATAAAGGAACGCGTAAAGAGAAAAAGACATACGACAAATAAACCGAAAATGGATAGCAAACCAAAGAACCAAATCTTTGGTCGTTTCCATAATTGTTTATTTGGTTCTAGGTGTTCCAAACGCAGATTCAGCCAATTCAATTGCTCTTCCAAGCGCAGCTGCCTTGTTTCTAGTTTCTTTCCATTCAAGTTCCGGTTGTGAATCGATCACAACTCCCGCCCCTGCTTGCACATCTATTCTCCAACCGTCTGCAGTTTTTTTATCTATTGGTATAACCATTGTGCGAAGAGCAATCGCCATATCCATATCGCCTGCAAAACTAACCATACCAATTCCACCGGCGTATGGGCCACGGCGAGAAGGTTCTAACTCGTCAATAATTTGCATTGCTCTGATTTTTGGCGCGCCGCTCACTGTGCCAACTGGCAAAGTTGCTGCGAGTGCATCCCAGCAATCTTTTCCATTGGCAAGCTTTCCCGTAAGAGTCGAACTTAAGTGCATCACATGACTATACCGCTCGACATCCATTACGCTCTCTATATTGATTGAACCAATTTCACACACAGTTCCAAGATCATTACGGCCTAAATCAACAAGCATTGCATGTTCGGAACACTCTTTTTCGTCGTTTCGGAGTTCCATTTCAGCAGCAGTATCTTCTTCAACAGTTTTGCCTCGTTTGCGAGTACCTGCAAGTGGTCTGTTCGTGACAATTCCATCTTTGCATCTGCAAAGAATCTCTGGACTCGAAGCAGCAAGAATGCATCCCGCACCTTGTATGTAAATCATGTAAGGGCTTGGATTCACAACACGCAAAGATCGATATATTTCAAACGGGTCGATAAGTGTTCGATGTTCAAAGCGCTGGGAAATTACAATTTGGAAAGCGTCTCCTGCAGCAATGTAAGTTCTACAGCGCTCAACTGCAGATTCAAATTCTTCTTGTGTCATGTTTGAAACAACTGGTGACGGCGGAGGCGTTGATAAATCTAATTCAACTGAACCAACAGGGATGTCTGTGGAATCCCCTTGCAGCGATGCAACTACTTGATCTATCTCAGTACAAGCAGTTTCCCAGCCTGCCTCATCTGCCGTTGCATTATGTGCAACGTGCACGACCTTTGAGACGTGATCAAAAATAACAATAGTTTTATAAAGTGCAAAATGTAGGTCAGAAAGGTCTCGGTCATCTAGAGGAGCGTTGTCAAATTGCAACGCGCCTAACTCAAAATACCGCGCTGTGTCATAACCCGAGTACCCAACCCATCCGCCCAAAAAACTTGGCAAAGGTAAATCATCAACGGCAAGTGGTTTTCCAACTACCCAAGCACTCGATATTTCTCTCACTATGTCAAGTGGATTCTCAGCTGTTGTTTCTTCCACACAGCCAAGTTGGTGGTTTTGAATTTTGACACAATTTTCTTTTGCAGTAATTTCTATCGCTGGTTTTGTGCCCAAAAAGGAAAAACGTCCAACCTCGTCTCCATTCTCAATGGATTCGAACAAAAAACTCGTTGCTTCCCGATCATCTTTGGCAACCAATCGCCGATACGCCAAAACCGGCGTGAGATGATCTCCCATAATTCGACGCACAACGGGAACTACCGTTGCATTTTTTGCAATTTCATCAAATGCTGCTTTAGACATTCGCAAAGTGTACCAAGCCCCTCCCACTATCCGTGGACCTGACCCCTTGGGGTCAGGTCAAATTCCATACCAACGCCAATTGAAAATCCCTTAATAGTAGGTTTCGCCCTGGTACCGTGGACCTGGCCCTTGGGGTCAGGTCCAAACACGCTGCTGATACAACTGAGGTCTTGGTACGATAGTGCAATGTCAAACAATGGCAATATCGTGACAATGAAGGAAATTGAACGTGTGTACTACAAGCCAGACGGCAGTGTGCTTGTGAATGCCTTGCGTGGGGTGGATTTAAATGTTCCCGCAGGTCAATCCCTCGCGATCATGGGGCCTTCGGGTTCAGGTAAAAGTACCCTCATGAATATTCTAGGTTGCCTCGATCAACCAACTGCGGGCTCCTTCACAATCGCAGGAAAAGATGTTTCTTCTTTTGATGATGCAGAACTCTCCCTCGTGAGAGGCCAACAAATCGGTTTCGTATTTCAGTCATTCAATCTCATTCCACAACTCACCATTGAGGAAAATGTTGAAGTCCCGCTTTTCTACCGCCGAGTCAAAGCCTCGAAACGAAAAATTGAAGCGACCGCAATGCTTGAACGTGTTGGTCTTGGTGACCGAATGGGACACAAACCAAGCGAACTCTCTGGTGGGCAACAACAGCGTGCAGCAATTGCACGTGCGCTCGTGACAAATCCTTCAATCTTACTTGCAGACGAACCGACAGGAAATTTAGATTCACAAACTGGAGAGGACATTCTTCAGTTATTCGACGAAATGAACAAGGAAGGTCTAACCATCATGGTTGTCACGCATGACAATGAAGTTGGACAACGTTGCGACCGCACGATTCACTTGCTTGACGGTTTGATTGACAGAGATACGCAGAATGGATAACGCAAAGCCTTTGCGAGTTCTAGGAATCGATCCGGGTTTACGAATTGCTGGTTATGGATGTATCACCTATGACCGCAGAAATCCTAAGCCCGTACTTATCGAAGCTGGCGCAATAAAACTTAATGCAGCCCAAAGTGTTTCACACAGACTTCACCAACTGTGGACGGACATCACCGAAATCATCACCGATGTATCGCCAGACTTCGTAGCAGTCGAAACTGTTTTTTCTCATCCAAAGCATGTCGGTACCGCAATCACAATGGGTCATGCAAGGGGTGTGATTCTTCTTGCTGTGAAAAACGCTCACCTTCCCTTGGTTGAACTTGCTCCGACTGAAATTAAAAAATCAGTTACTGGAAATGGAAGATCCACAAAAGAGCAGATACAGCAAGCAATTACACATCTCCTGCAACTAAAAGAGGTTCCAGAGCCGCCAGATGTGGCTGATGCCCTCGCAATCGCCATCACGGGGGCGATGCGAAACTAAGGGAAAAATCTACTCAGTTGAAAGTTGACAGATCGAGTGTGTGCCTCTAAAATTACACTTAATTCATTTGCCCCCGAAAGGGTCCGGTATGGTGCTTGCATCTGCCGGGCCTTTCTTTTTTCGCTCCATCTAAGTACCTCTATCAAACGAATAACTTGCTTCGACTTCCTGACTCATCTTGGAATGCATCGGTGTACTGTAATGAGTTCCTGTTTCATTCTTATCGATGCAGTCGTCTCGCTCGAGGGTCAACATGAGTTAGATATGTTGAAAATGCGATGTTGGTTCTACAACTAAAGTCTAGCCACTCTTTTCCCTGCAATATAACTTTCATCCTCAAGTTATGTCCAAATGCACAGTAAAAATAAACTAACTATGAGGTAGTTTATTTGCAAAAAATATTGCGAGGGTGAATATTAGGTTTTGTACAAAGGCCGCTCGCGATCTATGTGTGGTTCGAAAGATGAAATTGATGACACCTTATGGGTCACTGATAAAATGTGGCAAAGCTTCACAGCAGTAATGCAAACCCACCGTGGGAAAAACTGAATCGAAACCGAGCGCAAAAAGAAGGCCCGGTGGATGCAAGCACCACACCGAGCCCTTCCGGGGGCAAAATCAGGGTCACCTCAATCGGTGATAGCAAATTATACAATATTGAACTATTTCTCAACAAAATATCCCAAAAATATACAAGTTTTTATGGCTATCTTCGCAAACTTCTACAAGGAACCCCAAGGCTTGGTATCTTCCCCACTTACGAACTTATGAAAGGCTTTTAACATGCGAATTATCTTCCTCACACCCCTCCTACTCGCCATTTTCGCTTTCTCTGCGGACAGTAACGATTCACTCCTTGAGCGATACCAAGTTGCCTGTGATTCAGTTATGAATCAACGTGGATTTGCTGATGGTGATCTTGAAACAATTACAACGTTGCGTAATGACTTAACCAACTGTAACGAAAAAGGTAGCACAACCGAAACACTTGCCGCTGAATTGCAACTCACTATATGGCTTGGTGAAAATGAAAAAATTAACGATTTATTTCGCTTGCTCATCGCAACCCAACCCGACAATCCAGCGATTGGCCTTGCGTGGTCCCGTTTTTCGATGAAACTTCCAGACGCTGACCCAGAAGCAATTTTTAGTGAGTTGATCGCTTTGTATCCAAGCTCACCTGAAGTTGTACTAGACTGGGCAAGTGTGCTTGATAAACAAAATCGATTCACTGAAGCGTTGCACGCATTGCAAGGTCTCGATAAGGATGAACTAACAAAACCAGTGGCAGCTAGTTTACTTGGCGATCTTCTTTATGCAAATAATCTATTTGATGAAGCGATTGTAGCGCTCGATGCAGTTGATGCTTCAACCCTTGCAAGTAACCCTTCACAGAAAGCTTCAATTGAAAGTCGAAGAACACGGTTCATTGAAATTGCTACAAAGTGGGAAGATGAACTTGCAATTCGAGAAACCGAAGAGGCAATGGACGATCTCCCGCGCGTCCAAATGATTACTTCAAAGGGTCCAATTCTTATTGAGTTGTACGAAGATCATGCACCTAACACAGTCGCAAACTTCATTTCACTTGCTGATACAGGATATTATGATGGCACCCGTTTCCATCGCGTTCTACCGAAGTTCATGGCACAAGGCGGTGACCCAAATTCACGAGAAGGTGCATCGGGACAAGCTGGCAGCGGTGGCCCTGGTTACACAATAAGAGACGAACACACTAGTGAAGATATCCGTCATCACTTCGCCGGTTCACTTTCTATGGCAAAAACTTCCGCGCCAAATACTGGAGGTAGCCAATTCTTTCTAACACATCTTCCAACTTCTCATTTAGACGGAAGGCATACTGTCTTTGGAAGAATTGTCGATGGTTTAGAAATTGCTCGTTCCATCGAAAAAGATGATGACATTATTTCTGTCACAATTTTACGCAAACGTGATCACGAATATCTTCCAGAAAAACTAGGTCCAAACGGTCAGCCACTCATTGAAAATACTCTAGAAGATCTAACAGATACATCAAAAACACTAAAACCAACGCTTGACAAGTCGAGAAAACCTTCATTAAACAGTTCTTCAAACCAATAACACATGTCACAACTTCCACAAGAAACCATGCAAGGCTACCTTGTTCCTTGCGTCCGACAATTCAGCGTTTTCCTTGAAAATCGCGTTGGTCGTCTACTCGACCTCCTTCGACACTTCGATGACGCTTCACACGTACATGTTGTTGGATTGAACGTCATAGATTCATCTGACCACGCAGTCGTTCGTATGATTCCTGATAATGCTGACGCTGCACGACTCATGTTGCACGACTTATCTATATCTTTTTCGGAATCCGATGTTGTCGTTGCAATGATTGATGATTCACACTCGCTTGCAGATCTTTGCCTGTACTTACTTGGTGCAGAACTCAACATCCATTTTATCTATTCACTCATAAAACAACCCATTGTAGGCGACTCACTCGTTGCAATTGCTATCGATGATCTTACCCTTGGCGGGCAGTTGCTCGTTAAAAAAGGTTTTACACTTCTTGGCGAAGCTGAGTTGAACTAAACAAACAAAATTTCGTCGATTTTGGGAACCGCTCCAACGGATGTTGCTTCAGACAAAAATTGTTTTACTGCTTTTCGACCTTCATCACCAAAATCGAGTGTCCAGTTATTGACGTACATTTCAACAAAGGTATCCGTTGACTGCATATCAATACCGCGTCCCCACTTAGTTGCCCATGCGAGTGATTTTTCGCGGTTCGCCATCGCGAAAAGAATAGATTCTTTCAATAACTTTGTGATTTCTCGAGTAGCACCTTTACCGCAACGATGGTCAAAATCAGAACGAATGGCGTTGCCACCTAGGGGCAACAGTAAACCAGTGCGTTCTTGCCACCACTGCCCAAAATCGCAAATTTCATGCAAGCCGTACTCCTCAAAGGAAAGTTGCCCCTCATGAATAACCACGCCTGCATCGAACTGATCTTCAACTACGCAATCCATGATTTTCGTAAAATCAACTGACTCCCACGCCATTTCGCGATCCCCTGCCAAAATACGAAGCGTTGCTAGAGCTGTCGTTCGGTCACCGGGAACTGCAATTTTTGGTGTATTCGAAAAGAGTACATCAATTGAAATCTTTTCTTTTGAAACTAACTTAGGCCCATACCCATCTCCAAGCGATGCGCCACAAGCTGTCAGGTCGTACTGTTTCGCAACCCGTGGATACTGTGCAATACTGATCGCAGTAATGTCATATCTCGCATCTTCAGCTTCAACATTAAGGGATTCAATATCTTTCATAACCAATTCAAACTCCCACTGACCAACATCGATTGATGGACCAGTTCCATCAATGTCTGCAAGTGGCCACCACATAAAAGCATCATCTGGATCTGGACTGTGTGCTAAAGTAATTTTTCTCATTCTGATAATTCCTCTTTAAGCACAGCACTTAGTGCACGCCGCATAATTTTACCCGTTGGGTTTCTTGGTAACTCATCTAGAAGGATGATTGATTTTGGGACTTTGAATGACGCCAACGTTTCTCGGCACCAACTACGCAATGCCTGTTCATTAAACTCTGCGCCGTCAACTAACTCTACAAATGCAACTGCAACTTCACCTCGCGAAAGATCTGGTCTTCCTACAACACCTGCTGCTGAAACTGATTCGTGCTTAGTAAGCACTTCTTCAATTTCTCTGGGAAACACATTTTCTCCACCAATGATGAGCATTTCTTTAATGCGACCTGTGATGTACAAAAAACCGTCTTCATCAAATTGCCCCATATCACCAGATCGAAAATAACCTTGGTCATCAAAAACAGCTGCAGTTTCCTCAGGCAATTTATAATACCCTTGCATAATATTTGGTCCACTCATTCGTACTTCACCATCTTCGCAGGGGCCAAGATCATTCCCCTTTTCATCAACAATCCGCTCGGTAACTCCCGTTACTGGCATACCAACCGAACCACGGCGGTGTTCATCTGGGCGGCACCAATTTGTCACTGGCGAAGTTTCTGTCAATCCATACCCTTCATTGATAACCAACCCAAATTTTTGTTTCATTCCTTCAAAAACTGCATCTGGAAGTGCTTCTCCACCTGAAACTGCAAATCGAACAGATGAAAAATCGTCAGGTTCACCGCTCTTTGCATTAAGCAACGCATTAAACATAGATGGAATTGCAAGCATCGCAGTTGGTCGATGTTTGCGTAACAAATCAAAAGTTTTTCTAGGATTGAATCTTGCAGAGTAAATTGCTTTTGCGCCAATTGACATAGGCAACATTGTTGTCACAGTAAAACCAAAACTATGAAACTGCGGAAGTAATCCCAAAAAAGAATCAGACTTATTAAAACCTGACCATGCGAAACACTGATCAACGTTGGAACGTATATTTCCTTCACTTAACATCACGCCCTTGGGTCGTCCGGATGTTCCTGATGTGTAAAGCAATGCCGCAAGCGTTTCTTCCCCACGTTTTACAATTCGTCGAATGGGTGGTAGCCCACCAAAAGACATCGTATCCATCTCCAATGCTTGCACATTCTCTGGAAGAGGTCCAACCATATTGAGCATTGGTCCAACTGTGATTACGGTTTTAAGACCAGCATCTTTCATAATGTATGAAATTTCATCCGGTGAAAGCAAGTAATTAATTGGAACAATTGTTTTACCAAGACTCCAGATGGCAGTGGCCGCAACGGGAAATAAGCCAGATGTTGGCAGCATCACACCAACGTGCTCAGAATCATCTATTGAAATCAGTTTTTTTTGCACATGCCACGAAGCAACTTGCAAATCAATACCCCTCCATGACCGAAAATCGTCAACAATCAAAGTTTGGAATAGATTCCTTCGCCAAGTTTTTAAAATAGATTGCAAAAGTTCCATGTTGTACCTTCCAAGAGTGATACGATAACAAATGACTAGAAAGGATTCTACGTATGTTACCCACACCATTTCTTCACATTATTGCTCTCACTTTCTTTTTCCTACTTACGGGCTGCTCTAATAATGGTTCTAGAGCAATGGAAAGGTCCCTCCAAGAGTACAACCAAGGGCAATGGTCGATCTCTGCCATGTGGGCAAGCAAAGCGCTTGACAATAAAAATGATCAAGATGAAGCAGCGTACGTCTTAGGGTTATGTGAGTTCAGAATGCAGCATGCTGACAAAGCGAAGGGTTGGTTTGAGCAAGCTGCACAATCTAAAAACGAAGCTGTTCGAGGCAGGGCGTCTGCAATGCTCGGGATCATTGCATCGAACAAAGGGGATTACATTACGGCCGCTCTTGCATTTGAACAAGCTACATCTGACTTAGATGGAATAGATAAAGCAAAAGCAAGCTCTCATTCAGTAGCTGCAAAAAGCGGCAATTCATTTACAAGAAGTGTTTCAATTGGCGGCTATACACTGCAGTTTGGCGCGTACCAAAGCTTGGAAAACGCAAAAAATGCTGCAGAAACACTAGGATCTGATCTACGTCTCGCTGGTCTTGGAAGCCCCGCAATTGTCGAAGAAAAAAATGCAGTTGGAAAATCCCTTTTTATGGTCCAAGCGGGCTCATTTGATTCACGGGGGTCTGCTTCAAGGTGTAGAAACAGGAATGCCCTACCTCAATGCATCGTCACAGCAGTGCAATGAGCCGCACTAGGCACGTTCACACTGCATAGACGATAATAGCAGCAAGCAATGGGTAAAACACCAACTACAAAATCTAGCGCGTCAACAACAAGACGCGCGAAAGTACTTCGAAAAGTACCGAAGCAACAATTTCAATTAGGTGAACTTCTAAAGAAACCAGAGTTCCTTCGTACGTGTTTTATCATCTTCCTATTTCTCCTTCTCGTTTCTCTCATCGCCACTTGGTCTCGCGAACAAATAAAAGTGCGCGATGGACAAATCGTCACAACTACAAGAGTGACAAGGCTTGATTTTGAAATTGAAGACACCTCAGCAACCGAAACTAATCGTGAAGAAGCGAGAAACTCATCACCTCGAATTTACATCGTTAATGACTCATTTATTGAAAGACTCAGCGCATCGATCCTTGGTCTTCCAACAGCTGTCTTTGGGAAAACTACACTTGAAGAAATTGCTCCTGAACTTATTGAACAATTCAAACTTACTCCGGAAAAACTTGTTGCTCTTCAAGCCAAATCTAAAGATGGCGCACCAACTTCTACTTGGCGAGGCGCTGTCTCCCGATTAACGAGAAATTTGCGAGGAAGCAATCCACTCCTTACAAACGGTGAGTTTCAAATGTTCACAATAACTCCTCCCGCAAGCAGAGCACTTGTGAGCACAAACAACCGCGTGCAACCTCCCTATCAAGCAGAGGCGATCGCTTTGCCTGTCGAGGGTTCTGAATTTGATCACGTTGTTTCTGAATTTGTAAGCCGCGCTGGTTTTAAGGAAACAACCGTTCCTATTATCGAAGCACGACTTCTTTTTGAAAACCAACCTTCCGTACAATTCGATATTGAAGCGACGCAAAAACTTGTCGATAAGGCAATTGCAGAAATACAGCCAGTAATTTCTGCACATCATAAAGGTGAAATTATTTGGACTCGCGGGGATCGATTAACAGCAAAACAGTACGAAGAAGCGGTGTTAGAACAATCTCAATTCGAAGCCTCAGCACCTATTCTTATGCAATGGCTCCCTCGTTTCGGAACAATTGGGCTCCTTGCAATGCTTGCGATTTTCATTGGGTCGTATACAACAATTTCTAATCCAAGAATTTCTAAAAACCCGCTGCGTCTGTTCATGTTGTGTTTCTTGATGGTGCTCATGCTCGGACTCTCTGTTGTTGTCACTCTTGAAGCACCTGTGTTTATTTTTGCAGCTGCAATAGTTCCTACACTCCTTGTCATCACAATCGCTTGCCTCGCTTATGGCCAGAGGCTTGCAATGTTTTTAGCATTCATGCAATGTGCACTTGTAACTATGGCGCTGTCTGAGCCAATAATCTGGTTTGTTGTAATGGTTGCAGGCTGCGGAACAATGATTGGACAACTCAAAGATGTAAGTCATCGGCAAACATTAATTCGAGCGTCGGGAATCACCGCAGGCGTTTTTGCGCTCGGCACATGTTTCTTTTCTCTTATTGAATTACCTGACATTACTGTTGCATGGCAACAAGTAGTTTTCGATTCTCTCATTGCAGGTGGATCATCGCTCATTATTGGATTCTTCGTACTTGGCATCCTTGAACCAATCGAAAGAATATTTGATATTACAACTGGTATGTCTCTCACAGAACTCAAGGACACTCGGAACAACTTACTCAAAAAATTACAGGAACTTGCACCCGGCACATTCAATCACTCACGGCAAGTGGCTGATATTGCAGAATCTGCTGCTGAAGCAATTGGCTGCAATTCACTCCTTGCATATGTTGGAGGTCTGTACCACGACATAGGAAAAATGAACAAACCAGAATATTTTATTGAAAACCAATCTGGATTTAACAGACACACCACACTGAAGCCTTCAATGAGTTTACTTATTATCATTGGACATGTGAAGGACGGCATCGAACTTGCGCGGGAATATGATCTTCCAAGAGAGATCATCCATTTCATCGAGGCACATCACGGTTCTACGCTTGTTGAGTACTTTTATCACGCAGCAAAAAAAACTGCAGAAGAAACTAACGGCGATCCTATTAATGACATGAACTTTCGATATCCGGGACCGAAACCTAAAACCAAAGAAGTTGCCATTTTGATGATTGCAGATGCAGTTGAATCTGCTTCCCGTGTCATGCCTGATCCTAACCCCGGACGGATAGAGGCGCTAGTTCGAGACCTATCTCGGAAGCGGCTCTTGGATCACCAATTTGATGACTGTGATTTAACGTTTGGAGAACTTGCAAAAATTGAAGATGCCATTATTGCAAGGTTAAATTCAATTTACCACACTCGCGTGAAGTATCCCGAAGATGAAAATCCAGTAGAGTTCCAAACAGAAATGAATGAGATTGAAGAAGAAGGCGATTTGGCTGAATAATGCGAGAATCTATCAATCCATCTCTTCAACCAACTTGGTTAGACCAGCCAAATCCATTTGTACTCTAAGTTTCCAACCCTTATCATCGGCACCAAGCACAACTTCAGTTTTTGCAGTCGGGCCTGATTCAATTGTTTTAGACTCCGCACCTGTTCCTGCGACTTTTGCGATTGCCATAAATGCACTTGCAAACTTACGAGCATCCATTGACATTGCGAATTCAATTGAGCTATCACCATTCGATGAAATCAAACGGGATAAATCCGTTTCCCCTTTCATTTCAACAGATGGCAATACTTTTCTTGAGCCAAATGCAAAACCAGCCCAATCTCCAAGTTCACCAAAAGAAAGGATCGTATCTGATGGCACAATTGCATTCATAACCATCATGTCTTCTGCATCTTCTCCTAACATGGTTACTTTCCACGTCGCAGGTTCATCAGTTGGTGTTATTTCCATTTGAAATTCAACTGCAAACTGTTGAGTCATTTTATCCATCACAGAACTGACCATAGCTAAATACGCTTTTGTATCCGTAGTTTCTGCAAGTGCAAAAATTGTCAAGCCGTCTTTTGAGTCAAGGTCATACATCACGACATTATCACCATGTAGGTGTGCGAGTTCTCGCATGACTTGAGGCACAGCAACAATCG
>JABABS010000016.1 GCA_014238125.1 Phycisphaerales bacterium
CGTGCGAGTAATGGCAGGGGATCCATCCACAGCCACCATCTGCTTTTTTCCTTCCATGAATCTGTGGTAAACTTCACGTTCACGAAACGAGAGACTGTTGTCAATTTTGTCACAGTTAGGCAGAAATCCCTCTGGACAGGTGGCCGAGCGGCTGAAGGCACCGGTTTGCTAAACCGGCGTACTGGTTATACCGGTACCGCGGGTTCGAATCCCGCCCTGTCCGTTTCAGAAAATAAACTTTCCTTCGGGGTAGTTTATTTTCTTGGATTCCACTTGAAAAGCAGTATGATTGTGGGATGGTGAGAATGCAACAAACAATAACGATCACGGTTTTTATGAGTGCCTCCGCACTTGTTTTCGGGAGTGATGGGGCTGATGACCCTCATGGTCTGGACACTGTCTATTACGATTCTGTCACAGAAGATGGTTTTTTTACTGGTGGAAAACTACAACTTCCAATGGAACCAATGGATGGACTTATTCGAGCTGGCGCTGGAGAAGTTACAACGCTGCTCGACAATGGGCCAAACACAAATCGAATCGACATCGTGTTTGTTGGTGACGGGTATCTTGCAAGTGAACTTGGTTCGTATGCATCGCACACAAACACAGCGATGGCAGCTTTCCTTGGCATTGAACCGTTTACTGAATACCAAGGACTGTTTAATGTTCACAGAGTCGATGTCATATCAAATGAATCTGGCGTTGATCATGATCCGTATGGAACCTACCGCGACACTGCAATGGACATGGCATTTTGGTGTAATGACATCGAAAGGCTTTTGTGTGTGAGCACGACTAAAGCATGGGGATATGCAAACAATGTGCCAAGTGCAGACATTGCTCTGGCGGTCGCAAACTCATCGATGTATGGGGGAGCTGGATATACATCTGCAAATGTTGCAACATTCTCTGGCGCAAACAGCGCTGCACCTGATGTGGCAATTCATGAACTTGGACACAGTCTGGGGAATTTGGCAGATGAGTATTTTTATACAAATGATACGTACACAGGGCCTGAGCCATCTGCACGAAATGCATCGACATACGATGCTGCAACAATGGCATCTAACGGAGCAAAGTGGGCCCCTTGGCTTGGCGAAAACCAATCGCAGTGGGATGGCTTAGTAGGCACGTATGAGGGATGTATGTACGCAGCGTATGATATTTATCGACCCACAAATAATTCAATGATGCGCGCACTTGGTCGGCCATTCAATCTTCCTTCGGCTGAATCATTCATTATCGAGTTTTATAAAATTGTTGACATCATCGATGGTTCTACTCCATGTTGCTATGTGAGTGGCAATGACACGGTATTTGTAGACACTCTCGACATTGCACACGCATTGCAAATTACGTGGTCAATTGAAGACGAAGTGATTGATGCATTTCAAAATCAACTTGAAGTTGACCTATCAGAATTATCGCTTGCAGTTGGCAACCATGTTCTTGAAGTAGACGTTGTTGACCCAACACTTTGGGTTAGAGATGAAACTGCACGATCTGCGTACATGACTGGTCATTTACAGTGGATTGTGCAGGTGACTGCGCCAAGTTGCCCCGAAGACATTAACGGTGATGAGAATGTCAATATTTCTGATCTCCTAGAAATCATTGGTAGTTGGGGTACTTGCAATGGATGTGACGCAGATATTAACGACGATGGTTTTGTCAATGTCACCGACTTACTCATGGTGATTGAAGCGTGGGGCGAATGC
>JABABS010000068.1 GCA_014238125.1 Phycisphaerales bacterium
CCTGCTCTTAGGCTTTCATCTCCAATTTCGGTTCACACCCAACAGACACATACTGGCGTTGACGTCAACGCAACTCGGCTGCAAATAGATGGATTTGGGTTTGATCTAACCGAAGCTGGGAAGCCAGTCATTATTGAGGACTTTCCACTAGATTCGCAACGCAGCGTGACGCTTGATCTTGTCACCATAAGTGCGCTCACTGATGAAGCACGGCTAGTAGGTACTTCGTACGACAAGATGGGTCGGACAGTCGATCACGATCTTCCTTGGACTAAAGTTTCAATGTTTCACGGCACTGTCATGAATGAACCAGATTCCGAAGTCTTCCTCAGTGTTGGCGGTGGTCTTGTAAACGGTTTTATTAGCATTGACGGCACTCGCTTCTATATTGGTACAAACCTCTCAGAAAACCTCACGTTGATTTTTGATGAGAAGAACGTGCCAGAACTTGTAAACGATTTTTATTCCTACACATGTAACGTTAAGACAGGTACTGCCCCAAAGCTACAAGGCGGTGGTGCATACAGGGCGATCGACGAGCAGTGCAATCAGGTGTGGATGGCGTATGACACTGACAATGAATTCCTAGACAAGTTTGGAGACGAGCCTCAGGGCGCAATCGCTGCAGCAAGTGCGTATGTACAAACTCTCGTAGGTGCAGTTTCAAGCACGTTGTACGAACCAAATTTGAATGTTGAATTGGTGATTCATTACTTGCGTTTTTGGATAGATGAAGCGGGCAATTCGGTACTTGACACATGGAATGCCGTAAATACAGATGGTCAACTTGCAGAGTTTTCACTCTACTGGTCAATCAATGAAACGGATGTAGAGCGGGGTCTTGCCCAACTGATTGCTGGCCGCAACCTTGGAGGCGGCATCGCATCACTCTCGTCTATCTGTACAAGTCATGGGTACGCTGTGATGGCTGGCATTTACAATATAGGCAACCCGTGGAATCCACCACTTGTTCAAAGTGGTCACAACTGGGATCCAATCGTTTTTGCACATGAGACAGGTCACAATTTCGGGATGATTCATACGTTCGATTTTGACGAACCAATCGATGAGTGCGGTGAAGAATGCGATAATTGGGATCCCGAAGCGGAAGATTTTGATCCTGCGAATTACCGATCCACCATCATGAGTTACTGCCACCTTTGCCCTGGTTGGGACGACGAGGCATATGCAAATGGTGATTGGGAGAATGTGATCGTATCAGGTGACTGGAACATACGAATTGAATTTGCATACGAAAACATTATTCGTGCTGAAAACACATTAGCAAATTTACCATGCGTCCTTTGGACTGACAGTGCAGGCCCTCCAACTGTTGTTGATGATGCTTCCAGAACAGAACAAACGACTGCTGTTGAAATTGAAGTGTTGGCAAACGATATTGCAAATGATTGTTCAGAACTTTCGATCCTTCGTTTTAACCCAAGGTCAATTCGCAGAGGATCTATTTATCAGGGTTCTGAAACCACGCTTGTATATACACCAGCGAGTGGTGTGTATGGAACAGACTCATTTACTTATACAGTTGTGAGTGCAAACCATGAGCAGCCCGTCACTGGAAATGTTGTAATCAACATTGCAAAAGATGATGATGGTGGCGGTGGCGGTGGCGGTGGTGGTGGCGGTCCTGGATCAGGTCCCGTTGATACCGATGATGTCATCTTTATCATTACAGTCTGGGGAACAGCGCATGCTGACTGGAATGGTGATGGAACGACTGATATTGACGATCTTCTCGCTGTGCTTCAAGGAAAGTTTAAGCCGGAACGAAGTCTTCACTAATTCTATTTTTGTTTTGAATTCAAAAGCCCTCGGCAAGTTTTCTTGCCGAGGGCTTTTCATTTGTCCTGTCTTTATCGTTTGTAAAACGGGAGGCTGACTACGGAGGCATCCATCATTTTTTTACCGAAATCAATCGCAATAGAATTACCATTAAAGTCAGCATCAACGAGTGCCATGGCAATTGGATAGCCGAACGTGGGGCTTAGGCAACCGCTTGTCACGCGACCAATCACATGATCACCATCGAGTAGGTTCATCATTTGCCTTGGCGTTCGCTTGCCATCCAATTTCAATCCAATTAATTTTTTCGAAGGTCCTTGTTCAGCGATCTTTTTCAGCGCGTCTTGTCCAATGAAGTTCTCTGCTTCGTTGTCTCCAACTCCCTTTTCAAGTTTGACTGCAAAGGAAAGTCCAGCAGAGATAGGATCAATGTCTTCTGTGAGTTCGTGTCCATATAGCGGCATCCCCGCTTCAAGGCGAAGAGAATCTCTTGAGCCCAGCCCTGCAGGTTTTACCACGCCAGCCTCTTCTCCCTGCTCTAACATCAAACCGATCGCTTTCTTTGCAAACGATGCTGGAAGAATCACTTCAACGCCATCTTCACCCGTATATCCAGTTCTAGATACCAAGATTTTTGCAATAAGCAAGTTTTTCGTTGTGAACCTATATCGCTTGAGTTCAGGGATCTCGGTTGAAAAAGAACGAAAAAGATCCATGACCCTTGGTCCCTGAACAGCAATCATCGCTGTTGATTCAGTTTCATCTTTTAATTTGAAAATATAGTCGCCTTTGACATTAGCAAAATGCTCAAGTAATTTGGCTCGATTTGCACCATTGCAGACCATCAAATACTCAGAATCCCCTACGCCGTAGACCAAAACATCGTCTTTACATCCGCCTTGATTGTTGCAAATTAAGGAATATCGAATTTGACCCTGATTCATGCCAAGAATTTGACGCGTGCAGACGTGATCAAGAAATTTGCATGCATCTCTTCCCTTGAATCGTAGCCGTCCCATATGCGAAACGTCAAAGAGCCCGCCACTTTTGCGAACTTGCTGATGTTCTTCGATAATGGATCCATAGTGCATGGGCATATCCCAACCTATGAAATCAACCATCATGGCGTTGTGGTCAAGATGGAATGCGTGAAAGGGTGTTTTTTGAAGGGATGTTGTGGAGGTCATTGATTCTTCCTAGTCTGTGGGGTTCGCTGCTTGTGACCGGCACCGTGGGGCGGTATCCTGCCCTGCATAGATGCGATTCATTACGCTTAGTATTGTAATTCTGATTGCGCTTTTTAGCACACACTCTCACGCCAAAGATTCGACCCAATTGCGAGACCGCCTTATATCTGCAGTTGAAATTGAGGGGCTGCTAAGGGTTGAGAGTCAGTTTGTGAGAAACAACATAAGGTCAACGGTTGGTGATCCCTACGATCCTGTAGTTGTTGAGGAAGATGTACACAGGCTAACTCGACTTGGCAGATTTAAGCCAATTGAGTCCAAAGTCATTTTGCAAGATGATGGGACGGTCCATATCGTTTTTGTCCTTGTAGAGCAACAAATCATCGCGTCAGTGAATGTTGTTGGGAACAAATTAATTGGGGATCAAGAGCTGCTCTCAGTTGTGCCAATGCTGCCGGGTGTTGCTCGAGATACATTTCTTATTGACAAGGGTCGCAGGGCAATTACAGAAAAATATCGAAAACTTGGCAACTACCTAGTAGAAGTAGAAATTGACAAAGCCGAATTAAACAATGCAGGCGTCTTGATTTATAAGATCATGGAAGGTCCTCGCGTGCGAGTTAAAAGCGTGCAGTTTGAGGGTAATAATTCATTTATTTCAAAACAACTTTCCGCTGAAATCAAAACAAGCGTATCAGTACCATTTCTTCGCAGGGGAGAGCTTGATGAATATGTTCTTGAGAATGATGTTGCCTCGCTGGTAAAGTTTTATCTTGATCGTGGCTTTCTTGAAGCTCGTGTTGGGAGTGTGATTACACAGAGCACGGACAACCGATCGGCGAATGTGTTATTTCAAATTGAAGAAGGTTCGCAATACACACTTGGAGATGTTTCAGCGCTTAACAGAATAGGTGAACCACTTACGGTTTTTTCATCTGAACAAATTGCTGCATTGATCCAAATAAAAAGAGGTGATATTTACAAATCACTCGAAATAAAGAAAGCTGAACAGACAATCTTAGATGCGTATGGTGCACTTGGTCATATAGAAATGAGCGTGCGGGCGGACCCAATTCAAGCAGTTGAAGGGCCAGTTAAGAACATACTGTTTAGAATTAATGAAGGCGTGCAGGCAAAGGTTGGGCTAGTTCTTATTAAAGGAAATTTTCTCACAAAAGACGAAGTAATTCGCGGCCGCATTCGACTCCAACCCGGTCGTCGTTTTGACGGTGCTGAACCAGAGCGTGCAAGAACTAGACTGTTGAAAACTCGGTTGTTTAATGAAGTCAAAGTGACACCGCAACCTGAAAATCCAAATAATCCGGGATATCGAGATTTACTTGTTGAAGTGAAGGAAATGCAAACCGGTTCAATGAACTTCGGCATCGTAGCGGGAAGTGATGACGGTGTTATGGGTACTATTTCGCTTAATCAGCGGAACTTTGATATTGCGGATTTGCCTGAGAGTTGGAGCGAATTTTGGCAAGGCAAAGCATTTCGCGGCGCAGGCCAAGGATTTTCGATGTCGTTTCAACCTGGTGATGAGGTATTTAATTACCAAGTGAGTTTGAACGACCCGCGTTTTTTGCAAACAGATTATTCAGTTGGTGGAAACGTTGGCTACACGCGTAGGGTTTACAGTGACTATAACCAGGAAAAAATATACAGCAAACTGAGCGTTGGTCGGCGGTTTGGCGACATCTGGTCTGGCAAAGTATTTGTTTCGGCAGACCGTGTTGAACTTACTGACATCGATGGCAACGTACCAGTCGAAATTTTTAATGATCGCGGTCCTGCGAACATAGATTCGATTGGTGTTACTGCAACTCGCACAACACTTCAACCATTTATTGGACCAGAAAAGGGATCAAGGTTAGAAATTGGGCTTAGCCAATCAGGGTTGTTTTCCAATGACTATACGTTTTCAAAAGCATTTGTTAATTACACAACTTATTTTGCGGTTGACCGCGATTTTCTTGGTCGAGCAACAACCCTGCGTCTAGATGGAAAAGTAGGCTATATTTTTGGTGGCGATTCGCCGACGTATGACAATTTTTATCTTGGTGGGCGTTCATTTAGGGGTTTTGATTTCCGTACAATTTCCCCGAAGGGCACTCCACGAATTGTCGGTGGACCAACGGACACACCAATTGGTGGAGACTGGAAAATCTTCTTAGGCGCACAGTATGAATTTCCAGTTGTAGGAAACTTTTTCTCAACGGTAGTTTTTTGTGATACAGGCACAGTGACTGATTCGATTGGTTTTGATGACTATAGAGTCAGTGTTGGTGCAGGCGTTCGTTTACGTATTCCTCAACTCGGACAAGCGCCTCTCGCATTTGATTTTGGTTTTCCCGTTGTAAAGCAAGAAGAAGACGAGAAAAAAACGTTTAGTTTTAGCATTCAAATGCCATTTTGAAGCGTTGTATTGGGTGTTACTTTGCCTCGTTCTCAGATACAATCTCCCATCTGAGAGCCACGATTTGAGAGTCTATTTTTTAGCCTAAAGGGAATTTTTTATGTTCAAACAAAGTAGAGCCAAACTTACACGATGGATATTGATCCCAGCGCTTACACTTGCAGCGACTGGAATTGGATACCGCGCAGTTGCGGTCGCAATTGAATCGCGACCACCAACAGTTGTAGTTGTTTTTAATTTGCAAAAGGTCTTTGATAGTTTTGTAAACCGTGCTGTTCTTAGTGCGGAGTATAAGAAATTAGAAGCAAATATTGATGCCGAAAGAATGGTTAGAAAAGCAACCGTTGAGAACCTCATCGCAGCGTATGACGAGGCGAGTGATGAGGACAAGGGGCTTCTTTTTGATCAAATTCAACAAGCAATGGGCGAGGCCGAAAAGTACATTGAGTTTACTGACCGAGAAAAAGATGTTGAACAATCACTCATTATGCAATCACTTTTCAAAGAAATTAAATCTACTGTTGCTGAAATTGCAGAAGCAAACAACTACGACCTTGTTATTGCAAGCGATGCATCGATAGAACTGAATCCAAAACTTCCGTTTCGTGCAACCAATGAACAAATATCAATGCATCGCATTTATTATGCCAATACCCATATTGACATTACCGAACAAATCATTACGCAAATGAACTTAGAGTTGGATTTAAAAACCAACTAATTCCACCCCCCAAAAAGGTAAAAGTAAATGGTAAACACAACAAAACATTTTTATATTTTAGCTACTGCGATGTTGTTTTCGCTCGGAGCACTCGCATGGCAGTCTTCTGCAAATCGCAGATTCGAACCTCTTCGACCAACGGTGATGGCATTTGTTGATATTCAAAGCGTTTTTAATTCACTTGAAGAACGTGCGCAAATGTTCTCTGACGCAGAAGCTTTTGCTGAAGACCTTCAAGAAGAAATCATTACACGACGCCATAAAATCACAGACATTGACAGTGAAATTGAACTCTACAAAGATGGGAGCGAAAAGCGAAAAGAGTTAGAGCAGAAGCAAAAACTTGATTCCCTTGCTTACAATGTTTTTGTAGACTGTTGTGAGGGAAAATTAAAACGATTTGAAGCGAGAGGAATTCGAAGCATGTACGACAACATTCGTGCTGCTTCTGAAAAACTCTCAAAAGAAAATGGTTGGGATGTTGTGTTTGTAAATGACGCGGCGGTAAAATTGCCAGATGGTGATAACCCAAACATCATGGGCGAAATTTCGAGCCGTAGAGTCCTCTATGCAAATATTGAATTTGATGTTACAGATCAGTTAATCGAATATATGAATAGCGAGTTTGACGAAATGGCAGTTCGGTAAGCCTGAAGTACGTACCACTAATGTCTTACACATCAGCATCCTTAGCTAAACTTATCGGCGCAACACTTGAGGGATCTCCTGAAGTTGTAATCGACGGAGTCTCTGCTGCGAATGTTGCAAATGAGAGTCAGTTAACTTTTATTACTAGTACAGCCTATGCGCGGCAGTGGCTGGAATCATCCGGAACAGTTGCCATTGTTGGGAACAAGGTAAATTGTAGTGATGTTGAATTCGGTGATAAAACAATTTTACTTGTCGATAATCCAGACCTTGCAATGGCAAAAGTTCTCGAGTTGTTTGCCCTGCCAGAAGATACACCAGAGTTAGGTATTCACGAATCGTGCGCAGTTCATCCAACAGCAAGAATAGGGACGGATGTTCGGATTGGACCTTTTGTTCGAATTGGAAAGAATGCGACCATCGGAAGCGGATGTGTGATTCATTCGAATGTTCACATTGGGATGGAAGCTTCAATTGGGGCGAGCACCTTTTTGCATTCTGGCGTTTCAATTGGTTCATTTTGTAGCGTGGGTTCTCGCTGTATTTTTTATGCAAATGTCGTAATAGGCGCAGACGGATTTGGATACAGACCTGCTGAAGATGGAAGTCACTTGGTAAAAATGATCCATGTTGGGAATGTAGAAATTCACGATGATGTAGAAATTGGGGCGCTGAGCACTGTAGATCGGGGCAAATTCTCAGCAACAATCGTAGGAAAAGGCACAAAAATTGATAATCATGTGCAACTTGGTCATAATGTCCAAATTGGACAAAATTGTGTGATTGCAGCCTATACGGGGCTAGGTGGGTCGGTTCAAATAGGTGATTGGTGTCAAATTGGAGCTGGGGCTGGGGTCGTTCCACACATCAAAATTGGCTCTGGGGCTATGATTGGGGCGAAAAGTGGTGTAATGAATGATGTTCCAGCTGGTGAGTCGTGGCTTGGCGTACCAGCAGGTCCCACAAAGAATACGTTGCGGCAGTGGTCTGCTGTACGTAAACTACCCGGAATCATTCATAAACTTGCTCAACAAGATTCCTGATCGGATCCTGCTTGGGGCATATTGATTTTGGAATCGCAGTGGAAGAAACAAACCAACAATTTGAAAAAACAGGCATGAAGCTGATGCAGCAGACTGTTTCGAAGCCCCTTACCGTAAGTGGTAAGGGCTTGCTTACCGGTATTGAAGTGGATATTGTTATTGAGCCTGCTGGTGCAAATGAAGGCATCGTTTTTGAGCGTGTGGATCTTGATCCGCCAGTACAAATTGAAGCTGTTGTCGATCACGTAATTAGTGATCGATCAAGACGCACTGCCATCGGAATTGGTGACACCTCTGTTGAAACGATAGAACATTTGATGTCCGCGCTTTCAGGTTTGGGTATCGACAACGCACTGATTAGAGTTGATGGACCAGAAATTCCCAGCGGAGATGGCTCGGCGCTTCCATTCGTAGAAGGGTTGGTTCGGGCGGGAACTATAGAGCAGGGTGAGCCAAGAACAATATTAAAAATCGAAGAACCAATTTATGTGCAAGATGGTGAAGCGATGATTGCTGCTTTTCCCAGTGACACACAAGGGTTGCAGATTGTCTATGACTTGGATTATGGTGATGCGTCCGATCGAATTGCAAGGCAAACCCAATCGTGGAACAGTACCAACGGATCGTATCTTGATGAAGTTGCGCCTGCGAGGACGTTTAGTTTGCAAGAGGAAGCAGCAGCGTTGCAGGCAAATGGAATGTGTACACACCTTTCACCTAAAGATGTTCTTGTAATCGGTGAAGCTGGTCCGATCGACAATTCATATCGTTTTGATAACGAACCAGTTCGCCACAAGATTCTAGACATCATCGGAGATTTGTACTTAGCTGGATCGCAAATCCAAGGTCGTATTGTTGCAAGCAAATCTGGGCATGCATTAAATAGACAATTGTGTAAGGCAATCCTTGAGCAAAACCGTAAAAACAAACGAATAAAAGTGATGCAGGAAGGTTGCGCGATGGATGTGCGTGACATTCAGAGAATCATGCCACATCGGTATCCGATGTTGCTCGTTGATCGAGTAATTGAAATGGATGGCGATAAGCGTGCGCTTGGAATTAAAAACGTCACGATCAATGAACCGTTTTTCGAAGGTCATTATCCTGGCACGCCAATCATGCCCGGTGTTCTCATTGTTGAAGCAATGGCGCAACTCGGCGGCTTATTGATGAGTAGAAAACTTGAGCACACTGGGAAAATTGCCATTCTTCTCAGTTTAGATCAAGTGAAACTTCGCCATCCTGTAACTCCCGGCGATCAGTTACTTCTCGAAGCAGTTGCAGTACGTGCTGGAACGCGAACTGCTGCTTTGAAATGTAAAGCGTACGTTGGTTCCAAAATTGCAGCGGAAGCTGCTGTAAAATTTATGATGGTAGATGCGGAGCAAGAGTGAAATGAGCGATCAGATAATGATAAATAGAGACATACATGTTTCTGCGGTGATTGATCCTTCTGCCGTCATCGACACTTCCGCAGTCATTGGTCCCGGTTGTGTGATTGGTCCCAATGTGTGTATTGGTGCTCAAACTGTTTTGATGAATCACGTGACCGTACAATGTAACACTACAATCGGAAATGGAAATACTTTTTTCCCATTCGGGGTCATTGGTAGTGATCCTCAAGATAAAAAGTTTGTTGGTGAATCTACGACTCTAGAAATTGGTAACAACAACGAAATACGTGAACACGTCACGATTCATCGTGGAACTGGTAGTGGGGGTGGTAGAACTGTTGTTGGGGACAGTAATCTTCTGATGGTTGGGTGTCATGTTGCCCATGATTGCATCCTTGCTAACTCCATTATTTTGGCGAACCAAGTGATGCTGGCAGGGCATGTTGTAATTGATGACTCCGCTGCGATCGGTGGAGGAACTGGCGTGAACCAGTTTGCTGCAATTGGGCGGTGCTCATATGTTGGCGGGCTTGCAAGAATTACCAAAGACGTGCCTCCATTTGTGATTGTTGAAGGAATGCCAGCTGAGGTTCGGGCAGTAAATGTTGTTGCGATGTCAAGGGGTGGCTATTCAGAGCAGCATATTGATGCCACAAAAGAGGCGTTCAGGCGTTTATTCCGTGAAAACGGAGGTTCGATTGTGAAGCGAATAGAAGATGTCTTGCAAGATTTGGGTGAGTATGACGCAGTACAATATCTGTGCAAAGCAATGATCGCTTCTAATAATGGCAAGCATGGTCGGTCAAACGAAAAAAAATAAATTAAGCGTATAGAAATGAACTCGGCAAGTTGATTTTTTCTACTTATGGTAGTTCTTTTACGTATTTATCCATTTGTCTTAGTGTAATGCTCTGAGAATACGTCCGATAACAAAATTGTGTGTAGTTAATCCCCTCTATTCCTGAATGATATCTTCATTTCAAGTGTTATCGGGTCGAAGCAGTATATGAACTCAACGCAGATTATTTGCGTACAAAATGAGTTCTCCTGCATGCAAGATATGAAAAACAGCAATAAAAAATCGATGTTCAGCATATTCAGTGAAGAAAAAAGAACTCAGCGAGTGATGTGGTTGCTTTTAGGAATCGTTTCGCTCAGCCTCGCCGATTTGACGCTTACGTCAATGTATCTCACTAGCGTTGGCATGACAGAAGGAAATCCAATTGCTGCTTGGCTAATTACCCAAACAAATTCCCTATGGGCTCTTGCTATCTACAAAGGAGTCACTGTTGCGATATGTGTCACACTTCTCTATTACATGCGAACTAGACGACAAGGCGAATTGGCAGCTTGGTGTTCAATGTTGATCTTGACAGCACTCTCTATCTGGTGGAATCAATACGCGCTTTATTCTCCTAGTTTCCCACCTTCAGAAGATCAAATTGTGATGATTCAAGAGGAATCTACTGCAATAATGTATCCTCAAAGACGACGCTACGCTCCTACTTTGATACAGTGAGCGAATGCTTTACAAAGTTTTTTTCATTGCGATTTTAGTCATGACTGGTTGTGGTGCTTCACGACCCCCCATCGCACAATATACATCGGCAACTATGATCGATTCATACCCATCTGCGGTTTCATTCGATGTTTCATTTGATCTTTCGAATAATAATGATGAACCCCTGAAACTAGTGGAATATACATACACGGTTTCAGTTGATGGAAATACCGTTTATCATGGTTTTGCTGAAGCACAACAAACACTTCCTCGTGGTTCAACTACTACTTCGTCAATTCCAATAGTTGTTCCACGAGCATTTATCTCAGGCCAAAATATAGTTGTGTGGCACCTCAAAGGTAAATTGGACTATCTATCACACGGTGCACTAGCTGAAACTCTATTTGATTCTAAAATATGGCAACCGTCAGCAAACTTCACAGCAACGGATTCATTTGATGCTTCTTTAGTTGAGTATGTATTTCCTCTCGCAGTCAGTACAAACGAACTAAATAAGACTGAATAATCCGAATAATACGCGCACCGAATACTGCGGGGGAAAGTGTACATGGATTTCCCAGTTCCCTGAGTCGATGCAATGAGCATCGCCATGTCATTTGATTTTCAATCCATCCTTGAGACAGCAACTCGTCACAATGCCTCTGACATTCATTTAGTTTCAGGCGAGTGTCCAATTATTCGTGTTGATACAAATTTGTGCCGAGTAGATCTTCCGGTTCTAGATTCCGAAGCAATGGATTACATCATTGAAACAATGCTAAGTGAAACGCACAGAAATACACTGCGAAAAACACAAGACGTTGATTTGTCATGGACAACTGACAGTTGTAGATACCGAGTTAACGTGCATTATCAACGCGGTTTGCCTGCAATTGCAATGCGAACTGTGAAGTCAAAAATTCCACCACTTGAGACACTTAATTTGCCAACCGCAATAGAAAAACTTGTGGAATTACCACGCGGGTTGGTGCTTGTAACCGGTGACACAGGTTCTGGAAAATCCACAACACTTGCTTCGATACTTAATCGAATCAACGCTACAAAATCCAGGCACATTATCACCCTTGAAGATCCAGTCGAATATATGTTTGAATCTGATCAGTGTCTAGTAGAACAACGCGAACTTGGTCGCGATATGCCAAGTTTCGCTTCTGGTTTAAAACACGCGTTGCGCCAGGACCCGGACATCATTCTCGTAGGTGAAATGCGTGACCTTGAAACAACATCACTTGCAATTTCTGCAGCGGAAACGGGCCACCTTGTGCTCTCTACATTACACACTGTCAATGCAGCGCAAACCGTAGAACGAATTGTTGATATGTATCCCGCAAATCAACAAAGTCAAATCCGTTCAATGCTAGCAAATACTTTAAAGGCAGTGATTTCACAAACACTACTCCCTAAAATTGGGGGCGGAATGGTACCTGCTGTTGAAGTATTAATGTGTAATGCAGCGGTAAGAAACATTATTCGGGAATCGAGAACGTTCGAAATACCAAATGTAATAGAAACAAGTTCGCGAGCTGGGATGATCGCAAGAGACGCATCAATGACATCTTTACTTTTTAACGGACTAGTTGAAAAAAGTGATGTGATTGCAAACGCAACAGATCCACAACGAATGGAAATGACACTGGCAGCATAAGGAGATCACCATGCCGACTTACCGCTACGAATTACAACAAGAAGCGGGAGATCTGATGGCTGGTCAACTCGCAGCAGAGTCGGCGGCTGCCGCTGCGGAAGCGTTACGAGACAGAGGCGGTCGAATTGTTCGGCTTATTCCGTTCCAAGCAAATGAAACCGCTTTGATGCAGCGTGTCTGGAAAATACTAAATGCTGGGAGTGGTCCTACAAAACGGGAAATATTAGATTTCACGACGCAACTAGCAGTGATGGTTCGTGCTGGAATTAGTCTCCGTGCTGCAATTGATGGTATTTCGACAAACACCGATAACAAAAAGTTCGAAGAAATCCTTCGATCAATTAAGGAAGATATTGAGGCGGGTTGCACTTTTTCAGATGCTATTGCACGGTATCCAAAATTATTTTCACCGCTGTACATCAACATGGTCCGTGCTTCCGAACTCTCTGGATCGTTTGGCCACATGCTCGATCGAATTGCAAAAATAATCACAAGACAAATTGAAACAAAAAAAATGATGATTGGAGCGAGCATCTACCCAGCGGTCATTGGTGGTCTTGCAACAATTGTAACTATTTTTCTTCTAACGTTTGTGCTTCCACGGTTTGCGGGTGTTTTTGCTGGAAAAGAAAGTGTACTTCCTTGGCCAACCATATTTTTGATGGGTCTAAGTGCGTGGATGGTTTTGTATTGGTGGACTGTTCCAATTGCGATTTCTATGACCACTATTGCCATTGTCATCGGGGGTAGAACACCGAAAGGTTCAAAATTCATTGATACATTAAAACTGCACATTCCCGTAGTTCGAAAAATGTTGCGTGCGTTGTACATCAATCGCTCTTTGCAAACTCTAGGAGAGCTAATAAATGCAGGTGTTCCAATACTCAGTGCACTAGAAGTGACTGGTGATATCTCAGGGAACCAACATTACAAAAAATTATGGTACGACGTTCGCAAGGGTGCTCGGGAAGGTGATCGAATTGCCAAAACAATTCATGCTACAAAACTGTTGCCAAAACCAGTGATCCAAATGGTAGGCGCCGGTGAAGAATCTGGTCGACTCGGCGATGTATTACAGGAAGTGGCAGAATATTATGATCGCGTTCTACGCGATGCAGTAAAAACATTTACAAGTTTGCTCGAACCTGCAATGATTGTCTTTATGGGTGGAATAGTTGGTTTTATTGCGATGGCAATTATTCTTCCAATTTTCAAAATGAGCGCGGTGGTATCAGGATGATGAACCGCTTTTTCAATAAACATCACGGATTAATTCAGAGAAGAGGGTTCTGGATTATGGAATCTACAATTGCCATCGCGGTAATTGGTATTGGTGTTGTTGCTGTAATTGGCTCGCAGCAAGCGTGGCATATTCAAGCCGTTGTTTCTGACAGACTAGCAACGGGAATGCGGCTAGCAATTGAGATACGAGAATTATCGCTGTTGCTCCCCGCAAATGACCCAGTGACAGGCGCTACAACTTGGGGGAATGAAGTAGGTGAAATTATGCCTGATGATCTTGATGATCTTGATGACTTGGATGGTTTTACATTTTCAACTGCTATTGACGCAGCGGGAATTGAAATTGCAGGATTGGATGGTTGGAAGCAAAAAATGACTGTGCAATGTCTAGATCCATTTAATGTTCTACAAGTCGTTGCAGATGGTTCTTCAGACATTATTCAAATGGAAGTAGTTGTTACATGGAACGACGAAGAAATAACAAGACTCTCATGGATAGCACCAAGATGAAAACTCATAGTGGATACAACTCACAATCTCCCTATCCCCATGGCGGTTTTTCTCATTTGCAGCGACGAGGATGGGCAACTGTTCCAGCGCTGTTGATGCTTGGAGTTATTGCTTCGATTACTGCAGGTATGGCAAGTGTTTCTTGGACCAACGTGCGAAGTGCAAATGCAATGATAGCAATTTCGCGGGCGCAGTCATCGGCAGAATCTGGATTGTCATTTGGTGCTCGCCGTTTACAGAGTGTTGTAAATAGATTTGTCATAGATCAAGGTGTGATCGACGCGGACTTGGCTGATAAATTGTGGTTGGGAACTTGGTCGGACGACGACGGTTTAATTACGGTGTTGTCGCCAGATGCGTATGTTATTACTACCCCAACTGGTATCGGTATTGTGCATGAACTTTTAGATGTATTTGATGAAGTTGATTTACATTCGGTCGATCGTGTTCCAGAGGATACAGAACTTCCTGCACTCACGGATGGTGGATATCGTATTGATCTTAAACCAATCGCACTTGATTTGAATCCTACGGGCCCGATTTTTCGGTTGCGATTTGAATTAGTAAGTGGTGAAACGAAAATAAAAATAACAAGTACTGGAGAAAGTAATGGAATATCACGTTCAATATCAATGGGTTTTGACCTTGATAAACGAATCGATTATGCAATCATCGCCATGTCTAGATTGATGCTCGGAAAGAATGTTCTTGTAGAAGGGCCGATTGGAACGCGATATGGAATTGATGCAGCTGAACTAAACACTGAATTCGGTTCTCCGCTTGTCATGAAAAGTGACTTTTATGGAATTGACAATGGTGTCTTAGATATTCTCATTGATTCTTTTTCACTTTTAGTACAAGCAAACGACGTTGATGGTGATTACAGGTTGCGTGTGAATCATGCATTGGAGTCAACTGGCTTAGGTGGTGCACTCGTTGATTATGACGGAGATGAGTTTGTTACAGATTTTGATTTGTTTCTTTCACAGTTTGACGCGGATGGTGATATTGGTGTTGTGTTTGATCCTACGCAAGCAGCTATTGCAGGATTTCCTGGACTTTCCCAAGAATTCAGCGAAGATTTACAACTTGCAATGCTGATTGATCATGCAAGAGCAGATAGAAATAGTGATGGAGTTGTTAACAATAGAGATCGTGAACTTGGGTGGGATGATGGCATTATTGATATCAAAGATAGATATGGAAAAGTTGACGGAAGACTTAGTTTTGCGGTATCTGTAGCGGATTGGGAAACGCAAACTGAAAAAGACTGGCAAGCCGATGTTCGGGGACCAGTTACTCCAGAGTATGGCGATTCGCCCGCAGCATTTACGGTTTCAGAACAGCAAATGACTGAACTTACAACCGATATGTTTTCAGGATCGTCTAGTTGGTTTGAAGCACAATCAATTACAGGTGTTGTATTTGGAGACACAACTTCTGGTCAAGTTCAATCAAATATATTAGTTGGAGGAACATATATTCCATCGGTAGGGAATAGTTGGGAAGGTGTTCCATTTGAATCAGCAGGTGCGTATGATTGGTATCAACGGCCCGTGTATCAGGACATGACATTTACAGACGTCCGCATTCCAATTGGAACGAATGCGGTTTTTGAAGATTGCACCTTCATTGGTGTAACGTGGGTAGAAACAATAGAGCAAGTTGATGATCCGAATTGGAATTATGCCGGCGCTGTAAAGCCAGACGGAAGTGGAGGATATGAAATTCAGTATGAAGATCTTGAAGCAACTTCCGGCTCGACTACGTACACAGACACACGTTGGGTCTCTAATAATGTTCGTTTCAACGACTGCACATTTTTAGGTTCAATTGCAGGAGATGTTCCAAGCGAGTTCACACATTGGAGAAACAAAGTCCAAGTAACCGGAGAATCTCGTTTTTTTATTGATCCAGACGATCCCAATCTCATCGAACAACCTGATGGAGCCGTGCTAAAAGCAGTTTTAGAGTCACTTCCCCCAGCAGATCTTGAACAGTTGGCACGAAGTTCCATTTTAATGCCTGGCTGGTCCGTTGAAATTGGTGCGTTTGCAAACGACGAAGCGGTAGGCGTCAATTTACAAGGGACAATTGTGACGGGGTTGTTAGATCTTCGAGGAGTAGTTGATGTGCATGGTGCGATACTTTCGACATACCGCCCAGTTCCTGGTGAAGGTCCACTTTTCTACGGTGGAGAATCAGATGCATTTAATACAACCATTGGATACTTTGGGCCAGAAGACGGAGATGGGGAGGGCGTTGATGATGAGAATAAACCATTTACTGGATACGGTCGAATTTCCTTGCGTGCAAATCCAGAAGCATCATTGCCAGACGGTGTACCGTGGCCAATCACAATCGTTGCAGACACGTCGAGTTATCACGAGGGGTACGAATGAGAAAGGGATTTACACTTCCTGAAGTTCTTGTAGCACTCGCAATTTCAGCAGTTCTACTCGCTGGCTTGTTTGCATCCTTGCAGGGAACGGTGGATGCGTATAGGCGCAGCGCTGCTGAGGGAGTGAATCGTTTAACAGCACGTCTTTTGGTAGAACGAATGGCACTCCTTGTAAGGACTGGTGTTTCGTTTGGTCCACTTCCTGATGTTGCAACAGAAAACGAAGTTGAAAGTAACGTACTAGAAATAACGACAGCGATTGGTCAGGAAGTAGAAATCGAGTGGGATCCCGTGAACGAACTTTTGATAATGACTGTGGATGGCATAAGTTCAACAGTTCTTGGAGGTGTTGTTCAGACGACTGGTGGTGAATCAATTACCCCGTTTTTGCTTCAGTTTAAAAATGGCACAACTTTGCAAAGAGTAACTATAAACCTTGCAGTTGATCCTGACCCAGAACATGCAACGTCGATGGACGGTGGCGATGAAACCTTACGATTGACAACATCGGTGATGCCGCGCAACGGGTTGTATTAGACTTCTTTTGACACTTCGTGAAATAATATTATGTAACGCTGTGAAGGTATGGAATCAAACACTGCAATTAATTCACCAGTGATCTATAACTTTACTCTTGCCGCGAGTTTGTACGCAGTGAGGGAATCCCTAGCTTCAGCGATAATGCGTGCGATTGGTTCAGTGTTACTCGCTCGAACGTGTACCCACCCTTCTTCAAAATCGATTCGCAATCCATCACTGTTATTTTGCTTGTCTTTAGAATACTGTTCTTGTAGTCGATCAATTTCTTTCTCAAGCGCTGGGATACCACCAAGGTCAGCGAGGTCGATCGTTTTCTTAATAATCTCGTATCTTGGCAGAGCGTTGACAATCGAAGAAAGCGGCTCATCTCTTGTTTGCATTAAATCTAGAATAAGCGCCATACCACTGAGGCTATCGCGAACCCAGCTGATCTTTGGAAAAATAACACCACCGTTCCCTTCGCCGCCAATGATGCAGCCGTGTTCCTTCATTACACCAGCAACATTTGCTTCACCAACTGCACAGCGATGGGAAATCCCACCATGAGTTGTAGCGATATCATCAACCATGCGGCTAGTTGATAGATTTGACGCAGTTGACTCTCCTGGATTTTCATGCAGCCAGTGGTCAACAGCAAGTGCAAGCGTGTATTCCTCGCCGATATATCTGCCGTTTTGATCAACAATTGCAAGACGGTCCGCATCTGGGTCTTGCGCAAAACCAACATCAGCATCGAATTTCAAAACAGCATCACATAAACCCGTCAAATTTACTTCTTTTGGCTCTGGTTCGTGTGCAAACTCGCCTGTTGGATTTCCGTTGAGATGTAACACGTCGCACCCTAGATGTTCGAGTAACCGAAATCCTCCTACGCAGCCTGCACCGTTGATAGAATCGAGCACAACACGAAATTGTTTTTTTTGTATTGGTTTGGGATCAATGATGCCAAGTACTTTTGAAATATGCGTATCGTGTCCGAGATTGTTCTCTTCAAGTCTTCCAGAATCACAAACAGACAGTTGAATTTTTTCGTGAAAACGTTTGATGATTTCTTTTGCATCTTGCACGGGCGGTGCAAGACCATCGCCGTCAAGACACTTCATTCCATTCCATGGTGTTGGATTATGTGATGCTGTGACGATAATGCCGCCATCTGCACGCAACGCACCAATCATTACACCAGCGGTTGGAGTTGCAACAACTCCAAGATCAATAACTTCGCAGCCACTTGAAACAAACGCATCTGCAACTGCTTTTGCAAGTTCAGGTCCACTTGGTCTGCTATCTCTAGCAACGCAAAGTTTTGGAACTCTCCCAAGACGATCATGTAGAAAAGATGCGAACGCCGCAGCATAATTGCTTGCAACTTCTGAAGTCATTGTTTTTCCGACAATGCCACGAGCGCCGGAAACAGAAAGCATAAAGGGAGTATCGGTCATGGTGTATAGGTCGCCTTGCAGTGGGGGGCTTCTGTAACAGTAACGGATAGAATAGTGGTTGGCGGGGTGACGTCTATGCAATTTGAAATGTACAAAGCAACACGTTCGGTGGAGGGGTTCTGATTTTCCAATTCTTTGCAAGTGTTCAGATTAGAATTGTGAAGCGGATTAATTGCGTTGGAAAGTTGCTTTTCTAAATCAAGAAAATCAACAAGTAGACCATCATCATCAAGTTCTTCGCCTTGCACCCTCAGCACAACTTTCCAATCGTGGCTGTGTGGAATTTCTTCAACTCCACGAATCGTAACGGCGTGGGTGGCAGTAAAAGATGTTTCAACTGAAACCTCAAACATCTTTTGCGATCCACTCTTCTTGCACTGTCCACGTGAATGGTTCTACAGAAAAATCAATATGTACTGTAAAGAAACCGCCACGGTGTTTTTGAACGAGCGACCAAATGATTGTCCTGTCTGTATCTGGAATATCTAAATCATTAACCTCATCAACTTCAATCCATTCAAGTGTTCCCTCGTCCATTTCCATCGCAGCAATTTCACTTGGATGAATAGGCCTTGTGACTTCGTAGAGAAAAATAAGCCAATGTGTTTCACCTTCATACGCAGTTTCTGAAAGTACACCTGAAAGGCGAACCTCATTCACTCCTAATTGAATGCCGGCTTCTTCATGTATTTCTCTAATCGCACATGCGTGCGGGCTTTCGCCAATTCGCGCTTCTAATTTTCCGCCGATAGGTGAATACTTATTTGCGTTGGGGGCTTTGCATCTCTTTAAAAGTAACAAACGACCTTCTTGATCGTAGAGGTAGCAAAGCACAGCAACCTTATAAGGAAGAGTGTTGATGTCTTGAGTCATGGCGTTGCCTCTTGAATGCGTTGTTTCATTTCTTTTACCGCTTGTTGCATTCCAACGAAGACGCAACGGCTCACAATCGAGTGTCCAATATGGAGTTCGGTCAAACCCCCAAGAGAAACAACTCGACCTACATTATGATAATTCAATCCGTGTCCAGCGTTGCATTGCATGCCGAATTTATGAACACAGTCAATTGATTTATGAATGCGCTCTATTTGTGTATCCACCTTTTGGCTTGAGAGTGAAAAGTCATTGTTTTCAATGGATTGGGCGTAGGGCCCAGTATGAATTTCACAGACATCGCATCCAGCCTCTTTTGCGGCTTCAATTTGCTGCGATTGGGCGTCAATAAATACGCTCACTGGCAAGGATGCATCATGTAGTGTGCGTATTACTTTCTTTAATCTATCAAAATCCCCACAAATATCGAGCCCGCCCTCAGTGGTTATTTCGTCTCGCCCTTCCGGAACAAGCATCACCATTTCTGGTTTCGTGGCAATGGCGAGTTCAACCATAGATTCTGTGGCTGCCATTTCCAAATTTAAGGGAACTTTTACACTTTTTCGTAGTTTGAGAAGATCGTAATCTTGCATATGTCTTCGATCTTCTCTTATGTGAAGTGTGATTCCATCGGCGCCACCGTGCTCAGCTTCCCTTGAAGCAGCAATAGGGTCTGGCTCGTATGTTTTACGAGCTTCGCGAATAGTCGCGACATGATCAATGTTGACACAAAGTTTTATCATTGGCTGCTCCCACAAGGGGATCGGCGAGTATACTTCGCCACAGAGCAATTGTACTCTCTTGAAACGTAATTTGAACTGAGAGAATTACCTTACTAATGTCAGAATTTGACAAAAAACTCGCACAATTACAAGCCGACCTGAATACGCAGGGCGACCGAGTGGTAGAGCAGTTATTCAATGCTGTAGAAGCGTGTTTTGGTTGTAATGAAGAGGTTGCTCAGTCGGTACTTGACGGAGAATCTACAATTGATCGAGTAGATGTTGAAATTGAGCGAGCGTGTATTGGTTTACTGAGATTAGGTTCTTCGGACGAAACTGGTATACGTTCAGTTTTGACAATAGTAAAAGTAAACAATGAACTTGAAAGAATTGCTGACTGCGCTGCGTCTGTTGCAGAAGTCACCTTGAACCATGGAAATCTTATCTCGCAAGCACCGCCCACTTTTCGTGTAATGGCGAACAGTGTTGTTGGGATGGCAAGAGATACAAACAAATCGTTGCGTGATACCGATACGGAATTCGCAGTTCGTGTGTTGTCATTCGACGATACAGTCAATCGTTTTCGGAAAGAAATTGTGCTGGATGTGCAACATCGAACGAGTGATGGCTCGCTTGAACCGGTTGTGGCGTTTGAATTGCTTTCAGTCACAAGATCATTGGAACGAATTGCAGATCACTGCACGAATATTTGTGAACAAGTTATTTATCTAGGAACTGGAAAAATAGTACGACATCTTCCGGAGGGTTGGACAACGCCGGAAACACCTGAATTTTGAGCTCTGTTCTCCCATCTATCAAGCACCTACTTGCAAATTCTGGGCAAGAACATGTGTTGCAATATTGGGATGAACTTGATACACAAAGTAAAGCAAAACTCTTAAAGCAAATAGAATCGATTGATTTTGATTTATTTAATCATCTTGTTGAATCAACAAGGTGCATTGAAAATAAAACTTCTGAAATTGAAATGTCACCAAGCCCGTTTATTTCGCTTGAAGATTCATCAGTTGATTGGAATGCACTAACACGAACTGGCGAAGCGATGATTCGTCAAGGAAAATTAGGCGTGCTGACTGTAGCTGGTGGCCAAGGCACCCGCCTCGGCTGGAGTGGACCCAAGGGCACTTTCCCAGCAACTCCAGTGACTGGCAAATCGCTTTTTCAGGTGATTGCTGAGCAAATTCTTTTTGCTTCTCAAAAATATGATGTGAAGATTCCATGGTACATCATGACAAGCATCGAAAATGATCAAATTACTCGATCGTTCTTACTAGATAACAACTGTTTCGGGTTAGATCGAACTGATATTTTTATTTTCCCCCAAGGCGTTATTCCAGCAGTTGATGAAAATGGAAAAATGTTGCTTGCCGAAAAAGATGTTGTATTTACGAATCCCGATGGACATGGCGGCGTAATCTCGGCACTAAATAGAAGTGGTGCGTTAGAAGAGATGGCATCACGCTCTCTTGAACATTTGTCGTACGTACAAGTGGACAATCCCTTAATAAAAGTTGTTGACCCAACATTCCTAGGTCTTCATTGCAGTGACCATTCTTCAGGTGAAGTAACAAGTAAGTGTGTGACGAAGAGTGGACCAGATGAACGGGTTGGAGTTTTTTGTAAACGCGGCGGTTCAATTAATATTGTTGAATATATCGATATGACTGTAGAGCAAACACATGAGCTGAAAGATGGACAGCTTGCTTATTGTTGTGGTTCAATTGCTGCACATCTTTTTTCAACAAGTTTTATTAAAAATGCAGCGGGTGATTTGCCGTGGCATATATCACACAAATCAATTCCACACTTTGATTCTACTACTGGAAACAAAGTGAGTCCGGCTGAACCAAATGCATATAAATTTGAACGGTTTGTATTTGATCTCCTTCCACTTGCATCTAATTCGATCGTAATGCAAACAAAACGTGAAGAAGAATTTGCACCAATTAAAAATGCACAAGGAATTGATTCTGCTCAAACAAGTATGAAACTTCAATGTGATCGGGCTATTGCTTGGTTACGCGCTTGTGGTGTTGATGTTTCAGAAGAGGCAATGGTTGAAATTAGCCCAACAACAGCGGCGTCGATCGAAGACATTCGTGAAATAGAATTGCCAACTGAGATAGGTTCAGACGAAGTCGTCTCGCTCTAATTAATATGATGGAATACATTGACCAACTCATACAAATGGTAGATCCAAATTGGATACCGTGGATTGTGTTTGGCCTTCTCCTATTGTCAGGTATTGGTATTGCACTTGGTGAAGAATGGGTCATCATTCCAGCTGCTGCTATCGTTTCCAATGGCGAGATGCCCATCTGGCCAACTTTGCTAGCTGCTTATTTCGGTGTTGTTTTCGGTGATTTTATTTGGTTTTTTGTATGCTCCAAATTTGGCACAAAAATTTTGGATATAAAATGTTTTAAAAAATTGTTCCATCCAAAAAGAATGTTGCAAGCAAAATATCAATTTGATCGACGCGGGGCTTGGGTCATCGTGTTTGCAAGATTTATTCCCGGAAGCAGAACTCCAACAATTGCTGTCTCTGGCATGATGCACATGCCATTTGTTAAATTTGCTATTCCAACAGTACTCTGTTGTTTAATAACAGCACCAGCCCAATTTTTTGTTGGGTGGTGGTTTGCTGATATTTTTCAAGCAGAAGACAAACTTTCTTCTATCACAAAATTGGTAGGACTAGTGATGGTGGTTGTCGCTGCTGTGTTGGTCTACAAGTTGTGGTCTAGGCGTAAAGGGTCAGGTCAAAGTGTTCCAAGAGCTAAAGCGTCTTGGTTGAGACGATTCAGAAAATAAGTGTTTTTCAGCGGCATAGGGTATAATAGAAACCCTATGAGAACAGTAATTACAGGTCAAATCGGAATGGACAAGAAGCCTTATCTCGAAGAGGTTGCAAGGCTTGCTGGTGAACGGGGTGGAAATATTGATATTTACAACGTTGGCCAAATGATGTATTCGGAGGGTCCAGACATTCGCGAGGGCCGTATCCTCGATTTGCCGTTGAGTCGGTTGCATTCTTTGCGACGAGCTGCAATAAAAGATATTGTTTCTGAAACGTCACCGGTCGATGAACATTCCAACGTGATCATGAATACTCACGCTACTTTTCGGTGGCGACATGGTTTGTTTCCTGCATTTGACTTTGATCAATTGATTGAATTCAAACCAGAGTTATTTATTTGTCTTGTTGATAACATAGAAGTTGTCCATGATCGACTCCACGCAGAACATGATATCGATGCAACATTGAAGGACTGTATGGTTTGGAGGGAAGAAGAAATTCTTGCGACTGAGTTGATGGCTCAAGCCGTTGGTTGTCGAAATAGTTTTTATGTTTTAAGTCGGGGACGACATCAGTCAACAACAGAGACGTGTTACCGCCTTGTCGCTCGCAACGAAATGAAGAAGGTGTATCCTTCTTTTCCGATGAGCCACGTTATGGATCTTCCTGACGTCCTTGCGGAAATCGACCAATTTAGAGCAGCACTAGCAGAGCACTTTATTACGTTTGATCCAGCGGATGTTGACGAAAAACTTTTACTTGATCGCGGTATTGAAGCAGCCAAAGAAGGCAAAGACTGGATCGAAGTAGAGCCCCACGCCTTTGGCGGAAAAATTGATGGCGAACCAATGCGTGTTTCAGTTCGTGAAATTCTCGACATTGCTGGCGACATCGATGGGCAAATTTATATGCGTGATTTCAGGTTGATCGATCAATCTGACATGATTGTTTCTTTGGTGCCGGAATTACCCGGTGGAATTCCAGGATTGTCGAGCGGTGTTGAACGAGAATTGCAACACGCTTGGGAACACACCAAGGAAGTGTACGTTGTGTGGAAGCCAAAGAAACCGCCTTCACCGTTTATTACTGAAACTGCGACAAAGATTTTCAAGACTGTAGACGAAGCTCTCGAGTTCTTTCAAGAGCAAGGTTACTTCGCGATGACAAACTTGTTTGGTCATTGATCGGCAGGGTACTTTACCCATTCCAGTGACAATCCTTGTGCGGACATTGTTTTTCCGGCACGCTTTCTATCACACGAAGCAATGATATCGGGAACGTCGCTTGGGGAGGTATAGCCTCGTCCTACTTCCAGCAGAGTGCCAGCGATGATGCGGATCATGTTCCACAAAAAACCAGCACCAGCCACGTCCATCGAAATTCTCCACTGGTCTGTTTCTTGCACAGTGCACTGATCTACTCGCCGCACGGTGGTTTTTCTTCCATGGTTTAGTTTTGTGAATCCAGCAAAATCATGCTCGCCAAGGAAGTGTGTTGCTGCCTCCTGCATCTTCTCTACATTCAGTGCGTATGCAGTAAAGGCGGTAAATCGCCTGTCGAACAATGGTTTGTGAAGCGGGTTGCTGCAACCGTGGGCAAGGCTATATCGATACCCTTTGCCTGTGCAGTGATTGATGGGGTTAAATTTGCTATGGGCAATGTCGACATGCCGAACCTGCACATCATCGGGAAGCCAAGAATTAAATCCAAGGATTAATTTGTCGGGTGGGATTTCTTTGTCGGCATCAAAAGCCACAACTTGCCCGTTAGCATGAACGCCAGCGTCGGTTCTTGAAGCTCCGGTAAGCACAATAGGCTCTCTCATGACCTTCACGACGGCTTTTTCGAGTATATCCTGCACCGTCCGTAGGTAATTTCGCTCTGGGTGTACTTGTTTTTGCCACCCGTGGAAATCCGTTCCATCGTACGCCACAATCATCTTATATCTCGGCATCACACCATCATACAATTTGACCCGCGGTCAGGTTGACCCGCGGTCAGGTTGACCGTTGGTCAGTTATGCTGCTCGAATGCGAATCATGCACATTTCCACTCGGCTCATTTTGGGAGGTTCACAGGAGAATACGATTCTCTCCTGTGAAGGACAAGCCGAGGCTGGCAACGAGGTTTCTCTTGTTTATGGCCCAGTTTACGGTCCAGAGGGATCGTTACACGACCGAGTTGAATCCCATGGTGGGATTGAATTGATCGAAACGCCACATCTTGTACGGCAACTTGCACCAATACGGGATTATCGCTGCTACAGAGATCTCAAAAAATTGATGCGGTTTTGGAAACCAGATGTTGTACATACGCATTCATCCAAGGCGGGCATCATTGGAAGAGCGGCAGCGTGGAAACTGAACATTCCTTGCGTCATCCACACTATTCACGGACTTCCATTTCACCCATACGAAAAGGCTTGGAAGAACGCGATTTACATTGCTTCTGAACGGTGGGCGGCGAAGCGATGCCATCGAATTGCGTGTGTTGCAGATGCGATGCAAATCCAATCTCTCGCAAAGGGCATCGGAAAACAACAGCAGTTCTTCACAATTTATAGCGGGATGGAAGTTGAGAAGTATCTGTCCCCCAAGAAAGATAACAATGCAATGCGGCAAGAACTTGGAATAGGAAAAGACGATTTTGTTGTCGGCACAGTTTCACGACTTGCAGAGCACAAAGGACACGATGATATTTTAGATTCACTTAAAGTGGAATTATTGAACAATCCAAAAGTGAAACTACTTTGGATAGGTGACGGTTGGTGGCGAGAGAGATTGGAAAAACGAATTAAGGAAATAGGCATTGAAAAGCAAGTCATCCTCACTGGTCTTGTACAACCTGAAACAATTGCAAATTATATTACTGCTATGGATGTATTGGTTCACCCAAGTTATCGTGAGGGTTTGCCACGCACAGTCGTTCAAGCGATGCTCGGTGGCAAACCAGTGATCGCTAATGATGTTGATGGAACAAGAGAAGTTTGCATTCCAGAAAGAACGGGATTTCTCATTGATGTTGGAGATCACGCAGCGCTAAGAATGGCAGTGCTTGAATTACGAGATAATCCTGAAAAACGGGCACTTTTTGGAAACGCGGGAAGGGCATTGTGTAAAGAACAATTCGCAGCAAGCAAAATGGTACAAGAATTAGACAAACTCTATCGCGAAGTCTTGGTACGCTAAACAAACTATGACGAATATATTAGTAGTTGGACCACATCCCGATGACCAAGAACTTGGCATGGGTGGAACGATCGCAAAATTTGCAAACGAAGGACATAATGTTCTTCTTCTTGACATGACTAGTGGCGAACCAACGCCGCACGGTTCACCCGAATTGCGCTCTAAAGAATCAGCGGCTGCAGCGTCTATTCTCGGAGTTACGCGTACTACAGTAAATCTTCCAAACCGATATGTCGAACATTCGATTCCCGCACGTCATGCTGTTGCAGCAGTCATTAGGGAACACCAAGCGGAAATTGTTTTTGCGCCATATTTTGAAGATGCACATCCCGACCATGTTGCAACAACTCGAATTGTTGAAGATGCTCGGTTCGATGCTAAACTCACCAAGATCGATCTTGCTGGCGACCCAATCTACCCAAAATGGTTGTTTTATTATTATTGCACGCATTTACGTATTGTTCCAAACCCAAGTTTTCTTATTGACACAACAAATTACGCAAAGCGAAAGAGGGATGCAATTGTTGCATACGAATCGCAGTTTGTCATCCCAGAAAATAACAGACCAATCGTCGATTGGGTTGAAGCACAAGATAAATATTTTGGTAGTCGCTTACGTACCGAAACGGCTGAGCCGTTTTTTACTCGAGAACCAATTGGGCTCAGCGACTTAAAGAGTTTAGTTTAGCTTCCTGTTGAGCCGAATCCACCACTTCCCCGAGATGTTTCGTCAAGTTCATCTACAACCTCAAAGGTTGCTTGAACGACTGGTGCGATAATCATTTGTGCAATTCGCATGTTTGTTTCAATAACAAATGGTTCCTTGCCATGGTTGATGAGTGGAACTGAAACCTCACCTCGATAATCAGCATCGATTGTCCCAGGTGAATTTGGCAGCGTGATACCAAATTTTGTGCCCAGCCCGCTTCTGGGTCGAACTTGCGCTTCATAATTGGCAGGAAGTGCCATTGCAAAGCCAAGTGGGATCATTA
Source organism: Phycisphaerales bacterium (assembly GCA_014238125.1). GTDB lineage: Bacteria > Planctomycetota > Phycisphaerae > Phycisphaerales > SM1A02. The sequence goes on from JABABS010000068.1 coordinate 27,108, forward strand.
CAATTTCACCGCAATTGATCGTGATCGGTTCAACATTTGCAGAGTACAAGTCCATTCCAGAAGCGTGCTGCG
>JABABS010000071.1 GCA_014238125.1 Phycisphaerales bacterium
CAACAATTCCAATTCATTTTGATGCAGTTGGAAACCCAGATGGATATGGTTCCAAAGGATTGATTTGGTTGTTACCAGCAATTAGTGTCGTGATGATTCCTGCAATGCTTTTTCTTCGCAGGTTCCCATGGCTATCCAATGTACCAATTGAAATCACAGAAGAAAACGCACTGTATCAATACAGTTTGATCAATCGATTACTCAGTCTCCTTGCATGTTTCGTCTCGCTTTTGTTTTTAACACTTGTGTATGACACGATTTCAATTGCAGGAGGAGGAAGTTCCCTTCTTGGCTGGATATTCATGCCAATTTTTCTTGGGTCTATCACAGTGCCAATTATTTGGTACTTCATTGCAGCGTTAAAGGGTCGCTGAATCTGCTAAAATAGCGAATCTATGGTAACCCCCGAAAAAACTCCAAAAATCGTATACACGCATACAGACGAAGCCCCAGCACTTGCAACGTATTCCTTTTTGCCAGTGATTAGGGCGTTTACTGCGTCATCTGGAATCGAATTTGAACTGAAGGACATTTCACTTTCAGGTCGGATCCTCTCACAGTTCCCTGAATGCTTAACCCAAGAGCAACGTGTACCAGATGCTCTTGCAGAACTTGGCGAACTCGTAAAATTACCAACTGCCAATGTGATCAAACTTCCCAACATTAGCGCGTCTATACCGCAATTAAAATCAGCAATCGAAGAATTGAAATCAAAAGGATTTGCTATACCCGATTACCCTGATGAACCTTCAACCAATGCAGAGCGTGTAATTCAAGCAACCTATAACAAAATAAAGGGAAGTGCAGTTAACCCTGTACTCCGTGAAGGTAATTCAGACCGGCGCGCGCCAAAAGCAGTGAAAGAATACGCACGGCAAAATCCGCATCGAATGGGCAGTTGGTCAAGCGAGAGTAAAACACATGTTTCTCACATGCAAGGTGGTGATTTTTATTCGAACGAACAATCCGTCACGCTCTCTGAAGCAGCGACTGTTCAAATTGTTTTAGAAAACCCTGAAGGCACTACCGTTTTGAAAGACGGGCTTGAATTACTTCAAGGCGAAATTATTGACGGTACTTTCATGAGTAAGAATGCACTTGTCTCTTTCTTGGAAACACAAGTTGAAGAAGCAAAGAATGATTGTGTGTTGTTTTCACTGCATATGAAAGCAACGATGATGAAAGTGTCTGATCCGATTATATTCGGGCACGCTGTGCGAGCATTTTTTAAACCTGTATTCGAAAAGTACAGTGACTTGTTCACTGAACTAGGCGTTGATGTTCGAAACGGTTTTGGCGATGTTCTTGCAAAGATTGCCTCGCTTCCAGATGACAAACGAAATGAAATAGAAGTTGACTTACAAAGTCTCTACACTTCTGGGGGCGGGGTTGCGATGGTGAACTCTGACAAAGGAATCACAAACTTGCACGTTCCAAGTGATGTCATCATCGATGCGTCGATGCCTGCGATGATTCGCACTTCAGGGCAAATGTGGAACGCAGAGGGTAAGCAACAAGATACAAATTGTGTTATTCCAGATACTTCCTATGCTCGAATGTATGCTGCAATCATCGACTTCTGCAAGGAACACGGTGCGTTTGATCCAACAACGATGGGAAGCGTTTCAAATGTTGGCTTGATGGCACAAAAAGCAGAAGAGTACGGTTCCCACGATAAGACTTTTGAGATATCACAAAATGGAATAGTTAAAGTGATTGATGATGCTGGCAATGTGCTCATGCAACACGAAGTTGAAGCGGGTGACATCTGGCGAATGTGCCAAGCAAAGGATGCACCAATTCAAGATTGGGTGAAACTTGCGGTGAATAGAGTCAGGGCTACAGGTGTTCCGGGGGTATTTTGGCTTGACAAGAATCGGGCACATGACGCAGAAATCATAAAGAAAGTAAATGAATATTTACAGGATTATGACACAGATGGTTTTGAATTTCACACGATGGCACCCGCCGATGCGTGTACGTATTCATGCGAGCGTTGCAAGGAAGGGCTCGACACAGTTTCAATTACAGGAAATGTGTTACGAGACTACTTAACGGACTTGTTTCCGATTTTGGAAGTTGGTACAAGTGCAAAGATGCTTTCAATTGTTCCATTGATGAACGGCGGGGGACTCTTTGAAACTGGCGCGGGTGGTTCAGCGCCGAAACACGTTCAACAATTCGAAAAAGAAAATCACTTGCGATGGGATTCACTCGGCGAATTTTTAGCTCTTGCTGCTTCACTCGAACATCTTGCTCTTGTCTTTGATAATCCACATGCAAGAATGTTGTCCGAAACATTAGACGACGCCACCACGCAGTACCTTTTGAACAATAAGGCGCCATCTCGAAAAGTGAATGAGTCTGACAATCGTACAACACATTTTTACTTGGCTTTATATTGGGCGCAGGGATTGGCGAACCAAACACATGACGCGGGACTCGCTGAACACTTTTCCGGTGTTGCTCTTGAACTTGAAGCAAATGAAAAAGCAATTTGTAAAGCGATCATTGATTGTCAAGGCGTTCCACAAGACATTGGTGGGTATTACATGCCCGACGTTGCACTTGCCACGAATGCCATGCGACCAAGTGAAACATTTAATGCAATCATTGACGGCATTTTTGCTACTGCGTAATCAAGCACCCTGTTCTTTGAATGCAGAAACGTATTGCACTAGGCCGCTGATCTTTACTAACGAGTTGTGTTGCAACTCCATCGCCATGAATGCTTCATCCGCGTTATATTCATTTTGTAATCCAAATGCTGCTCCAGATGAAAACCCAAAACGATGATAATAGTTTGGATCACCGAGTAACACTGCTGCCGCGAAATCGTTGTTTCTAAGTTGGGCAATTACTTCTTCCATGAGCATCCCACCAATACCTTGGCAGCGATGGGACTTACATACGGAAAGTGGACCAATGCCAGCAATTGAGTGATTATTGCCATTAATCGTTACTGGCGAAGCACAAACATGACCAATAATCTTGTCATCATCAATAGCAACAAGTGAAATGAGTAGTTCATCCCGCTCGCGAAGTAACTTAATAAGTTTCGGTTCAACGTCACTACCGAATGCTTCTCGGTTGAGTTGGTCAACCGCATCGATGTAAGGATTGCATTCTGGGAGTATTGAAATTGACATGAGTTTTCCTAGAATAATGTAGTATACAACCATGGCTTCACAACTCATATTTTCTTGTCCGTGTGGATTCTCATTGGATGCATGGAGTGACGGTAACCCATACATAACTGAATTAGTGAAAATACAATTCGGATCAGCAACAAGTTCGAATCGGAAGGAATATGTGTATCACCCAGACCCAAGGGTAAACGAAGCGTTAGGAAACGATGTACCTAGTATTTGCCTTGCATGTTGTCACCTATTTGAATCCGATACCTTGGACCCTCGCACGTGCTGCATGAAGTGTAAATCAGAGAAGATAATTCCATGTTTTGATCTTGCCGGAAAAGTCTGTCCGAAATGTGGAGACCTCCCTCTTCAAGTAGAAGGCGGAGCCATCTCTTAATAGTCCCCTGACGATACAGTGAAATTTCATATTTACTTATTCATTTTACTCATCGATTCCCGCGAATTGTGGTTCGGGTAAATGGGGCAGATCCCCAAAAGGGTGATTAAGTTCCTATATTCAGGTCCATAAGTGTCTCATTTATCCAAAACACCCTTTTTTACTTGTTTTTATTGCTTTAATGAGGCATAATTTCTCTATGGGAGAGTTGTTTTGAAGATATTGTTGTGCCTATTCGTTTGTATCGTGTTCTTTGCATCACCTAGTTTTGCGCAAAACTGCCCAGCAGGTGAAATTGTAGATTGCAATGGATACTGTGCGCCAATGCAATGGCTCATGGATGCAACCTGTGATGAGGAAGTTCGTGAGTACCCAGAAGGCTCTGGTTACTATGTTGATTTTTCCTGTGAGGATTTTATGTGCGATTTATTCGCGTGTGATGGGTGCGACGATGATTGTCCAGCTGGATTTGTTCCAGACTGTGCAGGTAATTGTGTTCCTGGCGATTGGATCCAAGATGGAATCTGCGATATGGGACAACGATTCTATAAGGGTGTACCAGTTGATTTCAGCTGTCAGTTTTTTGCTTGCGATATGGGCGACTGCGAAGGTTCATGTTTGGGTGATTTGGGATATGGGGGACTTGATGATTTAGGTGCATGTTGTTTGGGAACAGAATGTTCAGAAATGACAAGGGGGGAATGTTGGACACTTGGATATACCTTTATTGGAAACAATACGATGTGCCTTCCAGAGAGTTGCAGTTGTGGAGAGGGCTGGGTTGCAGATTGCGAAGGTCAATGTGTATCACGATGGGACGTTGGAGGTGGATGTAGACACGGTCAAATCGTTGACTACGGCGATGGTGACATCACCATCAACCTAGATTGTCCTGCACTTGCGTGTGGATTGTCAGGTTGCGTTGGTAATTGTCTGGGCGGTTGTTGCACCGGTGCCGAATGTATTACGGTGACTTATTACGACTGTGTAGAAATTGGCGGTTTGTTTCTTGGGAGCTATGCACCGTGTGATATAGCTGGTTGTGTGAGCGAACAACAACCAATTCAATTGCCCGATACAAAATTATATTGGAGTGGGAAGTTAGGAGATGTTGAAAATTTCCCTCAATGGATAATTAGCGAAGAAGATTTGCTTGTTGTTGGCGCTGTGGATAGTTCGAATGACGAATGGAAAACTGCTATCTGCGTATTCAGATATAACGAATCAGAAGATGAGTGGGATGAGGAAGCGCTGCTCGTTGCTCCAGACGGCTGGGCAGAGGGTACGTACGCTTCATATACAACTGATGGCTATCGAATTGCAGTAACTTCTTCATTGCAAAATGAAAAAAACATATACAGGAGTGTGATCGACGTATTTGCTTTCGATGGTTCTCAATGGTTACATGAACAGACAATCGATGATAGTGATGAAATAGACAATGATCAGTACCGATGGGCAACTTCGCTAGATATTCTTGGTGATGTGTTGGTTGTTGGGGATCCAATGTACAACTTCCGGACCGACACCAACCATGGCGCTGCGCATATCTACCATCACGATGTAAGTACTGGTTGGGCTTACGATTCAATATTATCTCCTTGGGGTGATCCACCATTTCCAGATGGTGACGACCCGTATTTGGGCTTAAGTGTTGCGTTGAGCGATTCAGTCGTAGCAGTTGCTTCTCAGCGATCAATCTTGTTATATGATATTTCTGGAGAATCTCCTGAGCCACTGCAGCACATTAGAGATGCGGAAGGAATTTTCCACCCACGGCACCGTAGTATGGATTTTGATAATGGTCGACTAATGACACATGTGTCATTCGATGATTTTGGCGATGTGGAGTTTGCTGGTTCTCGCATCTTTGAATTTGATGGGGCTGATTGGTCCGCAACTGCAACACTTATTCCTTTTGATATAGCAAGTGGGATCGACTGGGCTGGTTACATTGTTGATTTGCAGGGCGATCGAGCAATGATCACTTCGCCACGTGATAATGACTTGGGACACAGAACAGGTTCTGCATATATCTGGGAGTTTGACCAATCTCTAGATGGTGGTGATGGTGAGTGGGTATTTAAATCGAAACTATGGTCAGACCGAGCAGTCGGTGAAGATAAATTTGGTATCGGTGGGGCCTTGCATGGATCAAATGCATATCTCACAGGGATTGTGGAGGAACCTGATGGTGAAGGCATTAAAGTCTTCTGGCCTCGGGGTATTTCATGGATAAGTCCACTTGGGGGGAACCTCTTAGATGCTTTAAATTGGGATCCAATAATGCCAACCATAAGTGATTCAGTTTCGTTCTCATTACGATCACAGACCTCTATTACAGTTGGAGATGAATTTCCTTTTAAAGAAATGTTCATCGGACCTGGATCGTACGCATTTGATTTACAAGAAACGAACCGCACACTCAATGCTGGTCAAGGCGAAGCGATTAACTTGCAAGGCGTGCCTGGAATCATTGCAGAACTCAAAATTAAAGGTGGCACACTTCAAGTTGAAGGTGAAGTTTATAATGGCGAAGAGGACTTGCCAGGCAAGATAGCATTGGTATCAAATGATGCAGGTGTAATGGGTGGCATGCATATTAATGGGTTGTATAGGCAACATGAAGCTGGGGAACTTCTTATCGAATTGAATACTGGAAGGTCAGCACCAGGACAAGTGACTGGTATCGCACCCTTACTTAATGGCATACTTGAACTCATTCTCGATGATGATTATCTTCCCCAAGATGGTGATATTATTCCTCTCCTCAGCACGGAGTTTGTTGGAGAGAGTTCAGGTCAATTTTCTGTCGTATTAATCACTGACCCATTACCTGAAGGTCTTTATATTAAATTGAATTATATTGACGTGCCCCAAGGCGGTACAGATGGTGGAACTATTTATGCTGAAGTAACTCAACTCGCTAATTTGTTTGGTTATGGAGATCCTAATAGCGCAACTGTTGGTGGAGCAGCAACAGATTTAGTTGTTGCAGATATTGGAAGCGCATCTCAAGCAGCAGATGGATTTGAAGATATTATTGTGACAACAACTGATTCGCTTATCGTATTTGTAAGCGATGGTACTGGCGGTATTGCTTCACAAATAACATATCCACACGCTTCCTTTACTTCGCTTTCCTCTGTTGAGGCAGGCGATCTTGATGGCGATGGGACAATAGACATTGTTGTAACAAATAGTAATACTGATGAATTTATTCCAATTTATAACGAATTCAACGATGCTACCCAACTCTCAATAGCAACGCCAGAGCCTACAGGATTTGTACCTGTTGATTCACTCATCATTGATATTGATGGAGATCTCGATCAAGATGTTGTTGTGGTGTGTTATGGAACAACACTCTCAAATGGATCACTTGATTTCTTCGATTCTGTGCCAAGTGTTCGCGGCTCATTTAACCATACTGGTTCAATACCACTCCTAGGCAGTCCAAAATCTGTTGACCCAACTGATGTGAACGACACAAAAGATTTAGATCTTTTTGTAAGTTTTGCAAGCACGAATTCCGTAGGGAAAGTTGTTCAAACACCAGCAGTGCAAACATTTGCTTGGGTTTTGGATTCAGTGACGAGCGTTGCAATCGGACCAGATAAAATAAAGACACATGATCTTAATGGAGATGGGTTAGCTGACGTAGTTGTCTCGTGCCCTGAATCCGATGTACTTTGCCTACTCACAGGTCAAATTGATGGGTCACTATCTAGCACCCTGAGTTTGCCTGTTGGTGAGGAGCCCGCAAGTTTGGCACTGCTCGATTTCGACAACGATGGTGATGAAGATATTGCAATTATCTCAAGTAATGAAAACGGTGAAAGAGTGATTGCACTCTATCGAAATGACACATCTATTAATGGTGGTAATTTGATGTTTGCCTTTGATCAATCGCTCGACGAAGGGCTTAATCCAATTTTAGTCTCAGAAGGAGACATCGATGGAGATGCTATTGTCGATCTGGTTTCGATTAATGCAGGCGCATCGTTGAGGGGTACAGGAAACGACGTCCTAAATATCCGAAAACCACTTGGTTCAGTTTGCGCAGAAGATATTGATGGGAACGGAGCCGTAGATATTGACGATCTTCTACAACTCATTGGTGCGTTTGGGTTAACAGGCCCACGACCGGAAGACATCAATGGTGATGAAGTGGTCAATATTGATGACATGCTAATGTTGATTTCTGCGTGGGGAAAATGTTAACCAATCGTTGAGGCCCACAAGTCGTGATTCTCATTCTGTAGCCAAGTAACAAGTGGTGTTGGTAATAATGTATGTTCGCAAAGTTGATCGATATGAACCCACAAAAACTCGAGATGTTCTTCTGCGGGTGAAGCTGGCTGTGGCGTTACATCTTTGGTTAAACGGTGGTTGACTTCAAACACAAGTGAAATTTCACACTGATCATCCCACGCATTTTCAATCGCACCGCGGAATTTGCCTACTTTGACTTCGGCGCCAATTTCTTCTTTGAGTTCTCTTGCGAGTGCAACTTTTGCCGCTTCGCCAAAATCAATATGTCCGCCGAGTAAAAAGGTGTAACTACCAACTTTCTGTTTGCAAAGAAGCAGATGGTCGCCATCTCTAATAATGCCACGCACGATGTAATGGAAAGGCGGCCATTGTGTCTGGTTTGGAGGAACTTCTGGCATTGATGAGCATTCTAAAGCAATTTGCTTTGGTACACTTTGGTATATGAAACATATCACAAGGCGAACATTCGTAAAAGCAAGTGCAACCATCCCTTTTTTATCTGCATCAAGTTATGCACGCGTGCTTGGTGCAAACAACAGATTACAAGTTGCTTTCATTGGAACTGGCAATATGGGAACAGCTCATGCAATTGATCTTGCAGAGCGTGCAGAGAAAGAAAATGTTCACATCACCCATGTATGCGATGTGTATCAAAGACGACTGCGAAATGCCGCTGGAATTACAGGTGGCACACCAACGATGGAATATAGAGACATTATTGATTCCAAAGATGTCGATGCCATTGTGATTTCAACACCGGACCATTGGCACACAAAGATAGCAATTGAGGCAATGGAAACTGGTAAGGATGTGTACTGCGAAAAACCATTGTCACATACCATTGAGCAAGCACTTGCTTGTCGCGATGCAGTTCATCGGACAGGCAGAACATTGCAAGTTGGTCCTCAGTGGACAAGTAACGGTAGATATTGGGCTGCAAGAAAGGCAATTGAGGAAGATTTAATAGGGAAAATTTCTTGGTCGCAAGCTTCTTATTGTCGCAACAGCCGCGGTGGTCAATTTAATTGGCCCATCGATGAAGATGCTGGGCCAAGCCTCCCCAAAGATCGTGAAGGATATGTTTGGTGGGATCGTTGGCTTGGGTGGAAATGGGACCTTGCACCAAAAATACCATGGAACGCAGATCACTTTTTTCGATTTCGAAAATACCTCGCATATAACGGTGGTCTTGCAACCGATTTGCTCTATCACAAACTCGCGCCATTTCTTCGTGCGATTGAAGGAAAAAATGGGGCGTACCCTTCTAGAGTTGTTGCATCGGGCGGTACTTTCTTAGAGAAAGATGAACGCGATATTCCAGATACATTTTTAATGGTTGCTGATTACCCCAAGGAACATTCGATTGTGCTTGCAAGTGTGATGACCAACGACGTGGGGCTGCCAACCATTATTCGTGGACAGCATGGCACGATGTTCGTCGATGATGGACCAAAACTAGTCGGTCAAGGAACGTGGGAAGAAGAATTCAAAGCGAAGAATGGCGGTGAGATGGAGGTTATTCTTGAACAACCAGACCGACGCGATCACATGGGCAACTTTCTCGACGCAATTCGAAATGGAGACGAACTTGCATGTAATGTTGATCTTGGTTGTGCAACGATGGTTGGAATCAAGATGGCAGTTGATGCGCTTCGCTACGACAAAGTGTTGAGGTGGGATGCACAGAAAGAAGAAGTCCTAACCTCAAGTGAATCGCCTTCTAAAATCATTGCGGGCTTACCGCTTCCAAATTTTGTGTGTTGAAATGAAAAAGTACTTTTTACTATGTAGCCTTTTACTGGTTATAGGTTGTCAAACCTACAAGCAGAAATCGCCCAATATCGTTTTCTTTTTAGTTGATGACCACGCCTTCAAGGCGCTGAGCGCTTACGAAGGATCATTAATCGAAACGCCAAATCTCGATCGCATAGCAAATAGTGGGATGCGATTTGATGCTGCCTGCGTCACCAATGCAATTTGCGCGCCGAGTCGAACGGTTATTCTTACTGGCACGCATAGTCATATCAATGGTGTTGTTGATAATGGATCGCGATTTGATTCAACACAGCCTACGTTTCCACTTCTTATGCAAGAAGCAGGGTACCAGACTGCACTTATTGGGAAATGGCATTTGAAATCAAATCCTGTTGGCTTTGATTATTGGGATATACTCAATGGCCAAGGGCAATATTACGCTCCAGAATTTATGAAAAGTGTGGATGGGAGTGAACCAGTTAAAAGAATTCTAGAGGGGTATTGCACAGATCTCACAACAGACCTTACGATTGACTGGTTGGGTGAGAAACGAAATAAAGACAAACCATTTTTATTGCTTTGCCATCACAAGGCTCCTCATCGATCTTGGATGCCAGGACCAAACCAGTTGGAACTATTTGCAGATACAGAATTTCCAGAACCAGAGACACTCTTCGATGATTGGAAGGGGAGGGCAAGTCCAGCCTCAACGCAGGAGATGACAATTAGTGATCACATGTATTTGTGGCATGACCTTATGGTGCCACCGGAAGAAGGGACAACCCTAGAAGGTCCCGACAAATGGGCACAAGTCAATCTTGATCGCATGAGTGATTTACAGCGAACTGCGTGGGATGAAACATTTAATCCAGAAAACGACGCATTTATAAAAAGTGACTTGAAGGGCGATGATTTGACACGATGGAAGTATCAAAGGTATATGAAGAATTATCTGCGATGTATCAAAGGCATTGATGAGAATGTTGGCCGACTTCTTGATTATCTAGAAGAAAACGATCTGAATGAAAACACGATTGTTGTGTACATGTCCGATCAAGGATTTTTCCTTGGAGAACATGGTTGGTATGACAAACGTTTTATGTATGAACCATGTTTGCGAATTCCACTTCTTATTTCTTGGCCTGGAATAATAGATAATGGTTCTACTACAGAAGCACTTGTACAAAATTTGGATTTGGCACAGACAATTCTAGCAATGGCAGGAATTGATGCGCCGACTCTAATGCAGGGTGAAAGCCTCGTGCCAATTCTCAAGGGCGAAACACAAACTTGCAGAGACGCACTCTATTACCATTATTATGAATTTCCCGGTGTTCATAACGTTCAAAGGCATGAAGGCGTTCGAACAAATCAATATAAAATTATCCATTATTATGAGATCGATGAATGGGAGTTATTTGATTTCAAAACAGATCCAACCGAAATGAAAAATCTTTATAACGACCCGCAGTATGCAGACGTACAAAACGACCTAAAACGAAAGCTAGACTCCTTAAAAATCAAGTATGAAGTTCCCCGCACATGATCTCCAAAATACAACACACTTTTCTTTGCCTTAGCCTATTTTCATGTTTTCTTGGTTGTTCGACGCAGAAAGTTACGCAATCGAACAAAACGCCTAACATTATCATCGTATTTATTGATGATATGGGATGGGCTGATGTCGGCTTTAACGGTGGCACACATGTAAAAACACCTCGCCTTGATCAAATGGCCAAAGAAGGATTAGTCTTAACAGACTTTTACGTAGCACAACCAGTTTGTTCCGCATCAAGATCTGCACTGCTCACAGGGTGCTATCCAAATCGCATCGGTATCTCTGGGGCACTTGGTCCACATGCAAAGCATGGCATCAATGCAGACGAAATCACCATCGCTGAAATATGCAAAGAGCGGGGCTACGCAACAGCTATTTTTGGAAAGTGGCACATTGGTCACCTAGATCCATTCCTTCCAACGAATCATGGCTTTGATACTTTTGTAGGCATTCCATATTCAAATGACATGTGGCCAATGCATCCAGAAGCAAGAAAGGGCACGTATCCTCCATTGCCGTATTTCAAAGATGATGTCATTGTCTATTCTTCACCAGACCAAACGCAATTTACAAAAGATTTTACAAATCTCACCATCGACTTCATTAAAGAACACAAAAATGAACCATTTTTTGTGTACGTGCCTCATCCCATGGTGCATGTGCCGTTGCATGTTTCCAAAGAATGGGACGGAGCAACAGGTTTGGGGTTGTACGCTGATGTTGTTGCCGAAATCGATGACGGCGTGGGACGGATCATCGATACTGTCAATGAACTTGGTATTGAAGATCACACGCTGATTATTTTTACTTCGGATAACGGGCCATGGTTGAGTTACGGTAATCATGGTGGGCAAACAGGTATATATAGAGAAGGCAAGGGGACGACTTTTGAAGG
>JABABS010000060.1 GCA_014238125.1 Phycisphaerales bacterium
CCCTCGGCGATCTGTGCCATCTATCTCCTGTTGCAAAAATTTATTTAGTGCAGTACATCCAAATACTCGCAGTGAGCATGCCATTTTGCAGCATCATGACAACTGGTGCAATGGCTTTGCACGGGAGCGGCGATACATTGCGTCCTGCAATAGTGGCGATCTTTGTGAATGTTGTAAACATCGTTGTTTCGTTTGTTATGAGTGGAGCAGATGTTCGGTTTGGAGATGAATTAATTGTAAACCCATTTGATTGGGATCTACATGTTATTGGGATTGCATTGGGTACAGCCGCTGCGTACTTCGTTGGAGGGATATGTATTGTAGGTGTCCTTTTTACAGGTGTAAAAGATCTCAAATTACAAGTAAAAGACCTTTTTCCACGATTTGATGTATTTTGGAAAATTGCCCGTATTGGTATCCCAAGTTTCCTCGAAGGATTATCAATGTGGAGTGCGAACTTGTTTGTGCTGTATTTTATTGGTCAAATCTCTGCTAAGTTAGCGCAAGAAGGGGAGGGTATTGCACAAGGATTACAAGGATCACATGTGATTGCAGTGCAATTGGAAGCATTTAGTTTTTTGCCAGGATTTGCTATTGGCACTGCAGCTGGCGCGTTGGCCGGGCAATATCTTGGAGCGAACAACATTAAGGATGCGAAAAAATCTACACTTATATGTGTGCTTTTAGCGATGTTGTTTATGGGCACAATGGGTCTTGGAATGATCTTTTTTGGAACTCAACTCACTTTGATCATATCGAACCAACCGATGCACTTGTCGCTTGTCCCTAAACTGTTAGTTGTCGCTGGCATAATGCAACTTGGCTTTGCAGTAATGATGGTAATTCGACAATCACTCAAAGGAGTTGGCGATACCGTTTGGACATTTATTATCACAACGTTCTCAAGTTGGGGTATCCGTCTACCTGCAGCGTGGTATCTTGGGGTCCATCTTGACTATGGACTTGTTGGGATTTGGTATGCATTGTGCGGCGAAATGATTATTCGCGCTGTGTTGTTTTCAATTCGTTTCTTTCAAGGCGGCTGGGCTTTAAAGAAATTGAATTAACTACCTCGTAGGCAGTTTATTTTTTTGCATTAGAAACTCTGTTAAGGACTATGAAAAGAAAACGCAGGTTGTCTTCAATTTATAATTAGCGAGGTTTGTTTAGTTTCAAGCGCCGATAGATAATCGCTCAGCGAGGATCGACGGCAAGCCAGCTTTTTGCGTTGCTTCCTGCGCAGCTGCAATGTCATACTCTGTGCGATGCACAGTGAAAATTGCCTCCGCTTCTGGAGAGGTGTATTCTAAAACACCGAAACTCGCTCGCGGATCTGAATCTCTTGGTTGTCCAACTGCGCCTGGATTGCAAAGGTGTCGTTGCAAGGGGTCAAGCGCAATGGGAGTTCCATCTGTTGGTATTTGAAAAACAATTGAATCATGAGTTGCTACTCCATCTGGAGTACTGAATACTGTTGGAAGATGTGTATGTCCATGAAGACAAATGCCCTCATCAAGACTAGCAAATGCTATAACAGCGTGGTCAACTTCATGCACGTATGCACTGTCATTTAGGGCTGGAGTGTCATGAACAAGAAGTAGTGCGTCACCTAACCTAATACGTGTTTTCATATGGCTCAGCGCGATTAAATGGTAGGGACCAAGCTGATCGCGAGTCCAATTCAGTGCTGCGAGGGCTGCGTGATTGAAATATTTTCCAAGGTTGGGGTCAAGCGCAGCCTCATCATGGTTGCCTCGAACAACTTCGTCACAATAACTTAGGACTAAATCAAGACATTGTGCTGGAGCGGGACCATAACCTACGATGTCACCAAGGCAAACAATTCGGTCCACATTCATTTTTCCAAGGCGATCGTAGACTGCCAGCAATGCATGTGAGTTTCCATGAATATCTGAGATGATTCCGTACCGCGACATTTTTTGGTTATTCTTTAGATTCTTGTTGTGAATTCTTTTCGTCTTGCGCTTTCTTTGCAGCAAGAATTTTTTGGATTTTTATTTTGTCTGGTGCAAGTACCATTGTTTGACGTCTTCCAGCCATGCGAGGGGCAAGCTCGACTTTCGCGATGTCTGAAAGGGTCTCTATAATTTCTCGCATGCGTTGATGTCCGCGATCTTTGTGCATCATTTCTCTGCCTCGAAAGTTTTGCACGATGAGAACCTTATGGCCATCAAACAAGAATTTTCTTGCTTGGTTTAATCTAATTTGAATGTCATGCGGATCAATTTTCATTGATCTGCCAAGTCGAACTTCTTTCGTTTCGACTACCTTTGTTTTTGCACGATTTGCTCTATCTTTCTTTGAAAGTTCGTACTTGTATTTGCCAAAATCAAGGATACGACAAACTGGTGGGTCAGATCCGGGAGAGACTTCAACGAGATCAAGATCAGCAGATCTTGCACGTTCAACGGCGTCTGTGAGTGGAACAAGCCCAATCATATTTTCATCTTGGTCAATAAGCCGGACGGTTTTTGCACGAATGCGATCATTGATGCGAGGTGATTTGCGGCTATTTTCTTGGGGTCGAATAAAACGTCTACGAGCGATGGCGGAGTCCTCCAATAGAATCCATATAAAAGTAAGCAGGTTGTTGCTTCGCAACTTGGTTAAAAAATCTGCTTGCGTGAACCCGAAAGGTGGGAAAATAAGTTGTTGGGCAGATTGTCATGAAGTCATGTGAGTAACCACACCGTTCAATATTCTTCCGTATTCACTTCGTGTGAGAAGAGAAGGATGTTGATTGGGTTTGTGGTTCAAAATCTGCGCCATATATTTGGCTGCCTCACCTAAGTAGTGAGGAGGTGTGTGCAGGATATGTTGTTTGAGGTCAACTATCAAGTGTCTTTGGGTAGATCTACACTAGGAAAACATTTTTCGAAGGCGGATATTTTGCCGCGACTCTGAATTTCGTCCTGTAGAGCAGTGATAAATGTATCTAAATCAACTACGCCTAAATCATGGAGAATGCCTCGCATTCGAACGGAGACTTGCCTTGCTTCTGCATCCCGTGGACCAACAATGAGTTGCCAAGGTACCTTCATCATTGCAGCCTCGCGGATCTTTGCTTGCACTCGTTCGTCGTTTTTATCCACAGAAACGCGGATTCCCAGAGCGTGTAATAAATCGTGAACTTCTTGTGCGTATTCATTTGTTTTTTCAGAAATTGGTAATACGCGTACTTGTTCTGGGGAGAGCCATGTTGGGAATGCTCCAGCAAAATGCTCAATGAGCACCCCTACAAATCGTTCCATTGACCCAAATGGCGCTCGATGAATCATGACAGGCCGGTGTTGACCTCCATCTTTTCCTACGTATGAAAGATCAAATCGAATGGGCAAGTTATAGTCAACTTGGATCGTGCCAAGTTGCCACGGTCTTCCGAGAACATCGTTGACGATGAAGTCAATTTTCGGTCCATAAAAGGCAGCTTCGCCAGCATCTTCCGTCCAAGGTACATCAAGTGATTCAACGGCCTCTCTGCATGCGGATTCTGCTTTGTCCCAATTACTTGAATCTCCAACATATTTATCAGAATTTGGATCGCGCAAACCTAATCTAACTTTGTAATCGTTCATGCCAAGTGTTGCAAAAATA
Organism: Phycisphaerales bacterium; assembly: GCA_014238125.1. GTDB lineage: Bacteria > Planctomycetota > Phycisphaerae > Phycisphaerales > SM1A02. Next base: position 3,616 of record JABABS010000060.1, read on the forward strand.
ATTTTTACAAGTTCAAGGCAACCGCGGATTTCATCTGCAATTTGATCTTCCATGCAGAACAGATGCGCGTCGTCTTGGGTGAAACCCCGAACACGAGTGAGCCCGCTTATCTCACCAGACTGTTCCCAGCGATAGACAGTTCCAAATTCTGCAAGGCGAACAGGCAGATCTCGATAACTGTGTGGTGCACTTGCATAAATTCGGATGTGATGTGGGCAGTTCATCGGCTTGAGTAAGTAGCCTTCTATATCACCCTTTGCCATCATGTTTGAAAGTTCACCGCAAGAGCACCCTTCATCAGACAACATTTTTAATTGGTCTGGATCAATAAGTGGTGGGTACTGGCTCTCTTGGTAATAGGGATAGTGTCCTGAAGTTCTGTATAAATCTAATTTGCCAATGTGCGGTGTAAAAACTTGGCTGTAGCCTTGTAGTTGTAACTGTTCAGCAATAAAAGTTTGCAACTCTTGACGAACGACTGCGCCATTTGGTGTCCAAAGCACAAGTCCTTGACCAACTTGCTCGTCAATATGGAATAAGCGTAAGTTCTTTCCCAGGGTTCGATGATCACGTAGTTTCGCTTCTTCTAGTTGTTTTAGATGTGCTTTGAGTTGTTTGGAATAGACAAAGGCGTTGCCGTAGACACGAGTGAGATTGTCAGAATTCGCGTCGCCATGCCAGTAACTGCTCGCGATTGTCATGATTTTGAAAGCGCCGATGCTCCGAGTTGATGGCACATGGGGTCCCTTGCAAAGGTCTTCCCAATTTTTGTCTTTTTCACCGGTGGAGTACCAAGTAAGGGAAGTCGAACCAGTTTCTAGAGCACGTTTTGCGTTGTCTATTTTGTACTTGTTGCCTTCTTGTTCAAGTTTGGCAAGCCCAGTAGTTGCATCGAGTTCATAGCGCGTAAATGGGCGATCCTCTTCGATGATTGCTTTCATCTCTTTTTCAATTGCCTCAAATTCATCGCTGCTCAGTGGATCTGCATTTGCAAAGGAGATATCGTAATAAAAACCGTTTTCAAGGGCTGGTCCGTATACCAATTCGACATTTGGACGAATTCGCTGGATTGCTTCGGCCATAACATGTGCGCAACTGTGCCGAATGAGCAAGAGAGCATCGGGGTCAGTTTCTTTTTCACCTTTTCTAGCAGTGACAATTTTTAATTCAACATTTTCATCGATCGGCGTGTTGAGGTCACAGAGTTCGCCGTTGATTCGAGCGCCGATTGCGACGCTTGCAAGTCCTTGAGAAATATCTGCAGCAACTTGTTGTGGAGAAGTAGTAGTGTCAAAAGAACGTGTTGTTCCGTCTGGAAGCGTAATGATTGGCATGCGTTATTTTTTTGGTGTTGTAAAAAGGTCAGATTGAGATGGGATGATAGGGGGTGCGTCTTGCATACTTGCTACTTCCTGCGAAATATCTTCGAGGTGTTGATAATTAAAGTACTCGGAAGCATAGCGGATGTATACGATTGGGTCGATTGTTTTAAGTTTATTGGCAACTCGCAAACCAATCGCTTTAGATCCCACTTCGCGGTCGAATTCCCTGATGAGTTCTTCTTCTACCTCGCGAACAAGTGAGATTTTTACATCTTCTGAAATAGGTCGTTTGCCACAGGCGGATTGCAACCCTTTTAGAATTTTTTCTTGATCGAATGGCACCCTAGTGCCATCTTGCTTGATTACCATAAGGCGCGAAGTTTTTTCAACACGTTCGAAAGTTGTAAATCTGCGGTTGCAATGTTGGCATTCTCTACGCCTACGGACAGATTGCCCACCATCAGAGGCGCGACTGTCAATCACTTTATCGTTGTCTCGTTCGCAGTATGGGCACAACATGTAGTGATATTGTACAAGGAAGAAACTGACCGAGGGTTAGATTAATTGCTTGGGCAAATTGCCTGTCGAGTATCGTCTTTGAGGTAAAGAATTCGATCACATGACCCACAGATAACTAAATTTTCACTTGATCCTAGGAGAGTTGTAAGAGCATCGAGAGAAATTCGCAGGCTGCATGAATTACAGGAATATTCTCGTCTCTTTAAATCTTCAACGTCAATCGAGGCCATTGATTCTCCCTCGTAATCATCAGCGATTGAATCGAATGTAGAAAGGGCATCCTCTGGAATAATTGAAGCTGCGGCTTTTCGTTGTACTTCAAGTTCTGCAAGTTGTTCTGCAATTTCAGTTTCGCGAGTCTTTAGTTCAACAGCTGCAGAAGCAAGCACTGTTTGTCGTTCTTCGAGGCGCCCTTTAATATAGCTTGCACTTTCTTCAAGTGTTTCTACTGCAGACATTTCAGTGAGCTCTTCGTCTTCAAAAGCTTTGCGTTGTTCTTTGAGCGTATTAATTTCAGCAAGTACTGCAGAGTATTGTTTGTCATTTACAGTTTTGTTAAGTTCTTCACGTAAATGATTGATGCGGTCGTCAATTGAACCAGTTTCAGTTTCAATTGTCGAGATGTGCGCTTGATGTTGTTTTCGCTGTTGAGAATTTTCCGCTTGTTCGAGCTGGATTTCTTTGAGTTGACGTTCTTGAACGTTGAGGTAAATTTTCGCAGATTCGACTCGACTCGTTAGACCACGAACTTGTTTGTCTACAGAGTAAAGTGCCAGAAGGTTTTCGATTAAAGGCATTTGGGCAATTCTAGCAGAGTTTTCAGTGCTGTTGGTTATGAAACAGCCTTAACTTAACAGCCAATACGCAGCAGGACCAACTAAAAGGAGAGAATCGAGGACATCAAGGACTCCCCCAAGACCAGGTAAAACATTTGAAGCATCTTTTAAGCCACTATCCCTTTTGAATACACTCATGATGAGGTCACCAGTTTGCCCAAGAAACCCGAAAATGAGACCGATTACAAATGCATATTGCATAGAAATTTGTGGTTCAAATGGAAGCCATTTGTCGCTAGCCATCGAAAGTAGGACCGCAGTGATGCCTGCAGTGAGTACGCCTCCGATGAGACCCTCCCAAGTCTTGCCGGGACTAATCCATGGGATCAGTTTGTGGCGGCCAATGGACGACCCAACAAAGAATGCGCCAGTATCACACATTTTAATGATTGCGATAATGCCAAAAATCCACCAAGCGCTGTGGTCTTTGCGAATGAGGAGAAGAAGACCAAAACCCATTGCAACGTAACTTGAAGATGCCACTGTGATTGCAGCGCCAGTAAATACGCCGCGGAGTTCCTTGCCTTTGGCAAGGGAAACAACGGAGAGTGCCATCGAACAGACAATGATAGTTGCCATTGTTGCCATGACATTTGTTGATGTGGTGTTCGCGGGCATGAGATAGATAGCAGCGATCCACGTTTCCATCGTGAGGATAAGTATAGGCGTGCTACATCTAGCGCCAACACTTACTGCAATTGAAGAAAGTTCTACCGCTGCAAATGGTGCTGCAAGGGCTGCAAGAATCGCAATTAACAATCCATTTGGAATGTAAGTACCACAACTGCAGGTGACACCCTCGATCTTTGCATCAAAAGCAATCATCGCGATCAAAATAATAGTTAATAGTGGACCAGTGACAAGCCGTTGCTTTAGCATGAAGTGTTTGCCTCTCCCCATTTTTCATATCCACCGCAAATTGATTGACTCTTTAGAAATCCAAGCGTTCTGAGATATCGTGCAAGCGTACATGAACGGTTTCCGCTTTTACAATAAATGTAAATTGAAACATTTCGGAATGGTTCAAGTTCTTCCAAACGAACAGTGACATGTTGCAGCGGGAACATCAAAGCGCCTTTAAGGTGTCCTTCTTCATATTCTTCAACTGTTCTGCAATCTAGGAGTAGGGAGTTCTTAGTACACACCGATTGGTATTCGTCATACGAGAGCTCTATTTGGACATTGCTTGAAATACCGTGACTCATGATCGAAATCCTACCACGAATGCTCAAGTCGCTCTGCGTATAGCTTCCGAGGCAGTATCTGAACTGAATCCTCTCCTCTGCAACGCCGACATCACTCGCCTTCGCTGCGTAGATTCATCTAGAGTTGACACTTTCACTAGTCGGAGTTTCGCAAGTGCAGTTGCGGCATTTTGCTCACTTTGATCTCCTATCGCTTCGTCGATAGCTTGCGTAGCGGTATTTTCAGTAATACCTTTGCCTGAAAGTTTATGTGTGAGCCATCTTCGGCTTGCAGGTTCAATTCGAATCCATTCTCTGATGCAAGCGCTAGCATAAGCAAGATCGTCAAGCCATCCATCTTCCTCGAGTTGTTCAGTAATCAGTGAAGCGGCGGAGGCATCAGATCCTCGTTTGATCAGCCGATCAGAAAGTTCTTTTTTACTCCATGCTCTTCGAGAAATAAGTTGCAGTGCAATCGACCGTGTTTTTTCGTTGCCTTGAACATCTTCGATTGCACATGCAAGTTCCTCTGTCCAATCTTTGTTCAGTACTATTTGAAGCTTTTCAATTTCAGTAATAGTAAGGGATGCAACACACGTTTCGCTTACATAAATGTGTCGGATATTTGGATCTGTGTGATCCGCTTCAATGGCTGTGATGCATGCACTCATTACAAACTTTGCAGAAGCGCTTTCATCTCTTCTTGTGCATGTAGATCGCCCGCTTCATCCGCCTGAACAAGCCCTTCTTCAAGTGTTTTTTTTGCACCCATTGTGTCGCCGCTCTGTTCTTGGGTACATGCTTTGTGATACCACGCATAGCAGTAGGTGGGATCAACTTCCATGGTTCGATCAAACCATGCAATTGCTTCCTCATGGTTACCTGATTTGGAGTATTCCATTGCGATTCCGTACATGCAAAACGCATCATGAGGGTCTTTGTCTAAAAGATTTCGCAATTGACTCAATCTGTCGGTCATAATGTCATTATCATGTCATGAATGAGAGCATTTCGCGACACAATCACCGTTCTTTTTCTACTCATTTTTTCAACTGCTAGTTTTGCAGAGGGGTTAAATCTCCGACACTTGGTCGGAGGTGTGACTCGCTCACTAGAAATAGATGGCGAATATTGGTATCAAAGTGTTGGGGATCGACTCTTTGTACTTCAAAAGAATACCGGCAAGAAAGTGATGGAAATACAACTCGCCAGTCAGCGTGGAGCAGCGATTTGTACTGATCTCATTATGCATGATGGCACCCTTTGGGCGTTGCTCAAGGGTGAGGGAGTTGTTGAACTTTCAATTAGCAGTACAGGTATGCCAACAATAGTCTCCAAACGAACTACATCCAATTTGGGGATCGTGCCAACGCAACTTGCAGTGATCTCAGATTGGCCAATTGTTTTTGGTGAGGGTGGCGCAGTTCGATTAAGTGACGGTCGAAAAATTGTTACTTTTGATGGAACAGTTACGGGCGTGGCGTTATCACTTGACCGCGGGATTGTGTATGCAGCAGAACGACGTATGTACGATGGTGGCTCGAATGAATTTTTAGGTTCAGCAACTTTACTTGCTGAACTCGATCAACGGGCGAACGCCGATCTCGGAACCCTTGTCTTTACAAGAGACCTTGGTGATCGAACTGAAGTTGGACTAATGACAGCTGAAGGCCGAGATGTCGATGCGTTTCAAGGAACAATTACTCTTAATGGTGGCAATGCTTCGTTAAACACCCATGGAAGTCGTGTGCATGTGTGCACAGATTTTGGTGTGTATATTCTTGGTGTAGCACCCCGTGAACTTCGCCTGCTCAAAACGATTGAAGTCGCTGGTGCAAAAGATGTTGATGTGATCGGAGCCAATTATTTGGCGATTTGCGGTGATCAAGGTCGAGAAATATACCGTATTTCTGGTGATCGCGGTGGTGAAGGAAACACGCATTTTCGTTTTGTCTCAGCATCATCATTGATGTCTCGGGGACATGCCGACCGACTAGGAATTGAAATTCCAACAGAGACAGGAAACATGCGATACAACTACGATAATAGTATCGATTTGAGTATGGATGTTTCTATTTTGCCTGATCCAAATCCTACAGATATGGCAGTTCTTGGTTGGTCAACTTCACTTGATCAGGTCAAAGGTGTGATGATTGTTCGTGATGCAATTGGAGCGGAAGTAGAAGGATTGGGAGTGGAAAATGCATCTACAGTTGTTTCGATTAGTGGTAATTTTTGGTTTGGTACCGAAAACGGAATTGTTGTTTGTGGTCCTGATACATCTGGAACAATGGCAGTCCTTGGATCGCTATCACTTGCAGGACCAATAGTTCAACTTGTGCCACAACTTGACGGGAGCGCGGCATTTGTTTCAGAAGCAGGATTTGTTGGTGTTGTTTCACCGACTTACGACGTAGCGTTGGAACAGTAACGTTTGCAAATTTCATCGCTATCACAATTCCCCCCACGTTTTTTGCAAACTGCTCGTCCGTGGTAAATAAGTAAATGACTCAATATGGTCCAGTTTTCTTTTGGAAAAAGTAACATGAGATCTTGCTCAATTTTGGGTGGTTTAGTTTCCTTGGTGAGCCCAAAACGCTGTGACAAACGTGAAACATGCGTGTCAACAACGACGCCTTCATTTTTATCCATTGCATTACCAAGGACAACATTTGCAGTTTTACGAGCTACGCCTCGAAGTGAAACAAGATCTTCCATGGTGGAAGGGACTTTGCCATCGTATACTTCTACAATCCGTTTTGAAGCTTCATACACAGATTTTGCTTTGCTGCGAAACAGGCCTATCGAAGCAATGTAGGGTTCAATTTCTTCTGGTGAAGAATTGGCAAACGCTTTTGGTGTGGCAAATGCTTTAAATAGAGATGGTGATGCTTTGTTTACACTTACGTCAGTTGCTTGCGCAGAAAGAATTGTTGCAATAAGTAATTCAAAAGGTGAAGCGTGTTGCAATGCACATTTTGCATCTGGATACCGTAATTGGAGGGCGGTATAAATTTCACGAGCTTTTTTCTTTGTCATTGATTCTCGATATTAACAAGTAGTTTTCCATCGCTCCATCTTGTGCCGTCTTCCCAAATCTCTTGTTTCCAAATTGGAACTTGCAATTTGAGGAGGTCAATAAGAAATCGACACGCAAGAAATGCGTCGTCTCGATGATTGCTTGCAACAGCGATCACGACGCTTGCGCTGCCAACGGGAACGCTGCCAGTACTATGACAAATATTAATAGTCCGAACAGAAAAGCGTGCGACGGCTTCTTCTGCAAGTTTTTCAAGTTGTGTTTCTGCCATAGACTCGTAGCAGTCGTAAGAAAGCTCTACGAGATCACCATGCTGTTTATCGTGTTCTGGTCTTGTTTTGCCTATGAAAACACATTCGCCACCGCAACCAATCGCTTTCATTTGGCTGTATTTGTATACATCAATTTCGCCATCTACAAACTGAACAGAGATTAATGGTTTATCTTCCATATTAACTTACTATCTTAGTGTGGTTTTTGACTCGCGGTCTAATTGACCGCGGTCAAAGTGGTAAACTATTCTTCATGCATCCACATGATTTACCAGTCAACGCAGGAGTAGCAATTTTGACTGTGAGTGACACGCGATCAATTGAAGATGATCAAAGTGGTGATCAAATTGCAGAACTCTTGAAAGTTGCAGATCACCGAGTAGCACGTCGTTCAATTGTTCATGACGAGCAAAATGAAATTGCAACAGCAGTATCAAAGTGGGCAGCATCTTCTGAGATAGATGTAATTATTATCACAGGCGGAACCGGCTCATCGCCTAGAGATGTAACCCCAGAAGCAGTGTTGCCTTTGCTGGCTTCTAACCTGCCTGGTTTCGGGGAACTATTTAGGCAATTGAGTTACGAACAAATAGGTGCTGCAGCAATGCTAAGCCGAGCCGATGCAGGCTGGATTGATGCTGGTCCTTTGAGAACACCGGTCTTTTTGTTGCCCGGCTCACCTAAGGCGGTTGATCTTGCAATGGAAAATCTGATTATTCCACAACTCTCACATTTACTTGCGGTTTGTAGAGGCAAGAAAACGATATGAATTATGTGCATGGTATAGATGTTATAGACGTTCCTCGGATTGCTGCAATGTTAGAAAAGCATGATGAACATTTCATCAATCGTTGCTTTACCAAAGTCGAACAAGAAGCAGCGGCAGTCTCATCTACTCAAACTCGAGCAGAACGTTTTGCTGCGAGATTTGCAGCAAAAGAGGCAGTGCTCAAAGCACTTGGAACTGGTCTTACGGGTGGAATTGAATGGATTGAAATTGGAGTCGTCCGCGAAGAGGGTGCCCCAAGAATTGAACTAACTGGAAAAGCCGCAGAGGTAGCCAAAAAAGCAGGTATTCAAAAATGGCGATTGAGCCTTTCACATGCTTCGGGCATTGCTTTTGCAAGCGTGATAGGATTTGGAGATTAATATGACACGAAAAAAAGGACCAGCACTTTATGAATTGATCAATCCTACCGGTAGTGAGCCCGTGGGACCTATTAAACATGTTCAACCAATAAGTCGCGTTGATGATGATGAGAATCTAACTCATAACGTGTTGACGCCCGGTAGAAGTGTTCGCATGTCGATTGGAACGATTGGGGTTTTTGCCGCAGTAGCAGTTGCACTCATTCTCATTTCTTACACAATTGGATTTAACAGGGGTGAAGCAGTTGCTAGGGAAGATTATGGCAGCAGACTTTTTCAAGAAGTTGATACGATCCCTCTGCCTCAAGCCCAAATAAAACCAGCAGTTTCACCTACACAGCCGCCGTCTCAAATAGCAAAGCCAAGTGCGAAAAATCCAAAATGGGGGGCAATTGGTGCTGATCCAAGACAATCTGGGGTTCATTACTTCATTTTAAGCCAAACGACGAAAGACGGTGCTGAGCGGATTGCATCATTCTGCCGTGAAAAAGGACTTGAAACATACGCCATTTCAGGTGATAATACGCGGCTCCACCGAGTGATCGCACTGCCAGGTTTTCGTAAAAGAAACGAGCAGGGCGTAACAGATCTGCTCCTGCGAATTCGCAGTATCGGACAAGCTTGGGCGGAGGATGGGGGTCGTGGTGACGACCTCCATGATGCGTACCTCAGCCTGTATCAGGGCGGATAATTAGGACATTTAGAAGTTAGGAATTTGAATTATGAGTTTACATCGAAGTCTAAAAACTAAACCTGCTGGTTTGAACCAGCATCGAAATGTCCTCAACCGTGCTGAACGTATTGATAAGCTTAAAGGTGATGACCAATTTGAAGATGGAACAACTTCACCAATGGGTCTTCCCAAAGTCGGTAGTCGTAAAATTAAACTTGCGGGTAAAAAGAAGGCTGAAGGTGATGGTGATGGTGATGGTGATGGTGAAGCAACTGAGACCGCTGCTGAGTAATCGTGACATCGTCGATTGACATCGAACGATTGCTAGCGCCTCGGGTGCTAGAGATTGAAACTTCTGGGATTCGTCGTGCATGGGCACTCGCTGCAAACTGTGTCGACCCGATCAACTTATCTATTGGGCAGCCAGATTTTCCTGTACCAGATGAATTGAAAGCAGCTGCGATAGCTGCAATTCGCAATGATCACAATGGTTACACACAAACCAATGGAGATGCGGAATTACTTGCATCTATCGAAAAAAAATTAACAAAAGATGTTGGGTGGTCCTTCGAAGAAGGTTCTGGATTGAGTGCCATGGTGACCTCTGGAACAGCCGGTGCTTTAACGCTGGCATGTTTGGCAATTCTTGGACCTGGGGATGAAATTATTATTCCTGATCCGTACTTTGTCATATATCCGACGTTGGCGCGGATCGCAGAAGGTAAAGCTGTTTTGTGTCATACGTACCCTGATTTTCGGATGACTGCGGATCGTATTGAACCTTTAATCACTTTAAAAACGAAAGCAGTTCTGTTGAATTCTCCCGGAAATCCTACTGGCGCTGTTTTGCTCCGTGAAGAGGTGCAGGCTGTGGCGAAGTTGTGCCGTGAGCGTGGAATTTTGTTGATCACAGATGAAATTTATGATGAGTTTATTTTTCCACCTACAGTACATGCGAGTCCTGCTTCGTATTCAAAAGATGTGTTAGTGATTCGGGGGTACTCTAAAACACATGGTTGTACTGGTTGGAGGTTAGGATATGCCGCAGGTCCTTCGCGTCTTATAGACGAGATGTCAAAATTAAAACAGCAAACTTTTGTGTGTGCACCATCAGCTCTGCAAAAAGCGGTGGTGGATGCACATGAAATAGATCTTACGCCGATGTTAAATAAATTTACAGAACGCAGAAATATGGTGGTCGATTATCTAGGAGATGTGACAGAGTTGACCAAGCCAGATGGTTCTTTTTTTGCGTTTCCCCGCGTTCCAGCACACCTTGGTTTGTCTGGAAGTGAATTTATTGCCAAAGCAATTGAGAAGGATGTTCTTGTGATACAGGGCAGTGTTTTTTCAGCAAGGGATACGCATTTCCGTATTAGTTTTGCTGCTCCCGACGACCAGCTTGAAAAAGGTCTCTCCATTTTGCGTTCCCTTTTATGACCGCGGGTCAAAAAAGGCCCCGCCGATCAAGACAAGCTCGACCGGCGAGGCGGAGGGGAGAAAGATCTCTCTCTTCTCGACCTCTAGGGTCATTTTGCATTAAAAGTTAAAATAGGCTAATTGCAACTTGCAAAGCGGCGATTTGAGATGCTGAGCCGTAATTAGTTGCTACAAGAGTGGTTGCAGTTTTTTGTTGTCGATTGCGAAGATCTTGATCTTGCAAAATTGTATCTAGAGGAGTGTCCCACGATTCATCAACTATCAAGGCGGTTTCTCCATTTACCAGCATATCGAAACCGCTAATTTTTGTTGAAAGTACAGGAACGCCTCGCTCCATTGCTTCGAGTAAAACTGTTCTCATTGGCATTGTAGATGAAGGCAATATGACTAAATCTGCTTCCTGCAGTAGAGAGCGTAGAGCTGCAACATTTTGAAGGCACGTGGTTCTTTCTAACAAGTTTGCTTTTTCAACTTCAGACCAAACTTTATGATCTTTTTTGCCATCTAGTTCAAGAAAAATGTGAAGTTCAGGATGTGCAATTAATGCTTGGAGAACATTGTGCGTAGATTTGGGTTTATCACTGGCATTTAAAAGTACAACACATTTAGTTTTTGTATTAGATAATTCATTTCGAGTGGGAAGTGAAGCGACTCCAAGGGGCACGAACACAGCTCGGTCCTCACCCACACGTTCAATGACGGCTCTCTCTATCGATGGTGTGGCGCCAAGCCATCGGGTTACAGGTGCATTTTTTTTCACACGATTTGCTTCACGCATCGTGATAACTTCTTGGTACAAAGGTATATCAAGAATAGGCGCAATGGAAGCGCCTATTTTTGCAGCATCATTCCCAAAGCAAACAATTGACGTAGTCTTTTGTTTTTTAAGATCAGTGCAAAGTTTTTCAGACCAAACTTTCCGTTGAAGATATGGCACTGCGAATTGTGTATGAATTTTTGGAATTATCGAAACGGATCGCTCGTATTCGGGAGGGATGTCTTTGTGGAAAGGTGGAATCACTCTTGTCACTTGCATGCCATCATTCATGAGTCCAACTGCAAGCCTGTTAAGCATTCCATGCTCTTCACGTAGGCGATCACTTGACATAAACATTGCAATACTATCCATGACTTATTCCATCAAGTGTACGCAAATATTCCCACGAATAAATGCCAGCGGTATGCCCGTCTGAAAAAGAAATTCGAATAGCGTAGTTTCCAACTAATTCTGCTCCAAGGGCAGTGAGGGGTTGGCTGTTTCCACTAGGAAGTATTGCTAGTGGATTGCTGTCAAGTTCATCTCGCATTGCTTTGGAATCAGCAGAGGGCGACATTTTTCGTAAGTAATCAATTGGTAAAAAAGTAGATTCGCCATTGGCCCAATCAAGACGGAGTCCTTTGTCTTTTTGAAGATCAATATGTATTGGAGCCTGAGTCATATTGGTGATTCTACTATGATGCACAGCATGGTTCGTACTGAACATCGTGCAGATCTTCTTTGCAGTGCAATTGATAAGGCTGGATCGCCACTTTGCGTGGGAATTGACCCCGTTGTATCCAAATTGCCTGATCAACTGGCATCTCTCTCAACCCTTGATGGTTTCAAGGTGTTTACCGAGGGTGTGATAGACGCGGTGGCAGGAATCGCTCCTGCGGTTAAATTCCAATCAGCATGTTTTGAGCGATATGGCGCCGCTGGTATCAAACTTTTAGGTGCTCTTCGCTCTCATGCTTCTGACGCGGGGCTGATTGTCATTCTTGATGCAAAAAGAGGTGATATCGGTATTACAACTGAGCATTATGCTGCTTCTGCAATCGTTGATGGTCCCTGTGATTGGGTAACAGTAAATCCATATCTTGGTCTCGATGGCATCCTTCCATTTTTAGAAAGCGGTCTCGGTGTTTTTTGTCTTGTGCGAACATCAAATCCAAGTGGTGATGCAATTCAGAAACAACTATTAGCTGATGGACGAACCGTTGCGGAGTCAATTGCAGATGTGCTTGCTAAAGAAGGCGAACAATTTGTAGGTGAATCTGGATGGAGTAGCTTGGGCGTAGTTGTCGGTGCAACGAAATTTGAAGAAGCGATATCGCTTCGAGCACGCATGCCACACCAAATATTTCTGATGCCCGGTATCGGCGCTCAAGGAGGTCAAGCAGCAGATGTGCTCCCATGTTTTGCAGATGGACATGGAGCACTTATTCCAGCAAGTAGAAGTGTAATTTATCCTACGCCTCAAGTTGATTGGCAAACGGACATTGCAAACGCCGCAACAAACCTTGCGAGCGAATTACAAGTTAAAACTATATGAATAAAACTGCAGTCATCATTATTGGAATTTGCTTAGCAATTCTTTTTGGTGTTCCAATGTTCTTTAGGGGTGACAAGGTAGTGCTAAGTTCAGATGCAGAACAAGTCATCATCATTACTCCTCACAACGAACAAATTCGACACGAATTTGGTCTAGGTTTTTCTAAATGGCACAAGGAAAAGTATGGGGAAGAGGCAGAAGTTGTTTGGTCAGTTCCGGGAGGAACGAGTGAAATTCGACGGATGTTGCAATCTCAATATACACATGCAATTGAGTCAGGAAAAAGAGCTGGTGGTGATGCAGACCTTGTTTTTGGTGGTGGTTCGTATGAACACTCTGTTTTGAAAAAAGAAATCAAAAGTACGCGTGATGACAAAGAAGTAAGGACAACGATCAGCGTTCCAGCGAATATTGATCAGCAATTGCTTGATGAAGTTTATAGAGAAAATAAGCTAGGTGATGTTACGCTTTACGATCCAGATGGGCACTGGTATGGCTTGGCACTTTCTGGTTTTGGGATTGTCTATAACTATGATGTACTCAGGGCGAAGGGCGTTGAACCTCCTATTAGTTGGGAAGCACTCTGTAGCCCAAAACTTCTCGGAAGTTTGGCTTTGGTAAATCCGGCGCAATCTGGTTCAGTGACTACAGCATTCGAAGCAATATTAAAATTTCTCGGCTGGGAGCGAGGTTGGCAAGTACTGCGAAGAGCTGCTGCGAATGCTCGTTATTTTTCTGCAAGTAGTTTGAAACCGCCGGCGGATGTGAGCCAAGGCGACGCGGCGATGGGAGTTTGTATTGACTTTTACGGTCGTTATCAATCACAAGCAATTGCAAACAACGGCGGTGGAGACAGAGTTGGGTATATTGATCCTCCCGGTGCAACAATGATTGACCCTGATCCAATTTCCCTTCTTCGTAATGCTCCCAATGAAGAAACTGCAATACGGTTTATCGAATTTTGCATGACTCCACAGGCGCAAGCACTATGGCAATTTAGAATAGACGATCCTTCTGATGACGGCCTAGGACCTGATGCTTGGGAACTACGTCGTATGCCAATTCGCCGCGATATGTACGACCTCTACCTTGAACGTATGGTTGACCAAGTGAATCCTTTTGATACTGCTGCTCCTTCTCCGTATCCTGATCTAAACATGCGTGCGTTTATCGCGCCGATTTTTTCAGCAATGGCGATGGATCACCATGAAAAATTAGTCGAAGCGTGGAAAGCGATTGTTTCGCACCCCGCGTATCCAAATACGACTGCGATCGTCACCGAGAATGATGTAGATGATCCCCAGCTTAAAGCAATGTTAGTTGCCTTTGATGCTATGCCATTGTTTGTAACTAATGAAGATGAGCAACTTGATATGGACTCGCCCGTTAACCGAAAAGTGTTGAAGTACGGTTGGCTTCGTGATCAATGGAGTGATGAAAATTTATGGCACCCTGAAGATCATGGTTCTAGCGCACTCCGCCGTATTGGTGCAGACTATTTCAATCTTCGATATGAAGCCGTTCTTGCTGAGATATCAGAATGAGTGCTCAAAACATCGGCGCATTGTTGCTTGAACATAATTTTACGATCTCAACTGCGGAATCATGTACAGCTGGGTTGCTTTCGAGCCTTATCGCTGAAATTCCTGGTGCAAGTGATTGGTTCCTTGGCGGGTGGGTGACATATGCGAATGCAATGAAAGTTTCACAATTAGGTGTACCCCTGACAATGTTGCAAAAATGTGGCGCAGTTTCATCAGAAGTTGCTGCTGCAATGGCTCGCGGCGCATCGAAAGCGAGTGGTTCAGTTGTTGCCCTTAGTACAACTGGGATTGCGGGTCCGACAGGTGGTAGTGAAAATAAACCTGTCGGGACTGTCTTTATCGGGTGCAAAGTCCAAGCAGATGTGCAAGTAAGAGAGTTTAGATTTGTTGGAACACGCAAGGAAATACAAAACCATGCTGCTCAAACAGCAATTGAGTTATTAGAGTTGCAATTAACTGGTAAAAAAAGCAATGCATTGTGTTGCCAGCATGGGGACGTCATCCATGTTGACTGAAAGTGTGTTTGTTGCACTTGGAAGTAATGTCGGGGATAGAGAATACTATGTGAGCAAAGCAATTGAATTGCTTGGTGGGGAAGCAGAAATTTCAATTATCAAACAAAGCACGATGTTGGAAACTGAGCCAGTTGGTCCGATTAATCAAGGGATGTTTTTAAACGCAGTGATCGAAATTACAACAGCGTTATCACCCAAAGCATTGCTGCATGTGTGCCTTAAAATCGAAGAAAAATTAGGGCGAGTGCGTACAAAACGATGGGGTCCACGTACGATTGATCTTGATATTGTTCTTTTTGGAAATAAAATCGTACATATGCCTAATTTGACAATTCCTCACCCAGAACTCATGAACAGATCTTTTGTTCTAGTACCACTTGTAGAAATTGCACCAGATGCGGTGCACCCAGTTACAAGTTGTACGGCAGTTGAAATGCTTGATTTGATGTAAAAACAAACAATTTAGAAGACAACTCTTGTTATAATAGACACTTACTATAAAAACACACCCTTTTTGGAGAATCTTATGTTAAAAATTATCACACTCGCCACATTGGCGACAATCAACTGCATATCGTATGCTCACCTTGAACATGGCAATTTCCCACCAGAACATCCTAGTGATCATCCAGAACATCCTAGTGATCATCCAGAACATCCTAGCGAAGCAGAATCAGCTGAAGGCGATAACGCAGCAGTTCTAAAACAAGTTGAGGTTCTATTAGCTGAAATCCACAAAGCCTACAAAGAAGCTGCGGGAATTACCGAAACACTTACAATTACATTTCCAAACCCAATGGGCGAATCTGAATCGTCGACAGTACAACTTGTTATTGGCGAAAACTCTGGTTCGATTGTTGTACAGGACCAAGCAACGTTTGTCTACGCAAACGACAAAGTTTACGCAACTCTTAATGGAATTGATAATTGTTATGTAGAAGCCGATGCGACCAAAGGTTTTTATGATGGGCTTGCCGCAATCACCGAAGGTAGTGGAGGAGTTCCATCTTGGAGTTTGGCACTTCGCTCTAGTGAGGATCTTGATGTTTGGGCTGATGCACTAAATATGTTTGGATTACCCGACATAACTATTGTAAGTCTCGAAACAAAGGAAATTGATGGCAATAGTTTTCAAGTCATTGGCTCTGTCAGCCCCGCTGGTCGCCTTGAAATAACAGTTAATGATGCGAAACAAATTACTGGCCTTGTAGCTTTTATGTCGCAGCCGGGAATGCCTGAAATTCAAATCCCAATTGTAGCTGCGACATCTTTTGATGCAGTTACTACTGCTAGCACTTTTGATGCTGGGGAAAGAAAGAAATATGATTCGCTAGAAGCAATGTTTATGGCGAACATGCCAGAGATGCCAGGTGGAGGTGGACCTGAACAGCAAGAGTCAAAAATGAATGGCAAGCAAGCGCCTGAATTCACATTGGAAAGAATGGACGGTTCAGGCAAAGTTACTCTTTCTGATTTGAAGGGTCAAGTTGTCGTTCTCGATTTCTGGGCAACATGGTGCGGCCCGTGCAAGAGAGGTTTGCCGGGACTTAATAAATTTGATGCATGGGTACAAGAAGAAGGCCTAAAAGTCCAAGTGTTTGCAGTAAACGTTTGGGAAGAAGGCCAAGACGAAAAGGTTAAAAAATTCTGGGCTGACAATAAGTACACAACAAAGGTACTCATGGGCAGTGCAGATAAAAAGCTGACTGAAAACTATCAGATCTCTGGTATTCCTACAACGGCGATCATCGGAATTGATGGGTCGATTGTTGAAATTCATTCTGGGTATGCACCGGGCATGGAAGAAAAACTGAAAGCTTCCGTCATGAAGGCGCTTGGTGGTGCAGATGAACCTGCAAAACCAGATCATCCTTCAAAGCCTGATCACCCTGATCATCCAAATTAATTACTCATCAAATCTTTAATTGCGGCGAAGACGATGCGTTCCTGCATCGTCTTCGCTCCTTTTACAGTCCCTTTGACGTTATTTACAATGATGCTAAAGACAAGCGGGGGGCGAGTATCAAAAGTTACATAGCCGCTAAGTGAGCAGATGCCCAGAAGGTAACCACTTTTTGCATGGACAGTACTGCCTTCAATGTTTGTATTTTTAAACCTGTTTTTCAACGTGCCAGTTCCAGGAGTAGCGAGTGAATCTAGGAGTTTTTTTCCTGCGGGATCATCGGTGTCAAAGGAAGCGAGCCAACTCGCAAGTATTTTGGTTGATACCTTGTTCTTTCGACTCATGCCAGAACCATCAGTGGGTGTTAGAGAAGCTGGATTGATAGCAAGCCGTTGCGCAACAGATCTCGCGACTGCTTTGCCGCCGTCATCGAACGTGCCAGAGTAATTTGTACTTGCTGCAGCAATTCGCTTTAATAATGATTCTGCATATAAGTTATGGCTATCTGTGTTGGATCTTTTTAATGCAACTGAAAGAGGCGTTTGATTCGTAAAAATCAATACTCCTTTGTTTTGCGGTGCATTTTGTGCAACTTGTTTTACGGTTGCTACTTGGATATTGTTTGATCGTAATTCGCGTGCGAGTACTTCGCCAAACACGACAGCAGGATTATGAAAAGCAATTTTGACGGGTTCGGTATGTTTCCCTTTTACATTGCCCCTCGCAGTCATCTTGTTTGAATTCGGAAGGCGTGCAACCCAGAAGGAAGAAGAATTATTTTTGCCACGTTTTGATGTTGTTTTGTTTCCAAAGGTAATCCATGGCATTTTTGGAGCAATTTCGCCAAGGCTTGCAGTTTTCGTTCTTGGTGACGGTAAAAAATGAACGACATTGAGGTGATAGTTTAAGCCAGAAACTTGTGCGCAGTACCAACTGTTAATCTGATCTGCAGGCCAAGAGGGGTGAACAAAGGAATGATCAAAAATTCTGTCATCAACCTTGATTGAGTTGATTGATTTGATTCCAGCATTTTGAATTGCTGAAACCCAAGGCACAAGTTCATTTTCAAGGGCTTGGTTTTCTGTTTTCCAGTCCGTAACTCCAAGAAGGGATGGATCACCTATTGTGGGATCTCCATCTCCAATGATAGTAAGCGTTTTGCTGCCTTCATCCCAAAGCACTTTGGTTTCAAACTGAAATGAAGGGCCAAGAATATGCAAAGCAGCGCCTGAAGTAAGTAACTTTTGGTTGCTTGCTGGAACCATCGATGTTGAACTTCGAATTTCAACAAGTAGTTTGTCAGTTTCGGTATCGATGATGCAGACAGAAGCAGTGCCACCTCCAATCTTTGCCGAGCTAACAATTGAATTGACTGTTGTTTGTAGATCCCCAGCGGCAACTTGAAAAACTAGAAAAAAGAGGAATATGGCTATTCTCGCTGCGTGCACAATCTTTCATCGGCATGCTCTGGTTTTCGACATCATTTTAGACCGCTTGTGAGTTCACAATTTATTTGGACCTGACCCCTTAGACCTGACCCCTTGGACCGGTCCACTTAGTGATATCCTGCACAAGTATGGATCCCCTTGATCAAATATTGCAACTGAGGAAACTCCTCGATAGGGCAAATTATGCCTATTACGTCGATGCTGAGCCATTGATGTCAGATTCTGAGTACGACAAGTTGTTACGAGAGCTCATCGAATTGGAACACTTACATCCAGAACATTATGATTCTACAAGTCCAGCGTTGCGGATCGGTGGCGAGCCATTATCTGGTTTTGAAAGTGTTGTTCATCGAGTGCCAATGCAATCTATTGATAACACATACACCCTTAGCGATCTCCAATCGTGGTATGAACGAATGGGTGAATTTCTTGGTGCACCACCGGTTTGTACTTGCGATCCAAAAATTGATGGTGTTGCTATTTCACTTCGGTATGTAGAAGGCATCCTTGTGCAAGCAGTTACCCGTGGTGATGGTGAGCGGGGTGATGATGTGACTCCGCAGGCGCGGTGTATTCGATCCGTTCCACTTCGGCTCCGAGGAGAAAAACTCCCCAAGGTTCTTGAAGTACGCGGCGAAATATTTATGCCTAATGTTAGTTTTAATAAGATTAACAAAGAGCGTGAAGCTCAGGGAATACAACTTTTTGCTAATGCTCGAAATGCAACTGCAGGAACATTGAAAAGTTTAGACCCCAAAACAGTTTCTGAAAGAAACTTAGCGTTTCTCTGTCATGGTCGAGGAGAAGTTGTATGGAATGGCGAACCATCTAGGTGGCATGAATTTGTTGGTGCGGTAAGAAAGTTAGGAATTCCGGTTTCTGATCAACTTGTTGTTTGCAATACAGCTCAACAAATAATCGAAGCAGTTGATTCATTCGAAGAACAAAAGAATAACCTTGGTTTTGGCATAGACGGAATGGTGATCCGTGTCGATTTGTTTGACAGTCAAGTCGAACTTGGTTCCACTGCCAAATCTCCGCGGTGGTGTATTGCTTTTAAGTATCCTGCAGAGCAGGGTAAAACATTGCTATCAAAAGTTGAATGGCAAGTTGGAAAAAACGGAACGCTCACACCCCGCGCAACTATGGAACCTATTTTCATCGCGGGCACAACAGTGCAGCATGCAACATTGCATAATATTGATGAGATTCATCGCAAGGATATTCGCGTGGGCGATTTGGTTGTTGTTGAAAAAGCAGGTGAAATTATTCCACAAGTTGTCAGTTCAATTCCTAGTTTTCGCGATGGCACACAGGAGGAAATCTCTCCACCAACGAAATGTCCTGTTTGTGACGGTCCCGTTGAGAAGGAAGGCCCAAAACTCTACTGCGTGAGTCCTGAATGCCCTGCGCAGTTTCGAGAGAAAGTGAAGTGGTTTGCAGGCAGAGACCAAATGGACATCGATGGTCTTGGTGATAAAGTTGTTGATCAACTTATCGATGCAGGCTTGGTGCATCATTTTGCAGATTTGTACACGTTGACTAGTGATGACTTGCTCCCACTCGAAGGGTTTGCAGAAAAATCAGCAATGGCTCTCGTTGACTCAATTGAGGAGAGTAAAACACGGGGATTTACTCGGGTCTTATCTGCAGTTGGCATTCGTCTCGTTGGAAAAGCAACTGCAAGAACAATCGTAAAAATTTACCCAACATTGCAATTATTACAGGTAGCAACAATTGAAGATTTTGTTGCATTGCATGATTTTGGTGAGATTACTGCAGAAACATTACACAAAGCAATTCATTCAAAACAAGGTGAAGAGTTGTTTAATAAACTTGCAAGTGTAGGTGTCGTTTTATCACAAGATCAAAACGCCAATCTAGATCCTGTTTTTGCAAATAAAACGATGGTGATTACTGGCACGCTTGAACGATGGGAACGTTCGGCATTGACAGAAGAGCTTGAGCAGAGGGGCGCAAAAATAACTGGTTCAGTGTCAAAAAATACAGACGTTGTTATCGCGGGTGAAAAAGCAGGTTCTAAGTTGAAAAAAGCTCAAGATTTAGGCATCGAAATTTGGAACGAGGAACAACTCGCTGCTTCCCTTTCCATGTAAAATGCAGTCCTATGGGACAAGTTGCACTTGGTGTTCGTTCATTATTGATTAAATCAGGCATCTTCTTTGTGATGGCTGGATTGTTGGCGTGGGCTCTTGGCGGAACGCTTTTTCCACAACCAACCATCGTTAATCTCCCCGGCGCAGGAGATTTGTACTGGCGGATTTCATCCGGTGGCGAAATCCATGGATTGCAATGGTCACTTATTCGGGATGATCAGGAAATCAAGGTTGGACACTGGCAATCAGTAGTTGGCCCCGTTATTGTTGAGGGTGCAACGTGGGTTGCTACTGGTAACGCGGGGCAGTGGTCATACTTAAAAGTGATTGGCGCGGATGTCGAAGAAGTTTCTGATCCTTCTCCAGCAGTGTTGGATGTATTGTTTCCAAGTGTGAAATAACCACCGTATATACCAATTGCAAAAACAATTGCAAGCGCAATTCGGTACCAACCAAAAAGCGCGAGACCATGTTTTGATAAATACGCAACGAGCCACTTGATCGCAAGAGCGGCTGCTAAAAACGAAACAACAATCCCAACTATCATCGCAAGCATGTTCATTTCAAGGAGAACTTCTCTCGAATCGTAGAGCTCTAACAACGTTGCGCCCCCAAGAGTGGGTAATCCCAAGAGGAAACTGAACTCAGCTGCATGTTTTGGTTTCATTCCAACAGCCATGCCTCCAACAATTGTCATCATTGACCGGCTCGTTCCCGGCCACATAGCAATGCACTGGAGCAACCCAATAATAAGTGCTTTTTTCCACGTTAGTTGTTCAATATCAATGAAGCTTTGTTTTTCATCTCCTTCATCAAACGCACTTCGTTGCCACCTAGAAGTAAATAACATCAGTACGCCTCCAAGCCCCAGTGCTGCAATTACTGGAGTTGGAAAAAATAGTTGTTCTTTTATGGTCTCTTTAAAAAGTAGTCCAAGTACAACAGCAGGAAGGACTGCAATGATGAGATTAATCGCAAGTTTTAATCCAGTTTTGTGCTTGCCGAGGAACCCAAGCAACATGTTTCCAACTCGTTTTCGATATAACCCAATAACAGCTAAAATAGCGCCACCCTGAATGACAATCACATACGAATCAACCGCCTTGCTCTTTAGACCCATGAGGGAACCAGCAAGGATCAAATGCCCAGTGGAACTAATCGGGAGGTATTCAGTGATGCCCTCAACGATGCCTAAAATGATTGCTTGAAAAATGTCCATCAAGAGTCAATCGGTCTTGGGGTGCATGAGGCTTCTGATTTCCTTGCCGATTTTATCAATTTCATGATTTGCGAGTTCTTCTCTCTTACTTGTTATTGATTGATCGACGAGTCGTTTTGCAAAGGAGCCATCTCTGACGCCTTGTAAAATCGTACGGAAGTGAGAGCGAAGATGTTCATCATCTAAAAGATCCATTGCTTCATACGCGCCCATTTCAGCAGTATTGCTGATTGCAGCCATCATTTCGCTCATACCTTTTTCATGCAGAATGTCTGCAACTTGTTTCACTTCGTGACAGCATTCAATATAGGCAAGTTCAGGAGGGTACCCAGCATCTACGAGTGTTTCGTAAGCGGCTCGCACGAGGGCAGCAAGACCACCAACAATAATTGCTTGTTCACCAAACAAATCAGTTTCAGTTTCGTCGGCGAATGTTGACTCGATCACAGCAGTTCTTCCTGAACCGATTCCAGCAGCCCAAGCAAGGGCGATGGATCTCGCGGTATTTGTAGTATTTTCTCGTTCTACGGCAAGGAGTGCAGGAACACCTGTGTTTTCGAGGTACCGTTGACGGACGGTGATGCCTGGGCCTTTGGGAGCGACCATTACCACCCCAATTCCGAGTGGGGGATTGATGTGTTCGTACCTAATGGAGAAACCGTGGATAAAACCTAGGACTGTATTTGAATTGAGATGAGGGAGAAGTTCGGTTCGAAAAAAATCGCCTTGGATCTCATCCGGCAGGGCGATAATGATTAGGTCTGAAGAAGTTGCTTCTGAGTTTGGCACAACTTTGAATTCGTCTGCTGTTGCTTTGTTTGTATCTCGAGTTGAAACCACAACTTCAATTCCGGAATCACGGAGATTAAGGGCATGAGATCGACCTTGGTTCCCATACCCGATGAGTAGTACCTTTTTGTCAGTGAGACCAGAAAGCGGGACTTCAGCTTTTCCTTTGAGAATTGTGAGTTTTTCAGCAGACATCGTGCTGCGAGTCTACCATAGGTCGATGTCGACTATTGCTTTGATTGGATATAGAGGAACGGGAAAGAGTACGCTTGGGAAGTGGCTCGCAGAAGAACTTGAGATCCCCTTTGTTGACACTGACGAAAAGGTGTTGGAATATCTTGGCATGAAAACCGTGAAAGAGGTTTGGGCTTCGATCTCTGAAGAAGGGTGGCGAGCAGCTGAGCGTACGGTGATTCCTCCGTTGCTTGATTTGGACTGTGTCGTGGCACTTGGCGGGGGGGCACCGATGGTAGAAATAATTAGTAAACGGTTGTTGACTGTGCCTCTGGTGATTCATCTTTGGGCGAGTTCGTCAGTGATTACAAGCCGTCTCTCAAGTGATAATGACCGCCCTGAGCTTTCTGGTGGAGATATTGAGGTTATGTACAAACGGTTGCCAGAGTACGCGATGCTCGCAACGTGCGGTGTTGAAACTTCCGGCGATCTTGAGTCAACGAAAGCGGACCTCCTAAAAACGGCCCGCGGCCAAGTTGACCATAGGTCAAGTTGACCACTGGTCAAAAAAAAGGCTCGCCACAGGCGAGCCTTGGGGATATTTACTTTGGAGCGAGAATTAGCTTACTTTGCGACCAACCCGACGTTGGCGCGAGATGATCTTGCGACCGTTCTTGGTTTTCATGCGTGCGCGAAATCCAATAGATCGAGCTCGTTTTATATTACTTGTACGTCTTGGATAATGAACAGCCATGGGTAGATCCTCTAGTCGAGCCGAGTAATATAGCCTACAGAGAGGGTTCTAGCAAGCCAATTCAACTACTACTCGTACAAAGGGCGATAGAATGCCACTAGAACAACCATGGACACTGATTGGACTGAAGCTGCAGAGTCGATTGTCGGCTATAAATTCACAAACACCGCTCTTCTTGAGCAAGCGTTATCACATTCCTCTGCTGTAGATCAACGAAGTGAATCCAATGAACGCCTTGAATTCCTTGGGGATGCAGTCCTTGGTTTCGCCGTTTGCTGTGAAATTTACAACCGTTTTCCTGAATTTGAAGAAGGTGATATGACGAAGGTCAAATCATCCGTTGTCAGTAGAAAGATATGCGCAGATGTCGCTGATGAGCTTGAAATTGCCCGCATTCTTCGAGTTGGAAAAGGGATGAACACACAAAAACAAATTCCAAGTTCTGTCACTGGCGCGGCCTACGAAGCACTCATCGGCGCGATCTTTTTAGATGGCGGTTTCGACGTAGCCAAAACTTTTGTACTCAAAACCATGAGCGAACGCATTAATGCTGCCGCTCGTTCTACACACCAAGAGAATTACAAATCAATTTTGCAACAATTTGGCCAAAAGACCGTGGGATTTGCTCCCATGTACGTCGTTCTCGATGAAAAAGGTCCCGATCATGCCAAGTGCTTTGAAATTACTGTTGATCTTAACGGACGCCGCTTTGACTCTCGTTGGGCTGCTTCTAAAAAACAAGCTGAACAACTTGCTGCACTTGCAGCGTTAGTAGAACTCGAAGTTGCTTTTGAATCAGAAGATGGTTCAGTTGAAATAAAAGAAAATTACGGCGAGTAACCACGAAGCGGTCGAATTCTTCTCGTTCCGTTTCCGTCAGCGTCGCTAATATTCATCGCTCCCCGTTGTTCGTCATCTGCCTTAGCAGTCACAACGCTCATGCCTCTTTCATTTGCAATCGTAATTGCCCCACCATGATTATTTGAAGTCGATGCAAGTACGACAGGGACGCCCCGAGCATTCATTAAGTTCATGGTCCCACCTTCGCTAGTTGCAGCAAGCATGACGACGCGTTTGCCTTCTACAGTTTTTAACACAATTGCACCGCCAACTCCCGGAATTGTACGTGCATCAAAAACAAGATTCCCTGCATGATCGACAAGTTGCATTCGCCCATCACCGGCATCATCACTTGCAATTGCAAAAACAGGTACGCCTGCATCGTTATTTACTGCAAGTGATGAACCAAGTACCATCGCACCAGAAGAAACGATAGTGTTTTCTAAACCTTCTTTATTCCAAAGCGAAAATACACCGCCGTCGTCACCAGACCACAGTCCTGCTACGCTCGTTCCTTCTCTATTCCAGACCGCCATGTCGCCGCCGCTTGCGTTTGTGCCTAACCGAAGAAGGTTCGTGCCATTTGATGAGTACAAGTCAATTTGCCCGCCAGTTTCACTTTGCGAAAGTGAGAGAGCGACTTGTCCCTCATCAGTAATCACATCAAGTTTACGAACAACGAGATGGTCAATCACAGTTGGGCCAACAGCATCTGCAGCAAACAAACCAGCACATATGAGGAGTCCAAGCGTAGCCCCTCGCCATCTTCGAGTCGAGCGCTTCATTGCAGTGAGTTCTTGTTCTAGTTTGTCTAGTCGTTCATTTTTCATGGTATTTGTTCCTTGATTGTTGTATCGTACTTTGACGAGCCAAACATACAATGAATTGTACAGAATAACAGTATGATGAAATCATGGCAGATAAGGAACATGTGACTCTATTGCTCGATGCAGTTGCCAAAGGAAATGATAATGCAGCTGCTGAACTCTGGAATGCAGTGCACTGCGAAGTGCATCAAATGGCAACAAGTAGATTATTTCGAGAACGACAAACAGCAAGTTTGCAACCCACAATGGTTGTCAATGAAATCTACATGCGGATTTGGCCAAAAGACAAAGAATCGCCTAATTTTCAAAATCGTCGCCACTTTTTCGGTTCGATCTCGCGTGTGATGGAACAATTTTTAATTGATTATGCAAGAACCCGAAATCGAATCAAACGTGGGGGAGGCCGAGTAAAAGTATCTTTAACACTTGCAGAGGGCGAACTCAACCAGCTTGAATCTGTAGATACAGAATCTATTGAAATACTCGTCGAGTCAATTCGAAAATTAGCTCTTGATTTACCACAAGCAGCCGATGTTGTGCGACTTCGTTACATTTCAGGTCTTACGATTGATCAAGTTGCAGACGCACTTGAAATTGATCGAAAAGCAGTTATTAAAGATTGGGAATACGCTCGGGCATGGCTTAAACGCGAATTAACACGTCAATTGAAATAAAACACTTTTTTCTTTGAAATTAATTTGTGGGCGGACATGTAAGACGCATGGATTTATACACACACTTTTTTGAAAGGAAGTACAAATGAAACATGCACTCAAAGCCCTACTCTCAATCACAGTATGTAGTCAAGCATTGGCTGACACGTGGACAGTCGACGTAAATGGCACAGCAGACTTTGTGACAATTCAAGAAGCAATAGACGTTGCTTCAGATTATGACCAAATTTTTGTCATGCCCGGAACGTACACAGGAAACGCAGATGCTGTTGTAAACTTTTATGGCAAAGCCATTTGGCTTTCATCTACCCAAGGTGCTGATCTCACGGTGATCGATGGAGAAGGTCAAAGGCGTGGAGTTTTGTGTAATTCAGGGGAAACGAACGATACAAGGCTAGAGGGCTTTACAATTACACGCGGAAAAGAATACGACGGTGGTGGGATGTATTTGTATCTTTCATCGGCAATGGTTATTTCTTGTAAATTTGTGCAAAACACACAATCAACATTAGGCTCTGGTGTTTGTTGTCTGGGCGGATATTTGATATTGAGTGATTGCGAATTCGAGAATAATGAATCGTACACAATGGGTGGTGCTTTGGTTCAGAGTGGGGGTGGAATCCAAATTGCATATTGTTCTTTTCTCAATAACACCTCACATGATGCTGGCGCTGTGTATCTCACAGGGACTGATGCGACTGTAAGGAATTGCATGTTCGAATCTAACGTAGCAGAAGTTGTATCTGGTGTTGGTGGAGCAATGAAAATTAGATCAACTGAAGGGATCCTAAAATCAAGCACTTTTCAAGAAAATATGGCAGCGTATGGTGGAGCAATTTATTATGAAAATGCCACAATGACTATGCGTCACTTGCTCATTCAAAATAACGAAGCAACATCTCTCGGTGGTGGGATTGAAACACTTGGGACATTGCCTGAAATCAGCTTTTCTGAAATATGTGGAAATAGTATGGATAAAATTAACGGTGGTTGGACAGATGGTGGTGGGAACGCAATTGCCGATCAATGTACCTTGCCGTGCTCAGCAGATCTCAATGGTGATAACTCTGTTGATATTGTCGACCTCCTCGAAGTTTTGGCAGCGTGGAATATGACAAATTCATCATCAGATATCAATACAGACGGCATCGTTAATGTTTTAGACTTACTTGAACTTATAGCAGCATGGGGGCCGTGTCCTTAATTGGGCTATAAACGAAGCTAACGTTCAAAAAATCATCTTTATTCTTGCAAATAATAGATTTAAGTGTCATAATCGAATGTCGTAGAGGCCGCATCATTGGAGGTAGGATCATGTTGAAAATTCAATTATTCTTAATACTCATTCTTTCGATGAGCACACACTCTTTCGCAACGACTTGGACTGTGGATGATGACGGTGTTGATTTTCCTGATGCCGACTTCGATAACATACAAGACGCAATTGATGTTGCCGTTGATGGTGACATTGTCAATGTGTACCCCGGAACATATACGAGTATCGACACCCAAGTTGTGAACATGTTGGGAAAAGAAATTTTTTTGCAGAGTGTCACTGACGCCAGTGAGACAATCATTGATGGGGAAGGAACTCGTACTGGCATCTATTGCAATAGTGGTGAAACTCTCAAGACGGTAATTTCTCGTTTCACAATTACCAACTGCACTGGGAATGCAGGGGGTGGCGTGTATTGCTGGCAAGCTGACCCAATTATAAGTGAATGTGTTTTCTATGGTAACCAGGCCTCTAACGGCGGCGGGATTTCTTGTGGGCTCTCTAACCCTCAAATTTCATCTTGTTCGTTTGTCGGAAACACCGCCTCCGATTATGGTGGAGGGATCCATTGCTACAGTAGTTCACCTGCACTATCAAACTGTTCGTTTGAATATAACACGGCAACCAGGGGGGCTGGGATTTTCTGTTCTTTGAGTAACCCAGCATTAGTGGATTGTTATTTTCTATCCAATTCCGCAAGCCATAGTGGCGGTGGTGTGGCGTGTAATCAGTTAAGTGACGCATCATTGTTTTGGTGCACATTTTCAGAAAACACTGCTCCAACTGGCGGTGGGGTGTACAACTACGATAGCGCCCCGAATCTTTATGTTTGTATATTTACTAATAATACAGGTACAAATGGTGGTGCATTAGCTAATTACTACTCCGACATAGTTCTCACAGGCTGCAACTTCACAGGCAACGAAGCAACTGGTCCTGGGGGTGGAGTGTTTAATGACAACAGCGCTGCAACCGTAATAACGTGTTTGTTTCAAGAGAACGCATCCGATATAGGAGGCGGAATATATAATAGTAACAGTATTGTGGATGTTTCAGATTCCACTTTTGAAAGCAATTCCGCAACTACATTGGATCTCTTTTCTGGCGGAGGCGGGTTGCACAATTTTCTAAGTGCGATTTCAATGACCTCCTGTACATTTAACAACAATCAAGCGCAGTCTGGTGGAGCCGTTGAATGTTTCTTTGCAAATGCTTCAATACAAAATTCAATCTTCACGAATAATGTTGCTCAAGTCAGAGGCGGTGGTTTTGTATGTACCATTAGTGATGTGGATCTCGTCGACACTGTCTTAGAAAATAATATTGCAGCTGAAGGGGATGGGTTCTATGTCGGCGGTCAAACTACACTCAACTTTGAAGGCACAAACAGTACTGACGGAATTTATCCATTTCAGCATGTAAATTCAAATTCTCGCCTTGAATTTAATACTGACGCATATTGTTATGTCACGAGTAATGTAACGACGCCATATGGCGGTTCTACTCATTTTGATATCAACAATCTCGTCGCCGACGAAACATTGAAAGTAGGCGGAGAAATTAATCGCGGTGGAGCACTTGGTGTCACCAACGATTCAAATTCATTGTTTGCTGCAAATGTTGGCGTCATTGTCCCACTTGTGCAAGCATCTACACTCACTGGTTCATTTAGCAGCGTCACATTGCCAGCAATGCCAGATGGTCTTGGGTTGCAACTTATCGAACAAGAAGCACCTCGCGGTGCAGATACTGAAATCGCCGTCGAAGTGATTGAACTTGAAGGCGCAAACTTTTCGGATCCATTTGAAGGCGATGTAGATAGCCCGCCAGTTGATATTGAATCGTTTGATGCAAACGGAGATGGTGCAGATGAGTTGGTAGTTCTCTATGGCGGCTCTCCTGGTTCAGTCGTTATCTATTCCGTTTCAGAGGATACTTCGCCAACAGAAATAGTCGGATTCGCGGCATCTGTAGGAAATGAACCAGTGGATCTTGATGTTGGGGACCTAGACGGAGATGGCTTAGATGACGTGATTGTTTCTAATGGTGATAGTAATACTCTCAGTGTTTTAACTACAAACCTTGCAGGTGATGGCACGCTTACGTTTAATGCAGAAATAATAATCCCACTTGGTGCTGCTTCTACATGCGTAGCAATTATTGATTGGGATGACAATGCTGACCTTGATGTAGTAGCAGGTATTGATACGGCCGATTCCAGTCTTGAAGATGGATATCAAGTGATTCTTGATGTTGCAGGTGCATCAAGTAGCGGTCCTTGGATTCAAATTCCTAAATATTTACTTGTGGATGTGCTTGTACCCAACCCGCCGACATGTGTTGATGGACGGCCACAAGTGGGACCTTGGGGTTTTGTTGGCGGAACGCAATATGGTCTTATACATCGCGTAGACACGGCAGAGACCTTGCATGATGTTGGCGAAGTCGGTGCGGCTGTTGTAACGATCGAGTTGGTCGAACTCGATGCTTCGCCTGGCGATGATCAGATTGATTTGATGGCTTCATCGACTGAGGCTCAGTTGGTATATCTATTTCAAGGTAACGCAGATGAGGCAGACGACTTTGAAGAGATGATTCCAATCGCAGTTTCAGAACCAGTTGTAGATGTTGTTGCAATCGATGCTGACTTTGACGGTGATATGGATATCGTGCTTAGTGCACCGGAATCAACCACGCCACTTGTTTTACTTCGCAATGATAGTTCAAGTGCACGGATCATTGGTTCTTTAACTGGGCTCACGTGGTCTAGACAAAACATGAATGCTGGCACAGCACTTGGTCCAATTACAAGCGGTGGACTTAATGGAAAAAATGAAGATGACGATTGGCTTGGTGGTGGTGGAAAGCAAGCAGCTGTACGTGGTGACGTGGGCTCTTTAGAACAAACGAATTTGCTTGGACCAGCCGTCGTCTGCGATGCAGATATAAATTATGATGGGGTTGTAGCTATTGAAGATTTGCTTATGGTCATCGATCAATTCGGAGCGAATGATCCAACTGCTGATATCAACGGTGATGGGATCGTTGATATAAGCGATTTGTTAGAAGTTGTCGGTTCGTGGGGTCCTTGCCTATAATGCAATATAAAGGCATATACATTGAGTAACCAAGAAAAACTACAAAAAATATTCAGTGAAGCAATTGAATTACCATCAGAATTGAGAAGCAAGTTTTTAGATGCCGCATGTGGCGATGACAAAAATATGCGAAAAGAAATTGACTCTATTCTTGAACATTACAATTCGCAGGATGATGGATCTGGCAATAGCCCTTCAGATTTAAGCGATCTTCCAACCATTGATTCTGCTGCCGGTGAAGCGCACAGGACAACCGGTGGCACATCGAAGCCTCACCCAAAAGAAATATCAGGCTATAAAATCATTCGTGTTTTAGGTGAAGGCGGTATGGGTATCACGTACGAAGCAGTGCAAAAATCTCCAAAGCGTCGAGTTGCACTTAAGATCATTCGAGGATGTCGCTTTTCAAAAACTGCTCGCCGTAGATTTACATATGAAGCGGAAGCACTTGCGCGGTTAACGCATCCGGGAATTGCACAAATTTTTGAAGCGGGTGTATGGAACGATGAGGAGGGTGTTGAGCGACCTTTTATTGCAATGGAATTTGTTAACGGTGGACCACTGACAAAGTACGTCAATAGTAAGGAGTTAAGCACAAAAGATCGGTTGGAACTATTTAGAAAAATTTGTTCTGCTGTGCATCACTCCCACCAAAAAGGTGTGATACATCGAGACCTAAAACCAGACAACATTCTAATCCGCAAGGATGGTGAGCCTAAAGTCATCGATTTCGGTGTTGCTCGTCCAACAGACCGTGGTGTGCACAACGTGACCGAACAAACGAATGTTGGCAGGTTGATCGGCACTCTCCAATACATGTCACCAGAGCAAGTAGATGCAACTGATGATGATTTAGATATTAGAAGTGATGTATATGCACTCGGAGTTATTTTGTATGAACTGCTGTGTGGAGATCCACCGTATAACCTTCGTAAAAAAGCATTTTCTGAAGCAGTTCGAATTATTAAAGAAGATACGCCGACTAACCCCTCTACCATGTACCGTTCCTTGCGAGGTGATGTTGAAACAATCACATTGAAAGCACTTGAGAAAAATAGAAACCGCAGGTATGGCAGTGCTGAAGAATTAGCAAACGATATTCGCAGATATTTAGACAATGATCCAATCGAGGCTCGCCCCCCAAGTTTGGTATACCGTCTTGGTAAATTCTCACGTAAACATCGCGCTGCCGCTGTTGCAGCGATCATTGTTTTTGTTTCCATACTTGTTGGCGGGAGTGTCGCTACTGTTGGTTGGCAGGAAGCAATGGTTCAACGAGCAAGAGTTGAGGAGCGAAATGAAGTTTTGCAAGAATCGGTGGCTTCACTGCTTACAGGCGTGAAAGATGTCGTGCAAGTGTTAGGTAATTCTGCTGATGCACAGCGTGCATTGCTGAATCTTGCAGGTGAAAATCTAGATGCACTTCAAAAAGGACAGTCGCCCACACCATTTGAACAAGTTGAATTAGCATCGTTACTGATGAGAAGTGCACGGTCGCAAATGAGTATTTCTGGTGTAGGTTTTGGTGATCTAGAGGAGGCTGAAGCTGCACTTGAAAAAGCAGGCTTCGTATTAGATGCAGTCGAATTAGAAGATGCTGAAGAACGAGTGGTCACCGCGACGGCAAGAATGAAACTCGACCGATTAAAGTATGTTGCAGAAGTGTTAGAATCAAAGGCTTCTCATGTTGAGAGCGAAGAAGGGCGAGTTGCTTTATTACGCGAAGCAATTGGTGTTTATTTACAACGTACTTCAGAGGGTGAATTGTATTATCAAGATACAAATGATTGGAAAGGTATCGACGTACAACAATCATCACAACTAGGCATGGGCAATATTTATATGTTGCTCGAGGAACATGTTC
>JABABS010000047.1 GCA_014238125.1 Phycisphaerales bacterium
GAGTGTTTTGATGATTTTTTGGAAATTGTCTTTTTCATAAACCCCTCTCAGAACCATCGGACTTAAGTGCTGTTGCGAACATGTCTTTATCAGACAAGCACGGGTTAGTGTTAGTCGGCCACTTAATACCAATGTCCGCGTCATTCCAATGGATGCACCGCTCGAGATTTGGATCGTAATAATTTGTGGTTTTGTAAATTAAATCAGCAGTATCAGAGAGAGCAAGAAATCCATGAGCAAAGCCTTCAGGTATCCAGAGTTGCTTTTTGTTTTCGGCCGAAAGGGTTTCTGCGACCCACTTGCCAAATGTTGGTGACCCTTGCCTGATATCCACAGCAACATCGAACACTTCGCCATGTGTAACCCTGACTAGCTTGCCCTGAGCCATGGGCGGCAATTGATAATGCAAGCCACGAAGGACACCCATAGAAGATTTGGAGTGATTGTCTTGAACAAAGTTGGGCGAAAGCCCCGTTGCTTCTTCAAAAAGATCTTGGTTGAAACTTTCAAAAAAGAATCCACGTTCATCAGAAAATACCCTTGGCTCAAGGAGGACGACTTCTGGAATGGAAAGTGGGGTTGCTTTCATAACTGTTGATCAGACAGGTTGCGGTTCTTGTATAAGTTGCATTAAATATTGACCATATCCATTTTTAATCATTGGTGCTGCAAGTTGTTCTAACTGTGCACAATCTATCCACTGATTGAGATACGCTATTTCTTCAGGACATGCAATTTTGAGACCTTGGCGATGTTCAATAGTTTGAACAAATTGATGCGCTTCAAGCATGCTCTCGTGTGTGCCAGTGTCAAGCCACGCATATCCACGCCCCATGCACTCGACCGAAAGGGAACCTTCTTCAAGGTACATACGATTGAGATCCGTGATTTCTAATTCCCCACGGTCCGATGGTTCGACCTGTTTGGCATATTCCACAACATTTTTATCGTAAAAATAAAGTCCAGTTACAGCGTAATGAGATTTAGGAAACTCTGGTTTTTCTTCAAGGCTGATTGCATTATTGTTTTCGCCGAGTTCCACAACTCCATACCGTTCTGGGTCATGCACGTGGTACGCAAAGACGGTCGCACCATTTTGCCTGCTATTAGCCGATTCAAGTAAACCGGAAAAACCAATGCCGTAGAAGATGTTGTCGCCAAGGACAAGGGCGGACGGAGAATCTCCAATAAACGATTCACCAATCAAGAACGCTTGGGCCAACCCATCTGGGGAGGGCTGCACTGCGTAGGTAATATCTAATCCCCACTGTGACCCATTACCGAGCAATTTTTCAAACACAGGAGTGTCCTGTGGGGTGGAAATGATCAAAATCTCACGAATACCTGCGTGCATAAGCGTCGTGAGTGGATAATAAATCATGGGCTTATCAAAAATAGGCAGCAACTGCTTTGAGATAATTTTTGTGGCTGGATATAGCCTTGTTCCAGATCCCCCCGCCAAAATGATGCCTTTTCGATTCATATTTTTATTCCCTGGATAAGTTCGCCAACTAAGTGATCCACACCATGTTCCCACGGAGGCAAGTATACCCGAAAAGTTTTTGTTAGTTTTTCTGTGTCAAGCAAAGAGTTGCTTGGTCTTTTTGCTGGCGTAGGGTATGCCTCTGTAAGAATTGGAGTGATTGCATCAGGAGTTATCCTAAAAATCTCTCCCAATTTAGTTGCGTTAGAAATAACTCTTTTGGCAAATTCAAACCAGTTGGTCTCGCCAGAAGGAACGAGATGGTACGTGCCCGAGGTGTGCGTTAGTCTGTATGCTTCCTGTTCACTTTTATCTAAACATTCAGCAGTA
>JABABS010000061.1 GCA_014238125.1 Phycisphaerales bacterium
CGCCAACCCCCGGATCGTACCAATCTGCAACATATATTTCTCCGTTGTTTCCAACTGCAACATCACTTGGTCTAAACCAAGTGCCGCGTTCACCTTCACGGTTTGCTTCAATGAGCGTGTACTGCTCAAGTGTGAGTTGTGAACCCTTAATGTTTGGTTTGAACGCAAAGACAGTGGATCGACCAGCGTCAGCGTTTAACAGAAAACCGTTTAATTCCGGTGTTGCACTATGTTCGTACACAGTAACCCCAGTTGGCCCGCCGCTGCCGGTGATCGTGCCATGGGGCATCACACCAGGATCGCGTTGGTGCCAATGCGCAGATTGAATGTTCTGCGCTACACGGCGATCTGCATTCCAAAAGCGTTTTCCGTCTGCAGAAAAATATCCGTAATTGCCACCGGGAACCACAGTGACTGTCCGGCACGATTCATTCCCATCGTCGTCGTTATCTGCAGTGTACATATTGCCATACTTGTCAATTGCTACTTCATATTCGTTTCGAAAATTGTGCGCAAGAATTTCAATGTTGCTACCGTCCATGTCCATGCGTCCGATGATCCCACCTGTCCAAGCAACACCGTCATCACTTACAAGTCCTCCAACATTACCAGCCCACGCAGGGCCGCCGCCGTTGTAGACAGAACCACTTCGAATTGTTTTGCCGTTGGTACCAGTTACAACGTGCGGTCCAGCATTTCCTGCGCACCAAAGCAAACCACCTTTGCCATCTTCGACTAACGAGTGCAGCCCGTGGTCGTGGTTGAAACCGCCAAAACCTGTTAACAGGATGTTCTTTTCATCCGCAATGAAATCGCCATCGGTATCGCGGTATTCGATGAGGTTGGGTGAACATGAAACGAGCACTCGGTCTTCTAATACTAAAATGCCAAGTGGTGCAACAAGGTCTTTGTCTTGTGCAAATACAATACTTGTTTCAGCTTTGCCATCACCATCAAGATCACGAAGTACGATGACGCGGTCACCGTCTTCATGGTGACGCCCTGAATTCTTACCGCTCCACTGACGGTAGTTGACAGCCTCTGTAACCCAGACATTTCCATCTTCATCCACATCAATAGCAGTGGGATTAAAAAATAATGGTGACTCTGCATAAAGTTCTACATTGTCATGGAACGGGGTGTTGAATTGCTTGCTCAACTCTTCAGATTGTGCGAATAACAATGGCAGAAACAAGAGGGCAACCATCTACACACAATAGCAAGATCGACGCGGCTGAAGGCTCTGATTTGCTAAAACTGCACTTCGTAACTGAGCTTTAAAGTGACTTTCAAGGTCTATCGAGGAGATTTTCATTGCATAACTAATATCTATAGGCCACAATGTCTATGTATATGTACCGTCTATTACTCATCTCGTTGTTTATCACATGCACAACCACTGCTGAGACATGGACTGTTGATGATGACGGTAAGGCAGACTTTGACAACATTCAAGATGCAGTGGATGCTGCAAGTAATGGTGATGAGATTCTGGTGATGCCCGGGACGTATACGGGCAGTGGCAGTTATGTTGTCAATATGAATGGTAAAGAGGTTTTGCTCAGAAGCAAAGAAGGTCCACAAACGACCATAGTCAGCGGTCAGAATCAGCGAACCGTTTTCTTTTGTGGAAATAACGAAACTACGTCCACAGTAATTTCAGGATTTACAATCACCCAAGGTGAGGGCACGCAGTCTCAAGGCGGTGGTATCTTATGTGTGGTTTCTTCGCCAAGAGTTGAGAATTGCCATATTGTTAATAATTTTGGATTTCAAGGCGGAGGATTGGCATCCCTAGGTACAAGCTCCGAAATGGGAGAGATCATCAACTGCGTATTCAAAAACAACGAAGCGTATTTTGGCGGCGCTGTTTTTTGTGACATGGGAAATTTCTGGATGATTGATTGCCTTGTTCGTGACAATGTCGCAAACAACGTCGGTGGAATTTATGTGTATTGCTGCAGTGTTGCCCTTGTGAATACCGCTGTGTGCTCAAATACAAATGGACAGACATATGGCACGATGGAAGATGACGAGTGCTTAATATCTGAAACATGCGAGAGTTGCGGAGATGTCAATGGAGACAACGTCGTGAATGTTGTAGACTTACTTGTCGTCATCAAAACCTGGAACACATCCGACATAGATGGCGATGTAACACTTGATGGTATTGTTGATGTGCAGGACATACTTTTTATTGTTTCTGCATGGGGCAACGATTGCTCTCCTGAGGAAACGGGAGCTTGTTGCATAGGATTCGAGGAGCCCTGGTGCGAAGTCATGACTGAGGAAGAGTGCAATTCAATGGGCTGGTATATGGGAGATGGCACAGACTGCAGTTCTGTTTCTTGTTTTTAATATATTTTCCATCGACGCAGTTTCTATCCCGGCGACAACCATTATTTCCTGTCTTGTGCTTACGCACCGCTAAATCTATGCTAAAATGACTGATCTTGAAACGAATCACTGTAGTCGATTCCAGATGTTTAGCTCAATAATAGTTTCTCTAAAAG
>JABABS010000069.1 GCA_014238125.1 Phycisphaerales bacterium
GAGAGACCCCCGGAAGACTACCGGGTTGATAGGCCGCGTGTGTACGCATAGAAATATGTTTAGCAAAGCGGTACTAACGGTCAAAGATCTTGTCATGCCGACCGGGCTTCGACACTTGTCGAATCACGGTCGTACGTCAAACGATGTTTTAACAATATTGACAGATCGCGCACTCAAAATGTATCGAGAGCAAACGGAAGTTTGCTCGACGTATGGTGAATGTAAATTTACTACTACAACATGAACGACAAAGAATTGTCGTTCACCCCCGAGAGGGGGTGAATGATTTTTGAATGTCACTCGTCGCTTAGCGGCGGCGATTGGCTTTGTCGGTGAACTTATGTCTGGTGACACACCTGATCCCATCCCGAACTCAGAAGTTAAGCCCAGGCAGCCGATGATACTGCTCAGCGGGAAAGTAGGTCATTGCCGACTTTTTCAGCCCCGCAACCGAAAGGTTGCGGGGCTGTCTTTTTTATGCAGTATTTCTCTTTTACATATATAATTGACTGCAAGTCAATCAAATTAGAATACATAGATGCAATACAGTCATACCCAACCAGGAACGCTTCTCAAAGTCATGCTGAGTGTGTCTATAGTGTTTTGCTTCGTGATGGTCGCGGTCAATCAGTTTGCATCTGTAATTGCATTTTCTCTCTACGGAATGATCGCATTGCTGGTTTGTCTTACATGGCTCTTTAGTTCACTAACAGTAGAAGTCGAGGGCGAAGAACTTCGTCATTATTTTGGTCCGGGATTTTGGAAAAAGACATATCTCTTAGAAGATATAGAATCAGTCGAACAAGTTCGTAACTCGTGGATTTTTGGATGGGGAATTCGACTTACGCCTCATGGTTGGTTGTACAACGTCTCAGGACTTGATGCAATTCAAATTCAATTAAAATCAGGTGGCAAATTTCGCATTGGTACTGACGATGCCCACGGACTCATTGCAGCAATACAATCTTCCTCTTGATACGATGCCTTATCTGGACAGGTGGCAGAGCGGCTGAATGCGCTAGTCTCGAAAACTAGTATACGCTTCGGCGTATCGAGGGTTCGAATCCCTCCCTGTCCGTTGAATGAAGCATAAGAACGCATTTTCAGCTTTAGAGGGGCTTGCTTTGCTTTATAACCCCACTTTTTCTTGTGAGGTGCGGAATATCCCTTTTTTTATTAGGGAATGTCTCTTTTGCCTACTATATTATGATTGTCTACTATTTATAAAGGAGAAACAAATGAAATTACTCACAGCCTTAACAATCGTCGCGCTGAGTGCGACATCATATGCAGACACACTCATCGTGACAGCAAATGCAAGTTCTTGGTCGCCAGATGTGGCGAATTGTGTTCCGGGCGATGTGCTCCGTTTTGAATACGGAACAGGGTACCCCCACACGATTACATCTGGCACGAGCTGTACCTACGACGGTTTGTACTTTGATGAACCACTTAATAGTCCTGGTGATTACTACGAATTCACTGTTCCAGATGATGGAACAACTGAAATCCCATTCTTCTGTGCACCACATTGCAACAATGGCATGACAGGTGTCATCATAATTGAACTACCTTCTGAATGTCCTGCTGATACAAATGATGATGGAACGGTTAATGTCACGGACATTCTCGCCGTAGTTGCTGCTTGGGGTGAGAATGGTGGACCGGCAGATATCAACGGAGATGGCGTCGTAGACGTGACAGACTTACTCACGGTCGTGGATGCTTGGGGTGCTTGTCCTGAGTAATTTGCTTTGATTCAAAACGCCCGCTAGTTACAATGACTAGCGGGCGTTTTTTCATTGAAAGGCAAAAGGATGAAGCATGTAGCACTCTCCTTGGAGAAAACGGAATACCAGAAAACGTCAATGGTGATTGCGTAGTCGGTGTGTCTGATCTACTCCAAATTATTGGTGTATGGGGTTCTACTTGCCCATAACATAGGTTAGTAAAATAGTTACCATAGGTGCAATGGCGCCAGAAATACCTCATAACACTCCAAGTATCGAGTCGCCTCTCTCAGGAAAGCGACTCGATATTTTAGCATCAAAAATCGCAAAGTCGATACAGAAAGATCAGCGTATACGCCACTTCACAACCGAGTACCTGCCAAGTCGGCGAGAAGTCATCGGTGTTCTTGAGAGATTGAGTTGGATTTTGTTTCCAGGTTTTAATGGTCCACGCACAATAGACGATGGTGCGTTGCAGGATCACACTCGTCAACTTATTTCTGGTGTTGCTGGTCCTTTGTTTCATCAGATTGCAGGTGCACTTCGATATGCAGAAGAATCGGGTTCCATCGAGTTCGATCAACACTGCCCTGATTGTGATGTACGAGCTCGAGAAGTCGTTGATCACTTTCTTTCTGAGATTCCAGCAATACGGACTAAATTGTCGCTCGACGTACAGGCAGCGTACGACGGCGATCCCGCTGCGCACCATACAGACGAAACGATATTTTGTTATCCCGGAATTAGGGCATTGTGGATGCACCGCATAGCACATGAACTCTACGAGCAGAATGTACCGCTCATCCCACGAATCATCGCCGAGCATGCGCATGAATTAACTGGTATTGATATTCATCCCGGCGCAACCATTGGTGAGTCTTTCTTTATCGACCATGGTACAGGTGTCGTCATTGGTGAAACAACAATCATCGGAGAGCACTGCAAGGTCTATCAAGGCGTGACACTCGGCGCGCGAAGTTTTGAACGTGACGAGCGAGGACATCTTAAAAGAGGAACCAAGCGTCATCCAACCCTTGGTGATCACGTCACTGTGTATGCGGGTGCAACAATTCTTGGTGGTGATATACACATTGGAGATCATTGTGTGATTGCAGGCGGTGTCTTTCTTACACGTTCGATCGATGCGAGCCATACTGTTCGTGGTCCAAAAGCGGGTGTTCGGTTAAACGAAAACCGAGAAGATTTCAACTAACTAGCGTTTCTGCTAAAATACGTTTCTATGAATATAGAATTTAATAATGGATGTGAAACAATCTCGACGCCTCTTGGAGATAGGACAGTCTATCGCTTAGATTCCCTTGGCAGTCTAGATACGATGCCTTATTCCATCCGAGTATTACTCGAATCATGTCTTCGGCATTGTGGCAATGGCATTGTTACTGATGAAGATGTAAAAGCACTCGCTTCATATGATGCAACTGATGTAGGTGAAGTTGAAATTCCATTTACACCAGGTAGAGTTGTCCTTCAAGATTTTACGGGTGTGCCAGCAGTTGTTGACCTTGCAGCGATGCGAAGTGCAGTTGTTCGAATGACAGGCGATGCATCCTCTGCGAAAAAGGTAAACCCACTCGTGCCGTGCGATCTCGTCATCGACCACTCCGTGCAAGTTGATGCTTTTAACAGTGCTCAAGCACTCACCATCAATGGCGAAAAAGAATTTGAACGAAATATGGAGCGGTATGAGTTCCTAAAGTGGGGGCAAAATTCTTTTGACAACTTTAGAGTCGTTCCACCATCAACAGGAATCGTCCACCAAGTCAACTTGGAATTTCTCGCGAAAGTTACATGGGATCACGAGGGCATTTTGTATCCAGATAGTTTGGTTGGCACAGATTCGCACACCACAATGATTAATGGTCTTGGTGTTCTTGGGTGGGGCGTAGGTGGCATTGAAGCCGAAGCTGTCATGCTTGGTCAACCTATCTATATGCTTATTCCAGAAGTGGTTGGGATGAAACTAACTGGGAAATTGCAAGAAGGTGTGACTGCAACAGACTTGGTGCTTCGTGTAACCGAACTACTTAGGGAACATGGTGTTGTTGGTAAATTTGTAGAGTTTTATGGTGAATCTCTCGACGTAATGCCTCTTGCCACAAGAGCAACCCTTGCAAATATGGCGCCTGAATACGGCGCAACTATGGGGTTTTTCCCAGTAGATGAACAGACAACAAAGTATTTGTACTTGACTGGACGTGATGAAAAACTTGTCGAAACAGTAGAGCAATATTGCAAGTTGCAAGGTCTCTGGAGAGATGATGCAAAGCAAATTAAATATACATCAACCGTTTCGCTTGACTTGTCAACGGTTGAACCTGCGCTTGCTGGGCCAAAACGACCTCAGGATCGTATTTTGTTATCTGAGATGAAAACAAAATGGGGCAAAGCAAGCGCTCAGGAGTTTGGTCATGATACGCCTGCATCAGCACTCGTTGAAACAGATACTGAATCGTACGAATTATCTGATGGTGATGTTGCCATTGCTGCTATTACCTCTTGCACCAATACTTCAAATCCAAGCGTTATGGTTGCTGCTGGTCTGGTTGCACAAAAAGCAAATGCGCTTGGTTTAACAAGAAAACCATGGGTAAAAACTTCGCTTGCACCCGGAAGTAAAGTTGTGACTGATTATTTGCAACGTGCAGATTTACTCGGTGATTTAGAAGCACTTGGCTTTTATGTCGTAGGGTATGGTTGCACGACTTGCATTGGTAACTCAGGACCACTCTCAAAACCAATCAGCGATGCGATTAATGAACACGATCTTATTGCATGCTCAGTACTCAGTGGAAATAGAAATTTTGAAGGGCGTATAGGACCCGACATCAAAGCGAACTATCTCGCTTCTCCACCGCTTGTCGTTGCATATGCGATTGCAGGAACAGTCAATATTGATTTAACCTCGCAACCACTCGGCGAAGTGGATGGGAAAGATATTTTCTTGAAAGACATTTGGCCGACAAATGATGAAATACAAGAGGCAATCGGGCAATCGCTTTCTCGAGGAGAGTTTGTTGAACAATATGCAGATGTATTCACAGGCGGCGAAGATTGGCAGGCAATCCAGGCGGGTACCGGTCAACTTTTTGAATGGTCAGATGAAAGCACGTATATTCACGAACCACCATTTTTCCAAGATATCCCACCAAATTCTCCTGAAATTAGACCCATCGAAAACGCGCGTGTACTCTGTAAACTTGGCGATTCAGTAACGACTGACCACATCTCTCCAGCTGGAAATATAGGCGTAGATTCTCCCGCGGGAGAGTTTCTCGCAGAGCGTGGCGTGCCAGTGAGTTTGTTCAACAGTTTTGGTTCTCGTCGTGGTAACGATTTGGTAATGACTCGAGGAACGTTCGGGAATGTTCGAGTGAAGAATTATCTAGCCCCTGAAACTGAAGGTGGTTTTACTACTGATTTTACAGATGGAGAAGTCAAATCGATCTATGAAGCGAGTTGTAACTATAAGAATTCAAATATTCCTCTAGTTGTTCTTTCGGGTAAAGATTACGGTATGGGGTCATCTCGAGACTGGGCTGCAAAAGGGACAATGTTGCTCGGTGTGAAGGTAGTGATTGCTGAGAGTTATGAACGAATTCACAGAAGTAACTTGGTTGGCATGGGTGTGCTTCCACTCGAATACCTTCAAGGGCAAACGGCAGATTCAATTGGCCTTGATGGGACTGAATCGTTTACGATTTCAGTTGACCAATCTGTGCAGCCTCGTGATGAAATAACTGTTGTTGCAAAGAAACTTGATGGTCGTGAATTGACATTCCAAACGCGTTGCAGAATCGATACTCCAGTGGAAGTGGAGTACTATAAAAACGGTGGTATTTTGCACACAGTGCTTCGCAGGATGGCTGCATCGGAGTCATAAAAAAAGCCCGATCAAACACTTCCAGTGCTTGATCGGGGGCGTGTCGTCATTGGAGGTTTGCGACACGAGGGGTATGGAGAGAGCTTGTATAACTCCGGTGAGGAGGCGCCGAGACTATGCCGGCAGAGAGAGAAAAATCTGTGGGTTTAAGCGCCGATGGCCTCGAACTCACCGGTGAAAGAAGTATCGTTAACAGGGTCGTAGCCGTATGCAGTTTCCATCGAATCTTGCATCGCTTCTGCGTCGGCTAGTTTTGAATGCACCGTTTGTATTAGTTTGACTCTT
This sequence comes from Phycisphaerales bacterium, assembly GCA_014238125.1. Taxonomy (GTDB): domain Bacteria; phylum Planctomycetota; class Phycisphaerae; order Phycisphaerales; family SM1A02. The sequence continues at coordinate 5,917 of JABABS010000069.1, forward strand.
GCTCTGTTCTTGCTAATCCTCGCTTCAGCGATCATTTCTTGTCTTGTGAGGGTGTCAATATTCGTATTTTTGTTGATTGGTTCAGTCATGTCTCATACCTCTTGGTTTTGATTCCTGCCTTCCTTGGCAGTTTTCGTGATTTAATGCCTAATGTGGGCAAATGTGTATAGAAATGGCCTTTTAGGCCGTACAAGGGAGACAAGCATCAAAACAAGTGTCCCTTTCATTCTTTTTCAACTTTTTTGAATATTTATGTTTTTCTTATAAAAATTGTGATTTATCACCACGTGGATTGCTTTTATGCATGCAACATGGCATATTTCTAAGTATTTCTTTGAACATGAAAGCCGAGAATGGAAAGGAATTACCTTCCTATTGCTTATCATCGCTATAGATGAAAGATTCATTAAATATCATCGGAGATTGGTTTTCGAGCCAAAATGCTATTAAAAGAGCTCGTCTTTTGAAGGGTATTTCAATGAAGATGTCACATCTCAAAAATCAACCTGTTGAACAATTGACCAACACACTTGCCGCTGGGCTCATGGCAGCGTGCGCAGATGATCTTGGCTTGTCCATTGTTGAATTGGCAGGGCTGCTTAAGACTCCGAAACAAGACGCAATTGCAAGCCTTGTTACTGTGTTACGCGACGCGTGATTAACGCAATTCGTTTCTTGCCTAAACGAAGAGCAAAAACGGTGAGCCTTTTATTTGAATCACTTGCAGGTTTTTGTAATTTAATTTGCCATATGTTTGGGTCAACAACGCCCCCGCGAGTTTTCACTTCTACTTCGCCAGCATGTTGGTTGCGTAGTGAGGCAGCAACCTTCTCGAGCCGAAGTGAAGTTGTTTCTAAAACTTCAAATGAAGTAAACCAAGTTGACTGAATTTTTTTATTTCCACAGAGTAACCCTAACCCAAACGCTGGCTCCCAAAGTTCAAGTTCACACCCAAGTGTACCGTGTAATTTCGCACGCTCAAGTGCAGGGTTTGGTTCAAATAACCATGGGCCAATTTCGCCAAAAACTCGCGGTGTTTGTATAACTCCTGAAATGGTTTTGCCACTCGTGATCGAAGATGCAGTGGTCTCTACGTTCTTTGCAGCAAGTGAATCAAACCACACAATTCCTTGCGTGACTCTCCCGCGATCCTCAATGTATTCAACTTCTCTTTTTTCCCCAATGCCTGCAATTTCTTCTAGATTTATAGCAGGAGAAAGTTTGACACATCCGCCGGTTACCTTCGAGCAAATAGTTTCCACTTCTGAAATATTGGGGAGCATTTGTTCTACATTCAAACGTCTCCCTTTTGAATCTCGCCTAGAGGGGTCCAAAAGAATTGAAGCGTTTTTTAGCTCCGAAAAAGTTCGAGCATCTTCGCAGACAATTTTTTTACCTGTGTTTTGTTTTGCCATCCAACATCGCAATGGGTCAACGTCAACACCTATTGCATGATCTGGCAAGTACAACAAATCTCCGCCAATACCACAGCACAGATCAACGACAGGGGAACAATGTGCAAAACGTTTTGCTTTCCATTTTGCAATTGCACTAGAAGAACTTTGTTGCACACCTTCAATATCACTAACGATTGACGCTGCATTATCAAGTCTTTTCGCTGCACTTTTTCTTGCATTAACTAATTCAATTGCAAAGCGTACTTCTACAGCTGACCACATTTTTCGTAGCTTAGAAATTTCGCTTACTTCCGATTCATTTATGTTTGCAACAGCCTGCAATAACGCTGGCAGGGCGGTAACTCTTTTCCAAATTTGAATTTGTTCTTCTATAGAAAACATGCACGCATTTTGGCATGTTCTTGGAGTTTTGGTAGTTTTCTGTGGTACAAAGATGTGATGAAACAGGTAATGATTAAGTATCTTGATGATGTAGAAGAAATAGCAGCCTATTGGATCGGTCGTCATTTTCCGCGTCCGAGCATTGCTCTAGGCAATGAAACACACGAGAAGTATTGTTCTTTGTGTGGGCAAACAAATGATGAGATATCGTTGTGTACTTGCGCAAGCCGTTCGTTTGCTTGGAGCAGAGTCATTCGCCTCGGAGCGTACGAGCCGCCACTTTCCACGTGCGTGATTCGTGGAAAGTACAGCAAATGGTATGAAGTGCTTGAATTAATAGGGAAACGTCTTGGAAACCGGGTGCGGGGTTGCGTACCACCAAATGCTGTTGTAGTCCCGGTGCCAATGCCGTATCTGAGAAGGTGGTTACGTGGGATTAATCACTCCGCTGTGCTTGCAAAATATGTCGCTCAGTCAGCTGGACTTCAACGTCGTAACCCCTTGCTACGCAAGGAGACATCGCCACAAGCGGGGATGTCTGCAAGTGAAAGATCGCGGCTCAAAGTGAGTACTATTTACCCCTTCCCTTGGGTGAACCTTCGAGGTAAACCAATAGTGTTGGTGGATGATGTTCTAACTACTGGTCGGACTCTTGAAGTAGCGGCCAAGGCATTACATTCAATTGGGGCTTCAACAATCACAGTTGCAGTTGCCGCTGTGACTAATTATGAAGAAAGCCCAAAAAAAGTGATATCCGCCTCATTTACCCATTGACGTTGGCTTTTGCGAGGATATCATATTCCTCCTTGGCCCTGTTTTAGGACAGGACGGGATTCTTGCGGCCTTGCTGCAGGGATGGATTGAAGCGACTTTAAGTCGCGTGCTCTTTGAAAAGTGAACAGTTTGGGTAACCGCGAGGATATGCCCTAAGCATGCACGGCACACGAGTTGTGTATGTTTGGGATTATAAAACTCGGGTGTTGGAGTTTCACAGCTCTGACATCCACGAGCATCCTCGTGTTAAGCACGTGTCAGTCTGTTTATATTTATATGAATAGAATGACACGATGTGTGATGTAAGAAAATAGTCAGTGGGTTTAGCCGCTCACTGGCCGTCTAGTTAGTTTACTAATTGGGCGAGACCTGGTCGTTATGGAAACATAATGACTGCCACGGTTAAACGATTTTTTGAAGTTTATGTGTTGTGTGCATTCGTGCGTGCAACACTTTCAACGAACAACAATTGAAGAGTTTGATCCTGGCTCAGATTGAACGCTGGCGGCATGGCTAAAACATGCAAGTCGAACGATGAAAGCTTCTTCGGAAGTATATGAAGTGGCGTAAGGGCGAGGAATATATTTCTATGTACCCCAAAGTCAAGGATAGCCCAGGGAAACTTGGTGTAATACTTGATGTGGTCTCCGGATCAAAGATTTATCGCTTTGGGAGCAGGGAATATCCTATCAGGTAGTTGGTGAGGTAACGGCTCACCAAGCCTAAGACGGGTAGCGGGTGTGAGAGCATGACCCGCCGCATCGGGACTGAGACACTGCCCGGA
>JABABS010000014.1 GCA_014238125.1 Phycisphaerales bacterium
CAAAGTTCTCAGTGGAATGTTGGAAGCAACTGGAGAAGATTACACGACCCTTGAAACAATTGCGAAAACGGGCGGATTAGCACAGGGTCATATGTGGCCTTCAACGGAAGAAAATGCAAAGAAAGTTGCATGCCTTGCAAGCCAGATGCATCTTCCTCTCGTTACGTTTCACGCTGGGTTTATTCCTGAAAATGCGTGCGAAGAGCGAGAAGTTATGCTCTATCGCCTTCGAGTTCTAGCAGATATATTTGGAAGCAAAGACATTTTGCTTGGGCTTGAAACAGGTCAAGAATGTGCGGCAAATGTCGTAAGTGTCTTTAAAGAATTATCTCATCCTTCCTTAGTAGTAAATTATGACCCTGCGAATATGATTTTGTACGGTAAGGGTAAACCGATAGAAGCAATTGAAGCTTTGCTCCCTTGGGTAAAACAAGTACATATTAAAGATGCGAAACAATCTGAACAGGTTGGGGTTTGGGGAACAGAAATGCCAGCGGGAGAAGGCGATGTTCCGTGGGGCGATTTTTTGAAAGTTGTTCCTAAAGAAGTAGATCTAGTGATTGAACGCGAGGGTGGAAAAAATCGTGTTGACGACATACGTCAAGCAGCGTATTTGCTTCGGGAATTGGGTGCATGCTAAAGTGTTTACTTTTATTTGTTTGCATGTGTGGTTGCACGGTTAAACAACAAACATTTACAGGCGGTGCAGTAGCGGCGGACCATTATTTAGCGTCGAAAGTCGGAGCGGAAATATTAAAAAAGGGCGGAAACGCAGTTGATGCAGCAGTTGCAACAAGTTTTGCATTGAGTGTTGTTCGACCTTTTTCTTGCGGTATTGGCGGAGGCGGTTTTATGTTGATTGATTCTCCAGCAATGGAACCAGTTGCATTAAATTATCGTGAAACAGCACCTCATGGTGTTGGTCCAAATTTCTATCAAGAAAATAGCAGTCGATTCGGCGCAACTTCGGTTGGAATTCCTGGAACCGTAGCAGGATTGTTAGCTGCACATGAACGATTTGGAGTTCTAACAAGAGAACAAGTTTTGATGCCAGCGTTACATCTTGCATCGATCGGGTTCAAAGCAGATTCGGCTTACGTGAATGCAGTGCGATTAGCAAACAATGCATTGGGGTCTAATCCAGAATTTATAGCATTACGTATAAACCAGTCGAGTGTGGTGGTTGGGCAACAACTGGATATGCGTAATCAACATAACGCTCTGAAGTTAATTATGGATTATGGTGCTGACGGTTTTTATCAGGGCAAACTTGCGCAAGCAATCGTGAGCGCAACTTCTGGCCATATTTCGATGCAAGATCTCGATTCATATACACCGCGATGGGAAACTCCTTTACAAATTGCAATTGGTAGCGGAAACGTACTCGTGTGTATGCCACCACCAAGTAGTGGTGGTGTTGCGATTGCTCAAATGATAGGATTACTAGACCGTCTCAATGCGAAACAATACGAAGGCAAACCAGAATTTACGCAGTTACTCATTGAAGCGATGAAGCATGCATTTGCAGATCGAGCAGAGCATATGGCAGATGCAACATTTGTTGATGTTCCCGTTGAACAATTGCTCAGTGCAAACTACCTTGACGAATTAGCGTCGAGAATTGTTCTAGGGAAAACACAAAAGAGTCGTGAGTATGGTTCCCATTCGCCACCACCTGCGGATGACGGAACGAGCCACATTTGTGTAATAGATGGAAATGGTATGACAGTTTCGGTTACTGAAACGATTAATACGTCGTTTGGTTCGATGGTTACTGTTGAACCTTTTGGTTTTATGTTGAATAATGAAATGGATGATTTTTCGTCTCCAAGTGGCGAAAATGCATACGGTCTACGACAGTCGAATAAAAATTTGCCAGAACCAAACAAGAGGCCGCTGTCGAGTATGTCCCCAACAATAGTTGAACAGGACGGTGTTCCTATTCTAGATCTTGGCGCTTCAGGCGGACCTCGGATTATTTCTAGCGTCGTGCAAGTGTTGCTTGCTATTCTATGGTTTGGCGACGCGCCGGTTGAAGCACTTACACGAAGTAGGGTGCATCATCAGTGGTTGCCAGATGTTGTTTATGTTGAAGATAAGTACCGGGACATTGCTTTAGAAAAGGTGTTGAGGCACTTTGGATATTCCATAAAAGCTCGAACAAACATTGGCGTTGTACAAGTCATTCAAAGCGACACAAAATATCTCAAGCCAGCGAGTGATCCTCGCAAAGGCGGCAAACCAGCAGGTTTCAATTAAAAAGACCTCGCTAATAGCGAGGTCTTTTTAAAATGTTTGTAGTTAGTTAACTACCCAGAGTGTAGCGCGTGAATGCAGTAATTGAAGATCCGTCAGTTAGTAACTCTTGAATTGTTTTTGATTCATCGAGTACATATTTTTGTGCAAGTAGGGTATTTTCTTGCAAGTGCTTTCGGACTTTTCCTTCAGCCATTTTTTGCGAGATTTCTTCATTCTTGCCGGTATCTTTTGCTTCTTGGATTGCGTCAGCACGGATTTGTTCAATCTTATCAGCGGGAACATCGTCTGCAGATATACCCATTGGATCATGGAACACGATGTGTTGACAGATGCCTTTTACAGTTGTGTCGTCAAGTTCACCTTCATATTGAAGAAGGCAAGCACGCTTGCCATCGTGGTGAATATATTGACCGTAGTTGCCACCAGAGTACTTAAACCCTCGTGCGTAATTAGCATTTTCGCCGGTTGTAATCCGAAGGTTATCGATCAATTTTGTAATAGCATCGCTTGCAGTAACAGCGCCATCGTTAGATGTAAGTGCCAAGTCTGCTATTTTTTCAACTGCTTCAACGAAATTTTCGTTTCGTGCGGTAAAGTCAGTTTCTGTTCTCACTTCAACAATGACAGCACTGCTGTCATTTGTTGCAACACAGATTTGACCTTCGCCAGTTGTGCGCTCTGTACGAGTGTCCATCTTGCCTTTTTTAGTTTCTCGTAACCACTCTTCAGCGGCAACAGGATCTCCTGAAGTTTCGTTGAGTGCTTTTTTGCAGTCCATCATGCCTAGACCAGTTTTTTCACGTAGTGACATGACATCTTTTGCG
>JABABS010000066.1 GCA_014238125.1 Phycisphaerales bacterium
AGTGCAAATGCCCATGGCAGGGGGCTGGGCATGAAACCAATTGTTGATGATGTCGAGTTTTTTGAACTCATCAATGCCAAGGGAGAGTTGGTCTTGTGTTCCCGAACTCAAAACCCAGAACTCTTTACGTTGGCGATCGGTGGGTATGGATTATTCGGAGTAATTTACTCCGTGGGTTTGCGATTGATGCGCAAAGAAAAACTGCGAAGGGTTGTACAAGTAGTGGACATTGCAGAGGTCGTCCCGCTGCTTGAGAAAGCAACAGCAGAAGGATGTAAGTACGGCGATTTCCAATATGACATCGATGAAAATTCGCCGTCATTTATGAAGCGTGGAATTTGTACATGGTATGCACCAGTTGGAGAAACCGATGCACTTCCAGCTGAACGAGAACAACTCAGCAAGGACAAGTGGCTGAACTTTTTATATCTAGCGTGCACGGACCGAAGAAAAGGTTTTGATGCGTACACGAAGATGTTTCAATCAATCGATGGTGAAATCGTGTGGTCAGATACAAGCCAGATGAGCACATATCACAAAGGGTATCGAGAATTTATCAATGCCAAGATGGAGTGTGAGGGTCCCTTGAGTTTGATGTTGAGTGAGTTGTATGTGCCACGCGAACAATTACCCGAGTTCATGGCAAAGGCAGCGGATGTGCTGCGGGCAGGTGGCATTCCAAACATCTACGGCACCATTCGGATGATTGAGAAGGACGACGAAACATTTTTGCCATGGGCGAAAGAAAACTATGCGTGCGTTATTTTTAATTTGCTTGTGACCAATACAGCGCCAGGCAAGTCAAAGGCAGCAGACACGTTTCGTGGGCTAATCGACGTGTCGATTGCACTTGGCGGAAGTTACTACTTAACGTATCACAAGTGGGCACATAAAGACCAAGTGCTTGCGTGCTACCCGAAGATGCCGGCGTTCTTTGAGAAGAAGGCAAAGTACGATCCGAACCTAGTCTTCCAGAGCGACTGGTACAGGCACCAACACGAGTTGCTTTCATAATATTGTTCGTTTTTCTATGCTTCTGGGGGTGTGTTGCAAAAAAAAGTTGTATGTTGCCCCTGCGCGTATAGAATGAAACCATGGTTCTTGTGCTTCCAACGTTGTTTCATGTTGCTCTCCTTGCGACCACTGCACCCTTTACGCCGACAAATGCCGGTGGCAGCACCTATGTCATTTCGATAACGGGACCATGGCTCGAACCGACTTGTCAAGAATACAATTCGCAGGTGCTTGGGTTGGAAGAGATTCTTAATGTCTTTGAAGACGAAGCAACGTGTGACGACGGTATATCAACCACACATGCGTTTACGACTGGGCAGATTGCGATCACTGAAACGGGGATCGCCGCATTTGTCGATGGAGGTGGCTATGCATTTGACGGTGAAGGTATCGATGCCTTTAGCCGGCATGACTACTTGGCAACCATTGATTTTGATTCAGAAGTCGATCGACGCGTTCGCATTGACTGGTCGCTCTATGCAAGCGGGCTTGGTTCAGTGCTCACCACGGTGAAACGGCTGGGGAATATTGGTGGACCCAACGATCCTTCACAACCCATCTTTGACCTTGCAGTCAATGCGTACATCGACCCCATCTGGGACGCGGATGTTTTTGTACGGCGGCTGCCCGCGGGAAGATGGCGGTGCACGATCATGTCAACGCACCAGTCTCACTCTGGACAGAAAGGGTTTGAGGTGGGCGTGGCGCAGTTGGAACATACCGTCACGGTGGTTCCACTTGGTGATGTCGATGGCAACGGTGAAGTTAACACAACCGATTTGCTTGCCGTGATCGGCGCGTGGGGTGCGTGCTACGATTGCCTTGAAGATCTTGACGGTGATGGGCAGGTGGGTGTGAGTGATGTGCTGCAAGTCATCGCCGATTGGTAGCAAAGAAAAAATTTGTTAGCGCAACGCTGCTTGGGTTGCGACTGATTTGGCTTCTTGTTGCTTTTCGAGGAACTTGATGATACGCCCAGCGATATCTTTTTCGGTCGCTTTTTCGACACCTTCAAGTCCCGGTGAGGAGTTGACTTCAAGGACAAGTGGGCCGCGGGAAGAACGAATGAGATCAACGCCTGCTATTTTCAAACCAACAGCGCGAGTCGCGTGCAGGGCTAATTCTTTTTCTTCCTTTGAAAGTTTGATCACAACTGCTTTGCCACCTTGGTGCAAGTTTGCTCGAAATTCGCCCTCGGCGGCATTTCGCATCATCGCGCCTACGACTGTTTTACCAACAACAAGTGCGCGTATGTCTGAACCGCCTGCTTCTTCGATGTATTCTTGCACAAGGAAGTTTGCGTCGAGTTTTCTAAATGCTGCAATGATTGATTCAGCAGAACGGCTTGTTTCTGCAAGGACAACACCCTTACCCTGTGAACCCTCGAGCAGTTTAAGGATGACAGGTGTGCCGCCGACGGAGTCTAGCAACGCATCGATGTCATGAATGTTATGCGCAAAACCAGTGATTGGCATATCAACACCCTTGCGAGAGAGTAATTGGTGGCAACGAAGTTTATTCCTCGATTGGCTGATGCCAAGTGATGAGTTTGAAGTGAGGACACCCCCCATTTCAAATTGGCGCACGACGGCTGCTCCGTAGAACGTATACGAGGCGGCAATGCGAGGGATGATTGCGTCGATGTGTACTTGTTCGCCTTTGTAAAACACTTTTGGTGACCCAGGGACGATGTCCATGCGACATCGCAAGTAATCAAGGACGATGATTTCATGACCTGCTAGTTGGGCAGCTTCAACGAGTCTTCTTGACGAATAACATGCAGGGGCGCGAGATAGGAGTGCTATTTTCAAAGTGATATTTCCTGTTCAGCAGAAAGGTTTGCACGACTTGGGTCAACGATAAATCGTTTCTTTAAACATGCACGCCCAAGTAACATGGGGAATTGCATTGATTGCCTTGATGTCAATGTAATTTCAGATTTCCAGCATTGCCCCATGATGCAGATTGAGGTTTTAATCACAGGACGTTCTTCGGTTTCACCTGAGGAACTTTTGACTTTTCGAAATCCTACGAGTGGTGCTTGTGTTGTTGAAAATTTACGGTGACCGGGTTTCCCGTAAGTGACTCGGAATTTGGCAAATTCTTCACCGTTTATTTCAATGACCTTGATGTGCGTGGCATACAAAGAAGACGTATTTGCGCCGGTATCTATTTTTGC
>JABABS010000015.1 GCA_014238125.1 Phycisphaerales bacterium
CCTTCCCACGCAGCATATCCACCACCAGGTATTGCACTAAAAATAGAAAGTTCTTCAATTGGTAATCCCTTCGGATTCAATGCTGTTGTTGCGGGTGCAGAAATTGTCAAGTGATGATTAAAATTTGTAAATGGCGCAGCAATGTCTGAGTTATCGACTGCGGCGACACCGATTACCCATTTAACTTTCATTGCTGGGAATATTCTTGGATGGGACTGACTACAATTTCCTGCAGCAGCAACCACAGCTATTCCATATTGTCTCGCTTCATCAAGTGCCTCTTCAATTATGTCAGAATCTTCTGTTGAACCAAGACTTAAGTTGATTACCTCAACTCCTTGGTCAATTGCAAAATATATACCCTTTGTAAGAGTCCAAACATCACCACGCCCCTCGCTATCGAGGACACGAACTGGGAGTATTTTTGCTCCAGGTGCAACTAAATTTACTAAGCCAGCAACATACGTACCGTGACCAACCATTTCATCAATTAGTCCATCGTTGTCATCATCTATTCCATTACCAACGTCCATAGGAAATGCATCATTATCCACAAAATCTATCCCGTTCAATAAAGATTTGCTTAAAACTGGGTGCGATAGATCTGCGCCAGTGTCTATAACTGCAACAACTGTGCCCTCCCCTTGAGAAAGAGTATGCGCGAGGGTTAATCCAAGTTTTGTTACAACATACTGTGTTTTAAAAAGCAAGTTTGTAAATGCTGGTGAATCTACAAATGTACTCCCGGTACCGCCTTCAGGAGCTTCATTCATCGCAGCGAATTCAATCCAATGAACAATTCCGCCTGGGCCATCCCAATGTTTAAATTCATGTTCAAAATCATGCCAAGAACCGGGTGTCCAATCATCGGGCGGAGTATATTCAACAAGGTAAATATCACGATTTGGTATTTGGTCTACCAACTCATACGAAACTTGTGGATTCACTAAGATCATTGCTGAGATGACATCAACAGGATCAGAACCAGGTTGTAACTTAAAAACAACCGTCCCATCTAGTTCCTCAGATAAATCCGAGCATGACTGCGCTACAACATTTGTTGAGACAACTCCCATCGACATTAATACGAGTATTAGAATTCTCTTCATCATTGGTCTGCTCCTGTAAACATGAACGCTGCCCAGTGCGCGGGGTGAGGCATTTCCTTCATTACCTCAAGTTGCGCTTGCTGTAGTGCTTTTCCAAATGGTTGAGCGTTAACTTTACTATACGCCTTGCTATAAAAATATGCAAACGTATTTTTTGATGATACATCAGATATATGCCATAAACTAGCTAAAACACCCTTTGCGCCACCCGCAATAAAACCTTGAAATAAACCAGTAGCATCGTCACCATCAATTGCACGCGCTGGCCCTGATTCACATGAACTCAACACGACTAATTCCACGCTGAGTTTCAACGAGCTTAATTCATTGAGTGTCAACCATCGGTCATACATTCGAATGCCTGTCGCTCCAGTGTGTGAAGTTGAAAAACTACCATGGCCCGCTAAATGCAAAACGCTCGCTTTCATTGCATATTTTCGAAAATTGGAAACTGTTGATTCTTTATCTCGAAGTATTGTTGTACTTGTGCCCAAAAATTCAGCTACTTGATTAATTTCTTCTTCAATAGCAGGAAGTTCAGTTGCGACACATCCGATGACCAACGGTGAATCAATAGTATTGTGTGACTGCCGTTCAACTGCATGTTTATACAGTGAAGCACTAGGCGCGTATTGAACAACACACTTCTCAATGAGATACTGTTCGCCATCATGCAATGCATGAAATGGAACCAAATTTAATAATCCCTGAGGAATAATGACTAGTCGATTTGATTCGGAAATGTTTTTTGGCAACTTAGAAAATAAAACTTCGTGTAACTCTGCAAGGACAATTTTTGTGTCTTCTATCATGCGTGGGAATCGGCGACGCGAATCCGCAGACGAGCCAACAGCCCGGTCTACTTGAAATCTAAATGTTTCTAGTAAATCTTCAATTTCATGAACATCGCCAAGATGTCTGACCATTTCAACTGAATCAGAAGTTACCACAAATGCAATAATTTTTTCATCCACGATTGCGTATTGCAAGAGGGTCGTATCAGAAGTTAAACGAAGTTGTAATTCAGCAATATTTAAACGAGAAGATTCATAACTTGCTTCTCCGCAAGCTGCAAGTCGTAACTCAAGTGTTTCAAGTTGAACTTCAGTCGCACGAAGTTTTTTTCTCCAACGATCCACGTTAAAAGTAGTTTCATCTATGCCATCAGCCAGTTGACTATACATCACACTTAATTTTTCTTTTAGTAGCGTATATTCTCGCTGGTCGGGATGCGTTGCATCTGTATCTTCATTCTTCACTTCAGCATCTTGAAAAGTTGCTGCCCTTCGGGCTTGATCAAGCAAAACTCGGCGGCCCATTTTGTCCGCAACTACTAATGCTTGAGTTGTCCTATTTTCATCTCCCATTTCTATGAGAGTTGCAAGTTGATCTTCAAAAACTTGGCGATGTTGTTGGCCAATCGCAGCACGGCACCTATCCGCTTGAACTGTTCCGCGAATACGGTCGGCATGGTCAATGGCTTCACTAAATGCTGCCACTGCAAGACTTAATCTTCCTTGAGACCTGCGAAGTTGTCCCCTTAGATGCAACACGCTGACCAATACAGGTGGAATATCTAAACGCCTCGCTAAAACTTCAACAGCATCTATTTCGCTTTCAGCACTAAGTGGATCGTGATGTAACAGTGTATCCGCTAAAACAAGACGCGCTTCGGCTTCATGTACTGGTTTATTTTGAAATCGTACTAACGCTTGATAGGCTAAACGCTGGGCTTCATCCGTTTTGCCAAAAGAAATTGCAAGTCTTGCTCTGTCTAAATCGACTGATGCCCGTTCCGTAAATAAAGATAATTCTTCACATGCGATTGCCGCTGAAGCAAGCATCGTTGATGCTGAAGACAACTCGCCAATCTTTAAGAGTGTTCTTCCAAATCCACGGCGGGCTCTAGCAGCTTCGACTGGAAGACATGCTTCGTCAAGTCGAGGAATTGCTTCTTCATACGCACGTTTTGATGTTTCATACATCCCAACTGTAGAAAGAGTTTCCGCACGCTCTGCCAAAAGACGGGCAA
>JABABS010000018.1 GCA_014238125.1 Phycisphaerales bacterium
ATCAGTTCGGGCCAGCGAATCCCCGCTTCCACTTTTACAAGTCCGTTGTTTGGATCCAGATCAAAGACACGTGTTAGTTGCGTCGTATCGATGAGCATCGCATCTGTTGCGAATTGTTGCCCGCCAAGTGCGTGGCATCCACCAGCAATGGAGACGCTCAGGTTTTGGCTCGCGGCATCTTTGATGTGTTGTTGCAGATCCAACAGCGTTTTTGGTTTCTCAATTGTGCGAACCCAGGTGGGATTCATGGCTGCATGGGCGTCGTTGACAAGAATCCCACTCGCATGATCGGCAACACGATCGCTTCGCATGCGACTTGCACAACCACTTGCAACGAACCACGGCAACTGGGTCGCAACGGTCAGCGTACTTGCAGATTTCAGAAATTCACGCCGCTCCATTCTTGAATCCTAACTGCTTCATGAAGGTGCGGTTGATCCGAAGGATTTGGATTGAGACTTCCATGGCGTTGGCAAAACCGTCAATAACACTGTAAATTAGGGCGCAGAGCTCATTAGCGAGCAATAACACTTGCAATCTACAAGGCGCATTAGGTTTTAAAGTGAATAATCAAGCAACAACTCGCTTGTTAAGGGTTTTCTGCTAGAATACGTAACGGAAGTAATTGATACTGATTCTCATGGAAGATGGACAAAACATGCCTAATAATACAAAAAAGCGGACACAAGAGGTTGAACTCCTCGCTGACTTGCCAGATGCAGGCACGCTTTTAAGTTCATCTAATACTGCCGCGCAAGACACGCAGTTACTCAAAGAAACCTTCAATGAAAAGTACAAGTGGGGATTTGTCACAGACATTGAAGCGGACTCCGCGCCACCGGGACTTGATGAATCAACAATTGCATTTATCTCTGCAAAGAAGGAAGAACCAAAGTGGCTCCTTGATTGGCGACTCAAAGCGTACAAACATTGGCTCACCATGGAAGAACCAGATTGGGCGCACCTCAAGTACAACAAACCAAACTATAACGAGATCATTTTCTATTCAGCCCCAAAGTCTATGGAAAATGCACCCAAGTCACTTGATGAAGTCGATCCAAAACTTTTAGAAACCTATAAAAAACTTGGCATCCCACTTGCAGAACACGCCGCCCTTGCAGGTGTTGCCGTCGATGCAGTGTTTGACTCTGTATCAGTTGGCACAACCTACCAAGACAAACTCGCTGAGATTGGTATCATCTTTTGCCCAATTTCAGAAGCAGTTCGCGAACACCCTGAAATAGTCAAAAAGTATCTTGGCACCGTCGTCCCCTACTCTGATAATTACTACGCCACGTTAAACAGCGCAGTCTTTACCGATGGCTCGTTTGTATACATCCCCAAAGGCGTGAAATGCCCGATGGATTTATCCACGTATTTTCGCATCAACGCGAAATCGTCTGGGCAATTTGAGCGAACACTCATTATTGCTGAAGAAGGCGCAAGCGTTTCATACCTTGAGGGTTGCACCGCGCCAATGCGGGACGAAAATCAATTGCACGCAGCTGTTGTTGAACTTGTTGCCCTTGACAATGCAAGCATTAAATATTCGACCGTACAAAACTGGTATCCCGGCGATGAAAATGGTGTCGGTGGTCTTTACAACTTCGTCACGAAGCGTGGCAAGTGTCAAGGCAATAGCAGTCGCATCACATGGACGCAAGTTGAAACGGGTTCAGCCGTTACTTGGAAATATCCTTCGTGTATTTTGCTTGGCGATGATTCCGTTGGCGAATTTTATTCGGTTGCACTGACAAATAATTATCAGCAAGCAGACACCGGCACGAAGATGATTCACATCGGTAAGAACACACGCAGCACAATTGTCAGCAAGGGCATCAGCGCCGGTCACGGTCAAAATATTTACCGCGGTCTTGTGCGAATTCAAAAAGGTGCAGAAAACGCACGAAATTACACGCAATGTGACTCCATGCTCATGGGTGATGAATGCGGCGCCCATACCTTCCCGTACATCGAAGTAAAAAACAAAACAGCAAAAGCAGAACACGAAGCATCGACCTCGAAGATTGGCGAAGACCAACTCTTCTATTGCAATCAACGTGGCATTTCAACAGAAGACGCCATCAACATGATCGTCAACGGGTTCTGCAAGGAAGTATTTAGAGAATTACCTATGGAGTTCGCTGTGGAAGCACGGCGCCTCCTTGAAGTGAGTTTAGAAGCAAGCGTTGGATAACGCGCCACAGAGAGAACAACATGACAACACCATTACTTGAAATTAAAAATTTACACGTCAATGTCGAAGGCAATGATATTCTTAAGGGCGTCAACTTGACTGTAAACCTTGGCGAGGTGCATTCAATCATGGGGCCAAACGGTTCTGGAAAAAGCACACTCGCATGCGTCCTTGCTGGCCATGATGCTTATGAAGTCACCGAGGGTGAAATTTACTTCATGGGTCAAGACCTCTTGGAACTTGACGCTGACCAACGGGCTTGTGCTGGAATCTTTTTAGCATTCCAATACCCTGTTGAAATTCCCGGCGTTTCCACAAAATTCTTTTTGAAAGCTGCAGTCAACGCAATGAGAAAGTACCGCGGTGAAGAAGAACTTGACGCGATGGACTTCCTTGATTTGGTTGAAGAAAAAGCCGCTTCAGTGAAACTTAATACAGACTTGCTCGACCGTGGTGTCAACGAAGGCTTCTCAGGGGGCGAAAAGAAACGCGCTGAGATTTTCCAAATGGCAATGCTTAACCCAAAATTATGCATCCTTGATGAAACAGATTCCGGCCTTGATATTGATGCATTACGAATCGTCGCAGATGGTGTTAATAAATTACGAGGCAAAGACCGTGGATTCGTTGTGATCACCCATTACCAACGGTTACTTGATCACATTGTGCCAGACTTTGTACACGTGCTTATCGATGGCCAAATCGTCAAAAGTGGTGGCAAGGAACTTGCACTTGTTCTTGAAGAAAAAGGGTACGTTGCATTTGAAGATTGCGGCACTGGATGCGGTTGCGGATGACCACTATGACATTCGATAATGCATGTTTTGAAACACTCCACAAAACTGAAGCGTGGATGTATACAAATGTTTCTGCACTTGCAAAAACTGACTTTGCATTGAGCACGACGTTTGTAGAGGAATCTATTATTCAGGAGTTTGATATTGCTCCTGCAAACAGCTTTTTGGTGTTGATCAACGGCGCCTTCAACGAAGAGGCGTCGCGTCTTGGTGAAGGCATTGCAATTAACGCAAATAATCAACTTGCTGGCACAGTTGCCTGCCGTGGTGAAAGTGATATTCCACGCCTTGATTGTGACACTGTCACGATTACAGGAAACCAAGACAAGACAGTGCATATCCTGCAACTCGTTACTGGAGATTGTGCAACTGCTGCAAGTGGCCGAGTATTCATTCACGCTGCAAAAGGCGAGTCTGTCTCTGTCGCTGAAACACATGTGTGTTTAGGTGACAGTGGCCACTTGTTTATGCCACTCACCGAAATCATGGCTGAAGAAAAATCCAATGTCACGCTTGTTCGTGCAATTCGCGGTTCAAACACTGCGTATCAACTTGGTCAGCTGCATGTATGCCAACACGAATCAAGTGAAGTGCAAACGCACACGATTACGCTTGCAAGTAAATGCTCTCGCAACGAAGTGTGTGCGTATTTAGATGGCAAACACATCGAATCTAATTTTGATGGCATGTACATGCTCGGGCAAGATCAACACGTCGACAATCATCTTCGTATTGAACACAACTTCCCATGTTGTAACAGCCGTGAGTTTTACAAAGGCATTCTTGATGCAAATGCGAAGTCCGTTTTTACGGGACGCATTTATGTCAAAGAAGGCGCAACTGAAACTGACGCGAAGCAAACCAATCAAAACATTTTACTCAGCGATGACGCAAACGCACTTGCTCGACCACAACTTGAAATCTACAACGATGATGTTGCGTGCACGCACGGTGCAACCACGGGCGAAATTGACGAAGAGGCAAAGCTGTACTTGCGTTCACGTGGCATACCCGGCGATGCCGCTGAAACATTGCTCATGTATGCCTTTCTTAATGAAAGTTTGGAAGACCTTGCAGACGATGAATTCAGAAAAACGCTAACAGATGAGCTGCTCTCTGCGATGCCAGGTGGCGATTTCATCAGGACCCTGTAAATGCTAAATACAGAAATCATCGCGGATTCATTTCCCGCATTGCATCAAACAATTGGCGACAATCGTTTGGTCTACCTTGATTCTGCAGCGACAACTCAAAAACCACAATGTGTGATTGATGCAATTGTTTCCTATTACGAAAACGACAATGCAAACATTCATCGCGGCGTGCACACGCTCAGTCAACGGGCGACCCAAGCACATGAGAACGCGCGCGTATCGATTTCTCGTTTGTTGCATGCTTCAAGACCAGAAGAAATGGTTTTTGTACGAGGTGCAACCGAAGCAATCAACCTTGTTGCCCAAGCATTTGCAAGACCTCGTTTCGGAGAAGGCGATGTCATTCTCATCACGGAGATGGAGCATCATTCAAATATAGTCCCATGGCAACTTATTTGTGAGCAAACGGGCGCATCACTTGAAGTAGTTCCCGTCTGCGACGATGGATCAATTGATATGGACGCTTACAAGTCCCTGCTTATTCCAAACGTCGTACTTGTTTCGATGGCGCACGTCTCAAATGCAATTGGCACGATCAATCCAGTTAAGGAAATGTGCAAGTTGGCGAAGGAAGTTGGCGCGACGACTGTTGTCGATGGCGCCCAAGCAGTTGGTCATTTGCAAGTTGATATCCAAGATATAGGTTGCGACTTCTATGCAATTTCTGGGCACAAAATGTTTGGCCCAACTGGTATTGGGTGTTTGTATGGCAAATACGAATTGCTGCAAGAAATGGAACCTTGGCAAGGCGGCGGTGACATGATTTTGTCTGTGTCGTTCGAAGAAACAACGTGGAATGAAGTGCCCTTTAAATTTGAGGCGGGCACGCCAAACATAGCGGGAGCAATTGGTTTTGGCGCGGCTGTCAGTTGGATCCAAGAGATCGGTTACGATGAAATTTTCAAACACGAACAGGAACTTCTCGCCTATGGCAGAGAAGTATTGCTGGCAATTGATGGCATTGAACTTATTGGCGCTTCTAAACAAAATGCAGGCGTGATCGCATTTACACTCAAAGGTGTTCACCCCCACGATGTTGGGACGATTCTTGATCACGCTGGTGTTGCAATTCGTACGGGTAACCACTGCGCAGAGCCACTTATGAAACGATTTGGACTTGCCGCAACCTGCCGCGCTTCGCTCTGCATCTATAACACTCGTAAAGATCTTGATTGTCTTGGCGTGGGAATCCAAGAAGCAATGAGGATACTCGGCTAATGTCTGACTTACGCGAGCTTTATTTAGAGATGGTCACCGACCATGCTAAAAACCCAAGACATCGTGGTAAAACCGACCCGTGTGACTGCATTGGCACCGGACATAACCCACTTTGCGGAGACAAAATTGTCGTGACAATAAGTTTAGACGGGGAGACGATCAATGATGTGAAATTTGACGGTGAGGGATGCGCTATTTCAACAGCATCTTCAGACTTAATGTCCGAAGTGCTACGGGGCAAAACCATACAAGAAGCAAAAAAACTTTTCCAAGGGTTTCATGAACTTGTCGCAGGCGATGGAACACCAGAAAGTGTGCCTAAAAAGTTAGCTGTATTTTCGGGCGTGCGGGAATTTCCAATGCGTGTTAAATGTGCGACGCTTGCTTGGCACACGTTGATTGCGGCGATAGAAGGCAATAAAGAGGCGAGTACAGAATGAGTGCATTACAAGAAAATATTATTACTGCGATTAAAACGATTACAGATCCAGAGTTACCAATCAATATTTACGACCTTGGGCTTATACGCAAGATAGAAATTGAAAATGGCACTGTACAAATCGACATGACACTCACCACGCCAAA
>JABABS010000073.1 GCA_014238125.1 Phycisphaerales bacterium
CATTATTTCCAAAAACGAGGAGGACCGTATCCCACTTGCGATTGCCAGCGTTATCGATTGGGTCGATGAAGTCATTGTCATAGATAGTGGAAGCGAAGATGAAACAGTTGCTGTCAGTGAAGCTCTAGGTGCTCAAGTAGTGTTTAGAGAATGGGAAGGTTATGGTCCACAGAAAGTGTTTGGTGAATCATTGTGCAAGAACGACTGGCTCCTTAACATTGATGCTGATGAAGAAATTACTCCATCACTAAGAAATGAAATTGAACAAACTTTTGAAAATGTCAACTCTCAATGCGATGCTTATCGATTGCCGATTCTTCCGATTTACGGTTTTCAAACAAGAGGTCATCCTTGGACAGCGTTTCATAAACCGGTGAGGCTTTATAAAAAAAGTAAGTGTGGCTTTAAAAATGAACTGGTTCACGATTCTGTATGTGTGCCTAACGGTGTACATGTAAAGACATTTAAATCCGTAGTGAATCATCGGTCATTTCGTTCGTTAGTACACCATCTAGAAAAAGTAAATTTCTACTCATCTGCACAAGCAGAAGTTTTATTTGAAAAGGGAAGGAAGACAAACATGATTACAATGTTCGTTCTCCCGTTCCTTGCTTTTTGGAAGTCGTATTTGCTTCGCAGAGAATTTGTCAATGGGATTGATGGTATTCTTACAAGCCATATGTATGCGTTTCAACGGTTTATCCGATATGCAAAATTGCGAGAACTCGAACACAAACATCGCAATGACAAGTAAGAAATTCACTACTAAAAGTATAGTTTGGTGGGGGAGATCTGATGTTCATTATTCAAGGAACGGTGTGATCAGAAACGCGATGGGTGATCTCAGTATTTCAATCATTGATTTCACACCACGATTAAGTAAGTTTGGTCACCTTGAAGCAGCTTTTTCCTCACTAGGTGATGTAGATGCTCTTTGGGTTCCATGTTTTCGCCAACGAGACATGTTGTCAGCAACTAAATGGGCAAAAGTAAAAAATAAACCGATAATTTTTGACCCACTTATTAGTGCGTATGACAAACAAGTATTTGAGCGAAAGAAGTTTTTGCCAACTAGTTCTGCTGCAAAAAAATTGCTTAAATGGGAATCAAATCTGTTTCAATTGGCAGATGTCGTTTTAGCGGATACTAGTCTGCATGCAAAATATTTTGAAGAAGTTCTTGGAGTAAACCCCGAGCAGATTTGTATTGTTCCCGTAAGTGCTGAAGAAAGCATGTTTACTTTTAGAGAAGAAAGTAGTAAAAAAAATACTCAACATTTTAGAATTTTGTATTTTGGGAATTATTTAGAACTTCACGGAGTAGATGTTGTTGCAGGAGCAATTCTCAGGAATACAAATAATGCAATTTGGTGGACATTTGTAGGCGATGGTCCAACGAGGAATGGAATAGAAAAAAAATGCAAAGATGCATTAAATGTTGAATTTATTGACCCTATTGACTACCAGGAATTGCCTAAATGTATCCACGATGCTGATCTTGTTTTAGGCATTTTTGACACAGGAGAAAAGGCATCTCGCGTCATACCCAACAAGGTTTATCAAGCTCTTGCATGTGGTCGTCAGGTTGCAACAATAAGATCTGAAGCCTATCCAAAAGAAATGTTGAATTTGCCATCGGGGGTGCATTGGGTAGAGGCAGGTAATTCTTCGGACTTATTATCTGTGATTGAAAAAGTGATTGAAACTAATTCTTCTGATGACTCCATGCTTGCTCGAGAGAGTTATGAGAAGTTCTTTTCGAATAATATTGTGAAGGAATCACTAGAAAAAGCGTTTACTATTATTCCAAAATAAACGGACAGAGTGGGATTCGAACCCACGGTACGCACAAGGCGTACACAGCATTTCCAATGCTGCACCTTCAGCCGCTCGGTCACCTGTCCTAAGGTGCGATATTGTACCGACATGAAGCAATCAGAGAAACAGGTAAGCGAACAATCAGAGAAGCCAAATGTAATTGGCGTGCTTGTAATCGATAAGCCTCGAGGTCCTACTTCGATGTCAATGGTCAATTTGGTCCGCCGCCGAGCAAGTGAATGCAGGGCGAACAGAGTGAAAACTGGCCATGCTGGCACGCTTGATCCACTTGCAACTGGCGTATTGGTTCTCGGTCTTGGCAAAATGACCAAGCGACTCGGTGAACTGACGCTTACCAATAAACGATATACATCTGTCATTGATCTCTCTGCTACAACCGCAGGACACGATGATGAATCACCGCGCGAAGAAGTCGATGTTAAGCATCCACCCGATCATCAAACAATTGAACAGGTTCTTAAAACATTTCAAGGAATCATTTTGCAACGTCCCCCAATTTTTAGCGCAGTGAAAATTGACGGTCACCGTGCATATGCCGTTGCGAGAAAAGGAAAAGAAGTAATACTCGACCCACGGAAAGTGGAAGTGTTTAACATTACACTTTTAAAATATGTTTGGCCCCTTGTTACAGTGGACATTACGTGTGCGAAGGGTTTTTACGTTCGATCACTTGCTCGTGATCTCGGTGAAAAGTTAGGAACGGGTGGCTATTGCAGAGAAATTCGTCGTACGGAAGTTGGTCCATTCACACTTGAACATGCACACGAACTAGAAAATCTTCCGGAAATAATTACGCAAGAAATTCTTATTCCGCCTTCTGAGGTTGATCAGATGTTGGATTCGGTTGACGCCAATAATAGATCATTAAAAGACTCATCCCAGTAAGAAGTAGTACATCTCCAACATTAAAAATCCACGGAAACCATTCAGTGTTACCACCTGGCCATGAAAAGGGTAAATGCCTATCAGGGAACATGTGCATGAAATCCCGAACCCTCCCGATGAAAATTCTGTCGTAAAGATTTCCAAGACCCCCACCAAGGACTAGTCCTAAGCCAATGTGCGCAATAGTGCAGTTTTTTGTTGTGTTTTTTGCAAATATCCAACCGGCAATGCAAAGTGCAAGAATCGTAAAGACAATAAAAAAACCACGTTTTTGAGATCCAATACCAAAGACTGCACCATCATTGAGGACTAAACGGAAATTCAGGAGTCGCCCCGGGATCGCTACAACTCCATTGTGCGGCGGAATTGGAGACCATGTTGTATTTGACAATAATTGATCGCGTTCTAATAGGACTGGTGCAGGAGCAACATGTTCAAACGCATACACTTTCGTCATAATGTCTACGCAAAATCCTACAATTAAAACTGCAAGTAGGACGCACCAAGCTCGAGGTGATTGCAGTGCGGATGTCATGATTGACGGCGAGTTTGCCGTTCGATTTTTTCGGCAGATTCCTTGGTGTACTTCGCCCATGGTTTTGCTCGAAGTCTTGGTGCTGGAATAGCTATACCAGTCAATTGACAAACACCGTATGTTTTCTTACGAATTCGAATAAGTGCGTCTTCAATATCTCGGATACGTTTGCGTTCACTTGCAGCCATGCCAAGTTTGAGATCTTGATCATACGCGTCACTTCCAACATCAGCCATGTGGATGGGCATACTCGATAGATCGCCATTTGAGTTGAGCGCTTCTTTTTCAATTGCACCAAGGTCAATGAGTAAATCAGCTCGGTACTTCATCAATTTGTCTCGGTATCCACGTAACTCTTTCGCATTCAAGGCGGTTTTCGTTGCTCGTTTTGATGGGGCAGTTACAGCTACAACTTTCTTTTTCTTGGTACGTTTTTTCCTTTTCACGCCCTCTGGCATGACGAGCATTCGTACCTTGCGACCATTGATGACGACAAAGCCATGATCATCTACTTCTGTGATTCTTGCAGTTTCAGAAACCGACATTCCGCGGCGTCGTTTTGCTTTTGGTTTCAAAGGTGATGAATTACTTGCAATTTTGTTCATTTTCTTTTTTGCAGGCGATTCGCTTGAGTCGGCAACTGGTGTAGAGGGGCGGGTATCTTTTTTGGTGACTTTTTTAGCTACTTTTTTGAGTACTTTTTTGAGTACTTTTTTCTTCACAACCTTCTTTTTGGTGACCTTCCTTGTGACTTTTTTAGCTAATTTCTTCTTTACAACCTTCTTTTTGGCTACTTTTTTCACCAATTTTTTCTTTTGGATTTTTTTCTTTGTTATTTTCTTTTTTGACGCAATTTTCTTCTTTGCGACTTTTTTCTTCGCTACCACCTTCTTTTTAGGTGTTTTCTTAGCTGTTTTCTTAGCTGTTTTCTTTTTGGCCACCACTCAGCTCCTTTGTAACCCCATGTACTGCAACAGGTTGTAAATATTATCGTTCGTGCACCTTTAGGTGCGAAACCATGATTCTACGCGTTATGAGGCTTTTCGTCAATGCGGCGAAAAATGAAGTGAGCGGGGGTCACTTTTCTGTCGTGACACCCATATTGGCGAACTTTTCGTATCTACGTTGGACCAATGTTTTTGGATTAAACCTAGAGAGATCGGTCAATGTATCAACAATCCAACGCTCAACGTTTGTCGCTGTGGCTTTTTCGTCTCGATGAGCTCCACCCAATGGTTCTCGAATAATGGCATCGATTAAACCGTTTCGGAGGTTGTCGGCGCTTGTAAGCGCTAAGTTTGTTGCAGCGGCGAGGTTTGTTTCATCATTGGCTTCCTTCCAAAGAATTGCAGCGCACCCCTCGGGGCTAATTACTGAATACCAAGCGAATTGAAGCATGGCTACTCGGTCTGCAACAGCAATACCTAGAGCACCACCCGAACCGCCTTCTCCAATGACAATCGAAACAACAGGTGTTTTTAAGCGGCTCATTTCCTTGAGGTTTTCGGCAATCGCCTGCGCTTGTCCTCTTTCTTCGGCTTTGAGTCCGGGATAAGCGCCTGGCGTATCAACAAACGCCACGATTGGAATATTAAATTTTTCTGCAAGCTTCATTTTATGGAGCGCTTTGCGGTATCCCTCAGGATGTGCACATCCGAAATGGCAGTTAATTCTTTCCTCTGTGTTTTTACCTTTTTGATGCCCAATAATCATAACCTTGTGGGGACCAATGCGAGCGAAGCCTGTGCGGATAGCTGGATCGTCGCCGAATCTACGATCGCCATGTAACTCCCTGAAATCGCGGCAAATCATGCGGATGTAGTCGGTTGTTTGTGGACGGTCTGGATGTCTGGCGACCTTAACAGTTTGCCAAGGAGTTATGTTTTCATACAATTTTTTAAGCAGACTGTTACGTGTCTCCTGAAGTTCAGAAAGTTCACTTTTGTAGTTTTTAGCATCTTCTCTCTCTTCAAGCGATTTGATCTGCCGATCTATTTCGGCGATAGGTTCTTCGAAAGGAAGCGTGATCATGGGGGTTGCCTCTGTGCTCGACATAGTGGTAGTGTACCTTCCATGCGAAAGATATTGGCAGTCATTGGTGGCGGGAATATGGCCCGTTCTATACTTTCAGGGGCGCTTTCTACAGGTGTTTTAAAATCAGATGAGATTGTGGTTGCAGATCCCGATTCTGATGCTCACGAATATTTCAAAAGTATTTCTATTCCTTGCGTCAACGATGCGTGTGATTTGCCAGAATCGGTACAACTTTTGATTGCTGTGAAACCACAAATTTTTGAACGCATTGCTGCTTCAGTCTCTTCTGATGTTGTCATTTCAATTATGGCGGGTGTTTCGATTCAGAAAATTTCAAACTCTATAGTTCGTGGCAATGTGATTCGCGTCATGCCAAATTTGCCATGCAGTATTGGACTAGGTGCAGCTGGAATGTCACTTGGACCAAACACGACCATCGAAAATGCGGCGCTTGCGACAAATCTTTTTGAATCCATCGGTACTGTTGAAATGGTGGACGAATCCCTGATGAATGCAGTGACTGCAGTGAGTGGATCGGGACCTGCGTATTTATTTTTATTGGCTGAAGCGATGATCGAGGGCGGTGTTAAGGCTGGACTAAACCGCGAAACAGCAAATGCTCTTGTTCGTCAAACCATGGTCGGAGCGGCTGGGTTGCTCCTAGGCGATAACAGAACGGCAGCACAATTGCGAGAAGCAGTGACGAGTAAGGGTGGGACAACGGCAGCTGCCCTTGCAGTCATGAATGAATGTGGCGTTCCTCAAGCCATCGTTGACGCGATTGTTGCTGCTCGCGATCGCGGGAATGAGCTTGGATAGATCGCAAGTGAATTAATCGTTAAAGTTAAAAATCTCTTCTACAAAAAATCAGCGATGCAAGTCCAAGAACTAAACCTTCGAAAATAATAGAAGTTCCAACGACATACCAAAGTGACCGGCCATCATATTCTTTTTGCATTCGTTTATTCGTTTCTCGACGAAGTGCTAAGCGGCTTGTTGAATCAATTTCTTCCATAGCTTCAAGTTCAGTCATGTCACCTCGCATGATTGCAGCAAGATCAAAACCATCTTCATTACTAAGCCAACGGTCAAGAAGCCCAATTGTTTGAGATGTTTTAGGGAGGAGAGTAAGAGCCCAAGAAATTCCCGTTTGCCAAGGTCTGATTTTACCCAGTAATTCTTGAGCATCTTCATTTGCAGTTATTAAATAATCAATTCGTTCTTGTTTTTTCTTAATTCGAAAATCTTCAGGAGATTTAGCGATGATTTCATCGAGCATGATTTGTTGTTTTTCAATTCCATCTCGGTATAACTCAAGTTGAACCTCTTCGCCTGTGACGATTGCAGTTAGTGCGCCTTCAGAGAGGCTTACAGAAAATAATGCCATCCAAAAAACACCAGTGACCAATAATGCTGCTATTCCAGATTTTGTAATCATTCCTGTAAAAACTGTGATAGAAAACAAGTAACTGTAGAAAAGTGTAACAATTGGTATGGCAATGAAAATCATCCAATTCCACTCTCCAATGCGAAGCCCGACGCATAGAAAAATTCCAAAGCAGAAAATTGAAACCTGCAGCATGACAAAAAGCATGCTGACAAAGAATTTCATTGCAAAAATGTGAATCCGAGAGATGGGTTTTGAAAGGGAAAGCTCGATCGACCCTTCACTTACAAAATCTGGGAAAATGGAACAAGTTGAAATAAGTGCAAGCACAGTTGCAACCCAAGATAGCCAAATTGTAATGAGAAAATTGGAGTAAATGCCAAGGTAGAGACCCCTAGCCCAGGGGCTTCCTTCGGTAATGAATTCACTTTCCACTTCGAAGAGACCAAAGAGCATGGTCATGCCTGCATCATTGAATCCTATTGAACCATAAAGAAGAACAACCAAGATGGAAAGACCAAGTGTTAGCCAAAACAGTTTCGCGGCACTTAATTGACGATAGGCATCAATGATCATTGCCTTGAATAATCTCATTCTTTACTCCCATGGCTGCCGGGGTTGTCAATATGGTCAACCGCTCGCATGAATAAATCTTCTAGAGATTCTCGCACGGGTTTAACAGACCGAATTGTGAATTGCTCAGCTCGAAGACGATCGATCATCGGTTGCACAATAGTGGAGTCGTCACCTAGTTTCGTCATCTTTTGACCTTCTACTTTATCGAATGCTTCACGCGTCCATTCTGGGGGGGAGCAATCAATTTCAATTTCGATCCGTTTACTTGCATTTGTGAGCGAGTCGATTGTCCCTTGCATGGTTACTTTTCCTTTAACCATAATTGCAACTCGATCGCATACCATTTCAAGTTCGCTTAATAAATGACTGTTGAGAAAAATCGCGTGGCCTTCGTCTTTTAATTCAGAAAGCAGATCACGGATTTCTCTTCGCCCCACGGGGTCAACGCCATCAGTTGGTTCGTCAAGGATGAGAAGTTTTGGATGATTCATTAAAGCTTGTGCAATGCCAAGCCGTTGTAACATCCCCTTTGAATATGTATTAATTCGTTTCTTTCCCCAGCCACAGAGACCGAGGCGATCGAGTAATTCAGTTGCACGTTTTTTACGGGTGGATCTATCAACTCCACAAAGTGCGGAGTAGTAGTGAAGAACCTGCGTTCCAGTGAGATATTCAGGAAAACGATGGTGTTCTGGCAAATATCCTATTTGTCGTAGCCCATCAAGATGTCCAATTGGAAGATCTAACACGGTGCCAGAAGCTCGAGTGGCATGGATGATTGTCATCATTATTTTGACAAGTGTTGATTTTCCTGCGCCATTTGGACCAAGCAAACCAAAGATTTCGCCATCATGTACATCGATAGATACTCCACGAAGCGCATGTACTTTACCTCGGTATGTTTTGTAAACATCTTTTAGGCTGATTGCAGACATATCTGTGAAGTATACCCGCGTTATGATGCCCAGATGACTTACAAGTGTTTGCAAACGTTTCTTCATCATTTGGAATCACAAGATGAACTGACTAGGATAACTGATCCTGTTTCTCCTTTTCTTGAAGTGACTGCTCTTGCGCAACTTGAAGCAGTTGCTCCATCTCCTCATGCTAGTTTGACAGCAGAACACTTCGATAAAGGAAGAGAATGTTTGGGTGGAAAAGCAATGTTTATAGAACATGTTGAGGGATGTGATTTTCCGCTTTGCATTAATGTCTTTGGTTCCTATGCAAGAATGGAGAAAGCGCTTGGGTGCGAAGAGGGTGGTTTTGAATCGATAGCAAAAACGATTGCAACATTAGTTAACCCTTCGCCACCTTCAGGTATGCGTGAGTTGATTTCAATGGCAAAACAATTCAAGCCTCTGTTGAAGATGAAACCTAAACGCCGCAAAGGGAGTGGACGTTGTCAAGAGGTTGTGAAGTTAGGTGTAAATGATGAAATTGATCTCACCCGCTTGCCGCTCATTAAGTGTTGGCCATTAGATGGTGACCCGCGAAAAGTGGGATATAACTTTTCTCCTGAACAGTCAGGAACTTCTGGAGGGGAAGGTCGATATATCACATTTGCAGGTATGCACACGATTCATGCAGACGATCGTTTTGAGTCAAAACCAAAATCGCACAATATTGGAATGTACCGAGCGCAATTATTAGGTCCAACGACGCTTGCTATGCATTGGCATATTCACCATGATGGCGCCGCACATTGGCGGTCTTGGAAAGAACTGGGCGAACCTATGCCAATTGCAATTTGTTTAGGTGGTGAAAGTGTATTGCCGTACGCTGCAACTGCGCCACTTCCTCCGGGTATGAGTGAATTGTTGATGGCGGGATATCTCAACAAAGGTGGGATCGAACTAGTCCGTGCAAAAACAGTTCCGCTCTGGGTGCCGGCCAATAGTGAATTTGTAATTGAAGGATTTGTAAATACAAATTGTGGACCATGTGGTTGGGAACCCAAAGATGGTGACCTTGGTGAAGGCGCGGTATTTGAAGGTCCTTTTGGTGATCACACTGGTTTTTATTCGATGCCAGATAGATATCCAAAGGTAGAAGTGACTGCTTTGACCCACAGGAAAAATCCAGTTTTTCCTGTAACTGTTGTTGGTCCTCCTCCACAAGAAGATTATTACATAGGGAAAGCGACGGAGCGAATTATGCTTCCTTTGTTACAGGTGATGATTCCTGACATTATTGATTATCATCTGCCGAGATTTGGCGCATTTCATAACTGTCTTTTTGTAAAAATCAAACCGCAGTACGCGGACAACGCTCGGAAAGTTATGTGCGCAATTTGGGGTGCGGGACAACTTGCTTGGACGAAGATTATTGTGGTTGTGAACGAAACTGTTGATGTGCATAACGAGCAAGAAGTATTTGATATTCTTGGTGGAATAGATATCCAAGAAGACATCGAAGTTGTTCGAGGTCCACTCGATATCCTTGACCACGCTGCGCCGAAGATAGGATCTGGCGGCAAAATTGGATTTGATGCAACAAGTGCAACTTCTAGAAATGGAATAGAAATTATTTCAGTTGTAAAACAACAAAGTGGTGATGGCGCAAAAGCATTGTCACTTGCAAATAAATCGCTTGGCGATCACGTGAAGATGATCTTTGCAGTTGATAATCACATCGAAAAAACTAAACTAAGCGATGTGTTTTTCAATTTTTGCGCAAGTTTTGACCCATCCCGTGACATGCATTATTTTGAAAACAGAATTGGTTTTGATGGCACGACAAAAATGAATGGTGATGAACGAAACGGAAAAGGTGTTCGCCCCTGGCCTCCGCCATTAGTTTTGGACTGCTGCGATTGAATCTTGCTTGAGGAAAATGTAGTACAAATTTCCTTCAGCGTATTGGTTTCCTGCTTTAATTCCTGCTGTAGGTCCAATACCCATAAAAAGATCTGCTCGACCGGGTGCACGAATTGCACCGCCTGTGTCTTGATCCACCATAAACTGTGTGAATGTTTGGGTTTCTCCAGTGAGCGATTGGACCTTCGTATCCACGAGCACAAGACCGCCGCGAGGAAAGATTTTTTTATCCGTAGCAATAGTTCTCTTTGCAGTGACAGGAACACCAAGTGAACCTGCCGGCCACGAGCCGCCGTCGTATTCCTTGAAAAACACATACGATTCATTTTTATCGATGAGCGTGTTTACTTGTTTTGGATTCCGATCGTAGAGACGTCGGATGTTTCGTAAACTCAGTTTATTTGTTGGAAGAAGTCCTGCTTCTAAGACAGAGGCACCGAGTCCCGTGTATTGCCTGTCAGTTTTTCCGGCGTAGCCTATGTACATCAATTCACCGCTGTCGAGACGTAACCTTGCAGAACCATTTACGTGAATAATATATGCATCAAGATCATCTTCAACCCAGACGAGTTCGTTTCCGTTGAATAAGTTGCTTGATTTAATTTCTTTTCGAGATGGCCATGTCGTGATTGTGCCGTCACTGAGTATTCGACCAAGTGGTTCGCCACTTGCGGGGTCGGTCATAAGATCAGAGGGTCGAGTGTAGAGCGGAGCGTTGTATCTTCTTGATGGTTTTGTTGATGCGTAAAAGTCTGGAGAGTAGTAGCCAGTGAATAAAACTGTTCCCTCATCATCACAGCCTACTGAACGGTACACTTCAAAATCCGTTTCTAATTTATAAAGGAACTCGTTCTTTGTTCTACTCGTTGCGAGTAATTTTCGAATTGCAACCACAGAATTTTTAGCTTGTTGGTGCGTGATGCCTTCAATAGGAAACCATTGTTTGCTAGAAGGAGCGTCGAACCATGTAATAGAATTGTCGAGGGAATCTCGTAAGAACAAATCACGGTCTTCCCATGCTTTACCAACATCAGGCCACTGTGCATTTGGAATTAATTCAAGCGCGGGGTGTCCAGAAAGCAGTGGTTTAGAGTACTCTGGTTCTGTGTTTTTTTCAGCCTTTGGTGCGGTTTGTGTACTCTGACAAGCAGTGAGAGCGAGCAAAACGATAATTGATAGTGTCTTTCTCATGATTATTGGATTCATCGACTAGAATCAAGGTTTCTGCCCAAATGTCGTCGATAGAATAGACGATGGGTGCTAGAGTACACATTCTGACCACTGAGACCTAACTAGAAAAGAGCTTTATTATGATTGATACAATTTTTGCAACTCAAATCCTCGCTTTATTGGGCTTGCCTGGTTATTCAGAAATTGCAATACTGCTTGTCATTGGGCTCATAATTTTTGGAAAACGCCTGCCAGAGGTTGGCCGAAACCTTGGTAAATCCATCATTGAGTTCAAAAAAGGCATTAAAGGAATTGCTGACGATATTGATGTAGAGGCAGAGCGGCAATCGAATAGAGAAATTGAGCAACAAAAAACTTCCGACTTACCACCAGCAAAGGTTACTCCAGACCCAGCTGCATCCAAAAAAGTGGAAGCAGTTGAACATCACTTTGACGATTGACAGCCAGTCCGTTTATTAAAAAACATACTACGTCACTGGGGGTTTTTCAATATGTACATATAACCTGCGCCAAGGATCGTCGCCGATGATGCGCCATTTGTGACCACGTCCTTCGACATCCGCTGCATAAAAAACATCGCCTGGTTTTACAATGAGTATTTCCCCATTGCCAAATGTAAACTCAATCGTTCCACCAAGCGTGACGACCATTTGTTTCCTTGGAGCAGGGTGCCAGTCGTAGACTCCTCCAGGCGCAGTTTCAGCAAGCCGCACACTGTCGCAAGGAATTAAATCACTAACGCATGTACCATGCCCGTGATCCACTGTGCCGATTGTCCAAATTTTAAGTCCTGAAACTTGTTCGTCATTTGTACAAAAAAGCGGAAAATTGAGATTCATGATTTACTTGTCTGTTAAAGCGCCAGCAATTTGCCATAGTGACGTCGCCATGCAAGTTAAGATGAGAATATGAAGTACTGCGTACAAACATTTACATGGAAATTTTCCAGCGGAGCAACAACTTTTGTTTTCGTTTTCAGACATGTTTTGTTTCCTTTCCTTTACTATCGACCGATCAAACAATTTTGTGTGAAATCGTGTGCCAGTTTTACCCAATACCCTTGTTGTGATGCGTCGTATAGCGTTATATTCATGCTTCTTAGGTGGAATTATTGTGTTGATTTCTATATCTTTGCTTTGGTGCGTACACGTAGTATCAGACGCATTTGATGCAAACGGTTCTGCTGGCTGGCTCACACTTACAGGAGTGCTGTTCGTTGCTTTTGGCGTGGTGTATCTACTTGGATATGAACTGTGTGGGTATCTGCAGGTATGTAAAGTTGATCGGCTTGAAATTGCAATGCAAGGAGATGATATTCACCTGCTTCGTAAAAGAGCAAGACATTGGCTTGGTGAAGTGCACGATCATGAGACAGTTGAAGATGTGAACAGTAAACTGCAAATGGAATTCTCTTCGATTGATTCGAAAGTAGATAAAATTATTGCTACAGAAGCAGCGATTGTAGGTGCTGTTGTTGGGCTCTCCCCTTGGCCGCTTATAGATAGTGGTATTGTTGCATGGCGACAAGTGCGACTGATTAAACGAATTGCTTTTGAATATGGCTTACGTCCTGCAACAGCTGGTACGTTGAGACTGATTCGTCAAATTGCAGTGGCTGTCGTGTTTGCAGATGCAAGCGAACACGCAGCACAATGGCTTTCCTCAAAGGTACCATCGATTGGTGGACTTCTTCCTGCCGCTGGACAAGCTGTTGCAGTCGGTGTGCTTACGGCGAGAGTTGGACTTGCGTGTAAAAAAGTATGCAACCCTATGAAGGAAAAAACGCATTCTCGAACTTTTTTTCCATTTTTTAAGACTGTGCCTTTTTTCAGGATTTTCGGTGTAAATAAACTGCCTACGAGGTAGTTTATTTTTAGTGTCAAGTAAAAAAACACGACAAGGAAGAAGAGGATGCATCGACGTACTTGGTTCATCTCAAAGTCCCACCAGAATTGCCGCACCCGCACCCGCATTATTTAAAAAGCAAAAGCCCAAATGCATAACGCCTTGCAAAGCAAGGCGTTATGAGTGTGGTTTTATACATTCTTTACTCGATTGTAAGCGTTCCGTTGCCAGTGGCGCCTTGCCATCCACCAATTCGGATGTAATAGGTCGTTCCTGCTTGGACGGTGTGATCAATCGTAGAGTAATACGATTGGCAACCACTATCACCGTTGCCATCACCATTACATGCGACTTGGTTGTCGCTGTTACCCTGATATAACACCATCGAAGTGTCATAGCTCGAAGGATCACACGTAGTGAAGTGTGCGTTCCCTGAGAAACTTGCGTTCCAAGCAAACCAGATGTCTTGTGAGTTTTCCCAATTTAGATAGGTTCCATCACACATGGAATCATTTGGCTCAGGGCTGCTTGGAGTTGCTGAATTAGTTTCGTATGCGTTTTGACCGACTTGCGCTGTCATTGCTGTCGCGGCTTCGTCACCAGCTCCAGGGCAGGTTGTGCTTGCACAGGTAGTCTCATCACCATAGTAACTTCCACCTATTTCTGAACAGTTGTTTTCGCTGAGTTCTGAGCAAGTGAAATCGCTTGCACAACATGCACCTGTGACAACACATTCTGATCCCCAGCCGTCTACGATTGCAAGTAAGTCAGAAACATCGACGCAGCAATTGCCATCAACATCGCCCTCGGGTCGATACGTCCCATCTCCACAATCGCCCCAGTTGTCAATGACACCAAGGAGATCAGCAACATCGACAAAGCCATCACCCGTGACATCTGTCGCACAAGTTCCGATTGGTAACGTGCAAGGATCAAGAATGCCGAGTTCCCACACAAACAATCCGCTTTCAAGATCACTGCCTATGACAGTTCCACTTGGGAAGTATGGATAAACATTCCACAAGCCATTAAAACTCGCGTTGTCATTGCTTGGATAGGTATCAAAATAACCATACTGCACAGGATTTGTTGGATTTGACGCATCAAAGACGCGTAAGCCGGATCGATAGTTTGCTTCAAAGATCATGCCATTATGGGTATACAAATTGTGGTCAATTGATGTTGATCCACTTGTAAATGTGCTTGTTAAATATGGGTTTGATAGATCTTCAACATTGAGTACTCGGGTTGTTGTGAGTGTTCCGTTGTACTGTTCGTCTAACTCATCATTGAGGTAGAAGAGCGTTCGGTCTTCAGAGAGCCACCCTTGATGCGAATATTGTGCACCACTGTAATACGATTGTCCAACAACAAAAGGATTTGATTTGTTCGTGACGTCAACGATTGTGAGGCCTGTATCGTTCCAACCATTATTAAAACCTCCGCAACAAAATGCAATTTGTCGTCCTGCGTAGGGTCCATCGGTGTAGGTGACGACTTGAGCATCGTGAATATAGCGGTCTGTCCAAGAGCCAACTTGTACGGGTGCTGCTGGATTTGCCAAACTGTAGATGTACATGCCATCCGCTACCCCACCGGTTCGATAGAGGAATCCACTTTCTGTGTCAATGGCGACATTGTGTGTAGAGCCAGAGCCAGCCGAGTTTAATGTTTGAACATTTCCATTATCGATGTTTGCCAGGTTAAAGACTTGAATGCCACCGCCACCCTCGCTGACGCAGTACATATACGTTCCGTAGGTTTTAATATCGCGCCAAAGACTGTTTGGCCCCGAAAGCGTGGCGACGACTTGTGCATCACCAGGGTTTGTTATTTCGACAATCACTGTACTGCTACTTGTTCCCATGAGCGCGTATTCACGCCCTGATGGTGAAACATATCCCCAGCAATCGTTGCCAGTATCTGCACCATCAAGTGACCCTAAAGGTAGCCATGATTTGAGTTGAACATTTTCTGAATCGAATCCGAGGGAACGGTTTTCTCCAGGTTGTTGATCTGCTCGATATGCAGGAGCAATGACTGCAGGCTGGCGATCATTGATTTTAGGATCGTCTTGGTGGGCTAGTAATACTGATCCCGTGAGGGTAGTACCAAGAGCAGCGATAGTCATGATATGTTTTGACATGGGGATTCCTTTTCCTTGAACACCTCAGAATAGCCTAAAAAATGAGGTAGGGCTAACAGATTCAGGGGTATTTCTAAAATATTCATGGTTTATTGGGTGCAGGATCCCCAATTTCCTACAAGTATAAGCAAATCTTTAACTGTTACAGAGCCATCGCCATCAATATCTGCTGATTGATCGTCGCTCCCCCATGCATCAATGATTGCAAGAAGGTCACTTATATCTACTAGGTTGTCCATATTGACATCTCCGAGGCAGATTGAGTTTCCACAATCGATGGTCTCAAGTTGAAAATTGTCGATGCCAGCTTCAACGATACTTGCTGGACTTGTATCTTCAGCAACGAATGCAATTCGCATTTCATTTGTCGGGTTGATGTACGAACCAATTGAGAAACTAACCGTCTCCCAAGAAGAATTTGTTCCATTCGTTTCATGAACAAATGTCCATGTATTCCCATCATCGTTGCTGACATATGTTTTGAGCGAGTCAGGTGTTTGGCTGTCAAAGAACCAACGTGCGTACGATATGATTCCATCTGTTCCCGCAACATCGAGGAGTGGTGAGACAAGAGTTGTAGAACCACCATCGACATCAGCGGATCCTGCTGAGCCACCAACTTCACCGTTTTGAGTGACGAAGCATTGCACATTTTGAGTACCACCTGTCGCATCATCTTCAGGTGCAGCCATCTCGGTGTTGTAAATAGTGCCATTTGGATCTACGCGTTCCCACGCACCCGTAGAGAGCCCACTACTGTTGATGACTGACCACGCAGTTACATCGCCTTCCATCTCATCACGGAAGAGGATGTTTGTACCTTCACCCACTGTGACATTGAACCATCCAGTAGGTGGATCAGTAAATGTGCCACCGCTTGTGAGCGAGAGAGTTATAAAGAAATTTAATTCGGTAGCGCAATCGCCAGCTAGAAGGTTTGCTTCAAACAGACCGTTTCCTAATGGGCTAAGTGGAAATTCTGTTTGCGTACCATCTTTTCGAACGGTTATGGTTGCTGTAGATGGATCAATAGTACCACCACCGACAGCTTCACCATTGACTGTAAATGTGGTGGTTTGGTTCGGAAGAACGAATCCAGGTAGTCCATTTGGATAGGAGAAAATCACACCAGTTGGTGCATCCTGAATCCAAATTTCAGTTGAATCACATCTGCCCATGACCATATCTAGCCATCCGTCACCGTTGATATCAAAGACTGCTACATCATGAACGCCTTGGAGTTCACTATCGCTGATTCCAACATACTGTTCATCAAGGGTAATGTTTGGGGCATCTCCTAGATTTCTATAAATGAGTGATGTGCGTGTACAACCAGAGATGTCAACATCAACATCTGTGATAATCACATCTTGATGTCCGTCATTGTTTAAGTCTCGGATGAGTGCATTTCCTCCAAAGCCTCCACTGTTTTCGCACGTAAAGGCGTCAAAATTTGCAAAACCATCTCCGCCGTTTCCAGTATTCAAGTAGTACGTATCTGAGCCGTCATCTACAACAACAAGGTCTTGCCTACCGTCACCGTTGAGATCACCGACAGTCACAAAGTAAGGTGCTAATTGATCGATGATGTCATACCCGTTGAAGTATCCTTCATTTGATGGGTCGTTGTATGTAATGGCAACATGTTGCGGAGGGTTGAGTGAAGTTTGCTTCACAATATCAAGTACGCCATCACCATTCATATCAGCGATGGAACTCGCCGCGCCAAATGCTGAAAGCAACATATCACTGTCCATTCGTTGTGTGCTCTCATCAGTAAAGTACGCATTTCCATCGTTGATCAAAAGTCGGTTATTGAAGTCGAAGATTTGGGTGGATCCACTGTCGTAGTCACCAAAGTAGAGATCGGGGTATCCGTCTCCTGTAAGGTCATCAATAGCAAGACTACAAAAACGTGGTCCAGCGGTATTGTGCATTTGTGGAATGCGTGCATTTTCAAAACGGAATCCTTGCCAAATGCCATCCACTTCACCAAGATTCATATAAATTCGCGGGTGGGATAAAGCCTTTGTGGAATTATCAGTCAAAGTAGTAACAGTCACTATGTCAAGCCAACCATCTAGATCAAGGTCATGCAACACAACGTCACGGTCGTTTGTTGGCGTAAGAAAACCGTTGTCTCCAGCGACGTCAGTAGCGGTTGCATATTCTGCAGTTCGATCCACAAGAGAACCGCCTTCATTCATAAAGAGAATGTTGATGTTTCTCCCTTCAGAAGTAAAGGGTTGTTTGCGTACGCACACAAGGTCAATATCACCGTCAAGGTCTACATCGCCCCATGCGTAATCTTTTTCTTCGTTGTCGCTAATTCCAACACTTGGATCGCAAATCAATCGAGCATCCGTTTGGTTTGTAAAGTTGGCGAATCCACCGTTTAGTAATAATGGTGTAACAATAAATGTAGTTAGAATCATGGACATGGTCCCCAGTTTCCTACGATGTAAAGAAGATCAATTACGTTAACTACACCATCACTGTTGATGTCTGCAGCACAAGAAGAACATATTCCCCAAGCATCAATTATAACGAGTAAATCATCGATACCACGAGCATTGTCACCATTAAAATCGCCTGTGCAACCTTGGCAAACATCAAGCACACCGTTGTTATCAACATCTGCTTCACCAAGAAGGATGTCAAGCAAGTCTGCAACGTCATTTGCGTTGCAATCAGCAAGCTCGTCATCGTATGCAAGTAGGAAAAAATCAAAGTCATTTAAATCTACTAAGCCATCTTGATTGATATCGTGGATTGCGCAAGGATCATTAGGGGTTACTGATTGGCCAAAGCAAGGTTGAAATCCAATGGTGTCGCTGTATCCATGAAAATCATTGAGTTCGACATCACCATCCGAATCACTGTCAAATTCAACTTGACCTAGAGATCGAAGGAATGTGATTAAAGCGTTCTGGTCATCTCCGCTCAACGCGTCAAACGCCTCCGCTGACGGTAAACCTTGTGAGCCAAAAACGCCATGTTCAGCAATTGCATCACGAACTCGTGAGTCAATAGTGCCTGCACCAAAGCGCCCGTCATGCCAAAGTGGATCTCGGTACGCAACCCCCCAAAGTGGTGGAGTTTTTAGCTGTTGGCCGTTTGCATCCCCTTGTACGATGCCGTCGCCTGCAATACCCATGTCATGCAATAAGAAGTCGCCGTATGGTCGAACTGTAATGTTGCGAAGTGGTTCTTCGGTTTCAGGATTGTTCCCTGTTGTGAATTGCGGTGTGTGGCAAACGTTGCAGCCAATAGTATTGAATACGTTCTCGCCGTGCATTCCAGTTTGTGGAGTTTGTGGTGGCGGAGATAAGAATCGTTGGAAGTCAGTAACGCGATCGATGAAGTCATATCCCTCTGCATCGGGTCCATCTTCGGGATCTGCAACAGTGTCACAGTTTGCAAGAAGATCTTCATTCCCATTTGGCGCATTGTCAAAAGGAAGGAAGCGGTTACTTAACCCCATTTCATTTTGAGAAGCGTCAGATGAAAATGTAAGAACAGATGCGACTTGGGCTTTCCAGCCGAAACGACCAACATGCAGATCGCCATTTGGATCTTCAAAGTTTGACACCATGTGTGCGCTGCCACGTTGTGGTGCTGGTTGTGCATCTCGATTTGCGAGAAGGTCAGCGTCGCTAATTGCTTCAATGAGTCCAAATGCAAGTGCGCTGTTTGTAACGCGAAGCGTAATGACGTTTGCCTCGGGCGGTACAATTTCCGCACACTCGTCACTGATCGCTTCGGCTTGGCGGAGTGAACCACCAAGGTCTGCTAATGGGTCGAAGCCACCTTTTTTCCCAATGAACCCAAAACGGGTGACAGTTTGTGAACCTGCTCCGCCAACAGGATTGTTGTGACAACTGCCACAACTCGTTTGGTTGAAAATAGGGCCAAGCCCGCCTTCGATAGTTAAATCTTCATTAAAGGAAGTTTTACCTATTTCAAAACGTAATAATTGATCTGTGCTTAGCGTTGGGAGGGGGTATCCAGCTCTGGGCTGTATATCGAAAGAGAATGCAGTATTTGCCATTACTGTAACAATGCAGATACTAAAAGATGTTAATAGACTGAAATTAGGATATTTCATAGATATCTCTCTTTCTTTGCTCACATACTAGATACGATAGAACTATCTAATCAGTTGCATCCAATGTACTCCATAAAGCACCCATTTCGAACTAAAAAATCGCTGTTATTAATAATATTCCTACTTTCTTGGGGATGTGAAAAACAACCAATTCAGCCTGTAACCCTTGATTCTACGTTAAAAACGCACTATCAACAGATTCAAGGAGAGAGAACTGGAGGCGCGAGAGTCCAATTACAGCAATATATGGAACGCAACGGGGAATCTCCCCAACCCTTGTTTTTAATGGGCTTGAGCTATCACAAAGAAAAAAAATATACAAAAGCAGTGGAATGGTTTGAGAAATCAACCAATTCTGAAGGAGATACTAGTCAATATCCGCCTACTCTCCACTTTTTAGGATGGTCTTATTATTACTTGGGCGAGATAGATGAAGCTAGGAAAGTATTCAAAAAATTCCTACAGCTATATCCAAATGAAGGAGATTCTCTGTTTGCCCTTGGGTTACTCGCAGTGGAGTCAGGTAATTATGAAAAAGCAGAGGGGTTTTATTTGAAGTCAATTGCTGCTCAAGAGAAAAATCCAAAAGGCATAGCAAAAGCAAAGGCGAGATTGGGAGATGTAAGGGTTTTTGAAAATAAGGTGAACAAGGCAAGAGATTTGTATTTGGAAGCACTGACACTAGATCCTGATTTATACGAAGCGTGGTTTAGATTGTCAAACACTTATCGAAATGAGGACATGTCTTTGTTCAGGGAGTATTTATTGAAATCTAAAGAGGCGCAAAAACGCTTTTTACAAAATATACACAACACGAGTTTTCCAGAATGAAGTGCTTGCCAATTATTTTACTGTGCCTTGTTGGTTGTGAAGTTGTTGACGAACAAAAACATATCACACCATTTGCATTTACCGAAATTGAAACCTCGATCGTGCCAACAGTTTGTGGAAATGATGATTCTAAGCAAATCATTGAGGTAAACGGAACCGGTCTTGGATTATTTGATTATGACAATGATGGCGATTTAGATTTGTTTGTTGTCAATGCCTCCGACCAACCATGTCGTTTGTATGAAAATATAAGTAATGGATCAATTGCATTTCAAGATGTGACTAAAGAAAAAGGTGTCGACCTCAATCGGTGGGCAAATGGTGTTGCAATTGGTGATGTGAACGGGGATGGATACGAAGATTTGTATGTCACGTGTCTTGGTTCAAATGTCTTGTTGATAAATAATGAAGGTAAATCATTTACAGATATTACTAAGCAAGCTGGAGTTGGCGATCAACACTGGGGTACAAGTGCAGCGTTTGGCGACTTAGACAATGACGGCGACCTTGATTTGTATGTATGCAATTACCTTGAATTCAGTGTGCAAAATTCTCCACCAAGGGCGAAATACAAGGGGGTTTCGGTACTTGGTGGACCTCATGGCTTGAATCCAGAAAAAGATATTGTGTACGAAAATGTCGGTGACGGCACTTTTGTAGATGTTACAGATCAGTGGCGGTTAAATGCACCACCTGCATTTTCATTGAACGTTGTAATTCTCGATATAAATGGAGATGGCTTGCAAGATATTTATGTTGGAAACGATTCGATGGCAAATAACTTGTTTATCAATCAGGGTTCTAAGGGAACAACGTTTGATGATGTTGCGTTGCAAACAGGCGCAGCAGCAAATGGAGATGGGTCAATGCAAGCAACAATGGGGATCGCTGTTGCCGATGTTGATGGCAGTGGTAGCCCTGATTTTTTTACAACAAATTTTTCAAGTGACACAAATACGTTTCATATTAATAATGGCTTGTATTTTGAAGATCGGACAAAACTTTATGGATTAGGTTTATTGAGCCGAACGCTACTTGGATGGTCGTGTGGGTTTCATGATTTTGATTTGGATGGCGATGAAGACTTGCTTGTTGTCAATGGACATGTCTACCCAGAAGCAACAGCCGCAACCATGGATAGTGAACGCGAGCAACCGATGTTATGGATGTCTCGTGTTGGTGATCGTTTTATTAAAGTAAACTCAACC
This sequence comes from Phycisphaerales bacterium, assembly GCA_014238125.1. Classification (GTDB taxonomy): domain Bacteria; phylum Planctomycetota; class Phycisphaerae; order Phycisphaerales; family SM1A02. The sequence continues at coordinate 21,404 of JABABS010000073.1, forward strand.
CTAGGCACAAAAGTTTATCGTGATCGAGCTGCGGTTTTTGGCGATCTTGATGGTGATGGCGATACCGATGTCATTGTTGTAGAGCGAAGTGGCCCCGTTCGCATATTGCAAAACGATGCAGTTGGCAGAAAACCATTGACTGTTCATCTCGAAGGACGGGCGATGGGTGCAACATTAAAAATTACGCTTGATGATGGCACTGTTGTTTCAAGGTGGAAACATAGTGGTGGGGGATTTCAATCTTCTGCTTCTGTTGATCCTATTTTTACATTTCCATTAAATAGGTATCCTGAAAAATTAGAAATTATGTGGGGAAATGGCGAACTTCAAGTGATTGAAGATGTTCAAATAAGCGGAGTTTTTACAATTATTCAACCCAATCTTAATTGAGGTGGGGTCAATTGAATTAAATTCATTTCAATACATTAGCTTTGGAGTATGCTTTTCCAAGAATCACTTTGTCGTTGGCACCCATCCAGTCGTCGAGAACTGTCGCGTACACTTGCCTAAAGTCAGTGTTGTGAATCAAATCGCCTTCGTCAAGTTTCGTAAGTGATGGGTGCGTACCTAGCAACCCGGGTTTTACCATGTCCCCAATTAAAAACATTGGAGCCGCAGTTCCATGATCTGTTCCTGCTGAACCGTTTTGTGCAACTCGTCTTCCGAATTCACTGAACATCATTGTCAATACTTTTCCGCCGTTGCCTTGCGCAGAGATATCCTTTTGGAAAGCGTTGAGTGAATCACCAATTTGTCTCATGAGATTCGCGTGCGAGTTCAATTGGTTCGCATGTGTATCAAATCCTCCAAGGCTTGCGTAATACACACGTGTGGGAAGATCAGCACGAATCATTGAGGCGATCATTTGCAATTGTTGTGATAGCTCCCCGTCAGGATATTTTACCAAGGGTTGCTTTTGAACTGCCTTACGGATTCGGTCTGAGGAGACTTGCGCATCCAAAGAGGTTCGAACAAGAAAATCTAATTGGCCGTTTTTAGAAACTCCCTGCATAGTTTCTCTTCGGTTAATATCGTCATACGTTGAAGCGAGCGAGTCATCACCAACTTTTCCTGCCCATTTGAAGAGATCTTCAGTTTCGAAATTCACTGCTTTTTGTGTTTTTCCGTGCAGAGCGAGTGGTGCTTTTGGACCTATAGCGATCGAACCTTTTGGATTTGGTTTACCTGCGCATGTGTTATCAAAGTATTTTCCAAGCCACCCATATCCCTGTGCGGAATGGTTGCCAGTCTGCCAAATATCTGTTGATGTAAAGTGAGATCGGTTTGGATTGGGATACCCAACACCTTGAATAATGGCAGCTTGTCCATTGTCAACAAGTTCTCGAAGTCCAGTTAAATTTGGGTGTAAGCCAATGCCTTCGTTTGCACCCCCTGATACAGTCAGTGCACTTCCTGCATTATTTCGAGAACTGCCCGGCGCACCAATTGCAATTTGAGCACGATTGTTGTAATAATCTCTTGAGCCATAAGGTACAACTGTGTTTAGTCCATCGTTTCCTCCTGCTAGTTGGATTACAACTAGCACCCGATCATCTGGTATGCCTGCTTGAGATGTGACAAGTGAACCCACTGGTAACATAATTCCATGTGCTGATTTTTGTAAAAAGGACGGAACAGTTGTTGCCATGGACAAAAAAACCATGCCTTGCTGCATAAATAAACGTCTGGAGTAAGCGTTTTCATTTCCAGTGCTTACGTTTTCGTCTTCATGTGGATGATGATGTGTCATTCGTAATTCCTTAACTGAGTTGATATTCCGGCATTGCAGTAATTAACGTAAGTAAGCCAGTCACTGTTCGATTGTTTATCACGTTATGTTGTGTTTTTAAGTAATCAAGAAGCGAGTCTTCTCGTTCTTGTTGAATGTTGGGATTGCAAAGTACATTTGTAAGCAAGTATCGCACAGCTTGTTTTGGAGATTTTGTTCTTCCGCCTAATAAAGAGATTGCATCATATTTAGTGGCATCAGCATCCCACGCGTAGCCATCTGGACGTTGCCCTGTGATTAAAAAGAGAAGTGTGTTCTGACGCATAAACATGGTCGATGTGCTAATCCATGCTCTTCCGCCATCCCAGCCCTTGACGGAAGGGGGTGCGAAAAGTTTTTGGCCCATCAAATTAGAAGCAAGTGAAAGCGTTCGCAATAATTTCTTTCGGTCGGGAGGATCAATCGTTCTCATCGCTTGGACGATCAATTGAATTGGGCTCTTGATGATTGATCGAATGTTCACCTCGTCATAAAAATGCTCAGAAAGAAGCATCGCTTTCATAACACTTTTAATGCTCCAGTTTGTTCGTTTGAATACGCTAGCAAGTTGTCCTATATATTTTGTAGCATCTGGTGTTGGACCATGTGGCAAATCGTTAATAAAGAAACGATACAGTTTCCAAATCACAAATGTTGAAGCGCTTGGTCTTGTAAAAATCAAATTGACAAAGTCGTCACCATCAAAGTACCCGTGGCGACCAAAAATTGTCTTAGATCCAGTATCGTGCAATCGCGACCGGAAGGAGAATGCATCGTCTTCGAATGTATAGCCCGTCAGTGTTCGTGCACCTTCTTTAATGTCATCTTCAGTGTACCCTTCGCCTTCGCCTAGCGTAAAAAGTTCCATAAGTTCACGAGCGAGATTTTCATTCGGGGATTCTTTCTTGTTTTGATGATTATTTAAATATTGAATCATCGCTGGATCATGCACAATGCCACGCACTAAATCTTCTTTGAAGTTCCCCATCGCATGAGTTCGAAAAAAAGCATTTTGCTGGTACATGTGAAAACTATTTTCGATAGTTCGATACCCTGTTGCGAAATGTCCGTGCCAAAAGAGGGTGAGTTTTTCTTCAAGTGGACGTGGAGTTTCTATCAATCGCTTGAGCCACCACTCTTCCATTTCAGCGATTTGTTTTCGATCGGCGCGTTGCCTTCGTTGTCGCTCTTGTCGGAACTTTTCAAGCGTTACTTCGTCTCCACCTTTTCTAGCTTTTTGAACCATCTGCTGGTCACTGTTCGATCGTGGACGCATGATGTTATGGTCAAAATCTTCTGGTAGGACAGGAGAGGGGTCATTCACTCGTGCATACTCAACAATATATTCAACAGCCTTGTCTAGCCCCATTTTTGTAAGTATTGATATTTGTCGTTCTGTGCCCCCGAATCCCGCACGATTGAGAAGGTGTTGCGCCTTCCACTCATCAAATTTTTTTGTGTCTAATTTTTTCAGCGTACTGCTTTGCATAGATGAGACTCCAATTGATGTGTAAAAAAATGGGCTGAGGATATAACGGCTATTTCTAGGGGACTATTGCACTATTTCGTTGATACGGCGGCGGCGTAATTTTCGTTTGAGCAAAATGGCGTTTCCAATGACAGTAACATCACTAAAACCCATTGCCGCAGCTGCTATGAGAGGTCCGTGGGGTCCGAGAACTCCAAAGGCTGCAAGGGGTATCGCAGCGACGTTATACATAAATGCGAAAACTAGGTTTTGTTTTATTGTTTTCAAGGTGTCTCTTGCAATTGAGACAGCTTCTGCGGCAGATTCAATGGAATCTGATGGGATAATGATAGAAGCGGATTCCATAGCAACATTTGTACCGGAGGCGATTGCAACCCCGACATCTGAAGCGGCAAGTGCGGCGGCATCATTTATGCCATCGCCAACCATCATTGAAGGCCGTGGAAGACCTGAAACAATTTGAGTTTTTTCACTTGGTGATGCCTCTGCGTGAACATGTGCTGGTTTGATCCCAACTTCCTTCGCAACTGCAATGGCATTTTCATTTCGATCACCCGAGAGCATGTGAACTTCAACTCCAAGTGCACCTAAGCGAGCAATCGTATCTTTTGCATCTTTGCGAATTTCATCTGTAACAGAAATTCGACCAATGAAGGAACCATCTGCCTCAACACGGCAGGTTGCAGCATCATCTCTTAGTACTGAAATTTTTCTTCCGTCAACTACACCAGACACTCCAATGCCAGGCGTTGCTAAAAAGTTGGCGACTGTTGGCACTTCTATATTTCGTTTGTTTGCTTCATGGACAATTGCAGTTGCAATTGGATGCTCACTAGGCGTTTCTACAGAAGCGGCGATCCTGATAAGTTCATGTTCAGTGTAATCACTTTCGGGGACGACTTGTTCAACAATTGGTTTGCCAAGAGTGAGTGTACCTGTTTTGTCAAAAATACACGTGACTGTTTTGCCAGCAAGTTCAAGTGAACCGGCGTCTTTTACCAAGATGCCGCGCAAACTTGATTCACCCGCTGCGACCATCACTGCCATAGGTGTTGCAAGTCCAAGTGCGCACGGGCATGAGATTACTAGGATTGTGACAGCAGAAACAATACCTGTTTCAGTATCACCTGCAATGATCCATCCAATGACAGTTACAAATGCAATTGCAAGGACGATTGGTACGAAAACACTCGACACTTTGTCTGCAAGTCGTTGCACTCCAGCTTTGCTCGATTGAGCATTCGTGACAAGCTGTGCAATCCGAGATACAGTTGTGTGGCGACCGTCTACGTTTGTTATAAGGATGAGTTGGCCAGATGTGTTCATCGAACCAGCAATAAGGATGTCGCCATTTGTTTTCGCAACGGGAAGAGGTTCGCCAGTGACAATTGACTCATCAACTTCACTTGCCCCATCAATAACATAGCCGTCAACGGGAATGCGACTTCCAGGACGAACAAGAAGTTTCATACCTTCTTCTACTTCACCGGTTGGTAGTTCACTTGTTGAGCCGTCAGTGTTGACAAGTTCTGCAACATCAGGTTGCATGCGAAGGAGCTCGCGAATAGCAGAGCCAGCCTTTGCAGAAGAAGTTGCTTCAATCCAGTGTCCAATACTGATAATGGCGAGCAGAGCGGCTGCTTCCATGAAGTACATTGAATGGTCTGTGTCGAAGGCAAAGACGAACAAAGAAAAGAAGTACGCTGAAGATGCGCCGATGGAAATGAGCGTATCCATGTTCGTTTGTAATCTTTTGGCCGCTGCAAATGCAGAAGTAAAAAAACCACTGCCAACTAAAATCATCGAAACAGTTGATGCGGTAAACATAATCCACGGAATCCATGGACCCTCAATACCGAGGGTTCCCGCACTCCAATGAAGTGCTTCAAATGGAGCCCAAATAGCTACACCAAGGATCGCGCGGCGTTTCCAATCAGAAGCATTTTTCTTTTGACGTTGTTCAATTTCCGTTGCCATCTTGGCAGGATCAATACCCTCATCTTTGACAGTAGTTGGATAACCAGCGGCAGTTGCGACTCGGGCGAGTTCTTCCCCATCAAGATTGGTTCCCTTGACTGTTCCTCTACCTGTGGCAAATGCGACTGCCACAGAATCCACCCCATTTATAGATAAAAGTGCTTTTTCAACGCTCGAACTGCATGCGGCGCAGTTCATCTCGTTAATTTTGAGGTAAATTTGATCCATGTGCCACATCATACAGAGACCAAGAGCGAATTAATGGTGCCTTTTGATATAGATCCTCACGCTTTGCACGGTACACACTGACTTCTTATTTGTTCTAGTGCTCTTCTGGACTTCCAATGATATCCCCTTTTGGGGTCAGGTCCAGAATACAAGGGCATTTGGATAAATCGAAAAGCAAGGTATAATCTACGGATGCGAAATGATCGTACAAATCGACTCGCCATGCTCTTGGTGGTTTTTTGCTGCCTCGGCACAACAGCCATGGCGATGCCAGCATCCACCCAAACAGTCCTCACCGTCGTTGTTGGTGGATTAACTTCTCATATTGCCTTTGAATTGGAGCCATATGACTTTCAGTTACAAAATAGGAATACCGTTCCCTCTTTTGTAACACACAAGAATCCAATTCTCTCGGGACTCAATATGGAACTGCAGAATTTACCACCCCCATCTGGCCGATAGATTTCGTTGTAAGCCGATCAAAAAGATCGCAAGTTTCCATTTATTACATTCAATATTAGATAAAAAGTGAGGTCACGCATGGGCGTTCCCGTAGTAGGTACAATTGGTCGAAAACTCTTTGGCAGCCGCAATGACAGGCTTGTCAAACGATACATGAAATTAGTGGATCAAGTTTCAGCACTTGAATCCGAAACAGTGGTTCTTACGGACAAAGAATTACGCGCAAAAACAGATGAGTTTCGTGATCGGATCGCAAACGGAAAAGAAACCGAAACGGATTTGATTCCAGAAGCATTTGCAGTCGCAAGAGAATCGATGGACAGGTCTGTTGGCATCAGAAATATTTTTGATCCAATTCATGAGTTTGACCCATCGCTCCTTGATGATGGCGCAAGAAAACTCTATGAAGAAACCAAGGCAGTGATGGATGCAACCGAAGCACATCCTCCGACAGGGGAGTTTCTTGGTTCTAGTGAACCAATTCCCTCGTGGAAATTTGTAGATATTCCTCATGCACTCTACGCTGCGGTGCGAAAAATTTATCCAAAATCCAAACCGCCATTTCGCGCCCGTCCTTTTGACGTGCAGTTGATCGGCGCAGTGGTTTTATATGAAGGTCGCATTGCAGAAATGAAAACTGGCGAAGGTAAAACGATTGTTGCCCCACTTGCCTGCTACCTTGCAGCGCTCGTCGGAAAACAGGTGCACGTTGTTACTGTCAATGATTATCTCGTGCAACGTGACCGCGACTGGACGTTTCCATTTTTCCGCATGTTGGGATTGACAGTTGGCGCGATACATCCTCATCACATGCAGCCTCCTCAATTAAAACAAATTGCATACAAGTGCGATGTTCTTTATGGCACAACTGCAGAATTCGGCTTTGATTATCTTCGTGATAACATGAAGATGTCTACAGCTGAGCAAGTCCAAAAGCATAGGCAGATTGCAATTGTTGACGAAGTTGACTCAACTCTGATTGATGAGGCACGGACACCGTTGATTATTTCTGGACAAGCGCACAATGAACAGCCAAGATACGATCTTGCCGATCGTTTGGCACGACATTTGATGATAAAACAAAAATCGTGGGACGATTCAGATCAAGCAGTCCAAACTTGTCTTGTAACGATTAGTGGTCTTGAGGGCGATATTCGTAATGCAATGGACAAGTCTACGATTCCAGCAATGAAGCAAAAGATGGATGCAGGGAAAGGTATGCTTCCTGAACTTGAATCGAAACGGGATGCATACACGCAATTTTATGAATTAGAACTTGATAAAAAACGCGCTACCCTTACTCATGAAGGTATCGCTGAAGCACAAAACGAAGCAGGTATCGGCTCATTCTACGTAGGGCAAAATATGGATGTGCCCCACCTTTTGGAGCAATCTATTCGTGCGCACGCTGTATATAAACGAGACGGTGATTACATTGTTGCACCTGATGATAAAGGCGAACAAACGATTGTTATCATCGACCAAAATACTGGTCGAAAAATGGTTGGTCGACAATGGTCTGATGGCTTACATCAAGCAATTGAAGCGAAGGAAGGCGTTCCTATCAAACAAGAAACGCAAACCATGGCGACGATCACAATCCAAAACTTTTTTAAGTTGTATGACAAACTTGCAGGCATGACAGGTACGGCAGACACAGAAGCAACTGAATTTTATGAAATTTATTCACTTGATGTTATTGTGATTCCAACGAACGTTCCAATTACACGATTTGATCATAACGACCTTGTTTTTACATCAGAAAAAGACAAAGTAAACGCAGCGGTAAATGAAATACACGCCATGCATGACGTTGGCAGGCCTACCTTGGTTGGTACGACAAGTGTTGAAAAGTCAAAAGAACTAAGTGATATATTGACAAAACGTTTTAAAGTTCCTCATGAAGTACTCAACGCCGAACAACACGAACGCGAATCTGAAATTATTAAATTTGCAGGTACCCTTGGCGCAGTTACGGTTGCAACCAATATGGCTGGTCGTGGTACGGATATTAAACTTAGCCCTTTGTCACCTGAAGATTTGATCGAACATTGGAAACGCCGTGACCTTTGTCCCCGCGATGTTACTGCTGAAATTGGTGAAGAAAAAGTGGTCAAGAAAATTTGGCGGCACGTGGCACCTAAAGAACTCGGTTTGAAAAAATCTGAAGTTGACGCAATGGATGATTCAGAAATTTTCAAACAATTGATCAGGCATTGGTGGAGTACATTTTGTTGGTGGGTAGATGGTGACAAAGCTTCGTCTACAAGCGAAAAGAAAATGATCGAAGATCTTGACCGTGGCGGCGCGTGCATGTTGCACAGTCTTCGGTTCTATGAGAACATTGAAGATATGGGTGGTTTACATGTTGTTGCAACAGAGCGACATGAAGCGAGAAGAATTGATAATCAACTTCGAGGCCGAAGTGGGCGTCAAGGAGACAGCGGTTCAACACGGTTTTTCTTGAGTCTTGAAGATGATCTCATGAAAATGTTTGCTGGTCCTCGGACACTTCAACTCTTAAGCAAAATGGGTATGAAGGAAGGTGTAGCGATTGAGCACAAGATGCTCACAAAAGCAATTACAAAAGCGCAACGAAAAGTCGAAGAGCGAAATTTCCTTGTTCGAAAGAATATCCTTGAATATGACGAAGTTATGGATCATCAACGGCATGTGTTTTACGATTTGCGTCAACGCGTTTTAGAAGGTGTTGAAATTCGAGAATTGATTTTTGATTACATCGAACAAGCAGTTGCAGACTCTGTCTTTAACTATCTTGATCCATCTTATGCAGCAAACTGCATTGAGGAATGGTTGAGAGAAAATATTTCTGTAACTATTGATGCCGATCGAATGATAGGAAAGGACCGAGAAGATTTACAAAAGTTGATAATCCGTGATGCACTCGGCGAATCTGCAGAAGTTATACGCGTCACTATTGGCGAATATTTGCCAGATACAATTGATTTAGGTGAAGGTAAAATTGCAGAGCGAGACGAAACTGCATGGGATTACAAAGGCGCTGTAGATTGGGCGTCAGCAGTTTGGGACAGTGATCTTTCGATTGCTGAAGCAACAGAACTTAGTCGAGAAGAAATTGTTTTAAGAATTGAAGAATCAGCAACGGCAAAAATTCAATCGACTGATCTATCGCCTTTGGATACATACCTTGTTGCGCAACATGGACAACAAGAATTGGCAACGTGGGTGAAATCAAAATTTGAAATACCATTTGAAGCAGTTGATCTAGTTGATCTTGAATCTGAAGAAGCGGTTGAGCTTGTGATGGATCGCGCTTTAGAAGCGTATCGCATACGAGAGCAAATATATCCAGTCGATTTTATGATTGACATGACAGCGATGCGTTTGCAACAAGATCCTGCAAAAGCAATTGAGGCATTTTGTCAGTGGGTAAAGTTGAAGTATGAGCTTGACTGGACTCCGCAAACATTGCCATCGAATAATCCTGATGAGTTAAAAAAGTTCTTGCTTGAAGAAGCGAAGCGATGGGATGATGTTCGAATTGAGCGGCGTGCAAAACGGATTGTTGAAGAGAGTGGAGGGGATGTCGATGCGTGGCTTCGAACGAACTGGAATTTTGCATTGACCGATGATGAAAAAAATCAAATGGAAACAGAACCGATAGAAGTAACAACAGATAAAATCAAACAGATGCAACGCGCCGAACTCGCTCAACTTGAACGGAACGTGTTATTGCAAATTTTTGATGCTGCCTGGAAAGACCATTTGCATCAAATGGATCAAGTACGAGAATCCATTGGCTTTAGATCTTTTAGTCAGCTTGATCCTCGGATTGAATTTAAGCGTGAAGGTGCTCGTCTTTTCGAAGAAATGTTTGGGCACATCCAAGATCGTGTCACTGACTTGGTATTTAAAGCAAAAATGCAAGTTCGCATGCCTCAGCAAAAAGCGCCGCAAGAAACTGCTAAAGCAGCACCCCAACAACAGCAGCAAAGACCCAAGCTTAAAGCTTCAGAGCAATCTGTTCGTGCGGCTTCTGCAGCTGTATCCAAAGATGACGCAACAACTGGCGGCGCAATGACAGTTGGTCGTAATGAGCCTTGTCCCTGTGGAAGTGGCAAAAAGTACAAAAAATGCTGTGGTGGGCGTTAAATTGACCCGCGGTCAACTTGACTGAGGGTCAAGTTGATCTGCAAACGCCCAAGTAACGAAGGCGACAACGGGCAAGATTGAGAGCCAAGCGCTGTTTCCTATGTAGCCTGCTTCAAGTAGAGGCATGCAAATAAGCGCAACGATTGTGAATAGTGCTATTCGAAGTGGCGAAAATTTTCTTTTTGTCCAGATGAAAGCTGCAACGAGACCAGGAAATACCAAACCGTAAAACACGAAAAATCGTAGATAGTCATCCGTCATTCCAAGCAGGCTCTCATGTGACCGGTGTGCGATTGTAATAGCAATTGCACAAGCAAAGATTGCCCCAACAACAAATAAAGCCCGCCGATTTTTTATTTCACACAGCCAACCTTCTCGAATGTGCGTACCAACTGTGAATGTTGCTTGGGAAAAGATGTGTACAAGGATCAGTACGCTGAGACCTGCGAGCATGGCATCTCTGTACATACAAGTCAGACCGATCATAACTGTAAACGTCAATCCGAAAACTCCAAACGAATGTTTGGATGGCGAGGATTGTAATGCGCGGTGAAATGTTGGGTCAAGATATGGGCAAAGAAAAAACCCAAACGTTGTAATTGGTAAGAGCCAAACAACATCTTGCCAAGGGTGTGTTTGTGATGCTTCGACATCGATCGCACCGGGCCAGAATGAAATCCCGATGCCTACAGAGAGGAGCCATACTGCAGTTGCTAGTATTGGCCACATGCGGTTTGGCAATAAACTTAAAAGCGAACCAGAAAGTAACACGAGTGCAGGAAGTGCAATCATCCACCACGAGGGAATGTCAGAAATAAAATATCGTGCGACAATTGCAAGAAAAAACGCATGAAATGCGATGGTAATTACTGCAAAACTTGCAAGTGCTCCTCGGTATTTTTCAACAAGTTCTTGAGAACGTTTTGGGGTTCGAAGTACATATCCAAAAGCAGTACACCCAACGACATTCGGAACAGCGAACATGAAAAAGCCTGCCCAGCCATATCGATCTATCAAAATAATAGGCAGGAACATTCCGATGCACCACGTCCAACTGCACGCAAGGTACAGGCCCCAGCCGATTGTTTTAAGTGTGTTCACTTAGAATCTTCTTGCTTTTTACGATGGAATCGTTGGCGGATCATTGATTTAGGTGTGCAGTGGAACGTAATGATGCATCGCCCAACTCGAATTTCCTTGTCACGCTTTTGTAATGTTTGCGTCACATTCATTGTGAATTCAATGTTGAATTCCTTAGCATTCTTCATTTGCTCGATTAGTTTATTTCGCACAACTTCTGCGTCTTTTACATTGTAAATAGCAGGACCGTAACATGGCCGGAGGAATCTGTATGACATATTTTTACACACGACAGCATAATCACTACCACAATGCTTAAATAGGAACATGCCTGCGGCAACTTCGCTGTTGCCAAGTAGTGCAGCACCCGCCATTGCATTGTAAAAGTTTCTGTTAGATCTTTTAAAGGGGAGGACGGCTGTAAATCGATCGTGTGTAATTCTTCGCATCGAAATACCGCTTCGAAATGCGAATGGCAGCCAAATAAGAGAACAGACTCGATGCCAGAAATTATTTTTTGTACTCAGGCGAGTGAGGAACGCTTCGGTTTTTTCTAAAAACGTAAGGTTCTCTGGTGGGGTCTGAACGATTTCGATTGAGACTTCAGATTCTCTTAGTTCGGCGACATCTTCTCCCTTTTCGTCAAGAGGGGGAATAGGGTTGCATTTTGGTTGGAGAGAAGGAGTGCTCATGGTTTCTGCCTAGATAATCTTATGTATTGTAGGCTATACCTTATGCAAAGTCATCTTATTAGTATTTGTAGTTGGAGCCTTCGCCCAAGAAGCCCTGATATGTTGGTTTTTGACTTGCAAAAGTGTGGAATTGCAAATGTGCAATTGGCACTCGTTCCGCTTACTGAAAGTGAGAACTGGTCAAATTGCAAGTCTATACTTCGAGATGCGTCGATCAAGATTGTAAGTGGTATGTTTGAGCCAGTGGGTGAGGATTACACTACGCTTGAAACAATCGCTAAAACGGGTGGTGTTCGTCAAGATGCATCGTGGCAAAAAACACTGGAGCGGTCCAAAGCAAGTGCTGTCATTGCAAGTGATCTTGGTTTGTCGCTTGTAACTTTTCATGCAGGATTTCTACCACATAACAGTTGCCAAGAGCGAACTAAAATGTTGGACCGTCTTGTACAAATTGCAGATATTTTTGCGAACAACGAAATTACAATTGCATTTGAAACTGGGCAGGAAACAGCAGAGGTTCTTTCTGGGGTGCTTGAAGAATTGTCGCATCCATACATTGGAGTAAATTTTGACCCCGCGAATATGATTTTGTACGGGCAAGGTGATCCTGTTGCAGCAATAAAACGGTTATCGCCGTGGGTTCGTCAAGTTCATATTAAAGATGCGATAGCACCGTTAGTTACAGGAACTTGGGGAACAGAAGTAGTCGTTGGAATGGGAGATGTAGATTGGGCTCAGTTTATACCTGCAATTCCATGCGGTGTGAATCTTGTGGTTGAACGCGAAGCAGGCGAAAACCGAATAGAAGATATACAACTTGCAATTTCTTACTTGAAGGAGCAAGTATGTTAAAACGCTTGTTTTTTTTGGTGTTCATACTTTATGGTTGTGCTGCGAAGCAAGTCGTATATTCTGGCGGCTCAGTAGCGGCTGATCACCACCTTGCTTCGGAAGCGGGTGTTCGAATTCTGAAAGAAGGTGGGAACGCAGTTGATGCAGCGGTTGCAACAAGTTTTACACTGAGTGTTGTTCGACCATTTTCGTGTGGAATTGGTGGTGGTGGTTTTATGGTGATTCATTCAAGAGTTGGAAATCCAATTGCGTTGAACTATCGCGAGACAGCACCCCAAAGTATTAACCCAAGGTTCTACGAAAATCACAACTCTCGAGTTGGCCCAGATGCCGTTGGTGTGCCGGGTACAGTTGCTGGGTTGTTAGCTGCGCACGAAAAATTTGGTCGATTGCCACTTGCACAAGTGATGGCACCTGCAATCGAAATTGCACGAAATGGTTTTGTTCCAGACAGAGCGTACTCTCTAGGTGTTGCGAATGCTATAAAAGCACGGGAAAAAGTTTCTGTGGAGTTGCAAAATCGCACATTGGCAATGACTCGTTTCGGGACAAATGAACAAATTGTGCTTCAAGGGCAAGCAATCGTCCTACAAGGAATTGCAGAACGTGGAAAGGCTGCTTTTTATGAAGGTGATGTGGCTCAAGCGATTGTCGCAAGTACGTATGGGCATATTTCCCTTAACGATCTTTCTGCATACAAACCACGATTGGAAACTCCTCTGGTTGTAGATGTTGGCGGCGGGTTTACGATCGTTGCAATGCCACCCCCAAGTAGTGGGGGCGTTGCTCTTGCTCAAATTTTATCGTTGATGCAGCGATTGGGTGCTACGGAGTTGAATCGAGATGACCCGTTGTATTCGCATTTGCTTGTTGAGTCGATGAAACATGCGTTTGCAGATCGAGCGGAATATTTGGCAGATTCTACGTTTGTACATGTTCCAATTGCTACATTGATCGATCCATCATACCTCGATGAAATTGCATCACGTGTCTCAAATGAATTGACTGCAGAATCTTCTTCGTACGGGACAACTTCGCAATTGCCAGATGATGCAGGGACAAGTCATTTGTGTGTTGTTGATAAAGAAGGGATGGTCGTTGCTGCAACTGAGACGATCAATACTTCATTTGGTTCCCAAGTATTGGTGGCACCATACGATTTTGTGTTGAACAATGAAATGGATGATTTTTCTCCTCCTGCGGGTACGAACGTGTACGGTTTGCAACAATCCGACAAGAATTTGCCTGAATCAGGGAAGCAGCCGTTGTCTAGTATGTCACCAACAATTGTATTGCAAGGCGGCGAAGCAGTTTTCGTTGTTGGCGCTTCAGGTGGTCCACGAATTATTTCTGCTGTTGTGCAGGTGATTTTAAACAATGTCTGGTTCGGGGATGAACCTATTGATGCTGTGTCTAGACAGCGATTACATCACCAGTGGATGCCGGACAAGGTGTATTTTGAAGAAATGTGGAATGACCAAACTACTGTCAATTCACTCCAAAATAAAGGACACGAAACAGTATCACGAAAAACTGTTGGAGTGGTTCAAGCAATCGCAATCGACGGAAATTTTCTCAAACCCGCAAGCGATCCTCGCAAAGGTGGAATCGCTTCTGGTATTAATTGATTTTGTGTCAAAAAAACACCCCAGCCAAGGCTGGGGTGTTCGGGGAAGTTTTATATAACATTCGGAAGTTTTGGTCGGGATAGAAACTTCCATTTAGGGTTTGGGTTAACTACCAAGCGTGTAGCGTACGAATGCTGTCACCGTGGTGCCTTCTGGCAACATTTCCTGGACGGTCTTTGATTCGTCAAGGACAAACTTTTGAGCAAGAAGAGTATTTTCTTCTAGGTGCTTACGGACCTTGCCTTCGGCCATTTTTTGGGCGATTTCATCGTTCTTGCCAGTATCCTTGGCTTGTTGAATTGCATCTGCTTTAATTTTTTCAATAATTTCAGCAGGAACATCGGCTGCACTGATTCCTAGAGGATCGTGAAAAACGATGTGTTGGCAAATTCCTTTCAGGGATTCACCATCAACTTCTCCATCAGTTTGAATAAGGCAAGCGCGTTTGCCATCGTGGTGAATGTAATGACCAAAGTGACCACCGCTGTAATGAACACCGCGAGCGAAATTTGCATTTTCACCAGTTGTGATGCGAATTTCATCAATTGCTTTTGTTATTTCTTGAGTAGTCGAAATGTCGCCGTCATCCGACGTTAGTGCGAAGTTTGCAACTTCACCAACCATTTTTTCGAATGCTTCATTCTTTGCAGTGAAGTCAGTTTCAGTTTGGATTTCAACGATGACAGCACAGTTGTCGCCATAGGCAACAGCGATGCGACCTTCGCCAGTTGTACGCTCAGTACGCGTGTCCATTTTGCCCTTTTTCTTTTCGCGAATCCACGATTCTGCGGCTGCAGCGTCTCCATTATTTTCGGTGAGGGCTTTTTTACAATCCATCATGCCTAAGCCAGTTTTTTGGCGAAGTTGCATGACATCTTTTGCAGTGAAACTCATTGTTGCTTCTCCTGTAGTTTGCATTGTCAAGATTTGTCTGTTTCAGTTTTAGGTGCTTCAGCAGTTGCTGTTGCAGCACCACTTTGGCCATTTTTTGGTGAAGGCGTAGGGTCATCAGCTTTGAAAGAAGGACGAGCAGAACGCGATTTTGCTTCTTCATGTGCTGCTGCTTCTTGTGCTTCAGCTTTTGCTTTTTCTTCAGCTTTTCGCTGTGCATTGGCTTCTTTAGCACGGCGACCTGCGAGACCATCGCTGACTGCTGACATTAATTCAGCAATCACAACTTCGATGGAACGAAGGGAGTCGTCGTTTCCGGGGATTGGAATGTCAACAAGTTGAGGGTCACCATCACTATCAATCAAACCGATCGTTGGAATTCGAAGTGCAGTTGCTTCACGAAGTGCATTGACTTCGTTATTTGCATCGATCACTACCATTGCGCCGGGCAATTTACTCATGTTACGGATGCCGTCGAGGTTACGCGTGATTTTTGCTTTTTCACGCATTAATTGGGACGTCATTTTCTTTGAGTATGTTTCAATTTCACCAGAATCAACAAGTTTTTCAAGTTCGATTAATCGCTTGAGTCGTGAACGAATTGTTTGAAAATTTGTGAGCGTCCCGCCTAACCAACGTTCTGTAACCCACGGCATGCCTGCTTCGCCAGCATACTTTTGTACAGCAGATTGGGCTTGTCGTTTTGTGCCAACAAAGACAACGTCTTTGCCACCTGCAACTGTGTTTTGGATATATAGTTTTGCTCGCATTAAACCTTTAACGGTTTCACGAATGTCAATGATGTGCAAGCCATTGCGGACACCCCAAATGTAGGGCTTCATTTTTGGGTTCCACTTACTTCTGCGTTGTCCAAAGTGGATTCCGGCTTCAAGTAATCGAGTTACGACGTCAGTCTTTTTTTCTTCGGTCATCTGTATTTCCTAGCAGCGATACCGGCAGACTTGTGGGCAAAGTTCTGCACATGGGCGCTTCACATATTTTGGCAAGCTATTGCAGCATTGCCTCCTAGAGGGTTATTGAACATCGCCGCCCACCGGCTTTGCTCATCGCTCAGAAACTGAGTCGAACGGGAGATTTTACACGAAACTCGGCGGATTGCAATGGTTTCGCGTGTTCAACAAGAGGTTGTTTTTACTTGCGTATGAGTGATTTTGCCACCGAGCATGGTTAAAACTGCTTTTCCATGGACATTCCATCCATCAAACGGGCAGTTTCTGGCAGGTGAGAGAAATTCGGTAGCATTGATGGTCCATTTCTCTTGAGGATTGATCACGGTGATATCTGCTTTGCCACCGATTTCAAGGCGACCAAGGTCGGATCGACCAATCAAGTTGGCTGGATTTGAAGTCATCATCGCAAGCATCTGGGGCCAATCAATAGTGTTATCATCAATGAGTGCTCTGACGTACAGCGCCAAGGCACATTCGATGCCGACGATGCCGAAAGAAGCATCAGGGAATGGGAGATCTTTTGTTTCTTGTGGATGGGGCGCGTGATCAGTTGCAAGAATTGTAATCACGTTTCGTTTGATGCCATCTTTTATCGCTTCGATATCTTTTTTCGTACGAAGAGGTGGATTCATCTTTGCCATCGTACCGAGTGTTTTGCACGCTTCGTCTGTAAGCAAAAGATGATGCGGGGATGCTTCACCGGTTGCTCGTTGTCCAGATTGTTGAGCGGCCTCAATTATCGCAACGCTGCTACCACTACTGAGGTGTTGAGCGTGCCACGCACAACCGATGTTTTTGTTAAGCGTAAGATCGCGTGTGATGATGGACTCTTCTGCTTCCCGTGGCCACGCTCCGAGACCTAGTTCTTCTTGAATTGGCCCAGCATGCATCACACCTCCAATAGTTAGTTTTGGGTCTTGACAATGCTGCATGAAACAGCGGTCAGCCTCACAGGCAACTTGCAAAACTTCCGCCATCATGGCATCGTCTTCTACAACATCACCATCGTCGGTAATTGCAATTGCACCCGCTCGCGTCATGTCTGCAATTGGCGCAAGTTCTTTGCCTTGTCGTCCAATAGTAGCGCAACCAGTCGGTAAAACGCGGCATTTCCCTATATTTTTGGCAATCTCGATCGCACTTGAAATTAATTCTGGGGAGTCGGTTGCGGGGGTTGTATTTGGCATCGTGCAGACAGTTGTAAAACCGCCTGCCGCAGCTGCAGCTGCGCCAGTAGAAATTGTCTCTTCATGTCGACCACCACATGGTTCGCGAAAGTGCACATGGATGTCGATCAGCCCGGGCGAAACAATGCAACCTTCGCAGTCGATGATTTCGGTTCCTGTCGGTATATTGTCAACGGTTCCAATCGCAACAACTCGATCATCTGTGATGAGTAAATCACCCACAACATCAAGTCGCGAATGAGGATCAATGATCCGGCCGTGCTTGAATAAGATCGAAGTCATGTAGGGTATTGTACCCATAAAAAAACAGGCCTCGCTATAGAAGCGAGGCCTGCTGTTTAATCAAAGGGTTGATTATTTACTTGCCATTTGCCATTGGGCAACCAGCGTTTTTCGCTTTGTTGCAACCTGAAGGGTTGCAATTTGCATCGCCTGCAGCAGCGGGCTTTGCTTTAGCTTTGCTTGAGCAGCATTTTGAGCTGTCACCTGCAGCAGCGGGCTTTGCTTTAGTTTTGCTTGAGCAGCATTTTGAGCTGTCACCTGCAGCAGCTGGTTTTGCTTTTGCAGCAGCAGCAGCCATTGGACATTCTGTAGTACCTTGGAGGGCACAATTAGCAGCAGTTTTGTTACATTTTGAAATGTCACAGTTTGCTGGATCACAGTCAGCTCCACCGCATTGTGCAGTTGTTGCGCTTGCATTCACTTTTTCGGTCTTGTTGCAGCCGATTATTGCGAAGCCAAGCATGGCTACGAGAGTTAGGGTTAATAGTTGTTTCATTGATTTCTCCATAAAAGGGATTGGGGGGTTACAAGGGCGATATTTGATTGTACAAGAATCGAAAGTCCAGAACAAGGCTATATTTTGATAAATCAAAATGTTAGAATGTTATACGTATGAATAATGAAGATATGGCATCAAAATGGGAGAAAAAAAGAGAAAAATTAGCTGAATTTTCTCTTTTATTGCCAGATACAGCCGGTGTATATCTCATGCACGACACAGATGGTGAAATTTTATATATAGGGAAGGCTGGTTCTCTAAAAAAAAGAGTTGGATCTTATTTTCGAAAATCTACGGACGTTGGTCCTTGGAAGCAGGGAATGCTCGCAGAGATCAATGATGTCGAGACCATTGATTGTGAAGATGACTGGGAAGCGTTGTTGCTTGAATCGAGGTTAATTAAGGATCACCGACCGAAGTACAACTCAATGCAACTTGATGGTAAGACGTATCCGTATATTGCAGTCACAGTAAAAGATGAGTTTCCGGGCGTGTTTGTCACTCGTTCTCCCGCAGATAAAGAGTTTCGTGGGGCGAAACTATTTGGACCGTTCACTTCGTCTTGGGTATTGAATAATGCAGTACATATGCTGCAGGGAGTTTACAAGTTTCGAACTTGTGCATTAACAATTCGCGAAGACGATAAAGCCAATCGATTTTTTCGGCCATGCTTATTGCACGCGATCAAGCGATGTTCAGCACCGTGCGCGAATCGTATTAGTCGAGAAGAGTACAAGTCAGACATAAATCAGTTTCTCAAGTTTTTGCAATCAAAGCGAAGCGTGATGCTACGTGATTTAACAAAGCAGATGGAATGTGCATCAGAAAATAAAAAGTACGAAGAAGCAGCGCGACTTCGCGATCAATTGCGAGCGATAGAAAAATTGAGTGACCAAACAAATCACGAAGAAGAGTGGCAGTCTGAAGTGACTATTTTTGCAATACGACCTGACGATTCGATTCGTGCGTTGAAAAAGGCGCTGTCCGTATCAACCGACCTCCGTTGTATTGAAGCATTTGATATTGCGCATTTGCAGGGGACTGAAACAGTTGCTTCAAAGGTTTGTTTTGTAGATGGAAGACCGCATAAAGAGGGCTACAGAAGATTTAAGATTAAAACAGCAACGAATGATGATTACATGGCAATGCGGGAAGTTATTTCTAGGCGGTATCGAGCGGCGGGTGATGGATTGGAGTTGTATCCTGATTTGATTGTGATTGATGGCGGCAAAGGGCAGTTGAATGCTGCAATGGAAGGCTTGTCAGTTTTGGACAAAAAACCACCCCTTGTTATAAGTCTTGCAAAAAAGGAAGAGTTAATTTATTTGACAACGCAAAAGGAACCAATAAAACTTGGTCGGAATAATCTTGGTTTGAAACTTGTGCAGGCTATTAGAGATGAGTCACATCGCTTTGCTCAACACTATCATCATCTTCTTCGGAAGAAGCGAGTGCTTGGGGATTGAAAAAATTTGACCCATGGTCAAATTGACCGCGGGTCAAATTATGCAGGAGAGGGGATGGATCCGTCTGCTGGTTCGTCATCACTAGAATTAGATTGTGGCTCTGGGGATGTTGCTGCAGTTTCTTCAGCGAGTAAATCGCCAACCGAAGCGCGGTCAATAGGTTCGCCTCGCATAATTGCATTGATTTCATCACTTTGTAAGGTCTCATACTTCAGCAAATTATCTGCAATGCCAACAACGAGTTCCCAATTTTCATCAAGGATTCGTTCCGCTTCAGCAAATGCCACATCGATGAGGCGTTTGATTTCTTCATCAATAATTCTTGCAGTATCTTGAGAGTAATCGCGTTCAGAGATAATTGTTTCACGATTGGGGTCAGGTGTGTAGTTGATAAATCCGAGTCGATCACTCATGCCCCATTCAAGCACCATGTGCCGAGCATAATCAGTAGCCATGCGAATGTCCATACTTGCGCCGCTTGAGATGTCGCCAGTTTTCCGTTTTTCTGCAATGCGACCTCCACAAAGGACTCGCAAACTTGCTTCAATGAAACGACGATTGTAAAAATAGCGATCCTTTTCTGGCAAACTAAACGTAGCACCCCCCGACTGTCCTCGTGGAATAATTGTGACCTTATGGATTGGGTCCGCATGCGGTAGAAGATGTTGCACAACTGCGTGGCCGGCTTCATGGTAGGCAGTCGCGACACGTTCAAGTTCTTCAATCTTGCGACTTTTATTTGCACGTCCCCAACGGATTTTGTCACGTGCTTCGTCCATATCAAGTTGGTCAACAAATTCCTTGTCTGCAAGTGTAGCAATGATTGCTGCTTCATTAATAAGCGCTTCAAGATCAGCTCCAGAGAACATTGGTGTACCGCGTGCAACTCGTGCGAGATCAAGTGTAGGCGAAGTCTTAATTTTTTTCGCGTGTACAGCAAGAATTGCACTGCGTCCTTCAAGGTCAGGAAGTGATACATTGACTTGACGGTCAAATCGGCCTGGACGAAGGAGTGCTGGATCTAGAACATCAGCGCGGTTTGTCGCAGCAATCATAATCACTTGATCAGTTGCTTCAAAACCATCCATTTCAACAAGAATGGCATTGAGTGTTTGTTCGCGTTCATCGTGTCCGCCACTTGAAAAACCACTGCCTCGTTTTCTACCAACAGCATCAATCTCATCTAGGAATATGATGCATGGAGAAGCTTCTTTAGCTTGTTTAAAGAGATCGCGAACGCGACTTGCACCTACACCAACAAACATTTCAACAAAGTCTGAACCTGAAATTGAAAAGAAAGGCACGTCAGCTTCGCCAGCAATTGCTTTAGCGAGAAGCGTTTTGCCGCAGCCCGGAGATCCAACTAAAAGCACACCGCGAGGGATTCGCCCACCAATTTTTGCAAACTTTTTTGGGTTCTTTAAGAACTCAATAATTTCGTGCACTTCTTCTTTGGCTTCTTGAATCCCTGCAACATCATTGAATGTAACTTTGATGGAATCTTTATTAGCAAGACGATGCTTTGATTTTCCAAAACTTCCAAGCATTCCGCCGGGTCCACCACCGGCTCTTGCTGATCGAGAGATAAAGAAAAAGATTAAAAGCAATAAGAAAATCATCGGCGCCCAACTGATGAGCATTGTCATGAAGAGTCCAGTGCCAGTGTCGGTGCGGTGATCGATACCCGCGGTTTTTAATTCTTCCAGATAAAACTGGCGGTTTTGACCATCGGCAGGGAAGAAGACAACTTCGCCAGCCGTGTAATCAGTAGCGCCTGAATCGCCTTTGATATCTTTGCCAATGATTGCAGTGATTTCTGAATCTTTGACTGTAACGCGGTTGTCTTCAAATTGACCGGCCTTCGCACGAGTGAGAAAATCATTCCAACTTGAAATTTCATTGCCACTGCCTGCACTGTTCATCATAGACCAAACCATGATCAACACAAAGCAAATAAGCATCCAACTCAGAATGCCTCTGCTCATACGTGGTTGCGGGGGAGTTTTTTTGTCGTGTTTATCGCCGGTTGGGTTTGCCATATGGGAATCCGTTGTTCAATTATTAAGAGATACTATAGTATCGGACATACGATGAATTACCGCAACATGTGAAATGGAAATCACCAAGCGGCTTGTAGTTGATCGACAATATCAGAGGACAACTGTTGTACGAGTGCAAATTGTCCCATTTCTATTGGTTCAGACGAGGGTTGAGATGGAATAAAGAGGGCTGTTGAGGAGAATCTTTCACGCCCAAGGATGCGTTTGCCCGTTCGAAGATTCAGCCATTCAAAGTTGATTGTTGCTGTAATAAGCATTTCATTATCAAGCCCCGTAGTTCTTGATCTTGAGATAGCTCTCAATTTGATGTCGGTGATCGTGCCTGTCAACATTGTGTCGGCGTGGGTATCACCGAGAACGCGGTAGGGTGTTCTTGCTTGGATTTGCTTGACGACTGCATCCGTGAGCATGAATTCCATATTTCTTGACATCGTTTCGTTTTCAAAAATTGGAACGCACACGCTGTTAAATTGTTGGTCGTACAAAGAAGCGGTCGAATATCCTGTGGTTGGATTTGAGGAACATCCAGCTAGAAAGAGTACAAATGCAATAAGCAGATAGGTTCGAATCATTGGACTTTCTCATTTTGGGCAGTAAAAATTTCGCCGAGCATTTCCTGTTGCAATATTTGGTATGTGTCACCAATCTCTTTCAATACAACTGGAGGAAGGTGGTGCATAAATGCAGGTACGAGGTGTTCTAATGCTTCAATCGAAGCTTGTGTGTGGAGATGATTTTCCACCAATCTTCGTACTGTGTATTCAGCCGAAACAGGATTGTTGACAACCATGTACCACTTTGCTGTACGCAATAGTTTTTGTGCAACAGATTCGTCAATTCGAACGATGATGGCCGCGGAATTAATTTTCTCTGCATGTCTTGGGTTTAGTGTTTCTAATTGGATCAATTCGTCACGTGCATCGATAAGGCCCTTGTCATCGAATGCGGGACCTCGATACGTTGCGAGGCGCGCGTAGACAAGCCGTTGCTTTGCTTTTCCAACAAGCGCTGACATAGGATAATTCTCAAGAAATAACTGATAAGCTTCAGCTGCAAGTTTCATTTGGGCCCGTCTGAAATACAAATCTGCTAATTCAATTCCCGCGCTTTCTGCAA
This sequence comes from Phycisphaerales bacterium, assembly GCA_014238125.1. Lineage (GTDB taxonomy): Bacteria > Planctomycetota > Phycisphaerae > Phycisphaerales > SM1A02. The sequence goes on from JABABS010000073.1 coordinate 44,186, forward strand.
GAATACTAGCGTCAGATCTCTCTTGAATGAGAAAGAATATTTCTTCGGCTTCATCCGTTGCATCTAAAAAACGCATGCCCCATTTTTTTCGCAATGTACCGTTTGCGAACATTTGAGCGATTTTGAACTCCCGCTGGAGTGCAATTTGGAATGCTTCGCTTTCGAAAAAGCTGCGAGCAATCAATTCATAATCGAAGAGCGCTTCGTAATATTCTTTTTGGTTAAAGAGTGCATCGCCTCGAATAAGATACGCTTCAGCCGCAAGTGGATTACGTTTATTTCTGTCAAGCCAGATCGTTGCAAGCCGTTGAGCTTCAACTGCATTCCCCTCTGCAAGGTGCCTTTTTGCTTGGGCAAGTTGGGCCTCTGGTGAACCTTCTTCGGGTGCATTTCGAAGTTCCCAATCATCGTTTTGGTCGAGGACGTAATGCTCTTGACTATAGGAAAGCGGGGCTAGGATCATGCAAATTAAAGCGGCAGTAATACGGTGCATATAGGGCATGATAATCATGGATGGCGATAAAAGTAGCCGATGAGCACAATAGTTTCCCGCGTTGTGCGGGCAAACGCGAAATGGGCAGGATGCCCGCTGAACGAGCCAGGAAGGCCATGATTCGCAAACAAGCGATCAATCGTTGTATCTATATATTAAGTGCGCTGATTGTACGCCCATCTTTTGGTGGCTTTATTGCTGCTTCACCGCTCCCATTACCCACGCCAAAATCAACTCAAGCCACCCATTGGCTCGGTCTATGGGAAGTTTGCTTTGCCTTGTTGGTCATCGCGAGTTTGATTTTTACAATTAGATGGATTTTTGGTCTGATGAATGACGGTAAAACACCTCTTATTGGATCAAAACAGCGAAATATCCAAATTATCGAACGGAAACCTCTCGGTGGACGCCAATCGCTCCTTCTGGTGCGATGTAGAGACACGGAAGTTTTGCTCCATCAATCCAAGGGGCGTTTGACTACGCTTTGTGCAGTTGATTCCGAAAATGAAGAGAACTCAAAGTGAATTTTCTTTTGGCGACACTTCCAGATAATCCCATTGCTGCTCTTGAGCAAGCAGGAGCTTTGCTGCCTGCGAGTGATGGCTCGATTGGTTCGACAATCAACGTCCTACTGCTTCTGACCGTACTTGCGTTAGTGCCTTCAATTCTTGTTCTTTGCACCTGCTTTACACGATTTGTCGTCGTTCTTGCAGTTCTTCGTCAAGCCCTCGGTTCACCCTCTCTCCCTCCAACGCAAATTCTTGTCGGATTGAGTCTTTTGCTTTCTGTCGTTGTCATGGCTCCGACCCTCGAACAAATGTACGACGATGGAATCAAGCCAATGATCGATGGGGAAATTACAAGCTCAGAGGAGGCGTGGGATAAAACAAAAAAACCAATTCGTGAGTTTATGTTTGCGCAAATTGAGGCTGCCGATAATTGGTCAACTGTCTATATGATGCTTGAATATCGTGACATTGATACATCAGATCCTAGTAAGTTAACAACAGATGATGTTGATACGCTTAGTTTGATTCCAGCGTATGTTCTAAGTGAATTAAAAACAGCGTTTTTGATTGGCTTTCGAATTTACTTACCACTTCTTGTAATTGATTTGCTTGTGTCTGGCTTGCTTGTTTCAATGGGCATGTTGATGTTGCCGCCAGTTTTGGTTTCATTGCCCTTTAAAATATTACTGTTCGTTCTCGTTGATGGTTGGGAACTTGTAGTAGGGAATTTATTGCAAAGTGTCGCAACTCCGGAAGGTGTTGCGATGATCATGTCTGCGGGAGGTTTCGGATGACCGATTTCCTCATCGAAACATTGCGTTCTGCATTGACAGTTGTTTTGGTTGTTGCCTCGCCAGTTTTACTGATTGGTTTGGTTGTCAGTCTTGTTATCAGTTTGATGCAAGCGATGACGCAAGTACAGGAACAAACCATCAGTTTGATTCCTCGCATGCTTGCAATGCTCATCGCAATTTTGATGTTAATGACTTGGATGTTTGGTCAGATCACTGACTTTGCAATAGAGATGTTTAGGATGACGCCATGACAGCGCCTCTTGCCCAATCATTGCTTGCGTTGTTGGTTGTAACCGCTAGAGTTGGCGGGCTAGTTACAACTGCACCAGTTTTAGCGTCGCCTGCAATTCCGAAACTCATTCGTGTTGCAATTGCATTGACTCTTGGTTTTGCAGTGTGGTCACTGATTCCTCCATTTGCTGGAATTGCACAAGGCGGAATTGGGTTGCTTGTAGTTCTTACTGTTGAATTTGCACTCGGAGCAACCATTGGTTTTTTGATGAGTATTCCACTCATTGCCTGTCAAATGGGTGGAACGCTCATGGGACAACAGATGAGCCTCGCTTTGCCATCAATGCTAGATCCAGCAACAGGATCGCAAACCGATGTGCTCGGTCAGGGATTCATGATGCTAGCTGTTGTTAGCTTCGTTGTGATTGGAGGTGTTGAACAAACATTTTCTGCAGTGGTAGCAAGTTTTTCTCATTTGCAAGCATCAGCACTTCTTGATCATGGGCTCGTGCAATCTTTAGGTGGGATGCTAGATACCGCTTTTGAGTTTGCACTTCGTATGGCGTTGCCAATACTTGCTGTGTTATTGCTGCAAACAGCTGCACTTGCAATTGTTGCGAGATCAATGCCGCAACTCAATATTTTCAGTGTCGGTTTACCCCTTCGTATCCTTGTTGGGTTAGTTGTTCTTGTTGGCGGTCTTGCATTTATTGGTCAAACAATGGAAATGTACCTCCCCTTAGGAACGGAACCAGTAAGCGCTTGGGCGGGAGTAGGTTGATGTCGTACGATCGTCAAGAAGCAACAGAGCAGCCAACAGCAACTCGTCTCAGACGAGCAAGAGATGAGGGACAAGTTGCACGAAGCAGTGACTTTTCATCTTCGTTACTTTCGCTCGTTGCAATTGGTTTTGCTTTGTATTGGTTTCCAAATATGATTGCCTCAGTAGAGTTACTTCTCTCGCAGGGAATTTCGAATTCTTCAGAAGACCCGATGTTCCTCCTTGTGCAGTCGGGAGTTGCTCTGATGCACATCCTTTGGTTGCCGTGTCTCGTCCTTTTTGTTGCAGCAGTTTTTGCTGGTGTTGTACAAGTTGGTACTCTCTTTGCACCCGTTGCCGCAAAAATAGATGTTAACAGAATAGACCCCATTTCTGGTTGGTCTCGTTTCTGGGGCAGCCATGGTTGGATGAATCTATTATTCTCCTTTTGCAAATTGACAGCCGCGGTGTTTTTTGCAGGTGTAGTAGGTTGGACTTACAAGGAAGAACTCTTATCAATATCAAACGTTGAATTGATCACGGGATTTTCAATAGTTGGCATGATCGCAGGAAAGATGGTCTTTGCAGCCGCGGGCAGTCTCTTTGTATTGGGTTTGCTTGACATTATTTGGCAGCGCTATCAGTTGAAATCAAATTTAAAAATGACACGGCAAGAGGTGATCTCTGAGCGAAAAGAGGAACATGGCAATGCAAACATTCGCAGAACAGTTCCACTGTCTAAACACACGTCTGATCGTGTTGTCCCATCACTGGTGGTTGTCGGAAAAACGATTGCAATTTCAATTCGATGGAATGCAACAACTATGACTTCGCCAGTTGTTCTTGCGTTTATCCGTGAAGATGAGATAGATACGCTTGTTGAGAAGGCAAATGAACAAAACATTCCAGTGGCTATAAATCATTGGTTATGTACTCGAGTTGAACAAAGTTGTGATACTGGCACAGTGGTACCCCCATCCTTGCACAGTGAAATTGCATCGGCGCTCACAATTGGGAGGAGAAAAATCGTATGAGTGTAAATATAACTGGATTTCAAAATTTCTTAGCTCAAGTCGCATGTCGTAGGCATTTACTTGTGCCAGGGTTGATGTTGAGTTTGGTCGCTGTTTTAGTTGTGCCGTTGCCTCCTGCAATGCTCGACGTGTTGCTTGCAGCAAACATTTCGCTTGCGGCTGTCATTTTGCTCACAACGATTTATACGAAAAGTCCATTGGATTTCAGTGTATTTCCAGCGCTGTTACTTATTACGACGCTTGGTCGCCTTGTGCTCAATGTCGCATCGACTCGATTGATTCTTTCAGCAGATGCAAGTTCGCCTGAAGCAGCGGTTGGGATGGCGGGACAAGTCATTGAAGCATTCGGTGGATTTGTTGCTGGCTCAAGTATTATTGTTGGTGCGATTATATTTTTGATTCTTGTAATTGTGCAATTTGTCGTGGTTACAAAAGGCGCAACTCGTATGAGTGAAGTTGCAGCACGTTTTACACTGGACGCGATGCCAGGCCGTCAGATGGCAATAGATGCAGATCTTTCTGCGGGATTGATTGAAGAACGAGAAGCGACAGACCGCCGCGATCGCGTGTTACGCGAAGCAGATTTTTATGGTGCGATGGACGGCGCGAGCAAGTTTGTTCGTGGAGATGCAATTGCAGGGCTTGTGATTATTGTTATCAACATTGTCGGTGGTCTTTGTGTTGGCATCATTGAGCGAGGATGGTCACCAGGGGCAACCTTCGATCTGTTTACACGTTTAACAATTGGCGATGGGCTTGCAAGCCAAATTCCATCTTTTCTCATTGCTGTTGCTGCGGGTCTAATCGTTGCAAGGGCAGGCGATCGCCGACCACTTGGAATGGAAATCCCCAAGCAACTAGTTTCACAACCAGCAGCACTTGCACTCGTTGCAGTTTTTCTTGTTGTTCTTTCTATCATGACACCACTGCCAACTCTGCCATTGTTGATTCTTGCAGCAGTATTAGGTGGTTTTGCTTGGTCGTCACATCAACAAGTAGTTGAAGAAGAACTTCAAAATACAGTTGAAGAACCCATTTTGATTCCAGAAACAATTACTGCCTCACCCGTCGTAGATATGTTGCAAGTTGAACTCGGAATTGGGTTGCTTTCACTCGCGCAAGTTGAACAAGGTGGTCATTTACTAGAACGGTTTTCAGCTGTCAGAGCATCTGTGTCACAAGACCTTGGGCTTGTTGTTCCACCGATTCGCGTTCTAGACAATATTGAAATCCCTAATTCTTCGTACAGAATTAAAATTAGAGGGGGGATCGTTGGTGAAGGGACGCTGCATCGAGATAGAAAAATGGTTGTTGTTGGTGAAGATGTTGGTCGAGGACTGGACGGTATTCGCGAAAAGGAACCAGTTTTCGGATTGTCTGCACTGTGGGTAACAGAAGATCGTAGCGATGAAGTTCGCGAACTTGAATTAACAAGTGTCGACTCTCTCTCAGTTCTTGTGACACATCTCTCGCAAATAGTAACCCGTCATGCATCTGAACTCATTTCTTGGGAAGAGGTTTCACGTCTTATAGATGGTTTAAAGCAAACCTCTCCAAGACTGGTTGAAGAAACCATGAGTGGACCACTTACTATTTCTAAGTTACATCGAATTGTGAAGTTGTTGCTTGCAGAACAAGTTCCAATTATTGACATGGAAACAATTGTTGAAATTGCAGCGGATCATGCAAAGAGCTCACTTGAAACTTGTGTTGAGAAAGTACGCGTTGCACTTCGAAGACAGATCTGTTCTCAAGTTTCATCGCCAAACGTACATGGACAACAGTCAATTAAATGCATCACACTCCCGCCTGCAATTGAATCCGCATTACATCGTAATTCGTATGCTGATGTGCAACCCAAATCACTCGCCACGGCGCTTTCACATGCCGCTGTTCCGATTGTTAACGAAGGGCGTGTTGCTGTTGTCGTAGTATCTTCAGATGTCACTCGGCGATTTGTACGAGATGCTGTTGCACAGTTAGAGCCCTCGATTATCGTTCTTAGTCAACAAGAAATTGTTACTGAAGTCGATTTGGAAGTTGTAGGTACAATTGATGTTGCCTCAAGAGCGTCATAAAGTTTTTTCAAGGTATGATGACAGTGTATGAGTAGTAAAAAAGACACAACACAATCGGTGGCATCAACTGTCGAAGACCGTCAAAAGACTGTTGCCTACGCAAACTCACTACTCGGTGAACGAACTGACACGTATGTAAATAGCACAAAAATCGAAAAGCGGATCGAAGAAATCAAGTCAATGGTGGGCGAAGTACTTGAACATGGGTCAGCTGGTTGGCTATCTCCTGCGCTCGCACAGTCACATGCATGGCTCGTGTCGCAAGGTATTCCAGATGATGATGCGACATCCATCGTGCAGCGAGCTAGCGAAGGATCTGGCATCGACAGAGAAACGCTTCACCAACGATTGTTTGAAACGTTTTTAGCAAGATTGCCATCGTGCGCATTGCCTCCACGAAGAGAGTCTGGTCAGCGCGCTGTAATTGCTTTGATTGGACCAACGGGTGTTGGAAAGACAACGACGATTGCAAAACTTGCAACACGATTTCGATTGCAACAAGGTCGGCGTGTTGCGTTGATCACTGCAGACACATACCGAATTGCTGCTGTTGACCAATTGCAAAAATATGCAGAACTTGTGGACGCATCATTTTACGTTGCAAGCACGAAACAACAGATGCGAGATACGATTGCGTCTATTCAAGATGTGGACGTAGTTTTGATCGACACAGCCGGACGTAGCCGAACTGACGTTGACCGTATACAAGAAACTGGTGAAATTGTTGCAGTCGCAGAACCCACAGAGCGCCATCTTGTACTGTCCGCAGCGACATCTCTGACAGCGACACGAAGAGCCGCAGATAGTTTTATGGTGACGAATTGTGATCGCGTCATTGTGACAAAGTTAGACGAAGCAGTTTCATTTGGTGAAATCATCACAGTATTGAGCGAACTTCAACTCCCTGTGAGTTGGTGCACAAATGGTCAGGATGTTTCTGCAAATATTGAGCCTGCAAAAATGGAGCGACTTGTTAAATCGTTGTTGCCCGCTGGATGCATTGCATGATTGAGAAAGCGAGCATTGAAGATTCAAATCGCAAGCCCCGCCGAGCGGGGCGTGCGATTGTTGTAACTTCAGGCAAGGGGGGTGTTGGAAAAACTAATATTTCCGTAAACCTTGCAGTAGCACTCAGTCAACTCGGTCGTAAAGTGACTGTGATGGATGCAGATCTTGGAATGGCCAATGCAGATGTGCTTTGTGACTTAACCTTGCGAAGTGGTCTCGAAGATGTAGTTTCAGGAAAAAAGAAATTAGATGAAATCGCAATACTTGCTCCTGGTGGTTTTCTACTACTCCCAGGTGCTGGTGGAGTCCCAGCTATTGCTGATTTGCCTCAAGTTCAACGCAACCGATTGATTGATGCACTTGCAAGGCTTGAAGCTCGAAACGATTATTTGATTGTTGACACTGGCGCGGGAATTGGAGCGTCTGTTATGGGATTTGTTGCAGCAGTAGAGCGTGTCCTTATTGTGACAACGCCAGAGCCAACAGCGATCACAGATGCATATGCGATGCTCAAGACAATTCGCAAGCGAAGACCAAGTACTAGGGCACGCTTGGTGGTCAACCAAGTTGATTCGCTCTCAGAAGGGATTGAAGTGCATGCACGCATAGATCAGGCAAGTAGAAGGTTTTTGGGCGTTGGGATCGGATTTGCTGGTTCAATTCCCAAAGATTCCCAAGTTCCACTGGCAGTACGTCGCCGGTCACCATTGTTGATCAACTCGCCAAAATCAGCTGCGGCGAAGGCAATTCGACGACTTGCTGCTTCTATAGATGGTTCACCAATCCAAGAGACCCGTTCATTGCTGTCATTTTTGACTCGTTCCTGACTTTTAAACCCATAAAGTCATACTTTACGACCGATAACCAGTTGGGGTTATTCGGGTTATGACATCTCCATGTGCCTGACGATTTGCGTTCGTTAAGGTCGTAAATCACTGAATTACCTAAGTCTAGGTGGTCTATTCTCGGACTTCGATGAGTATATTTTCCATGCAGTGGCGAGACTGGTGAAGAATTAATCTTCATATTTGTTGAGCGAAGCGGAATTGAATGTGATCTTCTATAGGAGTACTTCGTACTTTATTTTCGTTTTATGTCAAACAAATTCTCACCACCATTATCCAAAACGCCCTCTGCGCGGTATAGTCTTGGCAACATCGATGCCAAGGATCGGCAGGATGTTACAAGTTCGTGTATCGATTTAGAAGATGCAGGACAAAAAACGTTAGGGTCAAGGAGTAGACCGATGCCAAGTGCAACAGTTACAAAAACAAAACAAGATACTAAATCACAGTACACATTTACTGGAAAAGTCCCCAAGGGCTTAGACAAGATTGTGGCGACACCCCGTGGCGATATGGAATTGCTCCATGTTTGGCTGACGTATAAAGCGGAAGGGACACAGGAATGGCGAAATGTTCTCATTGAACAGTATCTCACACTTGTGCGTTATACCGCAGAGCGCTTGCATTACAAATTGCCGTCTGAAGTTGATGTCGATGATCTTTATTCAGCTGGCGTGTTTGGCTTGATGCATGCGATTAATGCGTATGATCTCTCACGCGGGATTAAATTCGAAACATACTGCACGCAACGCGTCATGGGTGCGATTTATGATGAGCTGCGTGCTAACGACTGGGTTCCACGGCTCGTCCGATCTCGAACGGCAAAGGTCGAGCGGGCTCGTAAATCAATAGAAATGGAAACCGGCGAAAAAGCGACGAATGAAGAAATCATCAGACTGATGGAAGTAGACCAGAACGAGTTCGTGAAACTCGATCGTGATTCTCGTCCCATCATGATGACGTCACTGAATCGAAAAGCATATGACAGCGATTCAAGTCGTGAAGTGACTGAAATTGATGTTATCTCAGATGATCGTCAAGAAAATCCAGTGCATGAACTCCAAAAGAGAGATCTTCAACTCTTGTTGACCAAGGGTCTCTCGAGAGCAGAACACTTGATTGTTGTTTTGTATTACTACGAAGAAATGACTATGAAAGAAATTGGCGCTACGCTCGACTTATCAGAGTCACGCGTGAGTCAAATGCATTCATCGATTCTTGCCCGACTTAAAGCGCAAATGCAACATCGTTGTAAAGAGTTTTAAGCAGGGGGGTTACCCAACTGAAAAAGGCCGCGGCGAAAGTCGCGGTCTTTTTTTAATTGAAATTGTTTTGCACCACAAAACAACCCGCGTCGTTTATTTGCAGGCTTCAGAAACCAGCACTTCAGCGGTGGTTTTTTCGAGTACCTCATCGATGGTGACATCAGGAGCGAGTTCGGTGATCTCAAATCTTTGTTTTTCGTTGTTCATTTCCATCACGCAGAGGTCGGTGATGATCATGTCGATGCATTGGAGTCCAGTCAGTGGTAGCGTGCACGCAGGAATCAACTTTGGATCTCCTCTTCGTGTGACGTGGTCCATGATGACCACGACCTTGCTAACTCCAGCAACGAGATCCATTGCACCTCCCATGCCTTTGATCATCTTGCCGGGGATCATCCAATTGGCAATATCTCCTTCTTGGGAAATTTCCATTGCACCAAGAATAGCTAGGTCGATATGCCCACCGCGAATCATTGCAAAGGAGTCAGCAGAAGAAAAGAAACTCGCACCGGGCACGGCTGTCACCGTTTGTTTACCTGCATTGATCAGATCAGCATCAACAGCATCGTCAGTGGGAAATTCACCCATGCCGAGCAATCCGTTTTCAGATTGCAACCAAACCTCAATGCCATCGGGCACATAGTTGGCGACAAGGGTGGGCATTCCAATCCCTAAATTCACATAAAAGCCGTCTTGTAATTCTTGGGCGGCACGCTTTGCAATTCCGTTTCGATCTAATGGCATGTGATAATAATACCACCTCTTGGTCTGCTAGAATATGGGAATGACAACAACACTAACCAATCTCATTGATCACCCTCTTGTGTGCGATGCTTCAGAAGCGACTGACAATCACATTATTTCGTATAACCCAGCAACAGGCGAGCCCATAGCCGCTGTTCGAAAGCAAACTACTGCTGAGTACAACGACCAAATTGCCCGTTCGAACGCTGTTTTTAAGGAATGGCGAATGTTGCCTGCACCAAAACGTGGTGAACTTGTCCGTCGAATTGGCAACGCGTTTCGAGAATACGAACGTCCACTCGGCGAACTTGTCACGATGGAGTGTGGAAAAATCATAGCCGAGGGTATTGGGGAAGTAGTGGAATGTATTGATATTGCCGATTTTGCAGTTGGCCTCTCGAGGCAACTCTACGGTTTGACAATTGCTTCCGAACGACCACGTCACGCAATGATGGAACAGTGGCAACCACTTGGAACAATTGGTGTGATTTCAGCATTTAATTTCCCAGTTGCAGTTTGGGCATGGAACTCGATGCTTGCAGCAGTCTGTGGTGACACAATAGTGTGGAAGCCAAGTGACATTACACCACTTACTGCAATTGCAATGATAAATGTAGCGCACGAAGTGATGCGAAACCAAGATATTTTTACTCCAAAAAACGGAGACCCATGCGATGTATTTGGCTTGGTTATTGGCACAGTTGAAGAAATCGGCGAACCAATGATCGCTGATAGGCGCTTGCCATTGATTAGTGCAACTGGGTCATGCCAAATGGGGCGCCGTGTCGGCGAAGTAGTCGGAGGAAGACTTGGTCGATCACTTTTGGAACTTGGCGGTAACAATGCAATTATCGTTATGGAAGATGCAGATATAGACATGGTGATTCGTGGCACTCTATTCGGTGCAGTTGGTACTGCAGGGCAGCGCTGTACATCAACCCGTCGCGTTCTCTGTCACGAATCAATTGTTGATGAAGTCACAAACGGTTTACTCAAAGCGTACACGCAAGTTTCGATTGGAAACCCTCTCGACGACGCAACGCTCATGGGGCCACTCATCAACCAAGCATCTGTAGATAACATGCGTTCGTCTATTGAACAAGCAAAAGCAGAAGGATGCGAAATTCTTTGCGGCGGGATAGAAGGAATTGAACGCATGGCAGACCGCGATGGTCATTACGTTGAGCCAACAATTGTTCGCGTCCCCAAAGGCACAATGCCAGAAGTTGTCAAAGAGGAAACATTCGCGCCAATTTTATATATCTTTACAATTAGCGATCTCGATGAAGCCCTTGCTATGCATAACGATGTTGACCAAGGATTAAGCAGCGCGATCTTTACAAACTCAATGCGAAATGCTGGTCGTTTTCTTTCACCTGAAGGTTCGGACTGTGGCATCGCAAATGTGAACATCGGTACAAGCGGCGCTGAAATCGGAGGCGCCTTTGGTGGCGAAAAAGACACAGGTGGTGGACGCGAATCTGGATCAGATGCGTGGAAGGCATACATGCGACGGCAAACGTGTACGACCAACTGGAGTGATGAAATGCCACTTGCTCAAGGTATCGAATTCGGTTGATTCTTCTTCGAAAACCACCAGTCATTCAAATGCAGGAAGAGATCTTCGTGCCAGAAATCTCACTTGCTGAAGTTGATACAGCATGGAACGCGTTGTGTAAGCAGAATTCCGAATATTTCGATGGAGAAATTGTGCATGTCTTGCATGTGAATCGTACTGGTTGCGGAGGCGCAATTGTACAATGTGCTCGGACTTCATATCGTTTTCATGCTGTTGGGAATCTAGGCATCACGCCCCTTGGTGTGAAAGGAATTTGCATGCAAGATGACAAAATTCTTTGTGGGCTTCGCGGTAAAAAAATGTGCGTGTATCCAGCGATGTGGGAATTCGCACCCGCGGGCATGCTAGAACCGAATCAAAAACCAGAAGATACTATCGCACGTGAACTTGAAGAAGAAACTGGATTGATGTTGTCCGCTCCACCAATAGCAATTGCTCTATTTTTTGATAAAGAAGTTCAAACGTGGGAATTAGTGTTTCGGCTCTCAGTTATTGGGACGTCCCAATGCGATGGAACGGAATACGAGTCTCTTGGATGGTTTGATATTAATTCGGTGCCCATGCCGATATCACCACCAACAGAACGCATGAAATCGCTGCTTTAGTCTTGTGTGGTCATTGTCTTGTCATAGACAACTGATGCGATCATCGCACCCACAATTGGGCCGACCCAATAACACCAATGAAGTGTCCATTCGCCTGAGACCATCGCGGGGCCAAAAGATCTAGCAGGGTTCATAGAGGCACCGGTGAGTGGCCCAAAACATAAAATATCTGCCATGACGACTCCCCCAATTGCGAGCGCTGCGATGCCTGCGTGCTGTTTATTTTTTTGATCAACAGCGACGCCCATAATGACCCACATGAGAAAGAAAGTTGCAAGCCCTTCAAGAACAAGAATTCGCCATGCGCTGATTAAGTCTGGACCTGAAGAGCCACTGTAGATACCAAGAGTTTCACCAAGGTGCGTGTTCGCATATTCAAAGGCAGGCACCATTGTTGCTTTGAGCAAAAATGCTGCTGCGATACCGCCAACAACTTGAAAAAATGTAAACCATAGTGCTTGCGACCAAGGTTGCAATCCACGTACTGCAAGTGCAATTGAAACTGCAGGATTAAATTGCGCGCCACTCACATGCATCATTGATGCAATCATGACAGCAAGAATAATGCCGTGTGCAAGTGCAATAACGATGAGATTTTCACCACTTGTAGCAATAATTGAACCTGCACCAACAAAAGTTAATGCGAAAGTCCCCATAAATTCGGCAAGAAATTTTCTATTCATATGAAGGTTCAAATGCTACGTGTTTAAATATTGAGCAACACTCTTGAGGTCATTCACAATTTGGGGAGTTACTCGAACTGTGAAGCTTGCACCAATTTCACAGCGAGCGGTGCGGGTTGCTCGAGGGCGATCGAACCAGACACGACCAGCACGAATGGTGTGTTTAATGTCCTTTTGCTTACGACGGCGTTGGAGCATTTTTAGATCACGTTTTTTGTCACCTTGCATCCACATAAGACGCTCAATGGTCTTCTTTGCAGCTGGCCGAGAAGGCATCGTTGCGATTGTGAAGGTCATTTCACTATTTGGGACGATTTGCTCTTTTGTTACTGCTGTCATGGTGTTCTCCGTTTCGAGCCACGTATTGTATCAATCTCCGACAAATTGGTAAAGGCTGTATGCGAAAGTTGTTTGGAGGGTATAATATGGTGCTAATGCCATGTCAAAAGGCACTTTTTGATGACTACAGCAAATAAAAACAAAACCACCTCTCTCTCTTCCGTTTCCGTCCGCTTTTGCGGCGACAGTGGCGATGGCATGCAGTTGACAGGTTCACAATTCACAGACGAAGTGGCGCTTGCTGGAAACGATTTTGCAACAGCACCAGATTTTCCTGCTGAAATTCGAGCTCCAAGAGGTACGACCTTTGGAGTGTCGGGATATCAAGTCCAATTTTCGAGCAATGAAATTCATACGCCCGGTGATTTAGTGAACGCAATGGTTGCAATGAATCCCGCAGGTTTTAAAACAAACCTGGAATATGTTCAACCTGGTGGGATTGTGATTGTCAATGAGGATGAATTTAACAAAAGCAATTTTAAGAAGTGTGGGTATGAAGAGGGATATAACCCCCTCGATGACGAAGTCATCAACGCGAAATATAAAATTTGCCGCGTACCCATGTCTCGTTTAACCCGCGAATCACTCACGAGTGAAACTGAAGATATTTCAGTGAAAGATATCGACCGTTGCAGAAACATGTTTGCCCTTGGTATTGTCTCTTGGTTGTACTCACGGGAAATAGATTCGACAATTGAAAAATTACAGAATTATTTTGGTAAAGTAAAAAACAAACCTGAAATTGCAGCGTTAAATGAGAAGGCAATTAAGGCTGGATATTATTTTGGGGAAACTGCTGAACTTTTTCCATCTCAATATGAAGTCGCTCCTGCAAAATTAAAATTAGGTGAATACAGAAGAATTTCAGGTAACGAAGCGATCGTTCTTGGTCTTACAACAGCAGCGACGAAAGCGAATAAAGCACTTGTCTATGCAAGTTACCCAATTACGCCAGCTTCCGATGTATTACATGGACTCGCACGATTAAAACAATTTGGTATTCGTACCTTCCAAGCAGAAGATGAAATCGCAGCAGTGATGGTTGCTTTGGGCGCATCATTTACGGGTGACATTGGTGTGACTGGTACTTCTGGTCCAGGCCTTGCATTGAAAGCAGAAGCAATCGGGCTTGCAGTGATGATGGAATTGCCTTTGATAGTTGTGAACGTACAACGTGCTGGTCCCTCGACAGGAATGCCAACCAAAACAGAACAATCAGATTTATTGCAAACCATGTTTGGTCGCTCTGGCGAATGCCCTGTGATTGTGCTTGCAGCATCGAGCCCTGGAAATTGTTTCCACATGGCAATTGAAGCAGTACGATTATCAATTCGTGCAATGTGCCCAGTCATATTTTTATCTGAGGGCGGGCTTGGTAATGCAGCCGAACCTTGGTTGATTCCAGATATTTCAAATATTCCAGATATTGAAGTCAATCATGCGGTTGTCACTGATGAAGAATTTTTACCGTACCTGCGAGACGAGAAAACTGGTGCTCGGCCTTGGGCTATCCCCGGGACACCCGGTTTGGAACATCGAATTGGAGGTCTTGAAAAAGAAGACGGCACGGGCGGTGTTTCGTATGACCATGACAACCATGCGTTGATGACTCGATACCGAGCAGAAAAAATACAACAGTTACAAGATGTAATTCCAGATCTTGAAGTTGAGGGTGCGGGGGACACACTCATTCTTGGATGGGGCGGTACGAGAGGCAGTATTTTGACTGCAGCAACCGTACTCAAAGAACGTGGAATCGATGTTGCAACCGCCCACTTGCATTACATTAATCCGTTCCCTAAAAACCTTGGCGAAGTTTTGCGCTCGTACGATCGAATCATCATGCCAGAAATGAACAGTGGACAATTACAAATGTTGATTCGAAGCGAGTTCCTCATTGACGTCAAAGGGATACAGAACCACTTTGGACGCTCATTCTTTGTTGAAGAACTTGTTGATGAAATTCAATTGATATTAAACGGAGGTAACGCATGAGCAACGTTACACTGCCAACGTATAAACCCAAGGAATTCGCAACCGATCAAGACGTTCGTTGGTGTCCGGGATGTGGGGACTACGCAGTACTTACTGCGATGAAAAAGATGGCGGCTGATCTTGGTGTGAAGCGTGAAGATTTTGTCTTCGTTTCAGGGATTGGGTGCGCAGCACGTTTTCCATATTACATGAACACGTATGGCGCGCATACGATCCACGGTCGTTCGCCAGCCTTTGCAACAGGCGTCAAAATTGCAAATCCTGAACTGTCAGTTTTTCTTGTCTCAGGTGACGGCGATCTACTCTCCATTGGTGGAAATCACACCATGCACGCTATTCGTCGGAATATTGATATCAATATCATTCTTCTGAATAATAAAATTTATGGTTTGACCAAAGGTCAGTACTCTCCAACAAGTGAAGTTGGAAAAGTAACCAAGTCGACACCTCACGGATCACTTGACGAACCGATTAACCCAATCACGATCGCACTTGCCAGTGGCGGAACATTTGTCGCTCGGACAATTGATGTTGACGTGAAGGGGTTGAATGCGTTAATTACCCGTGGTGCAAAACACGAAGGGACTTCCTTTATTGAGGTCTATCAAGATTGCAATGTGTTCAATCACCAGACGTGGTTTTACGCCACGCAGAAGGATACGCGCCCTGAAAACACAATTGTGCTGGAACACGGAAAACCTTTAGTGTTTGGCGCAGAAAATGATAAGGGTATTCGCCGAAATGGTGACACTGTTGAAGTTGTTTCACTGAATAGCGAGTTCAGTGAAGAAGATTTGTTGGTGCATGACGAAACCAATCTTGCTCAAGCGTTTCTTTTAAGTCAACTCTATCACCCAGAATTTCCCGAACCAATGGGCGTGTTTTATGTCGATGATTCGCGGCCTTCGTATAACGATCAATTGCACTCTCAGGTGGACGAAGTTGTTGAAAAGCACGGTGAAGCAGACTTGCAAAAACTCATCACTGGTTCAAACACTTGGACAGTAGAATAATTAAATGACAAATTCAGTTGATGTTATTGTGATCGGGGGCGGGCATGCTGGCGTTGAAGCCGCATGGGCTGCTTCGTCGATATTGCCAAACGGAAAAATCGCATTCGTTACGATGGACATCACAAAAATTGGGGTTATGAGTTGTAACCCTGCAATTGGCGGTCTTGGCAAGGGGCAAATTGTTCGTGAAATTGATGCCCTTGGTGGGGTGATGGCAAGAGCAATCGATGCCACTGGCATTATGTTCAAAATGTTAAACACTTCAAAAGGACCAGCAGTCTGGGGTCCCCGTGCGCAAGCGGATAAAGATGCATACCGCGATGAAGTGCAACGGTTGATCAAAACGAGATCTAACATCGAGATCATCGAGGCAATTGTTGACAATTTCATTGTTGAAGATGGCGAAATAAAAGGCGTGATGCTTCATGAGCCACTATATGCAAAGGCAGTTGTTCTTACAACAGGAACATTTATGCGTGCCCTCATGCACACAGGCGATTCGCAAGAAAAGGGTGGGCGTGTTGGCGAGGGAACGGCGGATGGTATTTCACAGACATTGAAAAAACTCGGCTTTGAGTTAGGAAGATTAAAAACGGGAACTCCGCCGCGACTTTCTAAGAAAAGTCTTGATTGGGAATCGTTGAAGGCGCAACTTGGCGATGAATCGCCTGTTCCTTTTAGCGACATACTTCCAAAAAAGTTTCCAGTTCTAGCACAAGTCGACTGTCGAATTACATCTACGACTCCCGAAATGCATCAGTTAATAAAAGATAATCTAGATAAAGCTCCAATGTTTAGTGGTGC
Organism: Phycisphaerales bacterium; assembly: GCA_014238125.1. GTDB lineage: Bacteria > Planctomycetota > Phycisphaerae > Phycisphaerales > SM1A02. The sequence goes on from JABABS010000073.1 coordinate 60,965, forward strand.
CATTGATGCTGAAAGTGGTCCACGCTATTGTCCTTCGATCGAAGATAAGGTTGTGCGATTTGAAGATCGCACTTCTCACCATGTATTTCTTGAACCCGAAACCGTTGATGGCGATTCGATTTACTGTAATGGCATAAGTACTTCACTCCCTGCAGAAATCCAAGAACAAATCATTCCGATGATGCAAGGTTGTGAAAATGCTAAAATTTTGCAGTTTGGATACGCCGTTGAATATGACATTGTTCGTCCGCATCAAATTGATGCAACGTGTGAAACAAAGTCCATCGGCGGACTTTTTCTAGCGGGGCAAATCAACGGAACAAGTGGGTATGAAGAAGCAGCAGGTCAGGGACTTATAGCTGGTTTAAATGCAGCAAGATTAATTTCGGGAATGGAACCAATTCGCCTTGGTCGGGATCAAGCGTACATCGGCGTCATGATGGACGATCTTGTGACGACAGTGCCACGAGAACCGTACCGTATGTTTACAAGCAGTGCGGAACACCGTCTGTTACTTCGCGCGGATAACAGCGATGAACGATTGACACCACTTGCCAATGATCTCGGTTTAGTTTGCGATAAGCGTTGGAAGGCGTGGGAAAAGCGCAGGCAGGAACTTTACACCATCAAGGCTGAGATTGAAAAACGGAAGATAACACAGAGTATCAAGCGTCCTGATACGACGATCAAAGAAATTGCGAGCAAACTCTCTGAGTTCGATCCAAAACTAGTGTACCGCGTTATTACGGATATTCGCTACGAAGGGTACGTTGTTCGTCAGCAAGCAGAAATTAAACGCCAAGCAAATTCTGAAGGTCGAAAAATTCCCGCAGAATTAGACCCAAGTGCTATCAACGGGTTGCGAAACGAAGCAGTCGATGTGTTAAACGAGTTTAAACCAGCGACACTTGGTCAAGCCTCGCGCCTTGCAGGCATTACACCTGCTGATATCACGCTTATTTCGATTGCGATCAAACGAATTAACACCCCTCAAAGGTGATGCAAAAGTGCAAACTCCTCACTTTGGGCGTACGTATGCAATGTGTTGTATTTAGTTTTTCGTAAAGAATCTGTAACTGCAGACGGTGCAATGAGAAACACCCACATGCATGCGCAGGTAGGTGTTACTCGATGGGCGAGACAGGATTCGAACCTTACTAGCGAGAACACTGCTAGCGATATTGAAAACGCAGAAAACAGCGATTCGTCAATTGAGTGTGTAGCAGAATCCACAGCAGTAGAAAACAAAAGCGAACAAGTAGTTCAATTACTTGCCTTATTGCAAGGTCTTTCGAGTGATGAACTTGAGGCATTGTTGAAGTTGGCAAGTGATTTAAACAACGATGAATCAAATGGGGAAATATTATGAGTAAACCGTCAACAAACGGAACGAGCGGGCGTAAGTCAAACGGACAATTTGCAGAAGGTAATAAGTGCGGCACAGGCAACCCGTATGCAAGGCGTGTGGCTCGATTGCGTTCGGCGTTGTTAGACGCAGTTGGTGAGAACGGGCTAACTGACATTGTGCAGGGGATGGTTACAGCAGCGAAGGGGGGTGATGTCGCGGCTGCGAAGTTGTTGCTGTCGTACTTGCTCGGTAAGCCAGTTGAATCAGTTGAACCAGACTATGTTGAGATACATGAGAGGGAATTGCAAACAAAAGACCGTGGCTTAGACAGCGACGATAAGATTGCCGCGATGTTTATGTGAGTTACTCGCACGCTCCCCAGTTATCTATCACGATGAGTAGGTCGAGTACATTGACGATGCCGTCGAAGTTGAGGTCTGCTTGTGGCGTGTTGTTGCCCCAGTAGCCAACGACAATAAGTAAATCGGTTACATTGACATAGCCATCTAAATCTGCATCGCCAACACATTCACATTCATCAAGTACACCGTTGTTGTTCTGGTCGTTTGCAGGGTCTTCTAAATCACATTCATCAGGAACACCATTTTCATTGCAGTCTTCTGATATGCCATAGATAATATCGCAATCGTCTGGAACGCCATTTTCGTTGCAATCCTCTTCTGTACCGTCGGCAATATCACAACTATCTGGGATTTCGTTTTCGTTGCAGTCCTCGACTGTACCATCAGCAAAGTCACATTCATCTGGCACACCATTCTCATTGCAATCTTCTGAAATACCATAGATGATGTCGCAATCGTCTGGAATACTATTTTCATTACAGTCGAGTTCGCAGTTATCAGGAATGCCATCATCATCGCAATCAGCCTCGTTGTCACAGGCGTCTATCCAGCCATCACCATCGCAGTCGGGTTGGCATTCATCTGGAACATTGTTCTGGTCGCAATCAAAACTTGTGCTGTCAGCAACATCGCACACGTCGCCGATGCCATTGTCGTTGCAATCTGCTTGGTCAGGGTTGTAGAGATAACAATTATCTATAACGTCGTAAATATCATCTCCATCGTTGTCGGAAAAATCACATTCATTATTAATGTAATTGTTTCCATCGTCGGTGTAGACACCGTAGATTTGAGAAATCGAGTTTCCGCAAACAACAGTACCTGCAACAGATGTATTGCTGCTGTTGCTAAAGAACATTCCGCCACCATCAATGTCTGC
>JABABS010000075.1 GCA_014238125.1 Phycisphaerales bacterium
AGTTGATTTTCGGGAAGGAAATAAGTGCCCTCAAACTCGTACGGGTTTTGTGTTGCAATTACCATAAACGGCGACGGCAGTGTTCTTGTATCGCCATCTACTGTTACACAGTTTTCGCTCATCGCTTCAAGTAACGCAGACTGTGTTCTTGGTGTCGTTCTGTTAATTTCATCCGCAACGATAATGTTGTTGAACACCGGTCCTTCTCTAAAAGTAAAATCTGTTTTTGTTCTATCAAGCATATTTACACCCGTAATGTCACTCGGGAGTAAGTCCGGAGTACATTGAATACGAGCAAATGAACCTTTTATTGATTTTGCAACAGCACTTGCGAGTATGGTTTTTCCAACCCCCGGCACATCTTCGATAAGAATATGACCTCTTGAGAGCAATGTAATGATGACACGGTCGATGGCAAGAGCGTTCCCCATGTACACTGATGCAATGTTTTGGCGTAGTTCCTGAAGATTTTGAGTAAGCGCTGTGTCCATAATATAAGTACGAGTATAGCATTCGAACAGATATGATCACTGAATCTAAAACAAAATCTCCGATTGCAGACGACCTCAGTCAAATGAGGGTTGTGCTAAGCATGCCTTGTAGACGCTGTGGTTATGAATTAAAGGAGTTGGAAGCGGATGGTGATTGCCCTGAATGCGGTGAACCGATTCGTCTGACGATTATTGAAGTAGTCGATCCAACATCTCGAAGGTTGCAACCAATTCACAAGCCAAAAATAGTTGGCAATTTAATTGCTGGCGTTGTGCTTTTCTATTTTGTTGCAATAGTAATCGCTGTTCTAGCATTGGTATCTCGGGCACCAGAATCATTACCGATACCAAGTGCGCTTCGAAGTATCTCAACCATTAGTTTTGTTTGGACTTCAGCACTAACAAGTATTATCGCATTGGCTTGCCTTGTTCCAATGATGCGTATGTGTCAACGTCAAGAAATAGCTGGTTGTCGAAAAGGAATAGTGATGACGTTTTCTGGTCTTTGGCTCTGGGCGATTAGCATGGGTATAAATGCTTGGATGTTGTTAAATATAAAAATACAATCGCCCGAAGTTGCGATGTTGATTGATACCTGCTTGCCGGTTGTTTCGGCTGGATTAGTTTTTTCAGGTTTTCGACATCTCATTCCACGGCTTGGTCAACGGAGTAGGGCGTTTCGTCAGGCACAAGGAAGTCGTCAGCGAATGAATGATTTGCTTGCGGCACTCGTTGTGATTATTATTGGAAGAACTTTCTTGGCAGTTTCCGACAGTGATTCAAATCTGGCGTTGCTTGGACTAATCATTATGGTGATGAGTTTGTCTCTGATTGTCATCGGCCTTGGCTATCTTCTTCGGAATGCTATTTGGATTCGAAATGCACTAATCACTCCTCCGCCCGCGCTGATTGACCTTCTTCATCTGAAAGGCTGAATCAGAATAAAATTATTGTCTGCCAACGTGGCAGTCAGCCAAGTGTAATAGGTGTGTCTGGCGGAGTTAAATTAACGGTGAGGGATAATTGGGTCGAAAAGCGTGTTTTTTGATCTGTTTTTGGTGTGGAATTTGTACTTAGTAGGTGTAGTCGTTGGCATCGTGCCGCCGGCAGCACAGGAAAGGTTCGATTCACAAATACCCAATTAGGGCGGTGAATTGAGGATTAGGAGATTATTTTCATGGCAGTAAAAGAACTGGCATTTGATGTCGAAGCTCGCAAAAAAATGTTGCAGGGCGTAGAAAAACTCGCCGCAGCGGTTAAGTCCACACTTGGACCCCGCGGGCGTAACGCAGTTTTGGATAAATCTTGGGGCGGCCCAACGGTTACTAAAGACGGCGTAACTGTTGC
>JABABS010000030.1 GCA_014238125.1 Phycisphaerales bacterium
GCATAATACTAACAAGACCCTCGAGCAAATCAGAGATGCTTGTAGATTCTAGATTAACTTCCATTCTACCTGACTCAATTTTTGCCATATCTAACAACTCGTTTATCATGTCCAGAAGAGACCTTCCGCTTGTTAGGATATTCCGTAAATAGCGGACACGTTTTTCTTTGTCTTTCTCTGTTTCGATTGACATTCCCTCAAGGAGTTCTGCAAAACCAATAATAGAGTTTAACGGCGTACGTAATTCATGGCTGACGTTTGCAATGAATGCATTTTTTAAACGACTAGATTCAAACAAGCCAACATTAACCTCTGCTAATTCTTCAACTTTTAGGTCAAGTGATTCGTTCATTTTTTGTAGTCGATGTTTATCTGTTTCCATTCGATCCAACATTTCGTTAAACGCAATGGATAATTCTTCAAATTCATCGCCCGTTGCTAAGGAAGAGCGTGCAGTAAGGTCGCCTTTTTGTACTCGCTCTGTAACTCTTCTTAATTTGCGAACAGGAGAAAAAATCAATCGTTTAAAAATAAAATAATACACGAGAATGGAAATTAAACTGCCAACAATTCCAGCGACAATAATGAGTGTTCGCGTCTCATTGAGTTGCGTCTTAGCAAAAGTGGTCTTTCTTCGAATTACCAGAATTGATTTTGAAAGGTCGAAAACACTTGGCTCATTTACGCCTGGGCCAAAATCTGTAATCCCTTCTTTTCTTATAGAGCCTTCTTGAGATGTTGTAATTGATTTTGCAAATTGAAAATAGTTATGTTGGTCTCTGTCGTAAGGATCATAAAATTCACTCAGCGTCCAATCGCTTTTTTCAAATGCTTCGAGTGCTCGTTCAACGAATGTGTTGCCACTTTTATCAATTTCACTAATTTTTACATATTGAATATTTACGTCATCGCCTTCAAAAACTTCTTTTTTTATTTCTGAATGAATCCAAACATCTGCAAGTTGTCTTGCTACTTCAAGTTGGTAATCTTGCACCACAGATGAAGAGCTCATCCACAATACCCCAAGAAGTGAAGTAATTATGAAAACGTTTGCCGTGCCAAAAATAGCAAGGCACTTGTTTGCTAAGCTAACTCGCGAACCCATACCACCCAAGATAACGGGTTTATCCGGCAGTTGGTTTCGCCCAGTCCCATTGTTTCGATTTATTAAGAACTGCAGAAGATTGCTTGGTGCATCTACGGCAAATCGATGCAATAGGTTCGATTGCACCGTTCCAAACAGGTTCGTCCCTGTGCTCCAAACACATCCTGCATTTTTCCTCGGTCGGCTCGCCCGCTTTTGCTAAAACGAGTTCGCTATATGCTACGGATAAACAATTGCCACAAACAATGCTTCCTTGGTGACCTTCAACGCATGGAACATCGTTTGCCCATGCAGTATTGCCACAAAAGTCACAAAGAATGTCTTCTGGTTGAACGTTATTTTCATCAATTCCTGATCTATGCATCAATCTACCCTTACTAATGTTGTTGCGTGAAAAGGTCGCCCTTCTCGTTTATATTTTCGTTCAAAATTAGTGCCAACTAGTTCTCCTGATTTTGCAGATTCAGCAGGATTAAATTCATTACGCATGAAAAGAGATGTATTTCGATTGAAATGCTCTTCACACCATTCCCACAAATCGTCATGGTCCGTAACCACGTGTACAACTGCGCTCTTTTTCAAAATGCGATGAAACATTTCTAGTGTGCTGTCCTGAATAACACGGCGTTTGTGGTGTCGAGTTTTTGGCCAAGGGTCACTGAAGTACAAATGAATAATATCAGCCACGTTGTCTTCGCACCAAAATTTCATAAACTCTGTTGCATCTCCGTGTATTACTTTTACATTTTGTATGTGATTCCTTCGAATTCGATCTGCTGCGTATCTATAAAACTCTGAAGCCCATTCAAAACCAAGGTAGTTTGACTCTTCTCTTTTTTGCGATTCTTGTACTAAAAATGTGCCTTTGCCTGAACCAATTTCAATCTCAAATGGTTTTGATGGATTTTCAAACCAATTTCTTGGGTCAATTCGACCATCAATGCTTGGAGTAAGCGCCCGCATATCGATGCCAATTTCACCTACGTCAAATGATTTTCCATGCGACAAGCCGAAACTCATGCATTCGCTCCGGAGGCTGCAGCTGCATTTGCAGCATCCGCAGATTGTTGCGCAGCTGCACCGCCAGAGGAACCGCCTCGAACAGATACTACACAAGAGATGCCTGTTCCGAAACCCTTTAATTCATTTTCCCAAACGACTGCACCAGTTGTTGGTTCAAGGCAATAGGTATATCCAGAAACCGAAACAACTAATCGGTCTCCGTCAAGAATGACTGCTGGATAGCCGCTCCCTTTAGGTGATTTCCACGACCAAATTTTTACACCTGTGTATCTATTAAGTGCAATAACTTGCTTATTAAAACCAGTAAATACAATATCTTCTATTTTGTTATTCTGCATCTGTTACCTCGGATATCCAATTGCCCATTAAAACAAGAGTGTCATAATCAAACGTAATTTCAATCTGAGCATATTCAGCAATCGAACCGGTTGTAGCTGGCTGAAACAGATGATTTAATCCTTCAAGCTCGATAATTGTAATATCGTTTCCTGTACTGCTCTTTACTGCTTCAATAGCAGATAGGTTTTGGTTTGCGTCCACTTGCAAATCTTTCGTTCCATTAAGTGCAAGAACTGGACAAGTTACTTGAGCGAGTGCGATAGTCGGGTCGTAATACAAAAAGAAACGCATCCATGGCGAAGTCATTTGAGAAATGCCCTCTTCAACTTCTTGCTCAAACAACTCTTCTGAAACTTCTATCTCATGTGCCAATAACTGAACTGTGATTAGTTCAGTCATTTGCTCAATTAACTCTTCGTCGCTTGCGTTTGCTTGCATCAATTCATAAAAAGACATTGATGCATTTATAACCCTCTCGATGAGTTCGTCGTCTGCACCAGACACATGCAGTATCAATGCTTGCTGGACAGGCAGTAATTCAAAACCAGCAACACCAGGGCCAGCGAGCATGATAACAAAGGCAAGTTTTGGGTCGCCAATGGCAACCATCGGACCAATCAATCCACCTTCGCTGTGGCCAATAACGCCTACTCTTCGCTCATCAATTTCTGGATGAATCCGCGCAGCGTGCACCATCACGCTCGCATCAGTTGCAAAATCCTCAGAGGTATCTCCAGTAATATCTTCAATGTCTTCCATTACCGACCCGCCAATACCTCGGTCGTCATAGCGTAAAACTGCAATACCATTACGAGATAAATAATCTGCAATAACAAGAAATGGTTTGTGCCCCATCAATGATTCATCTCTATCTTGCATACCAGAGCCACTGATTAGAATTGCGCACGGGAATGGGCCTCGCCCCTCTGGAATTGTCAACGTGCCTTGTAGCACATGACCCTCTGGATGTTGCGCTGTTACTTCATACTCAATGTATGGAAATGGCGCTTCTGGCAATTGAGGGCGGACCATCTCTTTGTGCGTTGTAACCCGTTCAAATTCAATTTCAAACTCAAGCCCTTGAATCATTGTTCCGGTTAGCAACGTAAGTTCAGCATTTTCAAAAACAATAAATTGCAATTCTGCTTGAGGTAACTCTGCAGAAAGTGAACCATCTTGTTTATATGTTGCGCGCAATGGAATATCTTTTGCTCCTTGATTTGGAACAGTTAACAAGAGAAAGGTGCCAGCATCTGTTTCTGAAATGCCAAGCGTCATTTCCATCGGTCCCATGACAGGAATTTGTATTACACCAGAGTACAATCTTGTTTCTTGTGCAGAGGCGGCGCCTATAACAAAGCAAAGCCAAAGCAAGATCTGGCTTATGTCGTACTTTTGCATTTGTAATCTCCTAACGATTAAGTGGTTGCAGAACCAGATGGAATTTCGACTCGCTTAGCGTCTGACCATAGGTCTTCTAAATCGTAATACGCTCGGCGTTGTGGTTCAAACAAATGCAAAACAACCGTAATAAAATCGACAACAATCCATGTTGCGCCTGTGTCAATGTTTTTTCTAAACGCAGGGAATTGAATTTCTTCACCTAAATCTGCTGCTTCATCGGCAACTGATTTCATTTGCCGATCACTTGTTCCTGTTGCAATTAATACATAATCACAAACTTGGCTCAATCCTGTCACATCAAGGACAAGAACATCCTCGCAGTGACGGTCTTTGAGCAAGCGCCCCGCTTCCACAGCAAATGCTACGGAGTCGGGGCGTTTAGTTACTTCAGAATTAGGTATTGTCATTTAGAGGCCAAGTGCACCTGCAACGACTGGTCCAAAGTTAACAAC
>JABABS010000057.1 GCA_014238125.1 Phycisphaerales bacterium
GGTACTCTGACAACAACACTCTCTACGCTCTTTATGATCATTGCTATGAATGTTGCTTTAGGTGTTCTTGAACAAACTCCAGACTCTGTAACAACTGCACTAAAAGCAGGAATAACGGGTGACATCGAAAAATTCCGCATGGAGTTTACACATGGCGCAGTTGCATCGAGTGATGATGAAATAACATCTTTTCTTGAAACGATCTCAACAAGATATGGGGTTTTTGACAATGCAGTTATTGATATGGCAGCCTTGCAGGCAGGGCAACAACCCTCTAGCGATGAGCCGGAGTTACCAATTCAACTTGTATTTGAAACGAAAACAATATCAGCGGTAGCCGTCTTTACAGTTGAAAAAGGAACGGATTCATTGATCGACGTTCAAATTCAATGCTTATTGATACGTGATCCAGAAAATGGCGATGTAGCGTTCCCACTTGCTTCTCTATGTGGGTCAAGTGTTTCTGTAACTGATACAAAAACGGATGAAAAATAACTCAGCACCATTGAACCCATGGGCTTTTGTTGCAATTGTTTGTTCCGTTGGGATGTGTCCTTTTTTTACAATTGCAGGAGTTTTACTTGGTATTCGTGCAATTGTTGATATCAAAGCACGCCCAGGAACTCGCGGTATTCGTCTTGCTTGGGCAGCAATTTTTATAGGTAGTTTGGTAACAGGTCTCTGGGGTGGAGGGATGTTGTGGTGGAACATCAATGTACGAGATCAAATGCAACAAGGTCCTGTTCGAGCAGTTATTGAAGGACAAAACGATTCATTAATTTTTTTAAAGCATTTCATGGTTCAAGATAAAGATGAAGCCTCTATGTTCTTAAACGAACTTGCTCTTCGATATGGAATCGCAGAATCAGGAAAGCAGGTAGAGTCCATACAAATAGAAGATGCAGAACTCGCCTTCTTCATGATGCCACTAGAAGCCAACTTGAACTATGAGTTTACATTTTCTAACGCGCCATCAGTTAAGGCAGAAGCAAAATTTATCCTGTTTAAAAAAAATGACAATAGCCGACAATTCACTAACAGATTTGCCTGGTTTTGCTTCTATGACGAAAGGTTGGGCAACCTCGTGTATCCTGCAGATACTGTGATTATGAAAGAAGAAAATTCCAACTAGCAATGAGTACTGAACCAGTCATCGAAGTTCGAGATTTAGTCTGTAAGTTCAGCGATCAAATCGTGCTTGATGGTGTTTGCCTTGATGTGTATGAAGGCGAAATCTTAGTCATCATGGGAGGTTCTGGCTCTGGAAAATCTACAATTCTACGCCACCTCATTGGTACTTATATTCCCGATAGTGGTAGTGTAAAAATATTTGGCGAAAACCTTGCACTTCTCGACGAAGAAGGTATGAATAAAGTTCGAAGACAGTTTGGAATACTGTTTCAATCTGGAGCGCTATTCAACTCGATGAGTGTTGCAGACAATGTTGCACTCTCATTACGAGAACATACAGATCTTGACAGAGACATTATTTCATTTATCGTTAAGATTAAATTAGAACAAGTTGGTCTACGCGAAGCCGCAGATAAGAATCCATCGGAAATCTCAGGTGGCATGAAAAAACGTGCAGGTCTAGCAAGAGCACTTGCACTAGATCCAAAATTGTTGTTCTACGATGAACCTTCAGCGGGTCTAGATCCAGTTACAAGTGCAAGTATCGATCAACTGATATTAGACCTTTCAAAAAAAGCAGGAGTTACAAGTGTTGTCGTGACACATGAAATGGATTCTGCCTTTGTCATCGCAGACCGAATGGCGATGCTCGACAAAGGGAGAATGATTATGGTAGATACACGCGAAGCATTCGAAGAAATACGCGATTGGCCAATAGATCGCCTCGATGAGCTTGATACACAGAAACAGTTAATTCGCCAATTTCTCAGAGGAGAGGCTGAAGGACCATTAACTGAGCGAAAAGAAGCGTCAAGTTACGCTGAGGATCTTCTTGGTGTTTCCGCTCCGCGTTTGGCTCATGGACCTTCGGTACAATCTTCGAAAGAGTAAAAGGGAACCACCAAAAGCATGTCACAACTACGAGATAAACAACGGAACAATGTCAAGGCTGGTGTGTTCGTCCTACTCTCCCTGATCCTTGGATTGGTTGTCATCTCAGTTTTGACAAACTTATGGGAAACGATCACTGTAAAAACAAACCGTTTTCACGCATCTTTTTCCGTAAAGGATGGAGTTAGTACACTTGCCTCGGGCTCAAAAGTAAAACTCGGAGGGCTATCAATAGGTTCAGTGACAACTGTTAGTCCCTCAATAGTAAACGGTACTCCAATTTCTGAAATCGATGTGTACTTTGACATTAATGCAGACATTCAGTTGTATACAAACCTTAGTTTGGAAGTTCACTCAGGGCTATTAGGTTCAAAAGCATGGCTTTCGATCAACGATGTAGGCGAAGGTGATCTTGCTACATCCGACACCATATTGACAGGCTCTTCTTCTTCTATGGTGGGTCAATTTTTGGGGAGCGAAGCAGATCAAGACATTCGAAAAACAATTGAAGCTCTAAGAAAAATTAGTAATGCATTAACAGAAGACGGCGACGCGCTTCGCATGATTCTTGGCAACAAAGACGCGGATGAAATATCTCAAGCAATTACTTCTGCGAAAAACGGGTTACAGTCAATCCAAGAGCTCTCAATTAGTTTGGAAACAGTTTGGCCGACGTGGCAATCCTCTATTACAAGTTTGATTGAAACTACAAAAGATTTACCAACGAAAATTGATGTAACACTTACTGATGTCCAAAAGATGATTGGTGATGTACGTGTTTCTATTCTTCCAAAAGTAGAACAAACCATGGTATCTCTTGAGGCAACTTCAAACTCACTTGCTTCAATGACAAAAATATTACAGGAATCATCTCCACGGTGGTCTGATAAGGTTACTTCGATCCTATCGAATGTTGACCAAATTACGACAA
>JABABS010000077.1 GCA_014238125.1 Phycisphaerales bacterium
GCTAGTGGTTAGGGGTGGAGCAAAATCCGCACCATCTTCCTGCTGCACAGGGCGGTATCGGGAAGAACGGGGTATTTCTAGTAAAGTTGTAAGTGTAGAGCGTGCAAGTAGAAACACCCACCTGCATCAGCAGGTAGGTGGTAGTAAGTGGGCCATACAGGACTCGAACCTGTGACTTCTTCGGTGTAAACGAAGCGCTCTAGCCAACTGAGCTAATGGCCCTAAAATCTGGGATTCTGGGTTTGGCATTGTAGCAAAGAGCCAAAGTTTGTACAGAAGTTTGTGGATACAGTTGTAAGATGAATGCGATCAAAAGTCTCAAACAAATGGCATCGAATATGGTCTAAATGGTTCAATTGTGCCAGCCTCTTCACTGTAAAGCAGTGCCCTATGGAGACCGAGTTTTGAAGCAGCTGTGGAATCGATTAGATTTGACGAATCATTGTTCCCCATTTGAAGGAGTACGCGAAGGTCGAATTCGCGTAAGCCTTGCCGATCGACGGCGCGGTTCAAGTTGGTCAAAGTATCAGTAGTAACAATGACATGTATGCCAAGCGCGGGCCCTTCCTTGATCAATTCAGCGAATATTTGTGCAGGTGTTTTTTGTTTTTCTTCATCGTTCATATTGAAACCATAATCATCTTCGTTTCGTCGCAAGTCTCTGAACCTATGCAACCCGTTGACGATAAGGAATTGTGTTGGTTTCCCTTGTGCACTATTTTCTAGTCGCTCTTTGAGTTCGTCGAACAACGTTCGCATTGCAGTTTCTACTTCACGATGTTCAATAAGCTGTGCATTGCATTTGAGACCGTCAACGATTTCTGGGATAAGTGTGGCGTACGTTGCATCGCCGTGTGTTCCATCAAGGACAGTCATCTGTAGTTGATCTTGAGGGAATTGAGTGTCAAGTGAACGCATCGAAGATGCAACGAGAGAAGTTGTGACTTCCTCTTGTTGGCCAACGACCAACAAGTTGCTCGCAGTCGCTTGTCTAAACGTTGCAGCAGTGTCTTCTTTTATCGCCATCGCAGCGCCAAGCCACGCAGATGCAACCAGCGGAGCAGTAGTTGTTGAAGTGCTCTTTGCCTCGGCGAACGCTTTATTGTCTTGCAACTGCACAGGCGTATTGCCTTCGTACACAATCATTTCTTTTGGTTCGCCGGTGTAAAGCGAATTGATCTTCATAAGTTCTTTTTCTCGAATGCTTTCGTCGAGCCAAACAACTTGGAACGGGCTATTGCCTTCAACTTTTCCTGCTGAATCATTGTAAATGGCTTCGCCTGGTCTTGATAAAAGTCTTGCCGCTGCATTGTCTTCGCTGAGGATAATGTAACTATCTGCTTCAGAACATTGCAACGCGATGCGAACAGCCATTTGTCCCATCGTAGATCGACCCAATGTATACGCGCCATCAAGGGTTTGTGATCCAAGGATTGCGTGGATACCAAATGCTCGACCTTGTCTAACGATTCGGTCAAGGAGCAAACTTGCTTCTTGCGAAATATTGTCATCGTCAACAAAGAATTCTTGGAATTCATCAACAATTAGAAGTAGTCTCGGCATTGGGTCATCAGAAGATTTACGGAAGCCTTCGACGTCTTGTACACCGAGGTCTCGAAACAATTCGCCGCGGCGTTTTAGTTCCTTATCAAGTTTTTGTAACACGCTAAGGCCAAATTCTCGGTCACTCTCAACAGCAACCACCCTTGCATGAGGCAACTTGTGTGTAGCGTAAGTTTTAAATTCAACACCCTTTTTAAAGTCAACAAGATAAAATTCTACTTCATCTGGACTGTACCAGAGTGCGAGGTTCGTAATTAAAACGTGGAGCAATGTTGATTTACCAGAACCAGTTTTACCTGCGATGAGAGCATGCTGCGCTGTGCCTCTGCCAAGCACAAGATTTTGAAATTTTGTTGCGCCAGCTCTGCCCAGGGGGACGGTGAGTTTGTGCGCGGTAGAACGGCTCCAGTGTTCTTTTTCTTTCGGTGCAATAATACTAAATGGGACTTCCACTCTGTGTGTGGTTTCTGCAAGTTCACCAACTGTCTTTACGATTGTCGTAGTCGTCACATCATCCGGTGGTGCGGTTGTTTTTAGAGGAAGATCACGCATTCCTTTTTCGTCGATTCGGAGCGTTCCGTCTTGTTCCTTCAGTTTCATGGCAAAACGATGTAGGGTGTCTTCGTCTATGCCCTGTGGAATGGGTTGCCCCATATCACGGTGCATCATCACATGTACACCGCACTTTGCACCGCTAGTAATGATACTAGATAGTCGTTTGATTGAGTTCTCGGTAAAATTAGTTGGAAAATCTGCGATCACTAAAAAGCGGTAGGGCTCAGCAATTTCACCTGCTTGTTTATTGTAATCGTCGATTGAGTTGAATTCGTTTCGAAGATACTTTTGAATCACAGTTTCCATGTGCTGTGTTAAGTTTGCGAGTTGCTGTTCAATGTGTCGAACTTCTGTCCATGCGCGGTCAAGAAGTTGAGACTCTTCATAATCTGCAAGGTGCAAAATACCTGCAAATGTTTCGCCTAATCCAACAGGGTCAATCAGCGTAAACTTTGCTTTTCCTGCAGGCACTGCTGTAAGAACTCTAATCACTGAATTCTGGATAATTTCAATAGATTGGTCACGGAGTTTTCCACTTGTCGATACAAGTAGCGATGAGTCACGAGGCAAAGTCAAGCAAAGTGGTAATGTTTGCGTTGTGGGTTCAGGTAATCTGAGTTGCTCGTCTGCAGGTACCTTGCCACCAATTGTTAGAAGATCAACAGTAAAATTCCCGAGTGGTATTCTGTCATGTGGTTCCTTGGGTGGTGTCCAGTTTCCCCAGTCTTTATTAGACCAGTTCTCATATAAATTTTTTGCTTCTACACGTTGCTCTTGTGCATCTGAAGTAAACAAATCGAAAGTGTAATTCCATTTTTTTTGCAAATCTGTAATAACTTCGACTCGTCTTTCTTCAATTGAGAGCAGTGAGGCGTTGTGTTGGGATTCAATTGCATGAAGCGTGTCAGTTTTTTCTTTTTCTAAATGCGAAATGCTGTCGTCGTGCTGAGTTTGGACATCTTGGGCATCCTGTTCTAATTTAGTTGACAATTTTTCTTTTACAGAGGCAAAACGTTTTTCTTCTTTACCAACATCTTTATCACAAAGTCGTTTGATTTCTTTTAACCTTGGGCCATATTGTTCCTCAGCTTGTTCTAGCTCGCGTTGCCGTGTCTCTTTTGCATTTGATTCTTCAGTGAGTCTCTTTCGATCTGCCTTCTTTAATTCATATTCGCGAACTCTTCTTGCAGCGCTGACATAATTTCGAAACTCTTGCATTTTCATTCGTACCGAATTTTTGCCAGTCGCATAGACAAAGAAAAGTCCAATTAGTACGAGGCATAATGCAAGGAAAGGGGCACCAACAACTACTATTCTTTCATCGTTATCCTTAGCTAACACTCCAATAATTGCTGTGATAAACGCAGCAATGATAAAAGGTCTAAAGCCAATAAACAATCTCGCCCTCGGATCGCACTTAATTGATTCGAGTGCGTCTGCTGCACCTTGTACATACTGGCTCATATGTTTTTTACGAGAATCATCATGATCGTCTGTTGCCGAAGCATCATGTTGTCGTAAGCGAGAAAGCATTCTTGGGGCTTCAATACAAAGTCGATCAAGATTTACTAGCTCTTTGTCAAGATCTTCTTTTATGTTCTCGTAGCGTTGATTTGGCAATGGTATTGCTGCTTCATACACGGATTCTGCAACCCACTGTGCTTCATTTAATTTAGATTCAGTTTCATCGTTGAGATCTTCTGCCTCTTCAGAAATTTCTGAGAGTCTTCTCTCGTGTCGTTCTTTGAGGATCTTTGGTTCTAACTCTCGTCTTTTTTCAACTTCAACAGATTCTGCCTCAAACTGCTGCTCAACTGTAATTCTCTTTGATTCAGCAAGTTCTTCACATCTTTGGATATCCTTTTCACGTTTGGAATGTGATTCCGAAACTCCTGCTGACACTTCTTTAAGAATTTCTTGTTCTTTGAGATTCGTCTCTTTGATTAATTGCACAACAGTAGCAAGCTGAGCATGTTGGTGGTGGATAATAGAAAGACTCATAATAGAGGGTGTAGTGTACTATTCATGAGCACTCTTGCTCGGCTCTTGTGAGGAGTTCTCCCATGTTATCCATGGCAGCAATTGCAGATCGCACGGATGCGCGAAGCGGGTCAATGTGTTTCTTTTCCATCGCTCTACTTACTGGATCATCCCAGTGTTCACTCGCATCATTCCATTTCAGAATGAGTATCTTCGTTGCCTTCGATATTTGTGCCTTGGCTGTCACCATGCTCATTGATTTGATCCTTCCCATCCTCGCCACTTCTAGCGATAGATATTTGTTCTTCTGTTTGTTCTATTTCAGAATTTATTACCTGGTCAGCTAAGTAGAGTTCAATTGAATTAATTGCATTATCAATTTTTACGACAGCCTTTTGTAATTCCCCGTCAAGGCTCGCAGTGAGCGGTGCCACTGCGCTTCGGTATTCGTGATTTTCATGTTCTACAATTCGAACCCAACGTTGCGTGTTTTGTAGTTTACGTTGTGCTGTAGCAATTTCTTCTTTTCTCTTGCGGACGAGTTTGATTTGATCTGTTGGTCCTCGTGGATTGTCTGGTTGAGAAATGGTCGCTCTAAAGAGTTCGCTCTTTGCTTGGGATAATTTTTCTTCTGCTCTCCGAATGGAGTGCTTCCAGTGCATTAATTGTGTGTTGGAAAGCCAAGAGTGCATGTGATTAATTTCAGACTCTGCAGATGAAGTTGCTCGTTTTGCTTTATCAATGTAATCGATAAGTGCGACGCGAAAATCACGAAGTCCATCTAAAGATTTGATATTTACAGCTTCTGGCATGCGCTATCTTTGTTGTAGATAATCTTCAATACGTTGAGCTTTGCGAAGAAGAAATGGGATTTGTTCAGCACCTGCTTTTGCGAAGCGATCTATCGCTTTTATGGTGTGGTCAAACTCTTCTTCAAACTTGCGTTGTTCTTGATCACGCCAACTTTGGGAAAGGGAGGACATTCTGCTCCTCATCACTTGAATTTGGTGTGCTAGGTCATCATTAAATCGTTTGAGATCGTGAGCAAAACGTCTGATTTCTTCGGGATCTGCAATTGCTTTAGCCATAAGTTAAATTCCTTTACTCTATATAAAGAGTAGCACGTGAGTTGATATGTGTGTGAAAAAACCAAAAAGACAGACAAAATAGGGTTTTTTGCATCAAACTTTTGCAGTTATTTGGGTGATTGTTGGTCTGCCAACAGAGTAATAGTGGAAATTGTGTTTTTTCATTGTGCTTTGAGAATAGATGTTTCTGCCATCAAAAATCACGGGTGCATTGAGGAGATTCTTAAGCCTGTCAAAATCGGGTGCAGAAAATTCTGACCACTCAGTACAAATGACAACCGCATCAGCATCTTTGACAGCTTCGTACATATCACTTGCGATGGTGACTTTCGGAACTTCATTTTTAAAATTCGCTGAAGCTTCCGCATCGTATGCAGTGATCGAAGCGCCAGCATCTAGCATTGTTTTTGCAATATCTATCGAAGGCGCATCACGAATATCATCAGTTCGAGGTTTAAATGCAAGTCCCCACATAGCAATTTTCTTTCCGGATAGAGAACCGCCAAAGTGCAAAATAATTCGGTCGGCAAACCATTGACGTTGGCGTTGGTTGATTTTATGTACTGCTTCGTTGACATAGCAAGTCGCGTTTGCTTTTTCACCCATTTCAATCACTGCAAGTGTATCTTTTGGAAAGCAAGAGCCGCCGTATCCAATGCCTGGATTAAAAAATTGCGTACCAATTCTACTGTCGCTGCACATTCCGTCGTGGACAAGTTCAATGTTCGCGCCGTTTCGTTCGCATAATGATGCGATTTCGTTCATAAAACTAATTTTACATGCAAGCATTGCATTGCTTGCGTACTTCACCATTTCAGAAGAGCGGATGTCAAAGAAAAATAAAGATTTTTTTTGATCAACAAAGGGGGAGTACAGTTCAGAGAACCGAGATTTGCCAAATTCATCCATCACGCCACATACAACTCTGTCTGGGGTTCTAAAGTCATCGATTGCAGATCCTTCTCGAAGGAACTCTGGGTTGTTTGCAATACTGATTTGAAACCCAGCTTGTTTAGAAATTCGTTCACCAACAAGTTCAGTTGTTCCTACAGGTACAGTAGATTTAACTACAACAAGCGGGGGATCTTCTTTTCGATCTTGGATGCACCGGGCAATCTCGTCAGCAACGGTCATCACGCTCGATAGATCACAATCACCATTCGAAGAAGTTGGGGTTCCTACGCAGATAAAAATGATCTCTGCATCGTCAAATGCTTCTTCTGGATCATCTGTAAA
>JABABS010000078.1 GCA_014238125.1 Phycisphaerales bacterium
GAGGTGTTTAGTTTAAAGACATATAAAATTGATCATGTTGTGCACGGGGCAATTGCATCTGCTGCTGTGTATGGTGCAATGTGCGGTGCAACTGCAGAGCAAATTGAATCTGCAATTGGTATGAGTGTCGCACACTACATCCCATGGCGCGCAATCCGTGCTGGAAAACAGTTGTCAGACTCAAAGGGTTCTTCAGCAGCAATTAGTACAGAGGTTGCAATTCTTTCAATGCAACGATCGATGAGTGGTTTTCGGGGTCCACGAGACATTTTTAGAAACCCAGAGGCACTCTTTAGACAATTCGATCCAACTGGTGGTGATTCGCCCTTTGACTTGGTTTTATCGCACAGCGGCGATAATTTTGCGGTGATGGGCATGCATTTTAAAATTGGGTTGTATGAACATCAGTCTGCTGGTGCCTTGCAGGGTTTGTTGAACCTCATACAACAAGATCCAGGCGTTGCGTTGGACCCTGAAAAAATAACTTCTATTCACATTATTGCATATGAGCCCGCATTTGGAATTATTGGTGATCCTGCCAAGCGTGATCCAAAAACAAGGCAGTCTGCTGATCATTCGATGGTCTATATTGTTTCTGCAATGTTGAAGAAGGCTCAAGATGTTGCAAAAGAAGAAGGAGCGGCCTTTTTTAATCAATCAAATGATGAGATTTGGAAGCGACTCATGCTTACGCCGTATGACTTTGATATGGATGCTATTTTTCACCCAACCACGCGGGCAATCATGGAAACTATTTCGTTTGAACATGGGGGTGCCCAGTACGATGAGAAGTATCCCGATGGAATTCCTACGTCAATGAAAATTACCCTTGTCGATGGCACTGTTCTTGACAGTGGTTTTATCATGTACCCGACGGGTCATGCGCGAAATACAACAGCAAATATCGACGACATTCTTGTAACAAAATTTAAGATGCATGGTGACATTGCCATGGATGATCCTTCAGAAGTGATCAAAAATTGTATGGGTGTTGCCAGTTTAGGTGCTTCTGAAATTCAAAACCTGTGGAACTTTGAATTAGCTGACCGTCCCGTATATAGAGATTAACTAAATTGACCGCGAGTCAATTAGGGTGGGTCGTTTTAAAACAGTCGTTCAAGCAACTCAACCACACCTTTGCCTTGTGTTGCTATTGTTTCAAGAATCGCTCGACCATTTGCAATGTCAAGTAATTCTCTGACAAGCGCGCTCTCTCCATCGTAATCTGCTTTGTTCACGACAAAAATATCGGCGATTTCAAGAATACCGGCTTTGTCCATTTGTACTGCATCGCCCATGCCAGGAACCAACACAACAACTGTTTCGTCAACGTGGGTGCGAATTGCAACATCGTTTTGTCCAGCACCTACGGTTTCAACAATAACGTGATCAAAACCGGCCCCGCCGATCAAATCTAAAATGGTTGGGAGGGTGTCGTAATCTTCGCCAATCCTCGCAAGACTTCTATAAAAAACATTTTCATCTACTACGTTAAAGTCGACTCGTAGTCGATCACCAAGAAGCGCCCCGCCACTAATTGGACTCATTGGGTCATAGGCAACAATGGCAACCTTGCCCCCGTTTCGAACAGACTCTGCTGCCATCGCCGCTGAAAGGGTAGATTTGCCCGCTCCGGGAGATCCTGTGAGCCCTACAACCTTATTTGGTCGTTTTTTGTGTGCTTCAACACATTTTCCTGCCTCAATTAGGCTGATGTTTCTTGCTAGTACTGCAGCTGGATTGTTCGTTGTAAGAGGTTCTTGGGTTTTTGTTGCTGACCTCACTGCCTCAACAATGTCGAGCATGCTTGTGCCGGTGTGATAAACCCTGCGAACACCGCTGTTGAGAATTGGTTGAATGTCCACCTGTGGAATAATGCCGCCAACATCAACAATGAGGTCTGGCCGACCAACACTTTTCATCTCCTCCATCAATTTCGGAACAAGAACGAGGTGTGAGTTGCTCATCATGGAACACGC
>JABABS010000080.1 GCA_014238125.1 Phycisphaerales bacterium
CTTCTCCCCTGCTTCTGCAACTCGAAGGATTACTTCCTTGGTTGCGTCGTCTAGTTTGTTCCAGATCGTCACCAATCGCTGCAGTTTTTCATCATCTGCAACGCTCGAACAACTCTCCAATTGGGGAATCTGTGTTGTTGCTACCGTAAGGTTAGTTTCATCCCCTACTGTTCGAGTCCTGTATGGCCCACTTACTAGCACCTACCTGCTGATGCAGGTGGGTGTTTCTACTTGCACTGTCTGCAGTTACAGATTATTTACAGAACCTTCGCTCTGTACAAATCCCTCACCGTCATCTTCTTTCTTGTGCCTGGATTGCATTAGGAATCATTTCTTGATCCCAACACTTGAAGGCATCAAACCAAAGTTGATAACCTTCTTCACTTAAGTGCAAATAATCCGGCATGATGCTTGGATCGATTGAACCATCTTCATCGATCAGTATGTGCCCAATTGGCAAAAAGGTAACGCGGTCGTCATTATCATATTTTGATTGAAGCGCTTGATTCACCTGCAGTATAGACCCGCGCATTTGATTGAATGTTTGACCACGAGGAAAAATATCATGAAGAAGCACATGTACATTTGGCAACAAAGACTTCAGCTCTTCAACAACTGCAACCACGCCTGCAAGAACTTCTGTTTCAGTATCAACAGGACTTTGGCCAAAGTTATTGGTACCGATCATCACTACTGCTAACTCTGGAGATAATCCTTGGAGATGACCATTTTTTAATCGCCACAACACATGCTCAGTGCAATCGCCGCTGATACCCAAGTTAATTGCACCCAAGGGCGCAAGATGTTTCTTCCAAATTGCTGCCCCATTACCTTCCCAACCTTGCGTAATCGAGTCGCCTACAAAAATAACGCTCGAGCTACTCCCCACTTGATCCACAACCTTCTGCAGTTGTGCAGTACGAGCAACCCACCATTCGAGATCCCTTGGTTGTGGCGTAATCGTACTTAATTCAGGTACTAAAAACAAAAAAGCAATGCAAATTAGTTTAAACATGAGTGGAGTATACAGTTGATCTCCTGTGTATTTATATGATCTAACTGCAAACAGTGCCCAGCAAACCCTACCTATATAGTACGACTTGGAGCATCAACATCAGATTTGGTCGTACGCAAGCGTTCGGTTCGTACGCCGCCCTACTTCACTTGCATACCGGCATCCAAGTGTGTCACGATGTTCCTTCGCCCACTGCGTGAGATGTATGTTACCCGTGGCGGGATTCTCTGAATCAAGCAAACCTCGAGTGAGCCCTTTGACTTCTTCCTTTGTGATGATGACATCCTTCACAAATGAGTTAAGTAGCCTTGAACATGCAAATGCAATTGGAGCAGGAATACGCATGATCGGCCTTCGCACATTCAAAATTTTTGCAAGAGTACGAATAAGTTCAATGTAACTGAATCCTTCTGGTCCCACAGCGTCGACGGTAATATCACCGCTCATGTTTGCATGCTCGATAAGTAGCGTTGCCATATCCTCAACATGCAGAGGTCTAAGTCGGTATGTACCATCGCCAAAAACACCAAAGATCGGCATGTGCCTCAGTGCCCATGCAATGTTGTTGACAAGAATGTCACTCCTGCCAAAGAGCACGCCGGGGCGTAGAATTGAATGAGTAATTCCCGTTTCTGCAAGCGCATCTTCGAGTTCGTGTTTTCCTTTGTAGTACCCAAGATCATCGGCTTCGTCGGCATGCAGAATAGACACGTGGACAATTCGCTCAACACCAGCGCGTTTGGCCGCTTCGAAAAGAATTTTTGTGTTCGTTATAGCTTGTTCAAATGAAAAGAGTTTGTGATTAAAACGAACCCAATAGGTGTTGTAGAGCACGGCTGCACCATCGAGGGTGCGTGCAAGTGCATCTGGATTATCGAATGCGAGGGGCTTGATGTCAATTGCATCACCAAAGGGATTGGGCCGATTTGGGGAATTGGTAAGCGTACGAAGAGGAATACCCTGCTCAAGAAGTTGCTCTGCAACAACTTTGCCTGTGTAGCCAAGTGCGCCAGTAATGACGTGAAATCCCGTTTTCATTTCCACATTGTACTACGCATCAAACCAAAGGCGAATTGAGTACACTGACAACATGACCAACAAAGAACAGACTCGCCGAGATTTTTTAACGAAGGCAACGATTCTTTCTGCACTTGGCGCCACTACTGCCACGTTGCTAGGCAACCAATCAACTACTGAGGTAAGTGATCAAGCGATGCAACACGCTGAAGAACTTGCAGGCATTTCATTCACAAAAAGTGAACGATTTCAAATGCTAGGGACAATCCAAGAGCAACAAGCTATGCTTGCTTCGAGAATCACCCAAGGTGAAATTCCAAACTCACTTTCACCCGCAACAGTATTCCAACCCCGCATCCCAAACACGCCCTTGCAATTGAAAACGACCAGTGGAAATCCCATTCACAATTTGCCTAACGCAGGACCTTGCCCAAAAGAAGATGACGAACTTGCCTTTGCGCCAGTCTGGAAACTCTCGCAATGGTTACGGAACCGTTCCATTACGAGTGAAAAACTGACTCGGCTTTCACTCAATCGTTTAAAACGCTTTAACCCTTCGCTCAATTGTGTTATCACCTTCACTGAAAAAGTTGCGTTACAACAAGCCAAACGCGCTGATCGGGAGCTCGATGAAGGCCATTGGCGTGGTCCACTACATGGCATTCCATGGGGAGCAAAAGATATCATCGATACTGCAGGTCACCCAACTACGTGGGGTGCTGCGGCTTATCAAGATCGAATTTCTGAAACGAATGCATATGTTGTAAATAAACTTGAACTTTCCGGCGCTGTGCTCGTTGCGAAGTTGGCAGTTGGTGCACTTGCCTACGGAGACATCTGGTTTGGCGGAACATGCAAAAATCCATTTGATACTAATGAAGGATCGAGCGGATCGAGTGCTGGCCCTGCATCTGCTACTGCAGCGGGGCTACTTCCCTTTACATTAGGCACAGAAACATACGGATCAATTGTTTCGCCTTGCATGCGCTGCGGCGCAACTGGTCTTCGCCCTACATTTGGCCGAGTTGCACGAACGGGCGTGATGGCGCTCTGTTGGTCACTCGACAAAATTGGACCGATTTGTAGAAGTGTCCTTGACACTGCGTTGGTTCTTGATGTCATCAATGGTAGTGACGCGAGTGATCCTTCAAGTGTCACAATGCCATTTCACTTTGATGCTGCACAAGATGTAAAAGGGTTGCGGCTTGGATATGACCCAGCACTATTTGGTGGTCCAACAGAGCAATTTGATCGTTCTGCACTTCGAGCTGCTGAGGCATCGGGTGCGACGCTTGTCGAAACATCTGTGCCAAAGATCGACAATACGCTACTCCTCATTCCACTACTTGTCGAAGCGGCTTCCGCGTTTGAAGAACTCACCCGTTCAAACCAAGACGATCTTCTTGTTTGGCAAGATGATGATGCTTGGCCAAACTCATTTCGTCAAACATGGTTCATCCCTGCAATTGAACACGTGCAAGCTAGTCGTCTGCGAAGGAAAATAATGGAACAAATGCACGACTGGATGAACGATTCATTTGATGCTTTTTTAACACCATCTTTTTCAGATCTTTTACTTACGACCAACGGTACTGGACATCCCGCTCTTGTGATGCGAAGTGGGATGCACAACGCCAAACCTGTTGGCACAACGCTGATTGGTCGTCTCTTCGATGAAGGAACACTTTGCAGACTTGGAATGGCAATTGAATCTGAACTTGGTGTTTGGGATGTCCGACCCAAATCGCCTGCATAGCGAGTACCATAACTTGATGCTTATTCATTCATGCGGTGCGTTCCTCTCACTCATTTTGAGTTTTACAATTCCACAATTGGATCTTGCAGATGATCAATTCAGACAAATAACAATTGATAGAGAAACCAACCAATATCTAGGTCATCCAACAACCGTATTGCTAGAAGATGGCCAAACGATTTTTTGCGTATATCCCAAAGGTCATGGCAAAGGTGAACTTGTATTAAAAAAATCAGAGGATGGAGGCAAAACTTGGAGCGATCGATTACCAACTCCTGCTTCATGGGCAACTTCAAAAGAAACACCGCACATTTTTCCAGTCACTGACAAAGACGGTGGAAAAAGATTAATTCTTTTTTCAAGTTTGTATCCAATAAGAATGTCAGTCAGCGAAGATGCAGGCGACACATGGTCGCAACTTGCGCCGATTGGCGAGTTTGGCGGCATTGTAGGTATGGCTGACATAATCGAAACCGGCAAGGGGCAATACACTGCGTTCTTTCATGACGATGGCAGATTTATCGCCCAAGATGGCGCGTGGACTGGTCTCTTTCATGTCTACGCTGTTGATTCTGTTGATGGCGGACTTACATGGAGTGAACCGCGAGTCGTTGCGCATCTTCCCGACGTTCATCTATGCGAACCAGGGTTATTTCTTTCCCCAGATGGCAAGAAATATGCAATGCTGTTGCGCGAAAATAGTCGCAAGAAAAACAGCCATATTTGTTTCAGCGAGGACAAAGGAAAAACATGGTCAACGCCAATAGAAATGCCAAGATCTTTGACAGGCGATCGGCATCAAGGAGTCTATGCAGATGACGGGCGTTTGTTTATTTCTTTTAGAGATACCGCTGAGGAAAGCAAGTTTTTCGGGGATTGGGTTGCGTGGGTTGGCACCTTTGAAGATCTAGAAAAAGGTAATGAAGGTGCGTATCGACTACGACTCTCAGACAACCATCATCGTGGAGATTGTGCGTATCCAGGAGTTGAGTTGTTACCTGATGGGACAATCTTTACAGCAACATACGGGCACTGGGATGTAGGAGAGCAACCATATATTCGTGGTGTTCATTTGAACCTTGAAGAACTCGATAAAATGCTTGCAATTGACTCAAGGTTTCACTGTTACGTTCTTGGCAGAGCGCAAGATGGTGGCTTACCCCACCTCGGTTGTGAAAAATCATGTTGTGAAGAAGCCAGAAAAAGTGGTAGAAAAGAATACCCCGCATGCCTTGGTATTCACGACACGAAAACAGGAAAATTACTTCTGATTGAAGCAACACCTGCAATTGAATCGCAAGTTGCACTTTTGCATCAACTAACAGACGCACACGATCGTGGGCGTCAACCATTTGATGCTTTGCTCCTCACACATGCACACATTGGCCACTACGCTGGACTCATCCACCTTGGCAGAGAAGTTGCATCCACTAACGCAATTCCAACATTCGTCACCAAACGCATGGGAGATTTTTTAACGAATAATGCACCGTGGTCGCAACTTGTTTCACTGAATCAAATCGACTTAGAAATATTCCCAGAGACAGATCGCCTTTCAATTTCTTTTTCCCCCATCGAAGGGTTAGAAATCGAAGCATTCAAAGTCCCGCATCGCGACGAGTTCAGCGACACTGTTGCTTACAAAATACACGGTGCCGATCAAACTGTACTTTTCGTTCCGGATATTGACCGATGGGATGACCACGAAAAACTGCTTGAGAGATTACTCGATGGCGTTGATGTTGCGTACATTGACGGAACGTTTTACGACGGGCGAGAATTACCGGGCCGGGACTTGAAAGAAATCCCACACCCGATGATGACCGATACGATGGAGCGTCTTTCTCAGTTCGCCTTTGAGCACAACGGAGCGATTCGTTTTATCCATTTGAATCATACAAATCCAGCCTTCAGTGACCATGCAATTCTGAAAGATATCACGAAGCGTGGTTTTAGAATTGCAAAGCAAGGCGAGCGTATAGGTTTGTAAGAGCAAATGTCCTCAATTGGATGAATAATAGTTTGGATTTGCTTAATCCAATGGTATACTTTTATCTTGATGCGACTCATTCACTTCCTCATTTTTTTCTTTTCTTGCACTCCATTCGCCCATGGGCAGTGGCCAGGGCAAACACCACCTGATGCTGTTCCTGTGTATTTACCAGCAGATTACGATCCATCAGAACAAACTCCACTCGTTATTTTTTTACATGGGTATGCCCCACTCACAACTGCGTGGTACGACATCCTCCTTCCGTTGCAAGAAGATGCAACCGACCATGGCTATATCTTTGCCAAACCAAATGGAAGCCAAGATGGCCTTGGCGAGTTTTACTGGAACGCAACAGACGCATGCTGTGACATGTGGGGAAACGACCCAGATCATGTCGGGTACATCATTGCACTTGTAGAGTCAATAAAAGCTCAGTACAACATAGACCCACAACGTGTCCACCTTATCGGGCATTCCAACGGCGGATTTATGTGCCATCGAATGGCATGTGAAAGCCCAGAAACTTTCGCGTCCGTCGTGAGTATCGCGGGTGCGATGTGGAACGACCCGGAAATATGCCACCCAACTTCACCGATCCATGTCCTTCAAATTCATGGCACGCTAGACCCTGTCATTTTTTGGCTAGGCGGTTACATCGGCTTTACGCCCTATCCAAGTGCAAGCACATCCGCTGCATACTGGGCTATGCATAATGGTTGCTCCACAACTGCAACGAACGCTGGAAATTTTGATTTCGACTGGTTTATTCTTTTTAACGAAACGACACGCTGGGTGTACGAAAGTTGTGACTATAACGAGTCGGGCTCTGCGGAACTCTGGCAAATTACCACTGGTGCACACTTCCCAGCAATTTCAGCCGAAGGAATAAATGCACTCTTTGATTATTTGGATACGCACACAAAACCCCAAACAAATTGCATTGCTGATTTGGACGGTGATCAGCAAGTAGCGATAGAGGATTTATTACTCGTTATTGGAGGATGGGGAAGTGATGATTCAATTGCAGACTTAAATAACGACTCTATAGTGAACATCAGCGATTTACTCATCCTTCTCAAAGGTTGGGGATCATGTGCATAAAACTGTTTAAATGTATTGCGCTTGCAAACGTTGAATGCAAAGCAATATTTAATTCACTTTTTACGTGAATACATCAATATTAAGAAACTGGGTGTTTTTTGCGGGCAAGTTGTTTACGCTTCGTTTCGCTAAGCTCTTTTTTACGTAATCGAATGTCATCGGGTGTAATTTCGACAAGTTCATCGTCTTGAATATATTCAAGGGCTGATTCAAGCGTAATTTTTATTGATGCTTTTAACACAACCGTTGCTTCCTTGTTTGATTCACGCACGTTTGAAAAAGCTTTACCCTTTGTGATGTTGACATCAAGATCATTATCTCGTGCATTTTCACCAACAATTTGTCCGGCATATATCACATCTTGCGGGTCTACAAACAGGATGCCTCTTTGCGAAATATTCAGCATTGAATACATCGTTGCATTCCCTAATGCAGTTGCAATCAACACACCGTTCGCTCTTCGATATACAGTTGTTCGTATTGGTGCGTATTTTTGAAAACAGTGATACATCACTGCTTCTCCGCCAGTTGCAGTCAGCATGTGGCTTCGCAATCCAATTAAACCACGGGCTGGAATTTCACATTCAATGTGCATCCGATCAGCACGTTGTTCAATCGTTTGAACCTCGCCTCCACGCAAACCCAACAATTCCATCGCCGCACCTACGTGTGGCTCATCGACATTCACAGTGAGCAACTCGATAGGCTCGCACATCACGCCATCAATTGTTTTCTTTATAACTTGAGGTCTGCCAACGGTTAATTCATATCCTTCTCTTCGCATATTTTCTAGCAAGATGCCAAGGTGTAACAAGCCTCGTCCAGAAACTTTAAATTCTTCTGCACTGTCCCCTGCTTCAACACGCAATGCTAAGTTTGACCTAAGTTCACGTTGCAAACGGTCAGAAATTTGCCGCGATGTCACAAACTTGCCTGATGTTCCCGCATTCGGCGAATCATTGACGCGAAATAACATGTGCAACGTAGGTTCATCAACTGCAATTCGTGCAATCGGGTTGGGCTGTTCGGGACAGGCGATTGTGTCTCCGATCTCAAATTCACCAATACCCTCAACTGCACATAAGTCGCCAACAGAAACGATCTCCGCTGGCGTTTTACCAAGATCTTTAAAGCGATACACTTTTTGTGCTCGAGCAGAGCGGTTTTCATTTGCATGACAAATTGTGACAGCTTGCCCCGCAGTGAGTGCGCCTGAAACAATTCGACCAATTGCGATTCGTCCAGCATATGGCGAGTATTCAGCGCTTGCTATCAACATTTGCAAAGGCACATCTGCATATCCAACTGGCGAAGGTAAATGCATCATGATTGTATCAAGCAGTGGTTGCATATCACCTTGGTGCACACCCTCTTGAGTAGTAGTCCACTGATCTCTTCCTGAAGCAAATATGACTTGAAAATCTAAGCGTTCATCGCTCGCACCAAGTGCAACTAGTAAGTCAAACACTTCATCAACAACTTGCTCCGACCGTGCATTTGGGCGATCACACTTGTTGATAACAACAATAATTGGATGATCTAATTCAAGCGCTTTACCAAGCACAAACCTTGTTTGTGGCATCGGACCTTCAAATGCATCGACCAGTAACAAAACACCATCTGCCATTTTTAATACACGTTCAACTTCACCTCCAAAATCAGCATGCCCAGGTGTGTCAATAATATTAATACGGCATGTCTTGTCAGCGAAGTCGCCAGTGGGAGGACGATAGGTCACCGCGCAGTTTTTTGAGGTAATCGTAATACCTCGTTCTTTTTCAAGCGGATCAGAATCGAGAATACAATCCGACACATCCCTGTCCAACTCCATCGCACCGCAAAAAGCAAGCAAAGAGTCAACCAAAGTTGTTTTTCCATGATCAACGTGAGCAATGATGGCAACATTTCTAAGATTAGGATCAGCGGTATGAAGCATATTTTGTGTCCTTCAACGAGTAAGACGAGCCCCGTATTCTACCCGAACTAGGTCAAACGGGTACTATTGCAACTATGGCAAATCACACTAGACAATTAAACCCAAGCATGAACCGTTGGTACCAAACACATGCTTGTAGACCTTCCGTTGCAATGCAACAACTCTGCTCCAATACACTTGAACTCGAAGATGGCGAAATGCTCACTTCACCTGAACAATTGCAGTTCCTCGCTTTCCTCGCTGCATCGATCGGTGCAAAAAAAGCTATTGAAATTGGTGTTTACACTGGTGCAAGCACCCTTGCAATCGCTGAAGTCCTTCCAGAAAATGGGACTATCGTTGCATGTGATACCACTGATAAAAATATAAATGTAGCGTCCATAGCTTGGAATGAAGCAAACGTTGAACACAAAATTGATCTCAAAATTGCACCTGCCCTAATTACTCTTCAAGCACTGATCGATGAAGGTGAAAAAAACACGTTCGACTTTATGTACATTGATGCGGACAAAGCGAACAGTAAAAATTATTATGAGTTCGGTCTCCAACTTCTTAGTTCTGGGGGCATCATCACTATCGACAATATGTTCTATGGCGGGCAAGTTGCAGATGATTCATGTAATGACGAAAACACGATCGCAACTCGAGAGCTTGCAGCATTTCTAATAGCAGACGACAGAGTTGATTATTCACTCTTGCCAATTGGTGACGGGCTTGCCATCGCTAGAATCCTATAGCTTTTTACATAATTTCTAACTAAGAGTACAGATTTCCTGCACATAACACCGTTGACCGCAGTGACAAATGGTCTACAATCCCTTGATGCGAATTATTGCACTGATCACAATTTCCATACTTCTAGCAGGTTGCGACACTATCGAGCGCACCGATCAGAAAAAATTACCAAAACGAGCAAGGCCTTCATTCAATGGGGAAGTTCCAAATATGTTGCGTGGAACTGTAAAACAACATGTTGCTCTTCTTGGATACGCCAAAGAATACAGAGATGAATACAAACCAATTATTGCCGCAGGGTATGGGCTCGTTGTAAATCTTGACGGGACTGGCTCGCAAGACGTGCCACCACAAGTTCGCGCGCATATGATCGCTGACCTTGCAAAAAGAGGTGTTGGTGAAACGACAAGGGGCTGGGGTGGACTCACACCCTCAGCACTGCTCGATTCCAAAGATACTGCTGTAGTGATCGTTGAAGGCATTGTTCCCCAAGTTGCGTCTGGACGAAAACCTGCACCAACTGGCGTTCGCAAAAACCACCCAAATCTTCGTGGCACGCTTTTTGATGTTCAAATATTTGTTGAACCAAGTAGTGGAACATCAAGTTTAGAAGGCGGAACCCTTCTTCCTACCATACTCCGTATCGGCGATCTTCGAACTGGCCGAACACAAGCAAAAGATATTGCTATTGCACAAGGGCCTATTTTTATCAACCCTTTTGCAGACCCCGAAGCTGTTGGCAGTGATTCAATCCACCGTACATCTGGTCGTATCCTTGACGGTGGAGAAGTTACGAAAACTATTTCAATGCAACTTGTATTATTTTCGCCGAGCCACAATCGAGCAAGAGATATTCAAACTGCAATTAACCGCCGTTTTCCTGAGGAAGCAGGGCAAGGTGTGCTCACCGCACGTGCAACGAATGACGAATTGGTTGACATCACTATCCCCCCTTCTTGGAGTGAAAATGTTGACGATTTCATGAACCTCATGCTTCATATTAATCTTCGATCGAAAAATGCTGAAAAAAATGCGCTCGATATCAAGCGACTTCTCGTTGCGGACCCCAGTCCAAAAAATGCTGACGCTGCTTCGTGGCGATGGCAGGCAATTGGCGACCGTTCACTGCCCGTGATTCGAGAACTCTACGATTTTCCTGAGGACTTACCCCGACTTGCAGCGATGCGCACTGGGGGACGGCTTGGCGATCCTATTGTGGTAGATCATCTTCTCGATGCAGCGATAAATGGCGTAGGATTCAGCGGCAGGCTTGAAGCAATTGACTTGCTCAAAGAAATGTCAACTGATCCTCGAATTGAGTTAGGCCTTCGCCCACTTCTAAATGATCAAACTTTGGAAATACGATTGCGAACCGCAGAAGCGCTAATCGATAGAGGTGACTACACAATGAAGGGAGGCGTAGTTGATAAGAAATTTGAACTCTTTGTTGCAGAAAGTGAATACCCACTTATTTATTGCACCCAAGCAGGCCTCCCAAGAATAATCGTGCTTGGAGATCTTAAGATTCAAAATCCAATCATGTTTGATACATGGTCACACCGCTTGATCATCAGAGATTCAAAAGAAGAAGAGAATCTCATTGATGTTCGATATCAGGCAAAGGATCACCGTGGGATCATGTTGGAGCAAACATCTACGACACTGCCTGCGTTCATCTGCTTTTTAGCACACAAACCAATCCCAGAATCCCCCTCCAAAGGGTTAAATCTCTCCTATTCACGCACAGTTGGGGTACTCCACTCACTTTGGAGAGAGAAATATTTACTTTGTTCCGATGATAAAAGAGTTGATTTTAAAGCACAACAAGATCGCTTACTTGCTGCAATCAATAAACTTACATCAAGTACACTGATTGAACCACGGAAAAATTTCGACAGTATGCCAGAACTCGATGATGCATCTCGGTTTATTGAGATCAAGCAACCCACCGTTGTTGAAGAAGATGCAAAATAGCCCAAAAATGGGCATTAAATGCTTGGTATACCTCATTTCTACGCTATGATGAGACATACACCAATGAGGTGACTCAGAATTGGATTGAAAAGTCTCCAATTTCTGGTTCACAGGGAGCGTAGACCCAACTATTCAAGGTGTATTGAGGGGCGACTTCAGGACGAAGTCGAGTCCAAGACAGGAGGTCTTTCAAGATGCGTCTATCAAAAATAAAAATCGCTGGATTCAAATCCTTCGCCGACACGACGGAGTTTCTTTTCGATGCACCTATTGTTGGCATCGTTGGCCCCAACGGCTGCGGAAAATCAAATGTTGTTGATGCTCTTAGATGGGTTCTAGGCGAACGCTCAGCAAAAAGTTTACGTGGTGAAGCAATGCTTG
The DNA here is from genome assembly GCA_014238125.1 of Phycisphaerales bacterium. Classification (GTDB taxonomy): domain Bacteria; phylum Planctomycetota; class Phycisphaerae; order Phycisphaerales; family SM1A02. The sequence continues at coordinate 11,909 of JABABS010000080.1, forward strand.
ATGTGATCTTTGCTGGTTCTGCCGTTCGCAAACCACTCGGCGCGGCAGCCGTCACATTAACCTTTGACAACCCTGTCACAAATAAAAATACAGAAAATCTAACCGACCGGCGATTCCTTTCCATTGATACAGACGAGGTTGGTGTAACTCGCCGTCTTTATAGAGACGGACGAAGCGAATATTTAATCAACGGCACAAAAGTTCGCCTCAAAGATATTCGAGAATTATTCCTAGACACCGGTATCGGCACCAACGCATATTCGATTATTGAACAAGGTCGAGTTGCGGCAATGTTGCACGCAAACCCTGTAGAACGCAGAAGCATTCTTGAAGAAGCAGCTGGCATTTCACGTTTTAAAACTCGCCGTAAAGAAGCACAGCGTAAACTTGAAAGAACAGAAGTAAACTTAGTTCGCATCCGAGAACAACTTGCAAACACTGAACGCAGACTTCGTATAGTTCGCGGGCAAGCAGAAAAAGCTCGAAAATTTACAGGCCTTGACGTCCGTTGGAAAGAATTAAAGACAACAATTGCACTAGACCAATTCCATGAACTGCATACGCAAGTCATGGGGCTAACGAGTCAACTCGCTTCAATAGAAAAAGAACGGACCCAGCTCAGCGAAACGCTCATCGATCTTGAGGATACAAAGCGAGCTAGAGAAGTAGCAAAAGAAGAACTTCAAAAAGAGTTCCAAACACTTCTTCATCAACAAACTGAAGATGAAGCCGCCCTCAGACACGCAAACCAAAGAAACGAGATGTTGACTCGCTCAATAGGTGAAACTAAAGAACAGGTCGAGGGCGAAAGAAACCAACTCAGTGAACTCAAATCACGCCTCGAATCCATCAACGGGCAACGAGAAGATATTAAAGAAGAGATTGCTGCGTCAGCTCAGCGATTAGCCGACGCAGACCGAGCAGTTGAAACAATTACCACTCGCCACTCGCAATGCCAACAAAAAGCTGTTTCGTTGCAAGATCGCCTTGTAGTTGCACAAGAAGAATTAGAAACAGCAACATCTGACGAATCGCAATATCGATCTCGATTCGAATCCTCAAAGGAACGGCTTTCAAGTTTGACGCAACAACGAGATCGTCTTTCAACAAATCAAACTCATTTACGTGAAGAAGTTTCGCAATTTGAACAACGACTTAAAACGACAACGGGCGAACTTCACGCAGCACAATCTACTGTTGAAAAACACGAAGAAGTACTACGCTCGCATGACAATGCAGCGGCAACACTTGGAGTACAAGCAGAGGAATTAACAACGGATCTTGAAACAATGCGGCACCAACGCGCTGCATCTGGTTCACGTTTGCATCTTCTTGAAGAAATGCAAGAAGCCCGAGAGGGCCTGACCGATGCTGTCAAGCATGTTCTTGATAATCAAGAAGATTTTAAAGGACTGCAAGGTCTCATTGGCGATGCAATTGATACCAACCATACAGATGCGAGTCTCGTCGAAGCAGCCCTTGGATCAAACATCCAACTTATATTAGTAGATAACAACGCGGCGATACAAAACATACAAACAACAATAGAATCCGTCGTAGGTAGGGTCGGGCTCATTGCTGCAGACACCGTTGTAAAAGAAAGACTCTCTTCGTTTGACCACCCATCAATTACTCCTATTCTTTCAATTATAAAAGTTAAGGAAAATGCGAAAAATGCCGTAGAAAGTTTACTCGGCACAACTGCTATTGTTCCTAACTTGCAAACAGCGTGGGAGATCAAATCTACGATGCCAAGTTGGCGCTTTGTCACCAAGAATGGTGAATTGCTTGAAGCTGACGGACGAGTCTATATCGGACAATCATCCACTTCTAGTCAAACAGGATGGCTCACTAGACGAATTGAACTTGGCGCTTTAGGTGTTGAGGTCTCTGCACTCGATCAACAAATTGATCAACGACAAACCCAACTCAGTGATTTGTTGCATGAAAACGAACAAGCAAAAACTCAACAACGAGACTCAGCGCAGCGCGTTAGAGACGCGAGGAACTCGGTTGTTGAAGCCCAATACCAACAACAACGTCTCAACGATGATTTGCAACGAACAAGTAGGCAGCACATTGTTCTTCAAGATGAATTAGAAGAAATTAATACAAGTATCCGTAAAGCCCAAACAGACTTGCGTGTTTCCCAAGAACAAGTTGCACAATGTTCACAAAAAGTAACTTCGCTTGGTTCGCAACGAACTAGTATCCGAGAAGAACTTGAAGAATCACAGGAACAGTCACGACTTAGCACTGAAAAACTCACTTCTGCACGTGTCGAACTTGGACAAATAGGCGAGAAGCATGAAGCAAATCGCCGTGAACTACGGCATATGGATGCTGCAATTGAAGAAGCTATTCGTCAGCGAGAGCTATTCCAAGGGCAGGTCACAAGACGCCTTGGCCAGATTGAACAATTTGAAGGCGCCCAGCAAGATGCAGTTGATGAAATCAATTCAATGTCAATCAAAGTAAGTGCAGTTAAAGAAGAACTTGCTTCATTTACTGACAAAACTGAAGCGATCAACGCTTCTCTAGAAGAAGCAGCAAATCAGTTACAACTCACACGCGAAAAAGCCACACATCTTGAACGGAATCTCAACGCCATAGAACTTAGTCGCCGAGAAGCTGAAATCCGTAGAGAAAATCTCGAGGAACGCTCTCTAGAGGATCTTGAAATAGATATTCGATCTGCGTATACAACGTGGTTTAAAGCAAATGAGGGAGCAACTCGACCTGCACAAGATCGCGAGGCTATGGACGCTGAAGCCGAAGATCTAAGAATCGAAATTAAAAAGCTCGGCAATGTGAACCTAGATTCAATCGAAGAGGAACTCACACTTGCAGACCGAAATGTTGACTTGGCAAATCAAGTCGTAGACATCGACGGTGCGAAAGAAACACTTGTGTCATTGATTTCTGAACTTGAAGAACTCAGCAAAACTCGTTTTGAAAAAGTTTTCAACGACATCCGCGAACACTTTGCAGGGCCAAGTGGCACATTTAGGCAACTCTTTGGCGGCGGAAGTGCTGACATCATGTTGCTCCCAAACGATGATGGGAATATTGATCTCCTTGAAGCTGGAATTGAAATCAAAGCAAAGCCACCGGGCAAACAGCCTCGCGTAATTAGTCAACTCTCCGGTGGAGAACAAGCGATGACTGCGGTTGCGCTTTTACTCAGCATTTTCCGTGCAAAACCATCACCGTTCTGTATTCTTGATGAAGTTGATGCCGCCCTTGATGAAGCGAACACGCATCGTTTCAGCCGATCGCTTCACAGTTTCCTTGAGAATAGTCACTTCATAGTCATAACCCACCACAAGCGAACGATGATGGAGTGCGACAAACTCTATGGTGTGACCATGCAAGAACGTGGTGTGTCTAAACGCGTTTCAGTGACTGTTGAAGAGGTTGGTGACAACGGTTCCATTGCTGCTTCAGCACATAAGCGGGAGGAATCTATGCCAATTGTAGAAACAGCTGCTACAAGCCAAGAAACTATCACGACCGAATAACATCTAAGACAGCGCTCCAGACTCCGGCTAATTGATGGGAAGGTTTACCATCGAGAGGGAATGGATTTGGGGTATTGAAAACATGGTTACCCCCATGAATCGACCTGAATGTTGCGTTTTTTGCAACTTGTGCAATTGCTTCGCCAGATGAGACCAAAACGGTTTCATCATCTTCGCCATGGATAACAGAAATAGGCACTTCAATGTTTGCAACAAGTGCAAGAAGATCATGTTGTTCTGGATCTGCTATTTGTTCATCAAGAAAGACTCTCCCAATACGTAGTTTCTGATCCGTCCGAGACGATGGGCTCTCGAGAAAACCATTACGTAACATGGCTTGCTGCATCTCCTCTGAGAGTGGATTGCACGTTGATGGTGCTGAAATCGGGATGAGACGATCAACGTTGATTACACCCCTTCCAACTGCTAGCAAGATTGCCACGCCACCTCTTGAATGTCCCAGCAAGATCGTAGGAAGTTCAGATGAGCAGTTCGCGATGACCGCCTTGAGATCATTGACCTGAGTATTCCAGGAGTCTGCTTCAAAGAGATCAGGCCGCTCAAAGGGACCATCCCCAGCGAGCATCCCCGAATGTGAAAAATTAAATCTATGCGTAATTGCCCCTGCTTCTGCAGCTTTATTAGCAAGCCAAGGAAATAGGCCATAATCCTTGTACCCTTTAAATCCATGTGCAATGACCAAATTGCAAGTTGCCTCACCATCAACCTCGTGAGTAGTCCCATGGATCGCTTCTCCCCGGCTGCCTTCTATTTTCCAATCTATTTCTCTCATGCAACGCATCTTAGTGACCTGTGTTCAAGTTGACCGCGGATCAAATCAATGCATATGTATCAGGTACGCTTAATGGTGCTAAAAAGCGTGCCTGATATACATGCAAAAGAGTGGGACTAGGGAATTACAATAGCAACGCCGACTTTAAGGCGGTTTGGATTTGGAATGCGAGTTTTATTTGCTTCCCAGATTTCAATCCATTTGTGAGGTGAGCCTAGGTAATCTGAAGCAATGTCACTCAATGTTTCACCATCTTGAATGAGATGGGCAGTTGCATTTTCTGGAATTGTTGGATTTGAACGCACTGGCTTGGAAACTTGGGCTGTCATTTCAGGAATACGGAGCGTTCGCCCTAACTGAATCGTTCGTGCATCATCAATATTATTCAAAGATGCAATATTTGACGCATATTTGGAAGAGCCAAGCAATCTATATGCGATATCGCCAAGAGTGTCACCTGAAACGACTGTATAAAGAACAAGTTTGTTTTTCGCAGGCTGATCTTGTTCTATTTCGATAACGGGTTCTGTTTCAACTACTTCTGTGACAACATCAACCACTTTCACTGCTTCGATCACAACTGGCTGTTCTGCGATTTCAACAATCGCAGGTGCAATTCCAAGCGCAGCGGCGGCAGCCTCAAGATCACGACTAAACATACGAACTTCATTTGCCTGTAATCGAGTCGGAAGATCGTCAATAGCAACATGCGGCGTAGTTGCAGGTGCCATGCCATAGTAGACAACAAGAGCTGCAAGTAAAAGAACAGAAATTGATAAAACGGCTTTTGATGTACCGGTCATTAGCGAGCCCTCCTTGGCTTCTATCTATAAATCGGCGTCTTCTCTCGTTTTACTTGAAATCAGTGGGAAATGTTATATCACGCGTCAAATTCAGCTCGGCTCGTTCGGGTCGAGTGACCCTTGAATACCAATGGAGCAGCAACGGCTACTGAGCTATAACTGCCAACAAAAATTCCAACCAATAAACAGAAGGCGAATGGGCGAATGCCACTGCCGCCAGCCATATAAATAATCAACACAGCAATTAAGGTCGTTACTGAAGTCAGTACAGTCCGGCTGATTGTTTGATTAATCGAATTATTAACAATTTCCATTGTTGGCAATGGTCGTTTACCGCGATTCTCACGAATACGGTCAAGGATTACAATCGTATCGTTCAATGAATAACCAATAACTGTCAAGAGGGCTGCGATAACACCGAGGTCAATTTGGAACGCTTCAATCTTTAATGTCTGGCTAAGGAAGGCATAGTTTGCAATAAATCCAGCGATTGCAAGCGCGCCAAGGGTGATCGTCACGTCATGCATCAATGCAACTATGGCTGCTAATGAATATTGAAGTGAACCAAAGCGGAACCAGATGTACGCAAGGATACCAAGCAACGAAAGAATAACTGCAACAATAGCATTTGCTTTCATCGTTCGAGCGATTTGTGAGGAGAAACTACTGACCTGATCTAAACTTTGCGGTTGACTCAACGCTGTTTCAACAAGTTGCCATTCAGTTGCAGCAACACGTTCATCTACTAGTTCTGGATCGTTGCGTAGATAATTCATATCTGTGTCATAGGCGGCAACTGCAATGGCAGTATAGCCATCACCTGCACCTCTCTTCACACCAAAAACTTTCACTTCTCGACCGGCTGCATCTCGTGCGTATTCCGGCTGCTGACGCATCCGATCAATTCGGTTTTCAATATCTTCTAACGTAACTGCAGGTGATATATTTTCTACATGCACAATCACACCGCCACGAAAATCACTGATGTCCCCTCTCATGCCACGACCAAGAACATCACCAACTGTTGTATCGTCTCTTGATATTTGATACGTATATTTTTGGAAGTCTCGTGTCCCAACACCTGTGAAAGTTAAGGCTGGCGGGACATCGAGGTCTGCACCAAATGCTTTTGTGATCGCTTCGACAATCGTAGCAGTCACAAGAGTTTCATCTTCAATTGTTGGCGGGTTAGCAATTTTAATTTGGAACCCGTTGGAAACTACTCGCCCGAATTCATTTATATTTGCATCGCCAACTGTAAGCACTGTGGCACCAACAAGTTCGGCGAGTATTTTATCCGTCATAGTATCGCCAGTAACTGCTTCACCAATCGCATGTACACGTGCTTCAACAGAGCCCTCGCCAGTATGAGGAAGCAACAAACGCCCATCCTCAACCTGCTTCGTTCGCATCGTAATCGAAACACCTCCGCGGAATTCAGTATCGAGAATTTGGACGCCTCTGTGCATAACAGCCCAAATTGAAACAACAATACCAACTGCACTAATCACCCAGAAAATTTTCCGCATGCCAACCCAATTCCAATTCGGATGCAATATTCTTGCCACTGCAGGAAAAACTGTAGGCAACATCGGAAGTGTTCTCCGACCCCATACATTTGCGTAAATTGTAAAGATGACACGAGTCATAAAAAGCGAAGTAAAAAGCGTTGCAATAATACCGATCGAAAGTGTAACTGCAAAACCCTTGACTTCAGTCGTAGCAGTTTTATACAAAACAAAACAAACGATTAAGTTGGTTAAGTTTGCATCAATAATCGTACTAAATACTTTGTTATAACCTTCTCGGATTGCTTCACGAAGATCGCGAGCTCCGGCTCCAAGCTCTTCTCGAATACGTTCGTAAATCAAAACATTCGCATCCACTGCCATGCCCATCGTAAGAACAACACCGGCCAATCCGGGCAAAGTAAAAGTGCCGTCAATGAGTGCCATGACACCGAAAATAATTAAACCATTTGCAAGGAGTGCCAAGTTCGCGACAAGCCCTGCTGTGAGATAATAAAACAACATGAATGCCATCACCGCGATGACCGAATATCCAAATGCGGAAAGCCCCCGTCCAAGGTTATCTTGACCAATTGTTGGACCAATAATGTTGACTGCAATTGGATCAGGACTCAGCCGAGCCTCAAGCGAACCGGCACCAAGTACACGAAGCAAATAATCAACTTCAGCTTGCGAGAAGCTCCCTGTAATTTGACCTTGACCATTGATTTGAGTGCTAATATTTGCAACCGTGTAGACTTGATCATCCAAAACGATGGCCATTGGATCATTGACGTGGGCACCTGTTAGGCGCCCCATTGTTGACGCTCCTGAAGCATCAAGCCTAAATGCTACTGCGGGTCTACCAAATTGATCCGCCGATGAGTAAGCACTTGTGACTGACCACTTCTTCCCACCCTTATGTGTCATTGCGCGGGGGTCATCATCGTAAAGAAGTAAGTAAAAATCGCCATCATATTCTGCTGCTTCGAGTGAACGTGTTGAAGCAAAATAAGTTTGTGCATCAGCTCTAAGAGTTGCCCTTGCAGCAGGTGTATCTGCCCAAGCATTCACCTCATTAATTGGAAACCAACTTGCAACTTTTGAATCTGTATTGTCAGGACCAACTTTTGCTAATTGCGCGCGAAGGTTAGCAACATCAATACCTTCTGCTTTACCCGATGAAACGGCAATACGGTATTCTAAAACACCAGCACCTCGTAGCATCCGAATCAGATCTTCGGGATCATCAAAACCTGTTCGCTTTGTTTGAAATTCATCAAAATCGTTAACTAGTTCCTTTAGTTCTTCAGAGAGGTGTGGATACGCGACGCCTAATTCAGCCAACGCAGTGTCACGGGGCGCAGTCCCGCGAAGAACTTCATCTGTTTGTTCGTCGCGAAGTACGTACCCTTGATCATCACGAAGCGGTTCGCCCTCTTTTGAAAGTTGAAGCAATCGCATTACTTCATTTTTATCTAGGCTCATCGCAAGTAATTGCTCGCGAAGATCCTCTACATCTATTTCAAGATCCGCAACTTTTTGTTCGTACAAGCCATCCGAAGGATCTGATTTAAGATGATCAATTGCCTCTTGAAGATTAACCCATGTTGTTTGTAAATCTTGTACAAGTTGACCTCTCGCGGCATCGCTACCAAATTCAGCAACCGCGTTTCCATCTTCCAAAGCTTGATCCAATACAGCTGGTCGAATTTGTGCTTTGCCGAGCAGAAGATCTAGTTTCACATGGTATTTATCAGCTAATTCCTTCACTTCCGCATTTGGCAAAGGCATTACTACTTCAATGCGATCCGTGCCAAGTGGAGTCATTTGAATATCAAGAACACCGTCAGGGTTGACTCGCTCCTTGAGCACTTCAATTGTTTGTGACAATACTGCTTGACGGTCAACTGTTTCGTCATCCATGCGTACCGAATAGATCAGACTTACACCGCCACTGAGGTCGCGACCAAGTCGAATTTTTTTCTCAGGCGGTGTGACTGCAAAGGCACAGCCGATGAGAATGAGTGCGATCAGGATGATCTTCCAAATAAGATTCTGCATTTCTTAAAACGTCCGTAGAAAGGGAAAAGGGTAAAATAAAAACAAAGTTAATCAGTACTATCGTTCGTTACTTGCTCAATACTATCGCGAACTACTGTAATTCTCGTATTTGATGATTCATCAACTTTAAGAACGACCCGATCTGGCTTAATTTCAACGATGGAACCAAACACACCGCCTCTTGTAACAACTTGGTCGTGCTTCTTTAATGAATCCAACATAGATGCTCGCTTCTTGCGTTGCTTACGACCGCCAAAAGCACTAAAGACAATCATGCCAAAAACAAAGAGCATGAGGATGAGAAAAAAGTTACCACCAAATGGATCTGGTAAAGCTTCATTTGCTGAAGTTGTAGAACCATCAACAATTTCAAGTGCGGCACTCTCTTGACCTGGAGCAGCTGGTCCTGAGGGATTTCCTGCCGCGGGCAGATCCTGCACGCTAACGATAACTTTAATCGCTTCGAAATTAGGTGTTAAAAAGTTCATACTGGCTCCTGAGATGCGTTAGTTTGGATGGATTTCTGACCTTGTTGAAGTACGGGCCAGCGTTGAATTAGCAAAGACCACGAATCATCGCGTATTGCGACCCGTATGTCCACCATCAACGACTGAAAGTGATGAATGTTATGCATACTCACAAGGATTCCTGAGAGCATTTCCTTGGCTGTATAGAGGTGCCTGAGGTACGCTCTACTGAAGCCAGAGGCACATGTATAACAAGTACAGCCCTCTTCAATGACCCGCTCATCCTCTCTAAAACGGGCGTTTCTGAGGTGTAATTGACCTTTTCGAGTGAACGCATGTGCGTTTCGACCGTTTCGAGTTGGTAGAACGCAATCGAACATATCCACTCCTGAGATCACAGCACTAAGGAGATCTCGCTCATATCCCACACCCATTAAATATCTTGGTTTTTCTTCCGGAAGAAGCTGCGCGGTGAATTTTACGACATTTGAGATGGCATCTGGCGATTCGCCAACTGCAACGCCACCAATTGCGTAGCCAGGCAATTCAACACTACACACTTGCTCAACACTTCTTGCTCGTAATTCCAAATTAGTCCCACCTTGAACAATCCCAAAGAGCGCTTGTTCATCTGGCTTAGCGTGTGAAATCGCACATCGCTCTAACCACCTTGCTGTCCGATCAAGAGATTCTAACAATCGTTTTTCGTGCGCGTTTTCAGTAAGAACTCCGTCACGACTTGTCAGTGCGTGCCGACGCCTCGCCAAGTTTTGCGATTGAGGAGCAACGCTCGATGGACAATCATCAAATGCCATGATGATGTCTGCGCCAAGATTATTTTGAATTTCAATTGATCGCTCTGGTGTAATGCGTATCATTGAACCATCGATAATTGATTTAAATGTAACCCCATCTTCATCAAGTTTGTTGATGTCTGCCATCGACCACGCTTGGTAGCCGCCGCTGTCTGTGAGAATTGGACGATTCCATCGCATGAACTTATGCACACCGCCAAGTTTTGCAATTTGTGCATCGCCCGGACGAAGCGCAAGATGATACGCGTTGTTTAACAAAATTTCACTGCCAGTTGATCGAACTTGAGAAGGAGTTAACCCCTTGACAGTAGCACGAGTGCCAACTGGCATAAACGCAGGTGTTTTGAACGAACCATGCGGTGTTGTGACAATACCTGTTCGTGCAGCGTTTTCCTTACTTTTATTGTATATCTCAAATGTAAGGGGTGTTGGCATCAGTGGGTTTCCCGCCGCGATCTTGATGCATCGTGGAGGATTTTCTTTTCCTTAGCGCTCAAGCTCGGGAGGCCTTTTCGGTGTACCTTATCCAATATTCGATTTACTTCATCATCTTGTATTTTTTGAGATTTCCGAAACGCAAAGTGTTCACTCGTTGGATCTGCCTTGCCAAGGAAATCGAAAAATCCTGCGAGGTGTCTTGGGTTACGAATGAAATACCATCCTGCTGCTGCGCCGCCGAGGTGGGCCGCTTCACCGCCAGCATTTTCTCCGTTTCTAAAAACTGTATAAACTGCAATACCAACCAAGACATATGCCATTGTTTTTAGTTGCATAGGAATAATAAAGAAAACTAGTACACGCACTTTTGGCGCAAGATATGCCCCTGCAAGGAGTACACCAAAAACTCCCGCAGATGCGCCAACGAGGGAAGAACGTATGTCATTAAAGAGCAGACCGGGAACCTCCTTACCCATAAGCACGCCACCGAGATTGAGAAGCATGTACAGCACTGCTCCAAAAAGTCCGCAAAGGAGATAAAACGCAAGATACCTTTTACCTCCAAGTGACCTCTCCACGAGGCTGCCAAAGAAGTAAAGAGCGATCATATTAAAAAGCAAATGAGGGAGGTTAGCGTGGAGAAATTGAAAACCAAAGAACCGCCAATACTGCATACCTAAAAAACCATCTGCAGTGCTGAAATGAAGCCAATCGATTAACTTATTCCCAAGAAAACCATTGAGCACAAAAACTCCGACGCAAATAGCTATAAGCCAAGTGTTTACAGTCCACGGCTTACTGCCCCTTGGTCGTTGCCCAAAGCCGCCACCTCGAGATGGTCGAGCGTATTCTCTGTCGTAGATACCCATTACTACCATTCTACCACCAATGCAGAGGGTCCCCCGATAAATAAACAACCCCCACAGTTCGTTTATCTTATTTTTTGCAAACTAAACAAACTGCAGGGTTGTTTAGTTTATAAAAAAACCCCGCCGAGATGGCGGGGCTTTTAATCTAGAACTGAATGGAAATCAAATTAATCATCAACGACAACAATGTCAACACGTCGACTCGCTGCTTTCGTTGCAAGTGGTTTCGTTGGTCCCCAACTTTCAATTGCGATGCGATTTTTACTTACACCCTTAGAAACCAAATATTCCCGAACAGCCCATGCGCGATCAAAGGCGAGATGCCAATTACTTTTGAAACTACTTTTCGTAATCTGGTCAGTATCGGTATATCCCATCACAACGATGGATTGATTTGGATAGCGATTATTCAAAGCAGTTGCAACATCACCAAGCGTGCCTTTTGCACTTTTCTTCAAACTTGCGCTGCCAGATGAAAACAACAAATCACTTGCAACAGTTAACGCAAGGTCTTTGTCACGCATCGAAGCAGACACTCCGTCTATGTTTTCAAAAATATTGACTTCTTCAGGTCGTGTGTCAAGTTGCGTTTGCAATGTACCATTTCGTTCTTGCTCAGTACGCAATGCTTCTTGTGCTCTTTGAAGATCTGAATCTGCAGCAAGCAAAGCTTCTTGCGATTCGGTGTACTGCACCCTCAACTCTTCGTTTTCTGTTTTGAATGCATCCATTTGTTCAGTGTTATTCGAACAACCGACCATTGCTAACCCCATCGTAATACCTGCTAATACTATTATTCGTCGCATCATGCGTGTCCCTTTCTCCGTGTCAGAGGACCTCACCTTTCACAAGAAAAACATCCTGTTCTTCTATGCCGTATCCAACGGCGGGTGATGATATGTACATTGAATACGGAATTGACTCATACGTCAAATCGTCTTCTCCAAAAAAAGTCTGTAATTTTTCTTTTTCAACAATTCCATCTCGGGGGGTCATGACTCCCGGCATCATGATTTTCCAGCCCCATTGCACAACTGGCATCGCCAAAACGACGATCACTGCGGCTATTGCGAGGTGTGGGCCATAAGGAATTTCTCGCCTCTGCTTACCCATCTTCGCAAGTATTGTCGAGACACCTGCCCAAATTAAACCACTGAAAGGCGCAATAAAAAAGATGAGAATTGGATCGAACCAACCGATGACTGCTCCTACTGCCGCTAGTAAGTGGACATCGCCAAGACCCATTGCTTCTTTTCCAAACGCAAGGGAACCAAAAATCCGCACAACCCAAACCAATCCACCGGCTACAAGATAGCCGAGTAAACATGAACAAATTGATTGCAATAACAATGATGGATACCCCTTTTCATAACCAATCATAAAACCAGCAACAATGCCAATCAGCGCCGGTAAAAGAAAAAGGAGTTCCCGCATCATTTCTCTTCGTGCATGTGGATATTCAGCAAGCGGCTCATCGTCTTTGATATATTCTTCGTAATCAGAAAAACTATACTTTAGAACACCAAGTCGAAGCAAAAGTGTACTTATCAAAATACCGGAAAAACCTCCAATAGCCACGCCTGCCCAAGTCCAATCTACCAGCGGCATCAACCACGTTTGATGTGGTGTAAATCGTAATTGAATCAAAGGTTGTACAACACTTGCAACCAATGCAACTAAAATTATTGCAATTGGAATTTGGATTGGAATTGTGTACGTTCGAGCGTCAATGACTGTCATCGCTAGCAAGCCACTAAACATCGAAGCAAGAGCAATGAACGCTGGCAATGTTCGATAAATTCCATTCACATGCCACCACTGTCCAAAGACCTCACCCAAAAATGGCGTTGTTGTTGGTATCCAATAACAGAGTACGTACAACAGCAAAAACATTGAAGCAGTGATGAACTCAACAATGGGATATTCACAGGATATTGGCTCTTTACAATACTTACATTTGCCTCGCAGAAATAACCAACCCAAGATTGGCATATTTTCTCTGAAAAATTTCAATAAGTGCCCGCAATTCGGGCAACTACTTGGTGGTGTCAACAACGGAATTTGCCGCGGCAATCGATAAATCACAACGTTCAAAAAACTTCCAATGCATGCACCCAATACAAACACAAAAATTGCAGGTGGCAAATGCGTGAGCAGGGATGCTTTAAGAAGCAACGAATCAATGCTTGGTTGAACAGGTGTGACGTCGATTTGTAATCCGCCTTTGCTTATGCAATTTCATCAATTTCAGCAGTTTTTAATTGCTGTTCTGCCTGTGTTAGAAGTACGCGACAACGCTTCACCAACGCCTGTCCGCGAGCATGCTGCCGTAACATTTCTTCAAGTTCGCCACTTCCTTCGTCAATAGATTTCACTATTGCATCGAGTTCCTCGGAGGCTTGTTCAAACGACATCGATGCAGGATCTAGAAGCTCATTTTTCTTACTCATGATGTGCACTCTACCCGCGACTTGATTGTACCGTTTGCAAGAATTGTTATCAATTCTTGTCCATCTTTAACATCTTTTGATGATCGAAGCACGTTTCCATCTTCACTTTGGGTTAATGAAAAGCCCCTGTTCAAGACTGCACGTGGGCCAATCGCATCGAGCCTTCCTGAAAGCGTATCTAATTGACCCTTTCGCATTGAGATACTTCTAGTCACAGCTGCACAAAGGGATGCATCCATCCTTATGAATCGCTCTTGGCGTTTTTGAAGCACAAAGTGGGGACGTTTCGCATGTAGCGCTTCGTTCAATGAAGAAATACATCGCATTCTCTGATGTAATTCTTTTGTCATTGTTGCATCAAGTTGGCTAGAGAGTTGCGACATCTGACTAGCACCAAGTTCAACAACTCGCCTCGTTGTTGTGTGTAACTTCGATGCAAAATGATCAACCATCTGTGCCAATTCTCCCGCGTCGGGTACAAGTACCATCGCCGCTTGCGTCGGAGTAGACGCACGGTGATCTGCTACCAATTCGATAATAGAAGTATCGGACTCATGTCCAATCGCCGCAACAATTGGCGTCTTCGCGTGAAAAGTCGCTTCCGCAACAGACCGTTCATTAAAAGCCCACAATTCTTCGAGTGAACCGCCACCGCGTGTCACAATGATTGCATCTATGTGCATCGCTTCTGCAGCTTTGTCAACACGTTGAATTGCTTTTGTGATTGCGGGGCTTGCTGCATCGCCTTGGACTGGCACATTCACAATAAGCAGTGGAATTGCGGGCCATCGCTGCCTTGCAGTTTCGATGACATCGCGTACTGCTGCGGAAGTTGCACTTGTAATCACTGCAATACGACGAGGGAATCGGGGCAATGGTTTTTTATTCGATTCATCAAACCAGCCTACTTCGCGAAATTCTTGAAGCAATGCTTCGTATTTTTTTTGTAACTCGCCCTTTTCCTCAGCCGCTGGCTTCATCCTCTCGACGTAAATTTGTGTTTTGCCATACTTTGCATAGTGACCAATGGTTCCTCTAATAATTACCTGATCGCCCTGCTTTGGCTTCCACCCTACTGGCTGAACGCCTGACACATTCGAAGCCCACATAGCACAATCAATTGAAGCATCACCGTCGGTCAAACTAAAGTACCAATGGTGTTTGAAAATTGGTTTATTTACCTGCCCAACAACGTCAATTCTTCCAACCCTAGCATCAAGAACAGCATGGATCTTTTTACTCAGATCCCTCACAGTGATTGGGGTGGGCGGTGATTGTGCTTCGAATTGATCCATATTCATTTCAGGTGGTATCCTTACCACTATACGCCATGCAGGATACCACCAACGAATTACGACGCGCTGTATCAACAATTTCTGGAATGTCTCTAGACCACACAGAGGGATTACAAAAACTAGGGATCGAAACTGTTGCTGATTTGCTTAAACACCTCCCACTTCGTTTTGAAGAACATCACGGTGGCGTTACAATCGAAGAGGCAACAACTATTCTTGGGGAAAACGATCGCAACCCAGATTTGGTCACCATAGAAGGAGAGGTTGCTGAAATTCGTCCAATCCGCGGTTGGAAACGGTCCAAGGCACGTGTTGAGGTTTCACTTGAGGATGAAACTGGCACAATCAAAATCAATTGGTTCAACCAACCTTGGATAGCTAAGAAATTACATCCGGGCATGCCTATTCGCGTACATGGTTCTCTCTCGATGTACAAGGGTAGCGTACAAATGACAAATCCTCGCTGGGAAGAAATTGATAATGAGGAATGCACATCAAAAGCGGAGGGTGGTTTATGCGCTGTCTATCCTGCGAATGAATTCGTAACATCAACGGTGATCGCAAAAGCGATCAGCGAAGTGATTGATGACGCGCTTCCACAGATTGAGGATCATTTTTCTGCAGAAGAACGTAAAGAACTTGACATGCCTGAACTTCGAGAAGCGTACCGTAAGGTGCACAACCCGCAAGACCTTAATGAATCAAAAGAAGGGCGAAGAAGAATTTCCTTCGATGAACTATTCCTTCTACAACTTGGCGTCATGTTGAAAAGACATCAAAGACAAACAACGCTGAACGCACCTGCACTTTGCTGGGATGAAAAAATTAAAAATCGTATTGAAGCACGAGTACCTTTTACACTGACTGAATCTCAACAAAAAGTGATCGAAGAAATTGCATACGATGTAACAAAAACTATTCCCATGAATCGGTTGCTTCAAGGTGATGTTGGCTCTGGAAAAACTGTCGTTGCATTACACTTGATGCTCATGGCGGTTGTAGGCAAAGCTCAAGCAGCGCTGATGGCGCCCACTGAACTGCTCGCAGAACAACATTATGGAACAATAGTTGACTTACTCCAAGATTCTTCCGTTTCCGTTGGTTTGCTGACGAGCTCATTAACTACGAACGACCGTAAAGCACTGATCGAAAAAATCTCCAACGGTGAAGTTGACATTGTCGTTGGCACACACGCCCTGCTCACTACTGATGTTGTTTTTTCTAACATCGCGGTTTCAATTGTTGACGAACAACACCGCTTTGGAGTGCACCAACGAGCAACCTTGCGAAACAAAAGAGATGATGACAATACTGTTCCCCACACACTCGTCATGACAGCAACACCAATTCCTCGAACGCTTTCACTGACTATTTTCGGCGATCTTGATGTTTCAACAATTTCAGGACTCCCTCCTGGCAGATCACCTATTACAACTAGACTAGTACTGCCCGAAGATGCATCAAAAGTCTACTCTTATTTCAGAGGTCAGGTAGACAAAGGACAACAAGGCTATGTAGTTGTCCCACTTGTTGAAGATTCAGATTCTGGAATGAAAGCCGTTCTAAGTCATGCAGAATCGTTGGAACGAGAATACTTTCAGGGCAAACACGTTGCCTTCGTTCACGGTCGAATGAATAGTGAAGAGCGAGAAAAAACGATGACTGCTTTTCGTGAAGGCAAAGTCGATGTCCTTGTTGCAACAACAGTGATAGAAGTTGGTGTTGATGTTGCAAATGCAACAATGATGGTCATAGAACACGCAGACCGTTTTGGTCTTGCGCAGTTGCATCAATTGCGTGGCCGAGTTGGACGCGGCGAACTAGCGGGAGTGTGTGCTCTAATCGCTTCCCCAACAACCAACGATGCCATCGAGCGGTTAAACGCGATTGTCCAAACAACCGATGGCTTTCGCATTGCCGAGAGAGACCTAGAAATTCGTGGGCCAGGCGAGCTATTTGGTGCAAAGCAAAGCGGGATTGCACCATTCAAATCAGCTCGGTTACCACGCGACTTACAGTTACTTCAATTGGCTCGGCGAAACGCAGTCGACTACATTCAAAATGATCCTCTTTTGAAAAATTCTGAACTTCTTCGAAAGAGATTATTCAGCAAATACGGTGAATCACTTGGTCTTGGAGATGTTGGGTAATGTCAGTCAACCGAGAACTTGCAAAGGTCTTTGAGAAATTCGCGACGATTTTAGAAATAAGTGGCGCCAATGCCTTCAAGATAAATGCGCACATCAAAGTTGCTCGTGTTATTGAAGATCTCGTTGAAGACATCGCAGCTGTGGAAGACCTCTCGTCACTGCCGGGTGTTGGTAAAAGTAGCATTGCAAAAATCAAGGAATATCTAAAAACTGGTGAAATTAAAGAACTAGGCGTCTTGCTCGATTCTATCCCTGCAGGCCTGCTCGATTTGATGCAAGTACAGGGACTTGGTCCAAAAACAGTACGCCGGCTTTGGCAAGAAATGAATGTAGTTGATATTCCAACACTCAAAGAAGCCATTGCAGATGGACGATTAGAATCAATGCCAAGAATGGGGATGAAAACTATTTCCAACATTGCCGATTCGCTTGCATTTCTTGAAGTTGCATCAAAGCGCACACGTATTGGTGATGCAATGCCAATTGCAGAAATGATTATTGATACATTGCTGGCAATTCAGGGGGTGAGTAAGATAGAATTTGCTGGTTCACTTCGTCGTGGAAAAGATACCATTGGTGATATTGATATTCTGGCAACAACAACAAAACCTGAACTTTTAGCACAGTCTTTTTGTACATTTGAAGGCGTTATAAAAGTTCTAGTTCGCGGGGACACAAAATGCGCCGTTAGACTCGTTTGTGGCATGCAAGTTGATCTACGAATTGTTGAAGAAAATGCGTTTGGCGCAGCATTGATGTATTTCACTGGAAGCAAGGAACACAACATCATGGTTAGGGAACTTGCGATTAAACAAAACATGAAGCTCAATGAGTACGGTTTGTTTGATTCCACTGAAACGTGTGTTGCCTCAAAAACTGAACGTTCTTTGTACGAGAATCTTGGGCTTCAGTATATTCCGCCGGAAATTCGCGAGGGGAAACAAGAACTTGCACTTGAGGAAACACCAAAACTCATACAACTCAAAGATATTCTTAGTGATTTGCACGACCACACAATTGCAAGTGATGGTCATCTCACTATTGTTGAACTTGCAGAAGAAGCGAAGAAGCGAGGCTTTCATACCATAGCAGTCACAGATCACAGCCAATCATCAGTACAAGCAAACGGACTCTCACCAGAGAGACTTGTACAACATATTTCAGAAATTAAGAAAGCGAACGAAGAAATATCTGGCATCAACATTCTTGCCGGCAGTGAAGTAGATATACACAGCGATGGCAGGCTAGATTATGAAGATGATCTCCTTGCACAACTTGACATTGTTGTCGCTTCGCCACACAGCGCCCTCAAGCAAGATTCTTCAAAAGCAACGGCGCGGTTACTCAAAGCGATCGAGCACCCACTCGTACATATCATTGGACACCCAACTGGTCGAGTAATCGGCAAGCGTCCGGGACTTGATCCTGATATGCCAACACTTTTTGCTGCTGCTGCAGCATGTAACACCGCCATGGAAATCAATGCCAACAGTTGGAGACTCGATTTACGTGACACTCAAGTACACGCAGCGATCGATGCTGGCGCATTGATTTCAATTAACACAGACGCGCATGCTGCTTGTGATTTTGATCAACTTCGTTACGGCATTTTGACTGCCCGCAGGGGATGGCTCACTCCTGAAAAATGTATTAACTGCTTCTCTTTTGACCACCTTAGGGCTTGGCTCGCTCGCAGTTGCTAGAATGCACGACCTACGATGTTTGAATCACTCTCTGGAAAACTTACAGGCGCTCTGAGAAACCTATCTGGTCGCGGAAAAATCAGCGAAAAAAACGTTCGCGATTCAATGGTCGATGTCCGAAAGGCTCTACTTGATGCAGACGTACACGTCGATGTCGTCACCGAATTCTGCGAAGAGGTTGTACAGGATGCACTCGGTGCAAAAGTAACAACGTCGCTCAAACCAGGCGAAGAGATGATCGGCATTGTCAATCAACGTTTGGTTGATTTGATGGGTCCTGTCGAATCCGGCGTGATGCTCGTTGACCCAGGCCCGACGATCATCATGATGTGCGGATTGCAAGGATCAGGAAAAACAACAACGTGTGGCAAGGTTGCTGCGTACCTAAAAGCACGGGGTAAAAAAGTTTCACTCGTCGCCGCCGACCTTCAACGTCCTGCTGCCGTTGAACAATTGCAAGTCACCGCAGAAGATGTAAATAAACATGGCAAAGGGATTGGGGAAGTTACATGTTATGCAGAACCAGAAAAATGTGGCGAGTACGGCACAGCAACTGGAGTTGCGGTTTCAGTTTGTAAACGCGGTGTCAAAGACGCCCGTAAAAACAAAATAGACGTTGTTATTCTCGATACTGCAGGGCGGTTGCATATAGATGAAGAGCTAATGAAGGAACTTCGCGGCGTGCAGTCGATAACTACGCCGCATCAAATTTTCCTTGTAGTTGACGCAATGATCGGCCAAGATGCAGTAAATGCCGCGAGTGCATTCCACTCACAGCTTGCTGTAGATGGTGTCATTCTTACAAAGTTTGATTCAGATACTCGCGGCGGTGCTGCACTCTCCGTGAAACGCGTCACCGGAGTACCAATCAAGTTCATCGGTACTGGCGAAAAATTTGACGCCCTAGAAGAATTCCATCCAGAACGAATTGCCAGCCGCATCTTGGGCATGGGTGACGTTCTCTCGCTTGTTGAAAAAGCTCAAGAAGAATTCTCTGAAGAAGACGCAGAAAATATTGCCCAAAAGATGGCGAGCGGCACGATGAGCGTGACCGATTTTCTCAAACAACTAAAATCAATTCGTCGCATGGGTTCAATGAAATCACTCCTTGGCATGCTGCCGGGCGTTGGCGCTGCATTGAAAAATGTCCAAGTTGATGACAAACAATTTGACCGCATCGAAGCGATTGCGAGTTCAATGACCAAGAAAGAAAAGAATGACATCAAACTTCTTGGAAAGAGCCGTATCAAAAGAATTGCAAATGGTTCTGGTACAAATCCTTCAGAAGTCAATCGTTTTGTTAAGCAATTCGACATGATGAATAAAATGTCAAAACAAATGGCTGGCGGTGGTCTTGGTGCCAAGATGGGAGCAATGAAGGACCTCGCAGGCGGCATGGACCCAGCATCAATGGCAGGAATGTCAGGCATGCCTGGGCGTGGATCCACGAAAACAAAATCCAATAAAAACCGTTTCAAACGACGCAAACGAAAATAAAAAAACAAAGTAAACCCTGCGGGTTGTTTATTTTTCCTCAAACGGCAGTGGGTCTTTAGCCTGACCATTCGCCCAAGCGCGTATATTTGGCAATACCACTTCTTGTAACGTTATTTTAATACACGCCGCAACAGGAACTGCAAGCAACATGCCATACGCTCCAAGCACACTTCCGCCTGCAAGGACTGCGACAAAAATAGTCACTGGATCAAGATTCGTAGCCTTGCCAGCAATAAGTGGTGTCAAAATCCAACCATCTAATGCTTGCACGATGCCAAAGACAAGCGAAGGCCACAAGATCACCCCCCACCATGTCATCCGGCTTGCTTCTGGAACACCAAGTTGTTCAAGAAACAACAGCCCAATAGAAAGTGGGATTCCAATAATACCAAGGAATGGCACAGCACAAAGTACTCCAATGCCTATACCTAACAGAATAGCGTAAGGAACCCCAACTACCATCCAACCCACTGCAAGTGTAGCGCCCATAATTGCTGCAATGACAATGCGACCACGAACAAATCCTGCTACTGCTGCATCCATTTTTTCAAGCAACGATTCTATTTCTACTCGGCTGTCATCTGGAATCAAACTTTTTGCAAAAGCGATTACCTGTGGAAACCACAAACTAAAAAAGAAAAAATAAAACGGAATCAACACAGCCAAAATACCAAAACGAATGATCGACCCAATAATTTTCAGTGCAACATCACCCGTTTGCTTTGCTATGTTCAATAAACCGTCCTTTTCATGTGTCGGCACAGTGACTGTTTCGCTGGCATCAATTACCGCTAATTCCTCTTTCTTGCCAGATGGCAAAAACGCAAGCGTTTCCTGCAAATCACCCTGCATGTCTTCCGGCGCATACTTAGCAGTAACATTTTCTAATTGAGAACGAAGCTTTCCGTTTGTGACATCGCCTACAAGAGAACTTGTCTGCGAAATTACCATTGGAACAGTCAAAACCAAAACGAAAAGTACAAAAGTTGTCACAATTGTCAGCAATGCAACAATCACTGGGATTCTTCCTAAAGGGAACTTGGGATGATTTGCCAAGTACGAAATAAGCGGTTCAAAAAGATATGCAAGTAACAATGCGACCAAAAGCGGGATTGTAATATCTCGCATTGCGTACCCCAACCAAACAACAAAAATAATTGCTAGAATTAAAAAAGAATCACGCACCCATTGGATTTGCCAAAGGTGCAAACTTGAAACATCTCTTGGTTGTTCTTCGTCGCTCTTGCCAATCATGGCAATGTGCCTACTCAAAGGCTCCGATGCATTCTCTTAGCTCTTGTCTATGGAATGCTTCGTCAAAATCGAAGACGCCTCGAAAATCATCAATCGAATCTTGTGGGCTTGTTCGCAGTAATTGTAACTCTGCCATATGGTAAACAATCGCTCCAAAATCATCGGTTCGGTACACATCCCAATGCCGTAAAACAACTGGTGCGAGCGAACCGTAACATTCAATTGCAAAATCTCGTAATCCCATGCACAACTGTTGCCCAGTTACGTGGCGGTCTAATTCATCAAAACCTGGAGCGTTTTCCTGTTCAAGAGCCAAAAGATTGGTGGTATAACCTAAGCCTCGTTCGACAAAATCAAATGCAGCAGGCGCGTATGGTGTAGATTCCGCCACTTGTGTCCAGCCAAATTGGGTTTTGATAGTTGGGATACTCATTGTTTCGTTCCAAGATGAATACGCCATCATATCGGCGAAAACTATGATAATTGAACAGTCAAGCCTTTTTCTTTTAAAAAACCTGTTTTTTAGACAATAAAGGCAGTAGCCATGTCGGCTTATCGTTCGATTGCATCACTTGATCGAATGTGGATTCGGCTTGAGAAACCATAAGAAGAAGCCCGGCAACACTACCTCTCTCAAGTGTGAGCAAAGATGGATTCACGCCCAATGCTGCTGCACCGTTGACAGTCGCCATATTTAAAAGAACTGAAGGATCAGTACATCCCTGCTGGAAAAGAAAACGCATTTCATCGAGAACACTGATTCGATCTGGAGTATCTAAACAAATGAGAGAATCTGTACCGAGTGCAACCGACACACCGCAAGATAGCATCTCTTCATACCGATGATTCTTATGTCCAAAGTATGCGCTTGCTCTTGGGCAATAAGCAACTGTTATATTTGTATTTGCTAGCAGTTCAAGATGATGATCTTCAATGTAATTCAAATGCGCTGCAATAAGTTTACGCTGATCAAGGTGTCCGACAATTGTATCAATTGGATTGTTATCCCATTTTTTTACTTGATCATTCCACGCACCAATTTTTTTTGAGAACTCAACCAAAGATCCGACATGCTTCATCGTTGCTTCAAACTCTTCGGGCAATTCGGCAAGATGGGTCGCAATTGGCTTTCCGCTTTCGAACGCTTTTCGGAATACTTCAGACCCACATGAATATGGTGCGTGAGGCGAAATTCCAAACTCGCAAGGCATCGCGTTAATTGCATCAATTGCCAGTGTTTCTCGGCTACCCAAACCAAACACTTCTACAAATGAAACACCGCCAAGAACTGATTCGCGGACTTGCTTTGCAACCGCAACTGTACTTGCAATGTCACCAACCATTGCAGTTCCTCCAGCAAGCGATAGCTCAATCCCACGTTGAGTTGCAGCGTGCATCTCATTTTCTGAACTCGTTTTACGAATTGGTGCAATAGTATTTTCTATCCACGAAACAAAGGAATTTTCTGGCGGTTGTATTCCAATACCACTTAAATCTAAATGCGAGTGGACGTTTACAAATGGCGGAGTAACAAGGCCATGCACGCGAATTGGGTGAACCCCAGTCGTTCCAATCTCTTCAGGTAAACCAACCGCGATGACTTCGTAGCCATCAATGAGTATTGCTCCGGGAGATGCAAGAATGCCTCTGTAGTCAGCAATTGTGTCACAATAGATAAGTTTTCGTGTCATAGAGTGTAATTTCTACCCTCAACTGGGGCTACAAAAGCGATTGAGGTTGATACACTGTACACCGAAGACGGGACGGAACCCGTCAATACAGTGCCAATACGAGGAGGATCCCACATGAGCACAAAATTAACGACATCTTTAGGAATCATGACACTCGGCTGCGTTCTCGCAACAGGTTGTGTTCGGCAAGAACGATACGACACAAACGTGAGTGCAACCAATTCGCTCAAAGAGCAACTCGTTCGCACTCAGACTGATTGCACTACTGCAACAACAGCTCTTGAAACTCGCGATCGGCAACTTGCTCAAGCACAAGCGAATTTGATCGCATTGCAAGGTCAATACGACCTGCTCGCAGGTGAACTCGATACGATCGCAAATGCCAATGATGATTTACTTACACAAGTAACTGGAATCAAACTAGGCGCCTTGCCAATCGAAACACAGCAGAAACTTGCTGCACTCGCTGCAGCATATCCAAATGATATGTGGTTCGATGCTGAAACAGGCATGTTACGTTTTGGAAGCGACTTTACTTTCTCAAGCGGACAAGCACAACTTAGAACATCTGCTGAAGAATTAATTGCACGTGTTGCGATAATTCTAAACTCACCAGAAGCTGCAAACTTTGAAATCGTTGTAATTGGTCACACTGATAACGTCCAGCCAAAATCATCTTCAGTTCGATACCCAACTAACTGGGAATTATCAACCGCTCGAGCTGTGAGCGTTGCTAAAGCACTTAGTTCAAACGGAACAGATCCATCACGATTCCAAGTCGCAGGCTTTGGCGAATACCGCCCTCTTGTTTCAAATCTAGATGGTGGTACAAAAGAGAATCGTCGTGTTGAAATTTATCTTCAACCAATGACTGAAACCGATTTATGGGAAACACCTGCGACAACAACCACAGAAACTGTAATCGTTGATATTGCTGAAGAACCAATGAAATGATATTTGTTTGGCCCACGCTATCAAGTATGGGCAAGATGACACAGAATACTCGCCGACTCCCAATTGGGAGTCGGTTTTTTTTGTTTGTTGTGTTCCTCATCGTCCATGTGGCTGTTGCAGAAACGCTTCCAGCAGACAATCCACCATCTTATCCACTGCAAAGATTGAATCCTAAATTACACGATATTACGATTTCCGTCGGTATCCCGTGGAATCAAGCGTATCCACCCCAAGGTGGTGCAAGCACACCTGTTCGATGGCCGATTATCCCACGATCTAATTGGGCATTCGCCGTTAATGCGCAACCCCTCGTAGCTGATTTAAAAAATGGTCAACAATTTCTTAAAGAACCAAACGCATGGCGACTCTGCAAAGCAGTGTTACCTTCGGGCCAGTGGGAATTACCAATACCGATTGCAAAAAAATGTTACGGATCACTCAATTTTCAAGTCCGTATTCGCATGAATTCATTTTCAAGCATGCTTGATGAAAACGCCGCTTCAAATATTGGTTGGCAAGAAAAATGGCAAGGCGATAGCAAGTCATATCTTGTTCCTTCAGATTTTATTGAGTCGTCAAACGAAATTTTTACTCAAGCCGTACATGATGCACTTGGGGAAAACACACATTCAATGTCCGTACATCACACCGCGAAAACACTCATTCGTTATTGTCTGCAAAATATTAAAAGCGATGGGCAATATGTAGAAAGATCAAGAACAAGTGTTCGTGGTCTAGCGGTCAACGGCGCAGCAAAAACTGTAGAATCTGGTTCTGGAACTGCGTGCGACCTAGTGTGTGTGTGCGTTGCAACACTACGCGCTGCTGGAATTCCTTCTCGCCCAGTCATCGGATTAACCAACAAAAATTTCGTTGGTACTTACACATCAGAATCGAGATACATGGTCTGGGCGGAATATGCACTGCCCGGCGCTGGTTGGGTTCCTTTCGATCCAAAGCGAATGCAAGGAACAGTTGATCGCGTCCTCCTTAAAGATCAATGGCAGGGATTAGGCTCGATGCCATTTCTCAATACAAGAATTCCAATAGCATTTTCATTCGTTGTTGATGGCGTAAAAAATGCTTACGATGCAATTGGCCCTTGGAGTTGGATACCAATTTATAAAGATCGACCGTTACCTGTCCCACAAAATTTCAATTCCATCCCTTGGTACCAAACTGCCAATGAAGAAACCTATCTACTTGTTCCATATTCTCCCTCCACGCAACAACTTGGTGTAATTTCACTTGGCTCGGGAACGTCCACACCTCCAAAAGTTGAACAACAATGATTGATGAAGGACCAAGTCCTGAAGATATCAATCGCTTTTCTCGTGAAGATACTGGCTTTTGTCCAGATTGCGGTGAGGAGGTATGGGATGATGCACCCAAGTGTAAAACATGCGGTACGTGGCTATACGAGGGGGCATCAAGCCGTCATCCTGCAGATGCCGCATTTCGAAAGCAATCGTTTGCAATCATCGGGGTCGTTGTTTTGATAGCGTTCTTTTGGGGTTTGTGGCGCTTTTTTTGACCCGTGGTCATTCCACTGCCTGCATAACCGGAACAAACGTCCGAAAGCATCACCGTTAATAGCTTACCCTCCTATTTTTCTCCGTAATTAGTGGACAAACACTCAAGTCGGTGCATCATGAGTGTGTGACAGCCAAGTCACAAGAAAACTTAAAACGAGAGAAAAGAGAAAGACAATGAATGAGAGAAATATAGAAGAGAGAATGTGCCGCCTCATTGAGAAGTTGCAAACACTTCCAAAGGAACACCGAAAGTCACTTGAAGAACTTTGCAAAAACGAGGATGAAGAACGCTCAAGCGTAGAAGAATCCGTTGCGAAATTGCAAAACTCACTTGATTATCTTCGCCTCAGCGTGAAGTACATGGTGTTCGATCTAGAAGCAACACGTAGAGAGAACGTGTACCTTCGAAAGTTGGTCGAGCAAATCCGCCGTGATAGTTCGGGTAGAAATGACATCGACTCTCCAGATGATTTCTATGGCGGCAACGGAGCAGATTGAGAGTAGTCACTTTGAAGGAAGGAAGAGATTCTTCATCGTGACGCAATACGCAACGCAGCGTCTGGTGCTTCTTGCATCAGGCGCTTTGCTGTTTTCGGGTCATCACGCATTTCCGAAAGGATGTTTGATAAATGAGAATCTCGATCCCTCGCCCATCGTTTAAAATATTCTTCTAACTGACCGCGATTGAAACGCGTGAGTGGGTCGTCCATTCCTGTTTGCAAAATTGCCCACTCCATCAAGCCTCTCCCACTCATGTCATACTCATACAATTCGAGTGTTCGTTTGAGGCGATACTCTGCTGTGTTAAATTTATCACGACACGCCATTGGAATCGAAAGCATGATTTCAAGAAGTTTCTTTTCAACTGCTTGATTTAAACCAGATCGCTCAAGGTCTTCTACTTCAGCGATCGCAGGTCG
The DNA here is from genome assembly GCA_014238125.1 of Phycisphaerales bacterium. Taxonomy (GTDB): domain Bacteria; phylum Planctomycetota; class Phycisphaerae; order Phycisphaerales; family SM1A02. Next base: position 38,636 of record JABABS010000080.1, read on the forward strand.
TTCTAGATAACGATCACCTGGAACCGTATGTTCGCCTTGCATTGGAATGAGCGGTAAAGCATTTCCTGCAAAAACTTTTAGCCCCGCGTTTGCAAAACGGACGGTAACTCTCGGCGCAGGTTTTCCACCAACCACAGTGTTTTCCACCTTGATCACAGCACCGCTGCCCCACTCGGGATGCAGTTCGTGTTTAACACGATCGCCAAATGCAATAGTTTCAGTCATAATAAATTCAAATTCTCTTAAAAAAATATCTATAGTTTGCATAAAAATGCAGAACCTTCGATTCGTTGATATAAACACGCCCCCACTATTGTGAATTATAGCATAAAAATTAACAAATTCCAAGATAAAAGCACAAAACAATCTTCGGTATTGTTTAAATTTTTAAGTTTATACTGCGTTTTGATTCGGATTGCTACTGCTAACCTGAGCGAGGATTGCTGCATCGATTTTTTTATCCTCAATTGAGGAAATTAAATTTCGCCTTACACCACACCTTGTGCCACCATCGCATCTGCAACTTTGACAAAACCTGCGATGTTCGACCCATCTACATAATTTCCTTTGCAACCGAACTCTTTCGATGCACCAACACATTGTGTGTGGATATCACACATGATTTGTTTCAACTTTGCATCAACCTGTTCTCTTGTCCAATACAATCTCTGGCTTGCCTGTGTCATTTCTAAACCAGAAACTGCGACGCCACCAGCATTCGCTGCTTTCGCCGGGCCGTACAAAATACCCGCGTCAATAAACGTTTGTTGAGCATCTATTGTGCTTGGCATATTCGCGCCTTCACAAACAAGATTCACGCTACCTGCGAGTAAGTTTTTCGCATCAACACCGTTGATTTCGTTTTGTGTTGCGGAAGGGAATGCACAATCTGCAGGAACTGCCCAAAGTGGATTGTGATCAAGCGAATCATCACGAGCGTGAAATTCAGCGATTGGAAATTTCTCTACATACTCACTAATTCTACCCCGACGATTATTTTTCAAATCCATCACCCAAGCAAGTTTGTCTGCATCGATGCCGTCACCGTCGTGGATCCAACCACTACTGTCTGAAAGTGTTACAACTTTGCCACCAAGTTCAGTAACTTTTTCCACTGTGTACTGTGCAACATTGCCTGACCCAGAAACCAAGCACGTTTTTCCATCGAATGTTTCGCCGCGAGTTGCGTACATTTCAGCTGCAAAGTACACCACTCCGTAACCAGTTGCTTCGGTGCGAATTAAACTACCGCCCCACTCGAGGCCTCTACCAGTTAGGACGCCAACAAACGTGTTCGTCAATTTTTTATATTCCCCAAACATGTAACCAATTTCTCGGGCACCTACACCAATGTCTCCCGCAGGTATGTCTGTGTCTGGACCAATATGCCTAAACAACTCTGACATAAATGATTGGCAAAACCGCATCACTTCGCCGTCGCTCTTTCCTTTGGGGTTAAAGTCAGCACCGCCTTTCCCGCCCCCCATCGGCAACGTGGTCAAACTGTTTTTAAATACTTGTTCAAAACCAAGAAACTTCAATATAGATAAGTTCACGCTTGGATGAAAACGAAGCCCGCCTTTATAGGGACCAATTGCACTATTGAATTGAACACGATATCCACGATTGACTTCTACATCACCAGCATCGTTCACCCAAGGAACGCGAAATTGTAATGCTCGTTCTGGCTCTACTATCCGTTGAAGAATATTTCCAGAAACATACTTAGGCCGGCTTTCCATCACGACTTCGAGGGATGAAACGACTTCGTGCACTGCTTGCAAAAATTCTGGTTCATGTGGATTTCGAGCAGTTACGCTGCCCATAAAATCTTGAACAAATTGGCTGTCAGTGCCTGTCTCAGTACAACATTGGGTAGTAGTCATTCAAGGTCTCCTTTGCGTTGAATCGATACATGGTACCCTGAGCAGATACCAAATGGAACACCCTTCTAAATCAAAACTTCCCCCCAAAGAACTCCTCCCGCTTCGAGTTAAAATTGATGAAATTTACCATCAAATCCTTGACTTGTTAAGACAACGGAATGAAGTTGTCACCCAGGTGGCTTCAATCAAGCAGAGAACTGGCTTTGGCATCAGAGATTTCGTCCGTGAGAAAGATTTACTTGAAGACCGAGGAAACCGCGCCGAGCAGATTGGACTGAGAAGCGAAGTCATTGAGAGTCTTTTTCGCGTCATCTTATGGGCAAGTAGGGATCGCCAAGCATCCCTAGGCGCCGAATCTCCACAAGAAACCGCGTCAAAAACTGTGGCAATCATTGGCGGCAATGGGGGTATGGGTAAGGTCATGACTCGGTTATTTTCGGAAGCTCAAAACAACATCATAGTTTCAGATCTTGATACCACAATCACTAATGTAGAAGCTGCGTCGCAAGCAGACGTGATTGTGATTGCAGTGCCCATCGAACAAACTATTGAAGTGATCCAAGAAATTGGGCCACATTGCAAATCAGGTTCACTTTTAATGGATGTAACATCTACAAAATCTGCACCCGTCGAAGCAATGTGTAATTATTCAAAGGGAACAAGCGTGATTGGAACGCATCCCCTCTTTGGCCCTTCGGTGCACTCCCTCCAAGGGCAGCGAATAGCACTCGTTTGCGAGCGTGATGAACATGGTTGGGATGCATGGCTCACGACTATTCTTCACGGTCGAGGATTCTCTATTCTACACACAAGTTCAAAAAATCATGACAAAGCGATGAGTGTTGTGCAAGTACTGACGCATCAGGCGACCGAAGTGCTCGGTCGAACAATTCAAAAACTTGGTGTTGATATTCATGAAACACTTGAGTTTACTTCGCCCATTTACCTTATAGATTTACTCATGGCGGCAAGGCATTTTGCTCAATCTGCTGATCTCTATGCTTCGATTCAAATGAACAACCCAGAAACTGAACATGTCCTAAACACACTTCGGGATGCTGGCGAAGAATTACGAGAGATCGTTCTTTCTCAAGACCGAACTCGGTTTACAGAACTGTTTGCTGAGGTCCACAAACACTTTGGCAATTTCTCTGAGCAAGCGCTTGAACAATCGAGTTTCCTAATAGACCGCCTAGTCGAACGAGGGTAACTACTCAGCACAACAGAGTGACATTCCTTCATCACCACTTGTTGTCTTCACCAATTTACCTATGAGTGAATCCGCGTCCCAATTCACGTTCACCTTAACTTGGTGCGTGGTACCAGCGGCATCTTCAATTTCAGCGATTGCAACTTGCGTGACATTCGCATCTTCCGATAAAGTTGTCTCAAAAGTTTGAGAGGGCCAGTTGAGGGCTAGAAGACGCCCATTGATAGAAAGTGAATCTGTCATAGTGGCAGTGTACCGTTTTTCTGTAAAATAGTGATAAAGGAATAATGAACCAAAAGTACAATATCCCGTATCAACCCTTATGACCACATTAGACAACACTCAGGACACTTTTTTCAACATGACAAACAAAACCCATAGGGATATCCAAAAACTAAGTGATGACGTGCAACATGCAAGTGCACCATTCCAACAACTTAGCGATGCAATGCACGAAGTGATTGTTGGGCAAGAGGAATTGCTACACCGTATGTTTATTGGGCTGCTTGCCAATGGACACCTCCTTATTGAAGGTGTACCGGGACTTGCAAAAACACTCGCAGTTTCTTGCCTTGCAAAAGGAATCAATACTTCGTTTCAACGCTTGCAGTTCACACCGGACCTTCTTCCCGCTGACCTCACTGGCACACTGATGTATCGGCAAGATAAAGGAGAATTTGTTGTCAACAAAGGACCCATCTTTTCAAGCATCATTCTTGCAGATGAAATTAACCGCGCGCCTGCTAAAGTCCAATCTGCATTACTCGAAGCAATGCAGGAGCGACAAGTAACTATTGGAACTGAAACATTTCCATTACCTGATCCTTTCCTTGTCCTCGCAACGATGAACCCCATCGAACAAGAAGGAACGTATCCGCTTCCTGAAGCACAAGTTGATCGGTTTATGCTCAAAGTCGTTGTTAATTATCCGACCAAATCTGAAGAACTTCTAATTTTGCAACGAATGGCAAAAACCAAGCAAGTAACTTCTGTTGATTGTGTTATGCAAACGAAATCAATCTCCGATGCTCGTAGCCTAGTCGATCAAATTTACGTAGATGATAAAATTGCGCATTACATCGTCGAACTTATTCAAACCACACGAACACCAGAAATAGTTTCTGAGGAACTTGCTGAGTTTGTTGAGTATGGCGCTTCCCCTAGAGCGACGCTCGCATTGACCTTGTGTGCAAAAGCAAATGCATTCCTCGATGGTCGAGGCTATGTTGTGCCACAAGACGTGAAAGATCTCGCGCACGATGTGCTCCGTCATCGAATTGCGACAACTTACGAAGCTGAAGCCGAAGGCAAAACATCAGATGATGTGGTGACAGCAATTTTGAATTTCGTCCCAGTACCATAGGAGCTTCTACATGATTCCCCAAGATCTACTTAAAAAGGTCCGGCGAATCGAACTTCGGACTTCACGATTGGTCGATAATGTACTCGCTGGCAGTTACCACTCTGCATTTAAAGGATGTGGCATGGAATTTGAAGAAGTTCGCCAATATCAAATTGGCGACGACGTTCGTGCAATTGACTGGAATGTTTCTGCGCGTTTCGGCGAACCATTCGTCAAACTCTTTCGTGAAGAGCGTGAACTCACTGTCATGCTTCTTGTCGATGTAAGCGCATCGCAACATTTTGGTACTCACAAACAGTTCAAAGATGAACTTGTTGCGGAAATTTGCGCAACTCTCTCGATCTCTGCCATTCGGAATAATGATAAAGTTGGTCTAATCTGTTTCACAGATCGAATCGAAACGTACATACCCCCCCGAAAAGGTTCGAAACATGTTCTACGAATAATTCGAGAGTTGCTCGCATTAAATCCTGAAGGTCGCGGCACAGACATTGGTGCTGCACTTGAATTTCTGGGAAAAATTCAAAAGAAACGTTCCATTGTTTTTTTAGTTTCAGACATGCAAGATCGAGATTGGCAAACGCCAATGCAAATTGCAAACCGACGCCACGACGTTGTCGCAGTCAACATAGAAGATGTTGCTGAAACAACATTGCCAAGCGTTGGACTCATTCGTATAAAAAATCCTGAAAGTGGCGAAACCATAGTGGTTGATTCTTCAAGCAAACGCGTTCGCAACGCATGGAAGCAACTTGCAACAGAACGACAAATCGCAGTAGAACAAACTTTAGGACGATGCAAAGTAGATCTAATACAAATCAAAACTGGCGAACCATTTACCTCTGCTTTACGCCAATTCTTTCGACGTCGAGAGGGGCGACGATCTGCATGACGTATTTCCTCACTATGTTGATAAGTATTTCACTAGCTTCAGTCCAAAGAGCTGAAGAACCATTTCTCATTGAACATGATGGTATTTCAATCTCTGTGACGTATGAGCCTAAGCAGTGCACAGTTGGCGACCTTATTAATGTACACGTTCACGCTATAACAGATGGAACAAAACAACTTTCATTAAATGACGAACATTCGTTTGGCTCTTTCAATGTGGTGGATTCGAAGCATGTCCTTGACATCCCCACTGCAACTGGCCGTGAATGGAACTGGTTTCTGCAATTAGACACATTTGATTCTTCTGCAACTGACATTGCAGGCATTACACTCTATTGGGATGATGTCAACAAAGAAACCGGTTCGATTCCTTTTGGCCCACTTCCAATTAGTGTCGAAAGCATTGCAGGAGCTTCGCTCGAAGAAATGACTCTTCGAGATATCAAACCACCCATCCCACTTCTAACAAAAAGTTGGTGGTTCGTTAGTAGTTTGATTGGATTTTGCTTTCTTTTCCTTTTCCTTGCAACCAAATTCCTTAGGTCAAAGCATGAACCGATTTCTGCTCACATGCAAGCAATATTAGACTTGCAATCCCTAAGAGGGGCAAACCTCGATGTGCTCCCCTTCTATACTGAGCTCAGTGCAATCGTTCGGAAATATCTTGAGAACAGATTTAACATTAAAGCAACTGGTCAAACAACTCGAGAATTTCTCATCGCATCAAAACAGAACCCACTACTTGAAGGAAACGATCGGCAAGCACTCTCTGCATTTCTTATCTCAGCAGACCTCGTCAAGTTCGCACGTTTTGAGCCCTCTCGCGATGTATGTGATAAAGCAATCACGCAAGCTGAACAGTTTGTTGTGGCAACCGCCCCATCACTCCCTGAAGAAAAAATGGAGGTCGCAGCATGACTTTCCAAAATCCTTCTGTTTGGTTACTTGTTCTTCTGATTTCTCTTCCACTCTTGTGGTGGCGTTGGCGTAAGCGTTCGAACCAACCTGGAATCACCTACACAACGCCAGTTGTTCTTGATTTGTTACCACGCACATTTCGCACGCGAACTTTATGGATTCCATCGCTCATTCGATCATTAGCTATTGTTCTTCTAATCATTTGTATAGCACGTCCACAGAAACGTTTTGAAAAGACTCAACAAGCGGCACACGGCGTTGCAATTGAACTCGTCGTAGATCGATCTTCAAGCATGAATGCACATGACTTTACAATTGACGGTGAAGCAGTCGACAGACTCACCGCTGTCCGCCGTGTTGCTGGTGACTTTATCAAAGGCATGGGTTCTCTTGATGGACGTTCAGGCGACTTGATTGGGCTTGTCACTTTTGCTGGATTTGCAGATAGCAATTGTCCCATGACATTTGACCATGATTTCCTTGTAAATGATGTTCTAGATAGTATCGAAATTGTCACTCAACGCGATGAAGATGGCACTGCTATAGGTGACGCCATTGCCCTTGCCGTTGAACGACTCTCTTCACTTGACGAACGGGTAAAATCTGAATCAGGAGAAAAATTACAAAGCAAAGTTATCATAATCCTCACTGATGGAGAAAATAACCAAGGTGACATAGAACCACAAACTGCTGCTGACATGGCTGCGGCGATGGACATCACAGTCTACACAATTGGCGCTGGCACAAACGGCTGGGCTCCTTACCCAACTACTGATGTCTTTGGTAGAACAATCATGCAAAACCAAAGAGTGATGATTGACGAGGAAACTTTGCAGGCGATTGCCTCGGCAACTGGCGGGAAATATTTTCGGGCAACAAATACTGAATCTCTAGAAAATATTTACGCGTCGATCGATGCAATGGAACGTACAGAAATCACACAACGAACTTTTGTGAATCACGTAGACATGGCAGTAAAAAGTGTCCATCTTGCAGGCTTCACCATTCCTCCACTTTTGCTCGTTGTATTTGTATTAATGCTTGCCGATTCGCTTCTTCGATCAACGGTATATAGGATTCTTGACTGATGGAAATGCAATTCAACAATCCAAATAACACAATTTTCTTCGGGGGTGTTCTCTTGCTCATAGTAGTCATGTTCATTGGCTTGATCCGCCGCACTTCATTACTAAAAAGAATTGCTGTTCCTCGATTCACCCATCGGATTACCAATTCAGGTTCTAATGCTCGAAGAAAACTTCGAATTGCAATGCTTGCAGCCGTTGCATGTTTACTTTGCCTTTCCATTCTAGACCCAAGGTGGGGAACCAAATACAAAGAAGTAGAGCAACAAGGAATCGATACGTTTTTTGTCTTAGATGTTTCGCGCTCAATGCTCGCTGAAGACGTGCGACCAAATCGACTTAAACGAGCAACAACTGCAATTGAAGATGTACTCGATGTTATGGGAAGTGATAGAGCTGGACTCATTACCGTTGCTGGGGATGCAGCTCTTACAGTTCCACTTACTTTGGATTACGGATCACTTCGACTTGCACTTGATAATGTTTCCCCACGCAGTGTCAACCGCGGAGGCACTATGATTGGTGATGGTATACGCCTAGCAACAAATAGTTTTACTGACGACGTTCAAGATCACAAATCAATTATCGTGTTGACTGACGGAGAAGACATGGGAAGTTTTCCTGTTGAAGCAGCAGTTGAAGCTGCTGAATTGGGCATTCTTGTCTATACCGTTGGCATTGGCGACTCTTCTACTGGCGCACGCATTCCAACAACTACATACGGACAACCCTCATACATCATTTACGAAGGCAAAGAGGTTTGGTCAGTCATGAACTCAGAAGAGCTTACAAACGTCGCGAATGCCGGTGGCGGGGCATTTATTCCAGCAGGAATAGCGAATCTCGACCTTGCATCCATTTACGCTAAACGAATTGCTTCCGATTCAGGAAGAAGTTTTGACAGTGTAAAATTAGAACAATTCATCCCGCGATTTCAGTGGTTTGCAATTCCAGCTCTGCTGATTCTCTTAGGTGATTCATGGATGAGCCTTCGATCTCAACATCAATCTTCAATTCGTACACATGAGGCGACAACCTAATGTTTTCAACTTTGCTAATAACATCAATTATTTTGTTCAACTCTCCACAAAAATTGCTAGAGTCGGCACAAACTTACCTCAATGCAGAACAGTGGGAAGAAGCAGCAAAAACACTAGATGAGCTCGTTGACATTGTTGATAGCCCCGCCGCATCGGTTCATTATGATCGTGGTATTGCGCATTACAATATTGGAGCGTTCGATCAAGCATCAAAAGCATTCGAGGATGCTATGGCTAGTACAACTGACATAACACTCTCGTCGTATTGCGCCTACAACTTTGGCAATTCTGTATATCAATCAACGATGCAATCTCTAGAAGGCACAACTAATGAAAATGGCCAAGAGGAAGCTATTATCGAACTTGAGTATGCGAAGATGCAACTAAAAGACACAATTGATAGTTATCGCAGATCGATAAAGAAAAACCAAAACGATATGGACGCACGCGCAAACGGCGAACTTGCGTGGAAGATGCTCCAACAACTTGATGAAATGCAAGAAGAAATGGAGCAGCAACAAAAACAACAACAAGACGACCAAAATCAGGAACAACAGCAAGATGAAGAATCTGCACAGCAACAAGCAGATAATCAAGAAAACACTGAACAAGGTGATTCGAAAAAAGAAAAGCAAGAGCAGCAAGAAGGAGAGCAGTCTGAGTCACAAGAGCAGGATTCTTCTGAAAACCAACAGGGCGACCAGGCTGAAAGTAAAACAAAACAAAGTGGTGACCAGTCTGAAAATCAACAAAAAAAACAACAAGACTCACAATCATCAGAACAACCAAACGAGGATACGGGCGATCACTCCTCTCCCCAAGAGCAAAAAGAGGGTGAACAAACTCAGCAAGATACTCAAACACAACAACCCAATGCTTCAGATGAAACTAGCGAAGAGGAACTGCCTGTTGTTAATGAAGGTAATATTGAAGCCGCCAATGAAGATGGTCTTAAAGAAGCAGTGGATCCAAAAGATACAAAAGAAGAAGGCGAGCGTCTCACACGTAGTGAAGCTTCAAGGTTGTTGCAACTGATTCGCGACAAAGAGCAACAACGACGTAAATTGCTTGCTGCAAGAAAGGCTGCACGCAGAGTTCCTGTTCAAAAGGATTGGTAATTACTCATGACTCTTCTACGAATTCTCATTATTATTCTTTGTTTCGCATCGCATTCTTTCGCGCAGCAAGTAGATTTTCAAATGCCTCAATCTAGCGGATATAAAGGTGTGCCGATGGAACTTGTTGTTGTTTATGAGAATATTCAACCAGCACTAAACCCAACTATCCCAGAGATTGAAGGATTCACAATTCAAAGATTGCCCAACGAGCAAACATTAAATGAAACAACATTTTTCAATGGAAAAGTAACGCATACTATAAAACGAAGTTTCACTTTCATACTTACTCCAAAAGAAACGGGTGTTTATACTATTCCAACGCTCACGTTCATAGTGGACGGCAAGAGTTTTCAGTCAACGCCTCATACCATAACAATTCAAGATCCCCCTACAGGGGGTGCTCTCGAAGTTGAAATTAGTGGAACAAGTGGCAATATCTATCTTGGTCAACCCATTGATCTAACATTGAAAATTTTTATTGAACAGTTCACGGACCCCAGCCTAGGCATTACGCTTAACGCAAGGCAGATGATGTCATTTTTGCGCGGCAACCTTGGAATTTTCAACGATGCTCTAGAAGAGGGAAATAGACAACTCCGAGAAATTCGCGGTAAAACAAAAGCAGGTATTCCTACCACTTTTTATGAACTTTCAGTGCGTGCAACAGCCTGGCCAGAAACATCAGGTCCTTTCAAGATGAACCCCGTATCGGTGCTTATGAATTACCCACTATCACTTAAAAAAGTACGTGGCTTTGGTTTATTCGGCGGCGAATCTCTTGAAGTAACGCAATTTCATCTCATTGAAGCGAAAGGTGAAATGCCAACGATTGAAGTACTCCCCTCCCCTTCAAAAGATCAGCCACTTTGGTACAGCGGTGCTGTTGGTAACTACGATTTTCGTGTCATTGCTGATCCAACGCATGTCAAAATTGGCGAACCAATAACTTTGACGATGCGAGTTACTGACCGAACAATGGGACCGATCAACCTTGACTTTCTTTCTGCGCCACATCTTGATCGAGTCTCTGCACTTACTGAACATTTCCGCGTACCAGATACGCCACTTGGCGGAATCACAGAAGGACGAACAAAGACATTCACGCAATCGATTCGACCTCGAAGTGATGGGGTCAAGGAGATACCCCCACTACCGATGAGTAGTTACGATCCTATCTCAAAAACGTACCAAACTGTATGGACAAAACCAATTGCGATCACAGTTGATACAGTTGCAACTGTTTCAGCTGGAGATCTTATTGGTGACTCTGCATTTACTTCAACAAAAACTCCACTCACAGAGGTAGATGGGGGCATTCTTGCAAATTACAGTGGTATCGATCTTCTAAATTCCCAGCGTATTTCGCTTTCACCTCGTTTACTATTGAAAATTGCGTTTCCACCATGTGTATTTGCGATTATTCTCAGCATAATTGTGTATGGAAAGCGCTCACGAAAATCCAAACGTTCTGCAAAAAATAGAATCAATCGTGCTACCTCTTCAATCCGTCATGCAAAAACACTTGTTGGTGAATGTCAAGTTCAAACGCTTTCAACTGCATTGCGAGAATTGCAAATGTTAAAATCAGAAAGCAATTTTTCAAAGGAAATTGATACCTTACTTTCAAGATGTGATGCGATGCAATTTGGCGGGTTTGATGATGTAACTTTGACAACAGATGCTGAAACTTTGGTGGAGGCAATACAATGAACCTCTTAACAATTATCACGTTGTGCCTACTCTCAAACATGCAATTAACCAGCGAACAGCAAAGAGCCGTGCTAGAAGAAGCTCAACAAGCGTACGACACTGGAGTATCATTGCAAACCGCAGATCCTGTTGCTGCAAAAGAATCATTTCGCCGATCGGCTCAACGATTTCAAATTCTAGTTAACGATGGTATCGAAAACGGATATCTCTTATATGACCTTGGAAATGCACATGTGCAAGCAGGACAATTTGGTCTAGCAATTGCTGCCTACCGCTCAGCAAGTCGATATATTCCCTCCGATGAACGGTTGCATGCAAACTTAGTGCATGCTCGGTCTCTTGTGAACAATCCGATTGAGAATCAAAAAAGCAAAACAATGTTAACACGACTTACTTTTTGGCATGGTTCATTCCCAACAAATATTCGACTTGGGATTGGGATGATTAGCTGGTTCGCATTTTGGGGATTGATGAGTGTAAGAATATTCAAAGGAATCCCCGGATTTAAAACAGTTTCGATTTTTCTCGGGTTTATATCCATTATGCTCAGTGTGAGTGTTGGCCTTGACATGGCTGACCAATATTCGCAGCATGGCGTGATCGTGCTTAATGAAGTGATCGTTCGTAAGGGGAATGGAGTGAATTATTCACCGCTATTCAAGGAACCAATTCACGAAGGCGTTGAATTCGAGATCATTGAGCAACGACCAAATTGGGTACATATCCTTTTACCCAACGGTACGCAGGGCTGGGTCGAAGAAGAATCCGTGAATATCATTTAAATTTTTCGCCTGCAAGTTACAAACTACCTACAAGGTCGTTTATTCGAATGGAGCACTAACAAGAGAGCACTGCAAGCAGTGTTGAACGCGTGAGAGCGAGCACCGAGGAAATCGTTTGCAATCTGTCACTAGGAGCGTGAAGCAGGTGACCCCGACGGGTCACCGATGGAACGAGACAACGTGACAGGCAGCAAGCAATTTTCGAATGCCGCACTAACAAGAGAAGCACTGCCAAAAAAAACAACCCGCCAAAAATGGCGAGTCGTTCTTGCGTGAGGGGTCTCCTCTCTCTAGGTTTCCCCGCTCCTTGCTTAGCAAGGACCCCACGCATTAATTAAGAGTAGCAAGTCATCAACACCAACGCTGCCGTCATTGTTCAAGTCGAAGAACATGTCGTTAGTTCCCCATGCGGAGATGAAAGCCAACAAGTCATCAACATCAACTGCACCACTTGCATCGAAGTCGCCTACACAAGGTGTTGGACATGCAGGATTTTCACTGCCTGGTGTATCGACTGATTCTGGGTCGTAGGGATCGTATGTGCCCATCGCGAAGTTCCCGCATGCAGATGTGTAACGATAAATATGTGCTGGTGCGTATCCATCTGCTGTAGGTCCGATCTCTTCATCCATAAGGTATGTATGTTCTCCTCCAGTTGGATCAGCAATAATGCGAACGCCATCCACTGTATCAGTCCAAGGAGCATAATCAACAATTCCATCATCATCAGCGTCAATATCTTCACCAACTGAACCATAAAAATTCATGACAAGAACGTGCGTGACGTTATCGCCATTTTCAAAATTCAAATTCACAATCGCATCGGTTACAACACCAAGCGTGTCTGCATCCTCTGCAAGTAACAACGTACCGTTGATGAGTGAAAGACCAGTCAAATCAGTTGCATTTTCAATCGTGCCAGAGCCGCCTGAACTATCATCACCAATCACGAGGTACCAAAGACCATTCAAGATCAGGTTTCCATCGCCACGAAGTTCTGCATATTCATCATCGTCAGCACTTGGCTGATCAATTCGTATTTCTTGCAACTGTACTTGGATAGTTGGAAACTCGCATTCGTCAGGATACCCGTTGTTGTTGTCATCGTGAAGTGTTCCATCTGCAAGGTCGCATTCATCAGGAATATTGTTATCGTTGCAGTCATCTAAATATTCACAATCATCGGGTGTGCCATTTTGGTTGCAATCAACTGCGTTAGGATCACAAGCATCACCAATACCGTCATTGTTACAGTCCCCTTGATCTGGATTGTAGACATCAACGCAGTTGTCACTAGAGTCTGGCCATCCATCGCCATCACTGTCTGGCTCTGCACCATCAAGGACAACAATCATGCCAGTCATGCCAAAAGTGCAATGCGGTGTACAGTAATAAGGCACATCTGATGGAGCATCACCAGGGACAATCCATTCAAAAGTGAGCACCTTGCCATCGAGTGGAGAATCAAACTGTCCGTCAGGAATACAATCTGCACCGGAAGTGACTGTGTGATTACCACCTGTTCTTGTCCAGATAATCGTGTCCCCTGTCATCACTTCGATATAATCAGGAGCAAAAGTCGAACCTGATTGCGTGATGTTGTGCGTAACTGGGTCTCCTCCACCACCATCTGTAATGACTTGTTCATAATTTATTTGACCAGCAGACTGGACATCAAACATTGTCCAAGTAAAATCACCGTAAGATGAACCTGAGCCCTTGAGACCGATCGAAGAACCCAAGGGTGTTGAGCTTGGCTGAGTGATACCAATATCTTCTGAGTACATGCCAACAGCAGGACCGTCGGTCGCAGTAAACGCGCCTTCATAACTCACAAAGTGAAGTACTGTGCCCGACACAGAAATCGCAACGCCATCTGGGGAACCATTTTGGATTCCTGATACGGCGCCCCAATATAGTGTCATGCCACCTTGCGTTTGGCCTTCAACAAGATCCGCGCCGAGTGGTCCAACACTAATCGTTCTGTATTCCGTTCCGTTATTTCCGTTATACAGGTGAACAACAACATCCGTTGGAGTAATTGCAGAACCGACTGAGATCTCAATAAATTCATCAACATCTCCACCTGTGTTGTCATAATGTATTTCATTCAACCAAACATCATTTGGTCCTGCAATAGCAAGACTCGAAAGACCTAAGATTGCTCCTAAAGCGCACGTTATTGAAATTTTCATTTGTCTCTCCTAATTAGTCCGTGTTCGTCACACGGTGTATTTCTCTTCACCATTGGTTAGAATAGATCAAAAACTGAATAAAACAAAGAGAAAATAGGTAACTACGGGCTTTTTTTATGGACAGAGACCCCAAGCCTCGATTAATGCAAGCAAATCAGCAATATCAACAATTCCATCTGGTATTCCATCCACACCTGAAATATCAGCGACATTGCCAGTTTGACCCCAACCAGCGATCAGCAGGAGTAAATCTTCGATATTTACCATACCATCGTTGCCTGCAATATCCGCGATACAGGATGCAGAAGAGACAATTTCAACACGTAACGTAAGCATTGAAATATCTGCATTTTCTCCAGGCAAATTCTCATCGGAGATTTCTATAGGCATCACAGAAGTATATACATTTGGAATTAAACCATCGGTATCAATACTAAAAGTAATCAAAGATGGAATAGAACCAACCATCGTTATAGACATACCTTCATAGATAATTGGTGGAGATGGAATAGAAACACTATCTACTTCTAATAGAGATTGCGATCCATCGTATCCATAATTGAACATCCAAACGGTAAATTCCTGTAGACCTGAATTTGCTTCAAAAGAAACATCATGTGTGTACCAGTCTACATCTGTTGAGAAAGAAAACGAGGCATTTGCATGATCAATAACGGTACCACTAAGGTCAAAAATTTCTGGTGTCGTTTGTGTTTCAGGACTCGTCGATGTTAACGTAGCAGTAGCATTCCAATTCCCAGCAGCACTTGTGTTAATCGGTAGTAATATAATTTCTGGACCAGCAAGAGCAGGAATAGAAGCGGAAGTACTCTGAGTCATATCACCTACAACTTCAATATCTACATGAAGTACATCTGCACCTTGCGTGACAACAACGGGTGCATCATTGCTAACTGATAGTGCCGCATTAACATCTGCCCCAACTAGTACACGGTCTGCACCAGGTTGCATTGCAAAGCCAAGCAACGCGGGAACTTGGTAATCTGCAAGGAGAGGCATGTGATCAGAAGCAATAATCAGTTCATCTGCAAGCGCATTCCCTCTACCAACATCACCAGGAAAATAATAATTATTACCTGAATTTATTGCTTGATTATAGTGATCGCCATCATTTCCAAGAGCTCTATATGTGCCGTTGATTAAATCAAATCCACCGCCATCGAACAACGATGGGGATAAAAATTGAAAATCGAAACGGTCATCCAATCCCCCGCCAATGAGTCCACCATTTTGATTTAAAAGTGGAGACTGCGTATGTTTCAAAGAATTCGAACCACCACCCCAATCACTATTGCCAAGCGGATCGATTAGTTGCCCTACACCTGAATTTGTAAACCAACTATAGGCTGGCTCACTTACAGAATAAAAGTTCATATCCCCTGCAACGATGATGTGGCTTCCTGTGGGTAATGTTTCGATATCATCTCGTACATTTTCTGCCCCCGCTCTACGTGTTTCTTGATTAGAAGAACCAGTCGATGCTTTAAGGTGCATGCTATACACGTATATCCTCTTTCCAGAGTAAGCTGATACATTGAGTGCCCACCTATCAGCATGTCGACCTGCTCCAGTAAAAATATCATTATGCAGCGCTGTATTTTCCACAAATTGAGTTGATAAGTAGAACATCGCTTGTGCCCCGCCATACGAACTATCGTTTTGGTCTGTAAAGGTTGCCATCGTGTAATTAGGCCCAACTACATTTTGCAATGTTGAAAGGAGTGCTTCATCCACTTCTTGAAACAAAAATATTGAAACTGGAATTGCAAACCCATGGCTATCGTCATCAGATGCAGCTTGTAATACTTGTGCCATTGCATTTGCATCGCCATTGAATTGAGCAGTGTTATAACTCATCACTCGGATTTGTCCGAGTGCGGATGCGTTCATAGCCATGGTCAACAAAAGACCGTTCAAAATTATGAGAAACCTCTTCTTCACAGGTAGTCCTATACGCAAAGTGTAGCCCCTGATTGCGAAAAAACCAATTAAAAGGTTTTTTTTATTGCTCCTCAGAGATAACAACAGGTGTTTCAGCCTTATTCTTGATGATCTCGTAGTCAGCAATGACTGGAATGTGATCTGATGCGTCATGAAGGGCATTTGCTAATTCTTCATTGTTGTCGAAAAAGGGCTTACCTTGTTCATTGATAGCCTCGTCATAATGATTTCCATCGTTCCCAAATGCGCGATACGACCCCACAATAATATCTAAACCTTTACCGTCTTGAAGCGATGCACTGATAAATTGAAAATCAAAACGGTCATCTAAACCCCCATGAATTAACGCACCCTTGCGAACTTTACGCGGAGACTGCGTATGTTTCACAGCGTCATTTTTCCATCCCTCAGTTCCTAATGGATCGGTAAGTATTTCGACAAACGCTTCGTATGCCGGTTCTTTCTTTGAATAAAAATTCATGTCGCCAACAACAAGAACATTTGCATGTTCGGGAAGGATTGTGATGTCTTCAAGTATAGCTTTTGCTCCAATCAATCTTTGATCTTTGTTATTTGATCCAGGAGAAGCCTTCAAGTGCGCACTGTACACCCACAGAGAAACGCCCTTGTTCTCTCCAACACCTCGAAGTTCCCAGCGATCGGCATATCGACCTGCTCCAGTAAAAATGTCTTTGTGTGAATCAACTTGTTCGATCAACTGCGTGGATTCATAAAACATTGCCTGTGCACCACCCGATTCGCCTTGGTTTGTGTACGTTCCCATTGAATATGCATCACCGAGAAGTTGGTGCAAAACTGTCTCATTTCCTTGCGATACTTCTTGGAAGAGAAAAATCGAAACTGGAATTGCATCCCCATGCGAATCATCTTCAGAAGAGATTGTTAATACTTGCTTCAACGCTTCTTGATTCCCTTGCAATTTAGCGATGTTGTAATTCACCACGCGAATTTGTGCCTGCGCGACTGCAACAAACATTAACGTAAACAGGATTGCAAATACTTTATTCATAGGTGTAGTGTAATAATGTTGAGGCAAACAGAGTTTCTAGGTTATTTCTCTTTTTTTTCTACAACAAAATATACACCAAACAAAAAAAGTGACAATATAAGCATCACCCATAGCTATAGTGACTATCAAACGACTCCAGATCTGAACACCACAGATTACTTATTAGATGGGTGAATGTGTGGTGTTTCAATTTGATCCATAATGCACCGTGAAGGAGCATCACAATGCAAAACGAAGAACATAAAAAAGAGTGCTGTAATAGTTGCAAGAGAAGGAATTATTACTTTTTGCTTTTCTTAAGCATTTTCGCATTCTGGGTATCAGTGTGCCTTGCGAACGGATGGCTGTTCTTTGGCAGTTGAACAGGTTTTTATAGTTTTGGTTCTACTGCACAGTGTGCAGTCAAGTGTATAGTCGTGCATTAAAAAACGGTAAGTACAGGTATTTGCTGTACTTACCGCTCAATTTCTCTTTGAAAGATGAACAGTTGGGATGAACCGACCCGATACATTACTGTACCGGTACGCGATCTTGCGATCGCACGAGGATGTGCTGACAACAGAGGGTAGATCTCTCTACTACATCAAGCAAATCA
>JABABS010000076.1 GCA_014238125.1 Phycisphaerales bacterium
ACACAGTAGAAGTAATGATAGTAAGCGAAGAAATCACAAGTCAAATATAAAGCGACGAACCATGCAAGTCAAGCAGATATTCAAATTATGGCGTTTAGAAGCCTTGGAAACGCACTAAACACTGTGCTTATCAGACGCATTAGCAAACTCGTCCAGACTTCTGGTTTGGGTCGACGTAAGCACCCAACAACGGCGCCCGCAACTTTTTCAGGTGGTTGCATCAACCAAGCAGGTGATTGACTACTAAAAGTTGATTTTTCTTTTCCGCTTCGAATTGCGCTGACGTCAAAAAATTCAGTATGTGTTCCGATTGGATGTACGGTGCTCACAAATACATTATCCTTTTTAAGTTCCATTCGCATTGATTTTGCCATCGCTTCAATTGCGGATTTACTTGCAGCGTACACCCCGTGTTGTGGTGTCGTGAACTTCGATAGACAACTTGCGCAAAAAATAATATGACCCTGTTTTTGTTCTACCATTTGTTTTGCTGCAAGAGAAGCAAGTTCAATTGCTGAAAAAACATTGAGTTCAAAAAGTTCTTTGCACTGATCCATGTTGCAATCAATCATGGACTGGTTGAGACCGTGTCCAGCATTCGCAAATACTGCGTAGAGACTTCCCGCTTCATCAAGGAGGTGTTGGTTGAAGCCCTCGTTTGTGACGTCTCCAACAACAATAGAACAAGCGCTCCCAAGTTCTTTTGATAGTGTTTTAAGTTTGTCTTCTCTTCTAGCATTGATGACGCAGCGCATGCCAGCTGTTACGCACGCTCTTGCAGTTGATTCGCCAATACCACTACTTGCACCTGTGATAAGAATCGTTTTTCCCTCTAGGGAAACACTCATGTTTGTAGGATGCCGGTCTTATATTCGCTCTCGATGACAAAAGTGGAAGCGATTGAAAGAGCTTCTACCAATTCTTTTCGTGTTTCTTTTGGGTCAATCATTCGGTCAATCCAACCGCGAGCCGCGCCGTAGAAAATGCTTTCCTGTTCGTCGTAACTCGCAGTGATTGCAGCAAGAAGTTGCGCACGTTCTATTTCATCTATTTCCTCGCCGCGCCGTTTTCTAGCTGCGAGGTCAATTTGAAGAAGTGTGCTTGCAGCCGCAGCCCCTCCCATCACGGCATATTTTGCAGTTGGCCAAGCAAGTGTAAGGAATGGATCAAAAGCGCGCCCACACATTGCGTAATGCCCAGCTCCGTATGTGCTGCCAACAATTAAACTAATTTTTGGCACAATGGAGTTGCTCATTGCATTCACCATCTTCGCACCGCTTCGAATAATTCCAGCCTGTTCACTGTCACGTCCGACCATGAAGCCAGTTGTGTCATTAACAAAGATGAGTGGAATACGTTTTTGGTTGCAGTCCATAATAAACCGCGCAGATTTGTCGGCAGCTTCTGTGTAGATGACTGCCGGCATGTTCATTGCAGTTGAGGGGCCAGCTTTGCCTCCGGGCATTTTCTTCTCAGTTAAGCAGCGTTGGTTTGCTACGATTCCACAGGGCCAACCACCAATCCTCGCATATCCGCAGACCATTGATTTTCCGTAATCAGATTTATATTCGTTAAAACTCTCGCCGTCCACAACACATGAAAGTAACTCGGTCATGTCGTATTGTTCGTGAGCAGCTACGCGAAACACATTAGTTATTTCTGTTGATTTACGAACCGGTGCTACACTTTCGTATGGTGGTTGAGCAATGGGCATGACTGACATGTCACTGTGTATAAGAGATCGCACTCGTTCGATACAAGTTACATCGTCTGGTTCTTGGAAGTCAATTGTGCCAGAAACTTCGGCGTGCATGGTGGCACCTCCGAGATCTTCATTTTCAACTTCTTGTCCAATTGCAGCTTTCACAAGTGCTGGTCCAGCAAGATAGAGTCCGCTACCTTCAGTCATGAGTAATGTGTCACACAGAACAGGAAGATACCCACCGCCAGCAACACAGTTTCCCATGATTGCAGCGATTTGAGAAATTCCTTTTGCTGAAAATACGGCGTTGTTTCTAAAAATACGACCAAAATCATCGGTGTCTGGAAAAACATCTTCTTGCAGTGGAAGAAAAACACCTGCTGAATCTACAAGATACAAAAGAGGAAGCCTAACGCGCTCTGCAATTGATTGCGCACGTATAATTTTTTTGCACGTCATCGGGAAAAATGCACCAGCTTTTACAGTTGCATCGTTGGCAATGATCATGCAGTGTTTTCCACCAACTTGGGCAATTGTTGTAACAACACCAGCGGATGGCGCGCCACCATATTCTTGATACATATCAGTTGCGATAAATAGTCCACACTCAAATTGTGTTGACCCTTTGTCAATAAGTTTGTTGATACGTTCTCTTGCAGTGAGCCTGCCGTGCCTGTGCTGCCTTTCAATTCCACGTTCGCCTCCACCGAGGCGAATCTCATCTGCTTTAGCGAGCATTTCATCTGTCGCAAATTTCACTGCTGCTTGTTTCATCATTGTGGACAGGATACCAGAGCACAAAAAAACTCGGCAGTTGTTATGCACAACTGCCGAGCATTCATCTGTCTGGGGCTACATACCTGTAAACCCGACGGGTTCACGGGCTCAGGTTACGTGTAGCCCTCTTGTACAGTCGTTTAAATCGATCACTGATCACCTCCTTAGATACGTTGCCATGCTCAACCGTCGCGTCCCTTTTGACGCCGCCAAGCGATTTATCCTTCCAACTTCTGGAAGGCACACCGCCCAAGGCACGTTGCCTTGGTCGTCGTGGAGCTTGAGATCCAATTGCCGCTTTTGGCGTTTCATCGATCACCGCATCCCACGAGTACCTTATTTCTATCGGCAATTAATTGGCCCGTGGTCAAATTGGCCGCGGGTCAAGTTGACTGCGGGCCAATTAGATGTCGTCGTCTTCAAGTTGTTGCATCTCATCCCAGTCCTCGATGGAGATAAGGATTTCGCGGGCAACGGATCCTTTATGTTCACCAACGATACCCGCAACGGCCATTTGATCAACAAGCCGTGAAGCACGCCCGTATCCAATCCCCATTCGTCGTTGGAGCAGGGAAACAGATCCTCGTCCACTTTCAATCATGACCCGGACTGCATCATCAAAGAGGTCGTCACGTTCACCCGCATCTCCTCCAGCATCAACGCCACCGCCTCCGCCAGGCTTAATTTGGACGAGAGTGCGTTCGAAGTTTGGCACTGCAACTTCTTTGAGGTGTTTCACAATTTTGCGAATTTCATTTGGTGAAACGAACGTACCTTGTGATCGGTTCGCTGTTGTTGTACCGGGTGAAATGTAGAGCATGTCACCATTGCCAAGCAGTAATTCAGCACCCTTTGAGTCAAGGACAATTCTGCTGTCCATGCCGCTGCTCACTTTAAATGCAACTCGGCAAGGCATGTTTGATTTAATCAATCCAGTCACAACCTTTGCTTCTGGCCGTTGGGTAGCAAGAATCAAATGAATACCAACAGCGCGTGCTTTTTGTGCAATTCGAACGATCGCCTGCTCAACGTCTTTTGCAGTCATCATGAGATCAGCGAGTTCGTCAATAATAAAAACAATGTATGGAAGTTTGATAGGTATCCGTGCCCTTGCCTCTTCAGTTTGAGGATCTAAAATTTTGTAAATTTCATCTTCTGTTAATTCATTAAAACCAAGCAAATCACGAACCCCAAGTTTTTGGAACAACTGATACCGTTCTTCCATTCGTGCAACTGCCCACTCTAAAATCGCAGCTGCGCGGCCCATCTCAGTTACAACAGGACAAGCAAGGTGGGGAATATCTGAAAACTGACTTAGTTCAACCATCTTTGGGTCAACTAAAATCAATTTCAATTCATCAGGGCGTTTTGTGTACATCCAACCAGCGATGATGGAGTTAATACAAACACTTTTACCAGATCCGGTTGTCCCAGCAACCAACATGTGCGGCATTTTTGTAAGATCTTCGACCATTGGCTCGCCCGAAGAATCTTTGCCAAGAAACATTGGAAGTTTCATTTTTTCTGTCTTTTTCGTGGACATTAACTCTTTGATGCACACAGTTTCTCTTTCAGGGTTTGGCACTTCAATACCAACAGTTTTTCGGCCAGCAGTGTTAGGAACAATGCGGATATTTGGCGCACCTAAACTTCGAGCAATGTCACTGGCAACTCCGTTGATGCTTGAAACTTTTGTGCCCGGAGAGAGTCGAATTGAATATAACGTTATTGTTGGACCTGCTTCGATACCTGCAACTTCGGCTTCAATACCATACATTTGCAAGGTTTCTTCGAGATCCACGGCTTGTTTACGGACAAGGTTTTCAATTGAGTAACTAGACCCTTCTTGGGGATCAGCAAGCAAATCAAGGGATGGAAAAATGTAACCTTTGTAATTATCAGGTCGCTGTATATCTGAGTCTTTTGCTCTTTTCTTTGAAGCAAGACGCACGGGTAATTTGGAAATCTTTTTCTTCAATTCAGACGAACTCAATTTCTTTCGAGGTTCTTCTTCAAAATTTTCGTCTTCATCTTCATACACATCTTCATATTCATCTTCAGCGTATTCATCATCCCATTCTTCTTCATCAACTTCATCCTCATCGAGAACAGCAGCAGTTTTGAATTTGAGAAATGAAATCGAAGGGATGCTCAGTTTTGGTTTGCGAATATGTAACAATGCGAAAGCGCAATCAGCAACCAAACGTGGGATGGCGAACGCAATTTTCTCAGCGGCAACAACGAGTCCAACAGCAAAGGCAGCGGCAACTACAAGGAATGCACCAAATCCACTAAATTGTGTTGTGAGTTGTGTCACGATTGTTTTTGCGATGAGCCCAGCTTTGGCACCAGCGAGTGAGCCAATATTTGGAAGTAATAATTCGTGAAAGCATGAAACCGCAAGCGCCAAAATAACTACACCCAGACCTCGTACAGCGGTGTGCGAGATTTCCTTTCCTCGAAAAACGAGCGTTACCCACGAGCCGATACCGAGCAGAATGGCCCAGATACCGAATCCAATTGTGTGATACGACCAGTATGCAATCGCTGCACCAACCGGACCACACCAGTTCGCTACAGGGTCGTTGTAGTTCGCCACGACATGAGAGGGAGGGTCTGCAACATTGAATGAAAGCAGCGATACGCCAACAAAAACAGCGATTGCCACGCTTGAAATCCACAGAATTCGCGAGGAAAGATCAGCGGATGAAAGGGCAGAAGGGCGTTTTTCACGCCCACGACGTGGAGATATTGCAGTTGTAGCCATGGCACCCTACATATCGGCACCGTAGAGCCCATTTGCCGAAATTTTTTACTTTCCTCATAAGACAGAGCAAAATGACCTTAACTTCTGAGTTCTGAGTGGTTTAGAACAGTGAAGTTGGTTGTTTTTCAAACCGTAATAATCGTGAACATCGATCCTGATCTGTGATTGTTACACAGTTGTAAAGATGGGCAAGATTATCGTGGTACAAATCACGGATGATTGCTGGGGAGTTGCACTGTTTTGAAAGGTGCAGCAGCACAATATGTTGCAAGTTTGAATTCTCGGCAATGTGTTTCACCGCATTGAGGGATTCTTCATTGGAAAGATGACCGCCACCGCCCATGATTCTATCCTGTAAAAAACCTGGACGTCCACTCGTCCGCTGCATCATCGGATCATAATTGGATTCGAAGGCAAGAATATCGAGTGATTTGAAAGCATCTAAAAGTGTTTTTGGAACTCTGCCGAGATCTGTTGCGAACCCAAATCGGGTTTTACATTCCAAATGATTAAAAACAAAACCAACTGTTCCAAGGGCGTCGTGTGCCAAGTGTAGAGTTTCAACGTGCAACGACTCAAAATCGATTGATGTTGTAAATGGTTTTAAAATCGAATGGTCAAGACCCGCACGGATTCCTCTCTCAACATGACTCTCGTGAAGGTGAACATAGATACCACGGTTCAGGAGTGATCGGCACCAAACTGGATTAAAGTGATCTCGGTCTAAATGTGTAAGGAGTAGATCACTCACATCATCCATGCAAATGTTATGCGTTCGCATGCGTTCTTTGGTTTGTCGCATCGAAAAACCAGAATCGATCATGATCCATTTAGTCTCGCTCGTTTTTAGTAACGAACAGTTTCCTCTAGAACCACTGCCAAGAACACAGAATGCAAAATTACTCATGTTTGCGGCTCAGCTGTTCCCCGCCTCGCATTCCGTGTAGCGTGTGCACGAGGGACAATACCACGTCTCGATGTTTCGATAGCTTCGACGTATTCCAGTGCAATGGGATCGTTTTGTTCTTTAAGAATTTCAACAGATTTATTGTGTGAATTATCAGATTTATAAAGAAGTTTAAAAATTTCTTTTCGCCTTGTAATTTCTTTTCGATCCATTCCACTTCGTCGCATACCAACAATGTTAACAGAGCCAACGATGTTATAACCAGTGAGTAAAAAATATGGCAGTACATCATATGTTGTGATCAATCCAGCTGCGAGCATCGCCCCTTTTCCAATGTCTACAAATTGGTGAACGGAACTTGAGCCTCCGACAATAACTTTATCCTGCACGTGTACATGTCCACCAAGTGCAGAATCTGTCACAAGCGTTACGTTATTTCCAACTTGACAATCATGGCCAACATGTGTGGTGGTCATTAAAAAATTATTATTTCCGATGGTTGTTGGTACATCTTGTGTTGCTCGATGTACTGTCGCACTTTCGCGAAATGTGTTGTCATCACCAATAACAATGCCCGGTTCGAATTGATCTGCTGAATAATTTATATCTTGGGCTGCAAAGCCAATACAGGCAAATGGGTAGACAGTGTTTCGATTTCCAATAATGAGTTTGCCAGTCAAGTAAGCATTACCGATGATTGTGGTGCCCTCGCCTATTGTAATTTGCCCCTGTAGAACGCAGTGTGGTCCGATGACAACATCGTCTGCAAGTGAAATATCACCATCAAGTATGGCTGTAGAGTGAATCTTTGGCATGCTATTAGGTATTATTCCAAGAATCACAATGTCTTGCATGCTACAAATTTCTGATCTAGGTTCGGTTCCCTACGAGGAGGCGTTGGAATTTCAACAACAAACCCACCAAAAAATAGTTGAAGGTCGAAATGCTGGATCTTATTCACCATTTCGGCTTCTTTTACTTGAACACGATCCACCAGTAATTACGCTTAGCAAGCGACCAGCATCGGCAGCGCATTTGCTTGCAACACCGGAAAAATTAGCAGCGTCAGGCATAAAAATTTGTAAAACCGATCGTGGTGGCGATATCACGTATCACGGTCCAGGTCAACTTGTTGGATATCCAATTTTTGATCTCAACGAGCTTTCGCTTCGCATTCACAGTTATATGCGCTTTTTAGAAGGGTGCATAATTGATGTATTAGCAAAGTTTGATATCAAAGGAAAGCGTGACAAATGTGCAACAGGCGTATGGGTGGATGGGTCAAAAATTTGTGCGATGGGTGTACGTGTCTCTAAGTGGGTTTCGATGCACGGTTTCGCACTGAACGTGACAACGAATCTCGATCATTTTGATCTTATCGTTCCATGTGGATTGGCAGGTCGCACTGTAACTTCTATGAAGAACATACTTGGCGATCAGTGTCCATCGATGGATGAAGTGAAGCGAATTGTTTCAGATGTTTTTACAGCCGCGGTGAGTGAACAATCTACTCAACCTCAAGGTCAAGTTCAGCAAGAACCTCATCAGTAATGTCGATGCCTTCGGGCAAACGAAGCGCTGTTCGTAACCGAATTTGCATGATCGCAGCGTCTGGCGAGTTGCCCTCAAAGTCACTATCTGGTGGAATAAAGCGGAGCACCATATCGATGTTGAGACGGTCTGATACTACGTTTACTGCTTCGAGCACCTCGTTATATGACTCTTCCATCTGTTCCGCAGCAAGCTCGCCTCTTGCATTAACTGCTGCTTGCTGAACTTGTTCAAAATTCCTATAGGCAATTTCCCACTCTTGTCTAAGGGCAGGGCCTTCGGGATCGTCGGGCTCAAGTGTACGTCCTCGCTCCATAAGATCATCGAGGGTTCCTCTTGCAGTATCAAGTCCCTCTTTTAATTCTTCGTCAAGATCATTGCGGACGTCAACAAAGTGATCGGCTTTCATGAGTTGTTCAAGTGCCTTGCCTGTTTCCATAAAACCAATTGACCATATACGGCTTGTTTTTTCTTCTCCCCACGAAATACGTTTGTCACTGTTTTTTACTGTGATATCACCATCGGATCCAGCAAGGGTGATGGAATCAATTGGTCCTAATTTTCCATCTTCTTCCGAACTTTGCAAAGTTGCCGTAAGGACGACGCTTAAAAAGAGTGAGGTTGCGATGATCAGTGGAGTGAATTTATGTTGCATAGTTAATCGCCTTGTTCGAGTATTGAGAGAAATGCTTCTTGGGGAATGTGAACGTTACCAATGGCTTTCATACGTCGCTTTCCCTTCTTTTGTTTTTCTAATAGTTTTCTTTTTCTTGAAATATCACCACCGTAGCATTTTGCAGTCACGTTTTTACGATGACCCTTTACGGTTTCGCGTGCTATGATTTTTCCACCGATTGCAGCTTGTAGAGCAATTTCGAATTGGTGTCGATCAATTTGTTTTCGTAATTTAAGAAGAATAATGCGAGTTCTTGCAACAGCTTTGTCTCGGTGACAAATCATACTGAGCGCTTCAACTGGTTCACCGTTTACAAGAATGCTCACTTTGACCAATTTGTCAGCGCGGAACTCAATGATTTCGTAATCCATCGTTCCGTATCCCCGTGTGATTGATTTAAGTTTGTCGTAAAAATCGTAAATAATTTCTGCAAGTGGCAATTCATAGTCTAGCATTTGCCGGCCTTCTGAAACAAATTTCTGGCCTTTAAAAATACCGCGCCGTGTTTCGCACAACCGCATCAAATCCCCAATGTTTTCATCAGGACAAATGATTTCTACATGTACAATTGGTTCACAAATATTTTTGATAAGTGTGGGGTCAGGCAAATCAGCTGGGTTGTGAATGTTAGTGGTTGTGTTATCGGTGAGTTCAATGTTGTAATTCACCGTGGGCGCTGTTTGAATGATTTCGACTCCGCCTTCTCGTTCTAGCCTTTCTTGCACAATTTCCATGTGTAAAAGGCCGAGAAAACCGCAGCGAAAACCAAAACCAAGTGCTTCGGAGTGTTGGGCCTCAAATGTAAAACTAGCATCGTTAAGGCGAAGTTTTTCAACAGCTTCGCGAAGAGTTTCAAATTCTGTTTTCTTACTTCCGGTATCGCTCGATGCGGGATAAAAGTCACAGAAAACCATTTGTTTTGGTTCTTCGTATCCCGGAAGCGGTTCGCTCGCAGGATCGAGGTCAAGTGTGATAGTGTCACCGACTCGAACGTCTTCAAGGGTTTTAATTGCAGCAACCATATATCCAACTTGGGAAGTTCCAATTTCTTTTGTTGGTGTTGGAGTCGGGGTGTATCTTCCAAGTTCAGTAATTGTGAATGTTCTGCCTGTACCCATCATGAGAATGCGGTCACCTTTTTTGAGGGAACCATCAAAAATTCGGAAGTAGACAACAACGCCTCGGTATTCGTCGTAGTGGGAATCAAAAATAAGCGCGCGCGTTTGTTTAATCTTTGGTGGTTCAGGAGCAGGCAAACGGCTACAAATTAAATCGAGTAACTCCACGATGCCCTCACCAGTTTTTGCTGAACAGTTGATGCAATCTTCGGCGGGAAGACCAATGATCTGTTCAATTTCCATTGCAACTTTGTCTGGATCGGCGGAAGGTAGATCGATTTTATTGACAACAGGAATGAGATCGAGATTGTTTTCGATGGCAAGGTATGCATTTGCGACAGTTTGGGCTTCTACACCTTGCGTTGAATCGACAACAAGCAGCGCGCCTTCGCAAGCGGTGAGTGCTCGTGAAACTTCGTAGGTAAAATCAACGTGACCAGGTGTGTCAATAAAATTCAGCTCGTAGTCTTCACCGTTGTAGGTGTGGTAAACGGTCACTGCGGAAGCTTTGATTGTGATGCCGCGTTCACGTTCTAGATCCATCGAATCTAGGAGTTGATCCCTAGATTCGCGTTCGGTTACCGCCTTGGTTGCTTGGAGCAAGCGATCGGCAAGCGTGCTTTTGCCGTGGTCAATATGAGCAATGATTGAAAAGTTTCGAATAGGCACAGAAGAGCATTCTACCGTAACGGTAGCGAGAGGACCTTTTCGAGTTCATTGGTTGGTCGAGCAATCATGTCATATTCGTCGCTGTCAGTGATGGTGCACTTGACAACTTCGCCAACAGTGAGCTTGGTTTCAGCCATGACGATTGTGCACGCGTCGACATCGGGAGCTTGATGATAGGTACGGCCTTTGAACAGATGCAATTTACCTTCTCCTGTCTCGCCGAGATATTCGTCGAGAAGCACTCCAAAAACACATTCTAGTTCTGCTCGTTTTGCAGCGGTTTCAAATGCAATGCCTTGCTGGAGTAACATCAGTTCCTCTTCCCTAGTTTGTTTCATTTTTTCAGAAACTCGCAAGGATTCATCATTTTCCATTGTTCCTGCAACTGTTCCTGCTTCCGCCGAATATTGAAAGACGCCCATTGCGTCAAATTTGTGCGTGGCAATAAAATCAACAAGTGTCTTGTGATCTTCTTTTGTTTCGCCTGGAAAACCAGTGATCATAGTTGTTCGAATTGCTATACCTGGAACACGATCGCGAAGTGTGTGGAGTAACTCAGATTGGGTTTTAGAAGAAACGTTTCTTCGCATTGCCCTTAGCATGGAATCGGAAGCATGTTGTAATGGGATATCGATGTACTTCACTACATGTGGTAAAGATGCGATTGCATCAATCATCTCTTCGGTAAAGTTAGAAGGATATGCATACATCAAACGAATCCACCCACCCCCCGATGTGGCAACAGTGTTGTTGAGTGCAGTGAGTAGCCCGACAAGTCCTTCTTCGTATCCAATATCATCACCGAAACTTGTTGTATCTTGACCGATTAAGTTCAATTCAAAAACTCCAGATGCAAGTAGTTTTTTGGCTTCTGCAACTATTGTTTCAACTGGTTTTGATCGCATTTTCCCGCGTATCGATGGAATAGTACAAAACGCACAGTTTTGGTTACAGCCTTCGCTGACCCTTAGATAAGCCCAGTGTCTTGGAGTAAGTTGCAGTCTGTTTGAATCGTCCTCGGTGTACCCAGGCACCTCATCATTTCCTCGAGCTCTTGCTGCGAGTAATGCGTTCGCTGCAATCCACGATGGAGCCGTTTCATCTTTTAATTTTGTTGCCAGAGCATCCACAATATGATCTCGGTCAAAGACACCAATCATTGCGTCAATCCCAGGACACCACTCTAGTAATTTTGCGCGGTGGCGTTGAACAAGACAACCAGCAGCAATAACCCGTTGCACTTTTGCTGTTTCCTTAAGCGAGACTGCTTCATTGATGACATCTACAGATTCTTCTTTAGATGCTTCAAGAAAACCACATGTATTTATGATGATTGCATCAGCTTCGTCGTGATCAGGTACAAGGTTGTAGCCAGCGTCAATGACCGTGGCAAGCATTTGCTCACTATCAACGAGGTTTTTTGGGCAACCAAGGCTGACAAAAGCTATATTTTTAATTTGTGATGAACTCATGAGAAGCACATTCTACTTGTAAAGGTTGTGTGTCGTGATGTACGCACAAACTGGTGGGGAAACGAGATTTTTAATGGTTTGAGAGTTACGGCATCGTGTACGTATTTGGGTAGAACTTATGGGGTTGGTATGAAACGGCAGTGTTTGAAAACGATCTGATTTGTAACCATCTCTTCCAAGAACAACAACATTCGCTATGGATTCAATTGCTTCGATATTCCGCCATTTGTCAAAGGACTCGGCTTGATCTTCCCCGATGAGAAGTGTGAAATTCACATTTTCACCATACTGTTTTTGCAAGGTTTGAAGTGTGTCAATTGTGTAACTTGTGCCACCACGATCAAGTTCAAGTGTAGATATTTCAGACCATGATTCCTTAGTAAGCGCAAGTTTTAACATGGCAAGCCGGTGTTCATCTTCCGTTTGAACAGTTGTTTGTTTAAATGGACTTTTTGCTGCAATTACAAATAAAACTTTATCGCATTGGAGGTGCGTCATAGCATCTTTTGCAAGTTCGACGTGTGCAAGGTGTGGAGGGTCAAACGTACCTCCAAATACAAGGATACTAGTCACCGTGAGCTCTCCTCTGAGCAGTTGTCGATAAGTCTTACGTTGCCAATTTTAGCAGCAATTAGTGAGCGTTTTGGTTTGTCTTTTATTGGTTCTAATAGTGTTGCTTCATCTCGAATGACAGCATATTCAACAACAAGTCCGTGTTGGTCGAGCATTTTCACCATCTTTTGTTCGGTTGGTTCATGGAGTGCTCGGTGAATTATAAGTGCTTGCGATCGTTGATCTGTCGATAGAAAAACGTTTCGGCTACTCATTGCAAGTCCATCATCGTCGCGAATGTTTGGAGCTCCAACGATACGTATATTATTCCAACGTTCTTTTTGTTGCTCAACCATTTGTTTGATAACTAAAAATTGTTGATAATCTTTTTCCCCAAATATTGCGGCAGAAGGTTTTACTAAATCAAAAAGTCGTGCAACTGCTAAGCAAACTCCTCTAAAGTGTTCCGGTCTGAAGGCATCTTCTAATCTTGGTTCAGTGGCAGCAGGTGGCAAAGTGATAGTTGCTGTAGTGTTTGGATATATCGTCTCGACTGATGGTGCGAATACGACATTAGCTCCTGCGCTTTTAGCAAAAGCAGTATCTTGCTCAAGCGACCTTGGGTAAGTATTGAAATCTTCGTTGGGAGCGAACTGTTCCGGATTTACAAAAATGCTCACCACGACCGGGACGTCTAGTTTTTTTGCTTCCCTGATGAGCGATAGGTGCCCTTCGTGTAAGGCGCCCATTGTTGGCACAAAGGCACAGCGCTGGAATGGTGCAAGATCCGCAATTTCAGTGACGACGTTCATATCTGCATTGTCCCATTCAAAGGCTTTTTTCGCTACCTCAAGACAGTTGGTGTATGCATTCACCTTGATTTTAAGGTTAATGTGACGGGTGTTGTACCCAGTCCTGTACCAGGTGTTGCACCCTCTCAGCCAATAGGCTCAATGGAGCTGCATTTAGGGGATTGGGTCCAAAAATAAGAGTTGAGTAAAGATGCGAATTATTGAGGTTTTTTCGCAAGTGTTGTTATAATGTTGGTCTTGAAGTGGTTTAATTATTAGGAGCTAAAAATGCCAGTCATAATTACAAATACAGCGGCCAGAGAAATCGGTAACATTCTGAAACAACAAGACTTAAGCGTTGATTCAACGCATTTACGTGTTGGTGTTAAGGGTGGCGGTTGCTCTGGGTTTAGTTATATTCTTGATCTAACAGAGACCAAAAAAGAAGGCGATGAACAATGGGACTACAAATTTGATGTGGAAGGCGAAAACCTAGGCATCAGTGTGATTTGTGATCCAAAAAGCTACCTTTACCTAAATGGCACAACCGTTGATTTCAAAGATGAAGTAATGGGCAGAGGATTTGTCTTCGACAATCCAAACGCAAATTCTTCTTGCGGTTGTGGAAGCAGTTTTTCAACATAATTGAAATCTTATCACCACGGTTTCGTTCTATGATGCGAATCATGCACGTACCCTTCAACAAAATAAATAGAGAGCGAACAATGAAGATTCAAGCCACGGTGATCGCATTGGTATGTATTAGCCAATTTGCGCATGCTGCAAAAACAGATCATTTCAATTCCTTGCAAACTATTACTTATTCTGGAACAAGTGATTCGTTTCAACAAAATGTACGCGCAATTATTCGTAGTACTACTTTTAACGAAGACAACACTCTGAAATATCGTATGGCATTCGAAGGTGGTATTACGTATCCCTCTGAATCGCAACCGACTATCGCGCAATCAGAAGAAGTGATCGTAATTCAAAACAGTAGTGGAAAATTAGATACTGCCCAGCCGTCTATCGCGAGAACAATTGCAATAATCAACGAGGGTGTTGATTGGGCAACTTCAAACTCGCTTCCGGAAAACAAGCAATTGAGAATTCCAATTGATCTTGGTAATGGTGTTACTTCATACTCACTCATGACATTTGATTCTGAACCTGTGAAAATAGGAGCTAGCAACGATACTCGGCTGGTGACAATCAGAACAGCACCCAGAAGAATTAGTGGTCGAAGCGGAGTTTTCACCATTCAATATCAATCCATCTTTATTTACTCACCCAAAGAGGATCAACTCTATCAATCTACATCTGTTTTTACTGCAAAAAACGGTAGCGAACAATTGCGAATTGAAGAGCAAACATTCTTGAC
>JABABS010000081.1 GCA_014238125.1 Phycisphaerales bacterium
ATGAACCGGGTTGCACAGCTGCATCAGTGGGCGAAGTGTTTACGCCTCTCCGCAAAAAATTACAAACACTGCTCGATGCAATTATGGGGAGTAGTACAACCCCGTCCAACACATTCAACGAAGTAACATTACCAGTTGCGGAACAAAAAGCATTCGTTAAGGCGATTGCACAACAAATTGGTTTTGATTTTGATGCTGGGCGCCTTGATGAATCAACCCACCCATTTTGCAGCTGTGCAACCCGGTTCATAATCTTCTGCAAGTGCGTCCCATGGCTCTCCTCCAGATGCCCAACCATAGCATTCCGCTTTTTGTTGAAGCAGTGCAACAATTTTTTCTAACCAAGGTTGAAATTCAGAAAAATCATTATTCTTGCGTGCTTCTGCCCAAGCACTTTGACCGTGACTTGAAAGTTTTGCTTCTTCTTCCACAAGTGATGTTGGTAGTTTCGTTGCACGATCATAGGCATGTCGAATTTCTCTAATATTTGCAGCAGAATCGCTTGTAGGATCACCTACAAGTTCACTGTCTTCTTCGCACATACAAAGCAAATCATTTATTTTCGGATCAATACACATCTCGTGATACATTCTTGACGTAAGAGCAATTTGATCCGCACGGAAACCGATTCCATTCTTGGGCATCATGACTTCTTGATCCCAATGCAACAATGAGATTGAAGTTCCAAGAAGTGTGGCGTCCTTGGCTCGTTTGATTAGTTGTTCGTATTCTATTGATGTTGCAATTGTGGTCATGTGGGGTTCCTTTTGTAAACTCGCATTGTAACAAAACAACAGAGTTGGTTATTTAATACGACAGCGAACCGTCGATCGACGGTTCGCTGAAAAATATCTATTTTCTGTGGTTATTCTGACTTTGAATGCTCAGAAAGATAGTCAACAACTGCTTGTGCATTAGAGTCTGTTCGATTCTTGGCAAGATCTAGTGGTGTTTTACCATCTTTATTCTTCGCACCAATGTTAGCACCACCTTCTACAAGAGATTTGACCTTGTCGATGTTTACGTTGTTGCCAGCTGCAGCAACATGTAATGCGGTTTGGCTAGTGTTATCTAATGCGTTGACGTCCGCGCCTGCAGTAACAAGCATGGCGACGCTCTCATTCTCGCCTGTTCGCACTGCATGCATCAATGGTGTTCGACCCTCAGCAGTGTCGTGCACTTCTAAATCTGCGCCAGAACTCAAAAGAACATGAATTGATTCTGGTTCACCAAAACCAGATGCCCACAAGAGTGGGGTATACCCAAGAACATTGTCAACGGTGTTAACGTCAGCGCCAGCGTCGACAAACACTTGAACAATTTCTCCTGTACCAAAACCCGCAGCCCACGAAAGGGGCGTGTTCCCAAGACTGTCACGTGCTTGAATGTCGCCACCAGCATCAATCAATAGGGTGATCACTGCAGGATCTTTGGATCTAGCACCGTACATCAATGGCGTTCGGTTCACTCGATCTACTCGAGAAACTTCTGCACCCAATGCGATAAGACCTGCAACAGTTTCTGCATCACCTTCTTGTGATGCAATACTTAAAAGTGATACACCGCCGCGATCAACAGCGTCAAATTTGCCTAGACCGTCTTCGATATATTTCAACACCTTCTTGCCTTGACCAGCTTTGACATAACGAGCAAGTTGATCACCCGTGAGTGGGCGAGATGGATCCTTGGTTGGAAGATCGTCACCTGCACGACGCGCTTTAATAATGTCGTTCAACCGTTTACGTTGTTCAGCAGACAAACGAATATTTGTTGTAATTTCCTTACATTTTGGGTGGTCGAGACGAATTGTAACTTTCGTTGTTCGGACTTCATCCCAAAACGAATCCCAATCAATGATCATTTCTTGTGTTGCTGCTGGTTCCTCGTTAAAGTTCGCAACAATTGCAGGAAGAATAGAGAGAACCTTGAATGGCTCACCATCTGTTGAAGTAAGCGTCACCGTAGAGGAACCTGTTTCTTCATCAATCACTAGTGGATCAACATCGAGATTCACGAAAGATAGAGATTCACCTTTCACTTCATATCGGAGGGGTGGACGACCATCAATTGCAAAAGTCACAGTCTTTGAAAGTTTCCGCGCCTTACCTTTGCCATCCATAGTAATCGTGATGTCTGTCGTGTCACCAGGATTCAACACTGTATTCTTTTGGAAGTCAGAAGTTGTGCAGCCACAACTCGCACGAGCAGAAAGTATCGTGATAGCCGCATCTGCCGTATTTGTAAGTGTGACAACACCAGTACTCTTTTCACTAGTAGAAAAAGTTCCAAGATCTAATATCGCTGGAGATGCTTCAACTGCTTGTGGCAAAAGATTTGATGGATCTATTGGAGGAGCTTTTGGATCTTTTTTTATCTCAGATGGATCAAAAGGTTTTAGATTTTCAGGCTTCAATTCAGTTGAAATAGCACCATCAATACGCTTCAGTGCTGGAGCATTTTTGCTCTCTTCTTTTGCTTTCTTTGGCTCTTTGACAGCAACTGTTGGCACAGAGTTTTCTTTTGGTGCTTCAACTGATACTGAAGCAGGTGCTGCAGCTACTTCAGCAGGTTGATCTTCTGCAGGTTCGCAACCAACAAAGAGGCTAAAAAGTGAAATCGAGAGTGTCGTCGTTAATATTTGTGTGTTCATACTGAACCTTCCGAGCATAAGTGTAAAGGGATCCAAAAAAAGAGGCAATTCCGTATTGTAGACAATCACCGCACGGAGGCAAGCGATGATACGGTATAACGCTGAAAACAACGAATTATTACTCCGTAGCCAAAGCGTGTATCCTTTGACGGCATAACATCCACTTCTTCTCCACAGAGACCCCAAATGACTTCTAATTCACCATTCTCGGACCTTCCCCAACACCTTCAACACCCCCAAGTGCGGAATATCCAACCTATTCCAATGAAAAAAGATAATCAAGTTATCGTTGGTTTGCGAGATCCGTTTCAACTTTCAAAAAATACCATCGCCCTTCCAGCAAATATCTTCGCCATCGTGCAAAAAATGAACGGGCAAGCCACAGCAGAAGAAATAGCAACTGCTGCAAAAGCGCCTCCAGAGCAATTCGTGGATCTCCTCAACCAACTTGATGAGGTTGGCCTCCTGTGGGGACCAACAATGTCTACATTGGAAGACAATAAACTCAAACAACTCAAAAAAGACAATACGTTTGGTATTCGAACAACCGGTGCATTGGGCAAAAACCCTGAGGAATGCAAGAAACAACTCAATTTGTGGTTCGAAGAAACTGAAGATCCAGAATTTGAGGAATCAATTCTCGGTGTTGTTGCGCCACATCTTGACTACGAACGGGGGTGGCCGAATTATGCTTCTGCATATTATTCATGGCGGAACGCTGATAATCCTGACCGAGTTGTCATTCTCGGAACGAATCACTTTGGAAACGGAGACGGTGTTGTACTTTCAACAATCGGTTTCACAACGCCACTTGGAACATGCCCTGCGGATCAGCAAATTATCGAAAAATTAACCCAAGAGTGCGGCAGTGGTTTGACAGCTGATTTACTTGATCACTCTGCCGAACATTCAATTGAATTGCAACTCCCATGGATTCAACATTGTTTTGGAAATGTTCCAATTGTTGCTGCTCTTATTCCAAGCCCATTGATTCCTATGATTGAAGATGATGGTGAACGAACTACAACTGATGAGTTTGTTTCAGCACTTCAGAAAGTTTTAGATGAAGTTGGAGGAACAACATACTTTGTTGCGTCTGCGGATCTCAGCCATGTCGGGCAGCAATTTGGCGAACCAAGACCAGTTGATGATCAACGGAAATTCGACGTAGAAAAACATGATCGTGAAATGATGACAAAATTTATTCAGGGGGATCCTGTTGAATTCGTAGATGCGATGAAGTGGAACAACAATGCAACCCAATGGTGTTCCATTGGAAACATGTCTGCAATTATGCAATTAGCAAAGCCGAACTCCATTGAACTCATCGACTATCGACAATGGTGTGACCCAAAAGGCGCGGCACTTGTGTCGAGTTGTTCAATGGCTTTGATCTGATGATCTCTGTCGTTCAAAGAGTTTCCTCTGCTAGTGTTTCCGTTCAAACGCCTACATATTTTTCTGAAATTCCCTGTGGATTATGTGTTTTACTTGGCATAGAAAAAGGCGACGACAAAGAGCACGCAGCATGGATGGCGAGAAAACTTGCGAACCTACGAATTTTTCAGGATGCGGATGGAAAAATGAATCGCTCTGTTGTTGATGTGAAAGGAGAAATATTGTTAATCAGTCAATTCACACTTGCAGGAGATTGCCGTGCTGGCAACCGCCCAAGTTTTATCTCCGCAGCTGAACCTTCTATTGCAGAACTGCTTGTGGATTCTGTTGAAGAAGCACTGTTGAATAACCATGGCATTCCTGTATCTAAAGGAGTTTTTGGTGCCGTGATGCAAGTTACAATCGTCAACGAGGGACCTGTCACGCTCGTCATTAAGCGTGATTAAAAGAGAAACATGGATTTTCAAAGAGCAAAACTACACTTAGAAACAAGCATACTGATGGGCGTGGATTTTTTACCTATTGCATCGCATCTTGACACTGCACACTGCAATGAACCTGCTTCACTTTTAGTACAACTTTCTGCAAAGCATGACGATACTTGTGAACACTGTTCGCAAAATAATAAGTTCACACAAACTGTCTTTGGAATTGGAAATCCAAATGCACAACTCATGTTTATTGGTGGTTCGCCAAGCGACGAAGAAGATCTTCAAGGCATTCCATTTGTTGGTGAGGCCGGCAACAAACTAAACGAAATTATCACCGCTATGGGCATGCAACGAGAAAATGTTTACATTACAAATGTACTAAAAAGTAAACTCCCGAATAATCGAACACCTTCGACAGAAGAGGTCGCTAAGTGTGCACCTTTTCTAGCAGCACAGGTTGCGATTATTCAGCCAGATGTAATCGTTGCCCTTGGCTCTACTGCAGCTACATTTCTACTCGGCAAAGCCGCGGATATTACGCAACTTAGGGGGACATGGGCTACGTATGAAGGAATAGCCGTACTGCCAACTTTCCACCCTGCGTTTTTGCTGCAGAACTACACCAAAGAAATACGTGCACAAATCTGGGCAGATATGCAGCAAGTTATGGCAAAACTTGACTAATAATAAAATTCCTTGTTCCACAACCCATTTATTTGCAGTACGTTCTAACAAAAGTGCATTCTTTGTAACAAAATTAGGTTTTTATACTTGATTTCATAATTATTTACGTAATAATACACATCGTAAGCAACATTTCTATACGAACATCCTTTGCTTGTTCGGTTTTTTTTAGGGTATCTTTATTTACAGAGTCATTATGCAAGCACCAAACAAAATCATCATTCCACAGCCATATCACCTCGCACTCTTCAGATCCGCTGTGCATCCTGAATTTTTTGAAATCGAAGAACGATTTGAAATTAAACATGCTGGCTACGAATTTGAGGGTTGGCTCTATAAAGGCGGACATGTCCTCCGTTTAGAGTTCGAGGGTACTTGTGCAACTGAAATCATTACACCCGATGCAGAAAATCTTCCGGAACGCGGTCACATCAACACGATGCAGTGCATCGGTGAACGAGATAATGAACAAGAGTTTGCAGAACGATTGTTAGTAATTTCATCAATGCAATCCGAGCAACTTTCAGATCACCTCTTTGGCGATACATACGATGAGTTACGGATATTCGCGCAAGAAAGTGGAGCAAAGATGATTGAGTGGTCTCATGACAATAATATGCACATGAGCATTCTTGACTTTCAGAGGTACAACAAACAAGTACACGTGCAGGGGTATCATTTGCAATCGGAACATGGCCACGTACTTCGCTCGCAAGCGATCTTTGAAATCATCGCAGAATAAATTTAACGCTGGTTAATTACGGCTCTGCAACCGAAGTCCCAACTATCATCCCATCCCACCAGATGTCGTGCGTATCTTGACGATCACACGCATATCGCATCAACAAATACACCATCACACTTGCACTAAAAAATCCGCTGAACAACCAGCCGATCATAAAGTCGTGCACGACGGTTTCCCACAATGTCACAAGCCATCCTGCTGTGGATTCATACCAAACTAATCCAACTAAAGGTATTCCGTCAGTTTGAATCGCGCCTGCATTGCCCAATGATTCATTGAACGACCATGCGTCAACTAAGTTCGCAGTAAAATCTAAAGTCATCGTAGCAAGCAATCTGACAACAATAAAACCCAGTACCAACCCAACTACAAGCACTACAAGATAACCAAGTAAATGTAGCGGCCGAGCAAACATATACGCAAACGATCGCTGCACAGATTCACCACCCTCGCAATTTTCAACTGCAACTGCTGGAATCAGCAACGGCCAACAAATTGCATAACCAATTGCAATAATTGCAATCAAAAAACCAAACACAAGCGCTACCCCATACAAAATACTGCCAACTAGATTTAGCACTGGGACGTTGAACAGAAACAAACCAAATAACACCAAGCCGACGCTAACAGCTGCAACCAACATTCCTGGAGATGTCAATGCAAGCAATGATGCTCGCCATCTTTGTGTGGAAAATTGCACAGCACTTTTAATTGACAACCGATCTCCCCGTGCATGCCCAGTTGCTTGCATTCTTGCAATACTCCCACCGCCAACACTCATCACCAAAAGTAATATGAGACCATACACGCTGATAAACCAGTGGTGACCGGCGTTCCACAGTAGTTGCGGGAGTTCCAACACGATAGCAACTACTCCCTGCCACGACACCACGGCGTCAAGGTTCAGAGCAGCATCAACAATTAAATTCCATTTGGATGACACAAATGTTGCAGATGACTCAAAAGGACCAAGTGGACGGACCGACTCAAGTAATAAGTACAATTTTTCAAATTCACCTTGATCTTTTATTGAAACAGAGCCACTCCTTTCATGCTCTGCCCAGGCGATGAGTAAATGAGATTGTGCGTCTTCTATTGTCCATGTTTGCACATCATCAGGTGCGGTGTTACCAAGCACCGTTCCAGATTGAGCGATTGCAACTTGACGTTGTTGTGCCAGAACAGAGATTTCTCCGGTCGAACCTAACGGAACATCAAGGGTTGGGGCAAGAGAATCCCAGACACGCCCTGTTGCCATCAAAACGATGACCATCACAAAGCCGATGAACAATCTTGCTGGTTGCATTGAACTCGCAATCGCTGTGAAGATTAAAGGGAACTTGAATACCCGATCAAAATCTACACCATCAACAACCGTTCTTTGCGTTTGTCTTTGCATCATTCGTAATACTACGATAACACGATCCAAATAGAAGGGCTAGGCAATCTCCTTACCTTTTTAGAGACTTCTTTTAGCAAAAAGGGGTATAACTACATGTATAGGGTGCAATATTACTCCATTAGCCAATTGGCAAAAGAAGCGAATGTACCAATATCTACGGTTCAATATTATGAGCGAAGAAAATTATTACACCCAGCCTGCAATACGTCAAAACGTACTGGGCACTTGAAGCCACAATCCAAATACCCGTTCACCAACAGTTAGATCAACGCATGGAACGTGATTATGTTTTTGGAATTGGAGTTAAGGTTCTGTTTTAAGGTTTTTATTGGACTAATCAGAAAATATCAATCTTTACGTGGACACGAGCACAGGAATCACCTATATTTAATAAGTACATATGTTCCAACAACTCACAACAATCCTTGTTTTGACAGCCATCACCCTCCAAGGTGTATTTGGCGGATTGCAACATAGTGTTTCGATTTGCCTCGGTGGAGGCCATGAACACGAAATTGCTGAAGTTGCTGAACACTGCGAGTTGGAGTGCACGCATCACAGTTCGTGGCCAACACCAATCTCCAGCGATATTGACATTGAAGATTGTGCATGTACTGATCTTGAACTGAGCCTCATCACGCTCCTGGCAACTCCACGTGATTCAAACGATGACATCTTCGCTACATGTAGTGTTGAAAATTTCAATTCAATACTTGTAGAATTCCAATCTCATTGTTCACTTCGGGGCCCACCGGCAAACATTGGATTTAATCTCGGGATAAAACAACAACAATTTGTTGCCCTGCGCACAGTGCGCCTCCTCTTATAAAACCTATCTCTTTTTCGATTCGCCCCATGTTTTTTTACATGGATTGCGTTATTGTGAATTTTAGATAGGAGTTTCAAGTGAAATATAACAAATGGAGAAATTTTAGTTTCTTCGCCATGGCCTTCCTTATTGCAGGCTGTCAATCTTACGAAGCGAAGCCGCTTGACATCGGGATTTATCGCAATTCCTTGGAATCAAGGCTTCTTGATATTGAGCCTGTCGCTGCGTTTGCTGAGCGCCTTTCAAAGAAGTACGGAACACCTTCAAATTTTGATATCAGCGACGGTATCTCCCCAGCTGAGGGCGAAGTTATTGGGCTTTTTTATAACCCAGAATTGCGTATCGCGCGATTAGAAGCAGGTGTTGCACTTGCTGATTTTGAAACTGCGGGACTCTGGGAAGACCCAGTCTTTGGATTTAATGGCGAAGAGATATCATCCCCTTCCGCACCCTTTAGTTACGGCATCGTGGGAAACCTCACGATACCAATTTCAGGAAGACTAAAAATTGAGAAAGTCCGCGCTGGCTCAGCGTATGAAATGCAGTTAAGACAACTCGTCAATGCTGAATGGAATGTACGATCTTCACTTCGCGCTCAGTGGGCAACATGGGTTGGAGCAACACTACAAGTTGAGCTCATCCACGAAGTTGTAGAGCAACTCGAGAGTATTATTGCAATTGCAAGCACGCTCTATGAAGCTGGCGAAATCAACCGCGTTGAACATCGACTTTTACAAGTAGACCTTGCAACGTATAAAGTTCTTGAAACCGAAATTAAACTTTCTTTACTACAAGAAGAGATAAAACTAGTTTCGCAAATGGGGCTCTCACCGAAAAATGCAAAGTTGTTGCTTTCAGAATTTCCTGAGGTTCCAAACTCTCAGGTAGACAATGAAACCATCCATCTTATCGATGCAAATACAGAGCTTGCAATTCTTTTTGCAAAATATCAAACTGCTGAAGAAACTCTTCGTTTGGAAATCAAAAAGCAATATCCAGATATTGTCTTTGGTACAGGATATGGCAGTGAATTTAATGACCACCGCGTCTTGTTCGGACTGAAAGTTCCACTTTCAATATGGAACAGAAATCAATCAGGCATCGCACATGCAAGATCGAAGCGTGAAGTTGTAAAAGCTGAAGCTGAGACAACTTTTGCACGTCTCTTTCGTGAACTTACGCTTGCAAACACAACTTTACATATCAAAAAAATCCAGTTTGATTCATTTGAAAGCGAAATCATTCCAATGCTCGCTGCACAAACTAGTGATATTGAAAAGATCGTCGCTCTTGGAGAAGTGGACACATTTATTCTGCTTGAAACAGTAACTCGTCAATTCAAAGCAAAGCAGAAGTTACTGAAACTCAACGTGGATCAAATGCACGCAGCAATAACACTGCACAGGATCCTTGGCCCCGTGTACCAATTAGATCCATCACCTATTAACAGAGAAATACGCACAGACACACTTGGAGGTGTGCAATGAAAATCCAACTATCAATACTTACTTTTGTTTTACTTGCAGGTTGTTCAGACAGCTCTACTCCTGTGGAAAATATCACCGATGATTCCTCTCATACATTAACACCGACCAACCGAGTTGCAATCCCATTGGCGGTTCGTTCAAACCTAGGAATCACATTTGCAACTGTTGAGAGGCGACAACTACAAGACACACTTCGCGCACCCGGAAGATTTGAATATTTGCCTTCAGCAAAACGAGAGTATCAAACAATGTTTTCAGGAAAAATTGATCTTTTAGTGGATCAGTTTGAAACGATAGAAGAAGGGCAACCGCTCTTTCAAATTACTTCTCCACAATGGCGAGAAATGCAACAAAATATCGCTGAACTCTTGTCGAACATGCAAAAACTTGATGCGAAAATGGAAATGTATAACCCGGTATTTCTTGCACACGAACAACATGAATACAGTGTCAAGGTGAATATAGAAATGTGGGAAGAACGAATCAAGACTCTAAAAGCACTTCGCGAGGCTGGTGGTGGAAGTTTGCGAGAATTCACAACTGCAAGTGCAGCGTGCAGTGCAGCACGAGCAGAGTACGCTGATTTACAAGAAGAAGATGCGCGACTTGAAGCGGCTTATGCAGACACTCTTGCTGCAAACCGCTCCGCAAAATCTAAGTTTAACATAGCCCTTGAATCAGCAAGTGCAATGCTAAATATCAAAGTTTCTGCTGATGACCATGATTGGTGGAGAGATATTTCATCAATCGTCATTTTCGCAACAAATGCAGGTGTTGTTGAAGCTTTAAACGTCACAAATGGCGCGTGGGCTAATGCGCAAACAACTGTGCTTACTATTGTTCAGCCAAACAAACTCCGATTCCATGCATCAGGATTGCAAAGCGATCTTGGAACTTTGAAAGATGGCTTACAAGTCAATATCGTTCCACCAACATCATCATCTTCAGGACATTCAGTGAATTTGCAAAACACCATGCATGGCGCACTCCAACTTGGACTCACGGGTGATTCGAACAAACGAACAATTGACTTATATGTTACGCCTGAAAAATTATCGTCTTGGGCTCGTCCTGGCGTCACTGCGCAACTTGAAATTATCACAGACTCTACAAGTGAAACTGAACTTGCAATCCCACTTTCAGCTGTGCAACAAGATGGACTCACGCAAATTATTTTTCGACGTAATCCGAGTAACCCCAACGAAGCTATTCGGATGGAAGCAGATCTCGGATTAGACGATGGTAAGTGGATAGCTGTTCTTAGTGGTCTCAGAGATGGAGATGAAGTAGTTCTTGACGGCGGTTTTCAACTCATGCTTGCTACAAGTGGTTCAATTCAAAAGGGTGGACACTTTCACGCCGACGGTACGTTCCACGAAGGGGAACATTAAACCATGTTAAAAGCACTGATTCGCTTCTCGCTCAATTATTCATCACTCATCGTCTTGATGTCGTTGCTTCTTACAGGATACGCCGCGTATCAACTTCCACGTATGAGCATCGATGTATTTCCTGAATTGAATGCGCCTACTGTCGTTGTCATGGCAGAAGCTGGTGGACTTGCTGCTGATGAAGTTGAGCAATACGTCACGTTCCCAATTGAATCCGCTGTCAACGGAATGACTGGTGTTCGCCGCGTTCGCTCTGCAAGTGCAATCGGTTTGTCGATTGTGTGGGTGGACCTTGGCTGGGGCTCTGATCTCTATGACGCAAGACAACTAGTAGCTGAGCGGCTCTCTACAGTACGAGAGAATCTCCCTACTGGAGTTGAGCCATTTATCACGCCAATCACTTCGATTGCTGGTGAAATCATGCTCATTTCACTGTCTTCGCCGAGCGGCAAAGCCACGCCACTTGAACTTCGTTCATATGCAGAATTTGATTTGCGAAACAAAGTGCTTGCAATTCCCGGTGTTGCCCAAGTAGTCGCTATTGGGGGAGAACTTCCAGAGTACCAAGTCAATGTTGACCAAGAACAATTGCGTATTTATGGTCTTACGATTTCAGATGTTGTTGAAGCAGCAGGTAATGCGCATTCCACTGCGAGTGCTGGGTACTTACCAAATGTAGGGAGTTTTGAGATCCCAATACGGCAACAGAGTCGTGTCACAAAACCAAGCGACATCGCAAATACAATTGTAACTTTTCACAATGGTGTCCCTATCACAATTGGTCAAGTCGCAAATGTCAGTTTAGGACCATCACTCAAAAGAGGTGAAGGATCGGACAACGGTTCCCCTGCCGTTGTTATTTCTATTCAAAAATCACCGGGCACAAACACCCTTGCTTTGACTCAGAAAATTGATGAGTTATTCAATCAAATAGAAAAAACACTTCCAACAGGCATGGTGTTAAACAGAGATATCTTTAGGCAGGAACACTTTATAAATCGCGCGGTAAACAATGTTACAACAGTGCTACTTGAGGCAGTTGTGATTGTGGCAATAGTCCTCATGTTGTTTTTAATGAACATTCGCACGACCATTATTACACTTACTGCCCTGCCCGTTTCACTTGCCATTGGCTTACTCATGATGGACGCGATGAACCTTGGTCTAAATGTAATGTCTCTAGGTGGATTGACTGTCGCAATTGGCGTGCTTGTAGATGATGCAATTATCGATGTTGAAAATGTGTTTAGAAGGCTAAAGCAAAACAACACGTATCCAATCGAAAGTAAACGTGCATTTGTTGAGGTTGTTTTTGATGCGAGTAATGAAATTAGGCCCGCGATGGTGTTTGCAACTGGCATTATCGTTTTGGTTTTTGTACCGCTTCTCTTTTTGCAAGGTCTTGAAGGAAAGTTTTTCCAACCACTTGCCCTGACGTACATGATTTCAATTATTGCTTCACTG
Organism: Phycisphaerales bacterium; assembly: GCA_014238125.1. Taxonomy (GTDB): domain Bacteria; phylum Planctomycetota; class Phycisphaerae; order Phycisphaerales; family SM1A02. The sequence continues at coordinate 12,482 of JABABS010000081.1, forward strand.
CTCGTCGCACTCACGCTTACCCCTGCTCTTTGCAAAATTTTGCTCGGTAATAGTATTGGCGAGGGACATGACAAAGAGTCGTGGCTAGTTCGATTACTAAAACGTTTTTACAAACGTGCACTACATGCAACTTTACACGCTCGAGGGCTGGTAATCGCGAGTGCTACTGCTGCAACAGCTGGTGCTCTTTTGCTAGCAAGCACTTTCGGCACTTCGTTTCTACCCTCATTTAATGAAGGCACTTTTACTATCTTTCTCTTTGCACCACCTGGTACATCTCTTGTTGAATCTCACCGTCTTGCAACAAATGTTGAATTGCAACTCGCAGAGATTGATGGAGTGCATTCCGTATCTCGCAGAACTGGGCGTGCCGAACGCGATGAGCATGCTGAACCAGTCAGTAGTTCTGAAATCGAAGTTTCCATGGATGAGGGTGTAAGCCAGAAGGAAATACGTGTGGAAATCGATAAGATCCTCGCTGCAATTCCAGGGATTACAACAATGGTTGGCCAACCAATCGAACATCGTTTGAGCCACTTACTTTCTGGTACTCCTGCTGCGATTGCAATTAGTATTTATGGTGAAGATCTCAGTAAACTTCGAAAAATTGCAAAAGAGATAGAAACCGTACTTGCAAAAATTCCCGGAGCTAGAGATGTGAATGCAAATCGCGAAGTGATGATTACATCGCTACCTATTCGATATCGCCATGCTGAGCTTGCTTCGTTTGGTCTCACGCCTGCAGAAGCCGCAGAGCAAGTTCGCAAAGCGATGTACGGCGAAGTTGTTGACACTGTCAATCAAGGAACAAGGAAATATGATTTAATAGTTCGCCTTGATCCAACGCAGCGTGAAACGATCGAACAGGTCCGAAACCTGTTGCTTCGTGGAAGAGGCGGTGCAACAGTTCGGCTGCGAGATGTTGCAAACATCGGACCCGAACGCTCAAGTAACTTAATTACACGCGAAAATGCCCAACGAAAGGCTGTTGTTTCACTGAATGTTGCACAAGGTTCTAATCTTGGTGATCTTATTGGTGAAGTGAGACTCTTGGTTGATCCGCTTGTGCAAGATGCTGGATACACGGTGCACTACGGCGGCCAATTTGAAGCACAACAATCAGCAACAAAGACGATTCTCGCAACTGGATTCGCAGTAACGATTCTCATTCTTATGCTTCTTCAAATATCAACCGGCTCGATGCGCGCAGCGCTTCTTGTCTTGATAAATATGCCACTTGCACTCATTGGTGGTATTGCAGCAATCTACATTTCCGAAGGTGGCAATTTCTTTAGCAACACTATTGCATTATTTGGATTGGGGGGAACATACATAGCACCTGTTATTTCCATCGCAAGTATGGTTGGGTTTATTACGCTCTTTGGCATTTCCATTCGAAATGGGATTTTGCTCATCAACCACTACAACCACTTAATGGAAAATGAGGGACTATCCGTGCGTGATGCCATCGTACAAGGATCTATGGAACGGTTAGTGCCAATTTTGATGACTGCACTTTCAGCAGTACTGGGTCTTGCTCCACTTGCTCTTGCCGCTGGAAAACCCGGCAGCGAATTACTTGCCCCCCTCGCAATCGTCACGCTTGGCGGTTTACTTACTTCGACTATTCTTAATCTTGTTGTCATTCCTGCAGGCTTTTCGCTTGTCTTTGGAAGAACAACACACCACACTAAAGGAGATACATCCCATGTCTAATACAATGCACTTTGTTTCAATCTCAATCCTCACTTTTTTCTTAACTCTACTTGGTTGTAACTCTGAGGATCAATCGACTGACGCAAGCAATAACGAAACAACTTCGGAAGTTCCTTCAGGTACCGTTAACAATGAAGGAGACAGTGATCCGACTGCCGGACATGGTGGGAAGATCATTCAACTTGGCAACACAACAATTGGTTCGTTTCATGTGATGGCAACTCGAGACGTAGGACTTATTGTCGCGGGAAAAGACGCTCCAATCGACGTTACAGTCACACCAATGCCTAGCTCAACCATCTCAGCAATCGCTGTTCGCTTCTGGATTGGTACCGAGGATGCAGTAGGATCAATGAAGGCAAAATCTGAAATTGAAAACCCAGCAGAACCCAATCGTTGGCACACACACGCTGATGTACCAAATCCAATTCCAACAGGAAGTAAATTATGGGTTGAAATCGAATCAAATACCGGTGAAAAAGTCACTGGCTCATTCGATCTGAAATCGTAATGTAACTGATGTATACTCTTGGTACTTACATCATGTAATCTGGAGTACTTCTATACTCCGTTGAACATAAAAAGGAAACCCGCATGCGAACTTTTACACTCTCTCTCTTACTCGTAACCCTGCTCCTCATGACAGCTTGTGGGGAATCCACTTCTCCTGAGGAGCCCACAAAACCAACAACGGCTGAAAAACCAGTCGTTCCAATTGAAGATGGACATCAAACTATTTCAGGCGATGAAATAATTTCTGAAATCATCACACTTGCTGGTGTCACATTACAAGTTAAAGCAAAAGGAACGTTGAAACCAAGATCTCAATACCTGCTTTCTTTTGGTGTGATCGAAGGCGAACAAGGTGCAGTTATCCGGTTGTGGATCGGTGAAGAATCTCGCGTAGGTTCATTGGTTTACAAAGCCCAAAGTCATGGCGATCACTACCATGGATCTGCAGAAGTCCCCGATGAGATCAATCCAAAAACAGCACTGTGGCTTGAAGTCCAATCAGTTTCTGGTGAAAAAGAAACTGGCAGCATCGCCTTGCAGTAATACACACGCTAGATGAGTGTATTACTGACATAAAAATTTTGTTAGCTCATTCTTAAAATGCTGAATGCTATTTCACTTCTCCAACAGCGTTAATTAGATTTGCAGATACATCAGTGTGATGGTGAACCATCTTCCACCCTCCTGCTTCTTTGCGAAAAATATTAGTCGCACGAAATCGTACTTCTATTGGCTTTCCATTTGCAGTCATATTTTGACCTACTTCA
>JABABS010000084.1 GCA_014238125.1 Phycisphaerales bacterium
TTCTGGGCAACATGGTGCCCACCCTGTAGAAAATCAATTCCTCACCTCACTGCGTTGCAAGAAGAATTTGGACCTAGTGGGTTGACAATCATCGGTGTTACTGACGAGGATGAAGAAGTCGTTGAACCATTCGTGAACCGTATGGGATCCAAAATGAATTACACGATTGCCATTGATAATCGCAAGAAAACGAGCAATGCCTGGATGAGGGCCGCAAAGCAAAATGGAATACCCACTGCTTTCATTGTAGATAGATCCGGCACAATTCAATTCATCGGCAACCCGCTTGCAGAAGAATTTGAATCAACGTTGGCAAAAGTAATGTCAGGTCGGTATGACCTCACAAAACAACTAGCTGCTGCATCAGTGATTGAATCTGCTCGTCGAAGTAGTGCTGGTCAAAGTTGGTCTGCTGCAATGGTGTCATACAATGAAGCCATCGCGATGGACAAGATTGTTTTTGCAAAGTTATACATTGATCAGTTCGAAATGTTACTTCTTAAAAAACGAGATACCGATGCTGCCTACACTCTTGCTTCGAAAATCATTGCAACGCGAGGTGAAGAAGACCCCGAACTCCTTATATGGCTTGCAGACGCAATCGCAGACAACCCCGAATTACAGCAATCACAAATAAGAATGACCACAGCAATTCTTGCTGCGGAAACTGCACTTAAACATGCACGAATACCTAATGATCCACAATATCTATCTTCGTTAGCAAAGATTAGATTCCACAATGGGGACATCGATGATGCAATCGACTATCAACGACGTGCATATTTTGCTGCTCGTGAAAACAAGAAATCCACATACAAAAAAGTGCTCGAAGGATATCGAACACAAAAACAACGTGCGGATGCAGCATAATGAGTACCGCGGCTGTTGAAATGAGCATCATTACAGCTCCAACAACATTGCCACTGATTGCGCCATCAATTTTGTCGGCAGACTTTGCGAACCTTGGACAAGAGTGCAAAGCAGTTCTTGAAGGCGGTGCTGATTTTCTCCATCTTGATGTGATGGACGGTCATTTTGTTCCGAATTTAACTATGGGAGAAGCACTCTGCGCATCCCTGAGAAAAGCATTTCCAACAACGTACCTTGACGCACATCTCATGGTTGAACAACCGAAGTCGTTTATCGAAAGTTTTGCAAGTGCGGGCGCTAATCTCTTTACTGGTCACATCGAATCAAGTGATGACCCGATAGAGATGGCACGAGCAATTCATGATGCTGGAATGGACGCTGGTTTGGCCATTAATCCACCGACAGATGTAGAGGAAATTCTTCCGTACATTGAATATTACGATCTTATTTTGATTATGAGTGTTAATCCGGGATTTTCTGGTCAAGCATTTATTCCTGAAGTTTTAGAAAAAGTTACATTAATCTCAGAACGCCTTCGCCCGTCGCAGCGACTCCAAATGGATGGAGGGATTGGTCCAATGACAGTGGGATCTGCAAAAGAAGCGGGCTGTGATGTCATTGTGGCTGCTTCAGCAATATTCAGCACGAATGACTATGCTGCTGCAATTGAGGAACTCCGCACTGCATAACCGATACGGTATGAGTGGGGACAAGGGAACCAGTGACAAACGAACAACAAACAACTCAA
>JABABS010000085.1 GCA_014238125.1 Phycisphaerales bacterium
ATGAGTCCGTCGATTTCTTTGAACAAGTCGAGTAATTCATCACGTGCGATATTGATCCAAAGATCCATTGTGTCTGCAACGGCGAGTTGTTTATCTGGAAATTTGCGTAGTAAATCCAGTTGGACAGATGGGTGCGAATTGGCAAGGAAGATCAAGCGGCTGTCTGCATAGGATTCAGGAACTTCTGGTGGGGCTTCTTCGAGAACTCCAAGTTCCGTAAAGAGCGTCTCGCGTTGGTTCATATTGTCGAAATAACGACCACCCCAAGCAAATGTTTTGGATTTGCTGCGTCTTTCTAAACCATCAAGACAAAGACCATCGATCGATTCAAGCAGGGATGCGTGATTTTGTGGCCAATCCCCGCCAACTGCTCCAACTATACGCACAGGATTATGATGAAATGCTGCGGCAGCTGCAAAGTACGCGCATGAACCACCTGATACTTCCTCTGCTTTTGCAGTGGGTGTGTGGACAGTGTCAATTCCAATTGTTCCTGTAACTAATAATGGCATATGAGGGATTATAGTGCTGCGCGTAGGATGCCACCAACAGTATGGAGTAATTGCTGCGCAGTTTTTGCATCGATTTTCTTGCGATGCATCAATATTGCAACTTTTACCAATCCGTTTGCTTGTAGTAAAAGAGCGTGTGCTTCTTCGCGAGGTAGATCGCAGGCTTGGCAGAGAATACGAATCGCTCGATCGAGTAATTTCGTGTTGCTCGCGTGCAGGTCAACCATGAGATTTCCATGCACTTTTCCAAGTCGTGTAAAAATAGCTGTTGTGATGATGTTCAACGTCAACTTCGTGGCAGTTGCAGCTTTCATCCGCGTTGATCCCGTGAGCGGTTCAGCCCCAGTTTTGAGTGTGATGACGTGACCACAAACTGGGGCTTCAGAACTGCATGTAAGAAAAGCATTGTTTGCACCCATTTCCTTTGCTAATTGAATACCGCCAATGACCCACGGTGTAGTTCCCCCAGCAGCAATGCCAAGGACAGTATCGTTTCTGGTGAGATTCAGTTCAGTTAGTGCAAATTTTGCACCATCTGGTTTATCCTCTTCTCCTTCAGATGAAACTTTGAGTGATTTGTCACCACCTGCAATAAGTCCAATGACTAGATTTGTGTCAGTTTGAAAAGTTGGCGGGCACTCAGCAGCATCAAGAACGCCAAGCCTTCCAGAAGTACCGCAGCCGAGGTAGATGAGCCGGCCTCCTTCTCGCATTCGTTTTGTGAGCGCATCAATAAAATCTGCAATTTCTTGTGATGCACCCTCAACTGCAGTAATAGCTTGCTGATGATCTTTTGCTAAAACAGATACTAAGCGATGTGTTTCAAGTAAATCGAGTTCCATTGTGCTCTCATTCTGGAACTCTGTTTCGATGTGGCTTCGATCTTTGGGTAACGACATGCAAGCAGAATAAACTACCTACGAGGTAGTTTCTACATTGTTTGTTACCTTGGAGCAATTTAATTACCTGCGAGGTAATAAACAACGCCCCGCAAATGCGAGGCGTTGTTCGAAATTCAAAGTAAAACTAGGTTTACACCATGTCTTTGAGTGCTTTGAGTGGTGTAACTTTTACAGCTTTGCGTGCTGGCTTTGCTGGAATGTCACGGAACTCTTGCATCAATGGAAGCCATACGTTCTTACGAGCAGGGCGTCTCTTAACGATTTTCTTCTTGACTTTCATGAGACCTGGAACAGTAAATGTGCCAGGACCACGGTTGCCGAGATCCTTCTTGATCATGCCTGACATACATTCAAATACAGATGCGACTTCTTTACGACTCAAACCTGTGTCGTCAGCAATGCCTGCCATAATTTGTGTTTTTGTACGAGCTTTAACCTCAGTAGTCTTTGCGCTCTTTTTGGTTGCTTTCTTCTTAGCTTTCTTTTTGGCCATGGGATTCGATTCCTTTCTTGGTCCTACAGTTATTTGTGCTTTCCCGCCAACACTTGGCGAATCACATGCACACGTTAATAGCGAATCCTAGCGGATTCATGTTCCGGTAACAAGTAGTTTGTGTTAAAAATGCAGTGAATTCCTATCTTTTTTCAAATTTACGTCCGAAATTCGATGTTCCCTTATTCTGAAAAACATAAAAATTATGTCAAACCGCACATATATATATAGCCGATTGATATCATTCAGACATTCACATCACTTATTTATTACCAAAAAGAGAACACGGAAATTACCTTTATGTTTGAATACGAAGTTTGCATTGTTGGCACCGGTCGAGTTGGACTACCTCTTGGTCTATCTCTTGTAGACGTAGGGGTTAACGCTACTGGAGTAGATCTAGATGAAAATCTAAGACGATCGGTAAATGAAGGCAAAATGCCATTTCATGAACCGGGATATGACGAACTTGTTGCAAGCAAGAAGTTTAAAATTCACGGTTCTCCTGAAGGTATTGTTCCAAATAGTGCTGCTGTCATCATTACTGTCGGCACACCGCTTCATAATCATATTGAAACTGACTTGTCTCAGATTCAACGTGTGCTTGAAGGTCTCAAGGATTATTTTCGTAAAGGTCAACTCATTATTCTCCGAAGTACCGTTGCTCCAGGAACAACAGCGTACGTGAAAAAATGGATTGAACGATACACAGACTTTACTGTTGGCGTGGACTTACTACTTTGTTTTTGTCCCGAGCGTATCGCTGAAGGTGTTGCGTACAATGAATTGCGTTCGCTGCCACAAATATGTGGTTCAGAAGAGGACGCTAGCCGTGACGCTGCTGGGGAACTTTTTGGAAGGCTTGCGCCAGAAATTATGAAGACGGATTTTATCACTGCTGAGTTAGTGAAACTTTTTAATAATATCTCTCGCTATATTAACTTCGCAGTTGCCAATCAATTTGCATTGATTGCTGACAACTTTGGCGCAAATATTTATGAAACCCGAAGACTTGCAAACCATGATTACCCGCGATGCAACCTCGCGATGCCAGGATTCACAGCAGGCACTTGCCTGCGAAAAGACTTTGGCATGATCAATGAATGGAGTGCGTACCCCGACATGCTTCTTTCTGCATGGAAGATGAATGAATTCACGCCTGCGATGCTCGTTGAGCAACTTATGCAGCGAACAAAAATTCACGACAGCAAAGTTGCTGTGCTTGGGTTCACATTCAAAAAAGATACTGATGATATTCGCGACAGCCTTGTTCCAAAACTTTGTCGGTATATCCATCGTCAACTTCCAATGGAACTTCGAATTACAGATCATCATCTTTCAGATCCAATCGAAGAACCATCGGCATCAGAACCAATTAAAAATTGGGCAATCAACGATGCTCTAGAAGGCGTGGATTGTGTATTTGTCGCAACAAACCATACAGGGTATGGTGAAGTTCTTAAAGAATTTGGAAAAACAAATCCAAATGCATGGGTTGCCGACATTTGGAATGTCGGTGGGATTGATCAAATTTATTATCAAGCAGGACAACTAGTAGGCGAAAAGGTAACACAATGAAAGTATTGCTAACAGGCGGAAGTGGCTTCCTTGGCTGCGAACTTTGCAATGAATTACTAACCGTTGGGCATGAGGTAGTCGTTTTAGATGACCATTCGCGTGGTAAGCCAGCTAGGCTTGAACGTTTCGGTAACAACGTAAAACTCGTTGATGGCGATGTCCGTGATTATGATGCAGTACGCGCTGCAACAGAAGGGTGTGAAGTTGTTTGGCACCTTGCATATATAAATGGAACACGTTACTTCTATGAAAAACCAGACTTGGTGCTTGAAGTAGGTATTGAAGGTACGCAAAATACAATCAAGGCAGCGCTTGATGCAGGCGTGCGTCGATATGTCCTTGCAAGTACAAGCGAAACGTACAACGAGCCATCGCACGTACCAACAACTGAATCAGAGCGACTCATGATCCCAGATGTTACAAATCCACGCTTTAGTTATGGCGGCGGGAAAATTGCATGCGAACTATTAACATTGCATGTTGGTGGTTTTAGAGGTCTTGAAACGGTCATATTTAGACCTCACAATTTCATAGGTCCTGACATGGGTTTCGAACATGTGATTCCAGAAATTACTGGCAAAATTGTGAAAGCCTCAGATGGTTTGACAAAAAAAGAAATTGATTTAGAAATTCAAGGCGATGGCAGTGAGACGCGTTCCTTTTGCGATGTGACTGATGGTGGACGTGGTTGTTTTCTTGCTGGCGAAAAGGGTGAGGATGGAAATATCTACCACGTTGGCACTGAGGAAGAAGTTTCAATCAAACACCTTGTCGAAACAATTGGAAAGTATTGCGGTGTCAAAGTCAATGTTGTGCCTGGAGAATTGAGAGCTGGCGGAACGCCTCGTCGTTGTCCGGCTATAGGCAAGTTGCAAAAACTTGGTTTTGAACCAAAATATAATTTTGACGAACTCGTTGAACGATGTGTTACTTGGTACGTCGATTACTACACTGATAAAGCCAACGTGTAACCGATGTCTCTGCAAGATAAAAAGGTAATCGTTACAGGTGGCCGAGGCTTCTTGGGCGGTTTCGTGTGTAAGGCGCTTGCTACTCGTGGCGCGCAGGTTGTTCCAATTGGAAGTAGTGACTTCAACCTAATCAACCAAACTGATGTTTGCAACATGTATAAATCATTGCAGCCAGATATAGTTGTGCACCTTGCAGCAGCGTGTGGTGGGATTGGTGCAAATGTTGAAAATCCAGCTAGGTTTCTTTACGAAAATGCAATGATGGGATTGATGCTGCTTGAAGAAGGTCGCCAGCATGATCTGAAAAAATTTGTGCTCATCAGCACGACATGTTCTTATCCAAAAGATGCGCCGCTGCCACTACAAGAAGATAGCATTTGGACAGGAAAACCAGTTGGCGCGACAGGTCCCTACGGCATGGCCAAGCGGTTATTACATGAGGCGTGTGAAACGTATGGTCGTCAATACAGTTTGCCCTGTGCAGTACTTGTGCCCGCGAACTTATATGGCCCTGAAGATCACTTCGAAGAAGAAAAAAGCCACGTGATTCCTGCAATTATTCGCAGGTATGTTGAAGCGAAAGATGCGGGGCTTGAATCGGTATCAAATTGGGGAACGGGGTCACCAACTCGTGAGTTCTTGCATGTTGTGGATGCAGCAGAAGCAATCGCAATCGCAGCGGAGAAGGATGTCGAGTGTGTACCGATCAATTTAGGGACTGGCATCGAAACATCGATCGCTGATCTTACAAATATCATCGCTCAAGCAGTGGGGTATGAGGGTGAAGTAGAGTGGGATATTTCAAAACCAGATGGCCAGCCTAAGCGCTACCTTGATGTGAGTCGGGCTAAAGAACTTCTTGGATTTAAGGCTAAAATCAGTTTGAAAGATGGTATTCAAGAAACAGTGGAATGGTATCGAGCGAATCCTGTAACTTAGATACCTTGATCTGCAAGTTGTAACACATCAAAATATTTTTTACCTGAAGTTTTGATTGAGTATTCAGATTCAAGTAGTCCTCGTGCACGTTTGCCCATTTCTTTTGCCTTTTCGGGGTTCGACATCATCTCTTTAATACAAGCTACGAGGCCATCTGGATCATCAAGTGCAACCCAGTATCCAACATCGTTGCCTTCAACTTTTCTTCGAAGTTCCGATTCTGGAGATGAAAAGGCAATGATTGGCTTACCAATCGAAAGGCACGTGTAGAGTTTCGAGGGGAAACTGATTCCGTCTATGCCCTGAGCGATTGATACCATTAAACAATCGCAACTACCAAGTGCATCATTGAATTCTTCTTGTGGCGTGTATCCAAGAAGAATTGTATTTGTGAGTCCTCGATCTTTGATTTGTTGAGCAAGCGAGTCCCGTTGTCCACCAGCTCCAGTAAAAACTAGTTTGAAATTCTCACCAAGAAGTTGTTCGGCTGCATCTAAGATCATGTCAAATTTATAGTACAACCCAAGATTTCCAGAATACATCAAAGTGAAGGGTTCAATTAACGCATGCTTTTTAGCAAACTCGCAATTAGACTTCTCCATTGGACGTAACTCATTTGGATCAGCCCAGTTTGGAATGATGTGCACACGGTTGGGGTCTGTACCGTAATGATTGACGACTAATTCTTTTGCAGCTTCGCTCAAAACGATAACTTGCTTTGCTCTGTTATACATAAATTTATTGCACCAATGCCAAAAGCGATCAATAAAACCATCCTTCTTAATTTTCCCAAGCCAGACAGCGATGTCAGGATACGCGTCGTGTAAAAGAACTGCATAGTTATGTTTAAATATGTATGAACTAAAGCCTCCAACAAAACCAAGAAAAGGGGGGTTGGTTGTGTAGAGAAACACTTTGCCCTTTCGTTTTGGCAAAACATGAAACAGTGTGAGGGGAACCATGAAACTTACGATATTGATAAGTCGTCCCACAAGGCTGTCTTTACTAAAACGAGTGACATTCATGCGTAAAGTTTTGACACCGTTCTTTGTTTCCTTCCGTGGGCAAGGTTGCCATGATTCAGGTGGTCCGTAAGAAGGTCTGCACGTGATAACTGAAGTGTCTGCTCCAAGTCGTGCAATTTCTTCTGCAAGTTCAAAAAGGAGATGCCCCGAAGATGCGACATCTGGCGCGTAGTATTGATTAAGAATGACAATTTTCATCGGCTCAATTGTTGTCATGTCTTCTTGCCTTAAATCACTCATGAATGCACTGTATCGGCAATTACGCCTGATTGAACGCACAATGGTCTAGCAGTATAAATTTCTTTGGTTTCTGTAAATTTGGTGGTATAGTAAAGTGATGATTTTTCAAACTCTACTACTTTCAATTGTTGCAATTACCCCCCTAGAAGTCGATCCTGCCTTAAGTTCACTTAATGGCACTTTTGAACAATCGACTTTTATGCCCGGCACGATCATCGGTAATTGGGATGAAGTAGAGAATCCCGATGGCACAAGCACATTGCCCGGCGTTTGGGGAGGTAGTGGAAACAACCTTATTTTATGTGAACTCACGCCAGCACTTGGGGGTCCATTTGGTTCTACATGTGTTGGTGGACTTTCAATTGAGCCAGATTTCACAGCGTTAACGCTTACAGTTGAAGATCTCGAACTGGCTGCATTCACTGGGGGTCCTAGCGCGTTCCCAGTTACCCTTGGCATGCTCTACGAAACTTTTCGTTCTGTACAACCAACCTCGCTTTATCCGGGTGGGATACAAGTAGATTTTCCACTTGGTGATGGCAATGTAACGGATTTGCACTTTGAACAAGTTGCAAGCGTTCAAACAGAAATGGAGCAAACGAGTGAGCAAGCTTGGTCTTTTGTCATTGATGTGCCAGTGTTAATTACAATGGAATTGGAAGTATTAGAAACTCCATCTGGACCACTCATGTCTCCGGGTGTCTTGCAACTTGCAGGGACGCTTACGAGAAATGGAACTACATACCAATTTACGGCCTCCTCATCTTTTGCATCCGAAGAAGTTGTGGAAGACGTTCCAATTGTGTTTGAAAATGTTCCATTCGAAGTCCCGACGATTATTCCTCCTGGTGAGATTGCGCATTTGCTCCTTAGCGCAGAAGCAGAATCCGCAACACTCACAACAAAAGTAAATCTTCAATTCACCGCAGAAGGTGGAGTCACTGTTCCCGGTGATGTTGATGACGATGGTGTTGTTAATGTTGCAGATGTCCTAGCGATCATCGCAGCGTGGGGACCATGTGATGGTTGTACTGAAGATTTGAACAACGATGGCAATGTGGATGTCAATGATTTGCTCGAAGTCATTGCAAACTGGTCCGGTTCGTAATTACTCGTTCGTTCGTAATACGATATTCTTAAATTCGATCACTGCACCTTCTGATTGCAAGGCAATGGCGCCAGGAATTCGCTCGCACCAAGTTGCTGTATTTTGAATCTCACCGTTCACCTCCAAAGTAAGATCACCTCCAACTAATCGAATTTGGTAATGATTCCATTGGCCGAGCGGTTTCTCATTTGTCGGCATAATCTTTTTCGTATGTCGCCCTGTAGTGCGTTCTTCATTTGTAATCATGTTAAATTTATCGATGTTCCAAATATCGCCAGCATTTTTCGACATCAATTGCGCTTCGATCGACTTTGGCCACACTTTATGCGGTTCCTGAACGCGAAGTAACGCCCCCGAATTGCCTGGACCAAACGCTGGGTTCCCTCGCCAATCAAATTCTAATTCAAAATCAGTGTACAACTTCTTCGTGTAGATGTATCCAATTGGCATGCCACTGCATGCAAGAACACCATCTTCGATTTGCCAAACATCAGCAGGGTCGGTTCCTTCGGGCAGTTGAAAAGCAAAATCGTCTAAGCCGTTTTCAAGAAGATCGATTTCATGTGTGAATTCAACTTTTCTACTCTCAAGCAAAAATGCAGTGATGTCTGCGACATCTTGTTCACTTAACTGTAAAGCAGCAGCGCTTGTCATTAACGATCGTAAGACTGGTTTCCGACTTGCAATGTCTTCCTTATGAATTGCATGGCTCTTTCCAGCAGAATCTTTGACAAGCACGATATCGCCTTCAGCGAGAATCGAACAGAAGAATCGTTTGCCATCATTCAATTCGATGATCCAATTTTCATAGCCAATTGCGATGGCTGCTTGCGGGTCATAGATCGCAGTGTAAATTGAATGTGCGTTGTGCTTATCTCGAATCGTACTGAGGTCTGGTCCAAGGAGTCCACCAATTCCATCAAAGACGTGACAAGAGAAACAACTTCCTTTGCCTCTGTATAATTCTTGTCCGCGAGCGGCGGAACCAGTGAAGGCAAAAATAGATTCAGGCACACTTTGAGCTCGTGCATTGTCGAAGAATGCACGTACTGCCAAATCTTTATGGGTTTGAAGTTTCTTCGTTAAGTATGCGTCGAGCGTGACATGTTCAAGCAAAAACAAACTTCCTTCTTGGCTCTCTAGTAAATAGTTTTGGGCATCTCGATCTCCTGACTTTGCAAGTTCTTGTTGTGCGTAGATAAATGCTTCATCTCGTTTTGACTCGACATAGACTTCGAATAGAATAGAAGTTGCTGAACCTGGCCGTGCTGCGCCGCCGTCATCTGCTGCAATTTTGCATCGAAACTCGGTAACCGATTCTGGAATTGCGTACGAAATGAGGGAATCAGCGTGCGTGCCAATTCCATTGACGGGGTTACCGCTAACGTGTAATTCGCCGCCTTCGCAGGTTTTGTTCAGTTGTACCGATCCCCACGCAGTTTCTGCTTCATCCCAATCCAGTGCAGTGAGGGGTGTGCTTGTTCCATCCTTATGAACGAACTCTGGGTCAATCCAAACTGCCCAATCGTTTGAATTACCATTGTCAGTGTCACCTACAAGAAGCCAAAGCGTTTTACCATCTTTAATTTCAATTGAAACACTTTCGGCAGTATTCGTTTTTGGTGTAAATATTCTTGATGTAAATGCAAGCGTTGCTTCTGCAAGATCCGCTTCAGTGCCAATGTTGATGCCATACTTTGACCATGAATTTGTAACACGGTTTTCAAGCCACCATGTTGCGTAGTTGCGCGTATCTTCAGGACCGATCATTGCAATGCGAATCATCTCTTGGGCAGCTTCCATTTCGTCCATGAACGCAATCCCGTCGATGGCAAGTTGTCTCATCAGATACGACGCGTCAGAAGAAACATAAAATGTTAAAAAGTCGAGAGCTTCAATAGGGTGCAATCGCCATGCAAGGTGCAGAAGATCGTTTTGGTCAAAGTTTGAAAGTTGATACAACGCTGCGAAGAATGCTGCTTCCATGCCCTTTGCACCAATGCCAATTGATTCAATATAATTTCGATCATTTGCGGGCATGTTCTTTGCAAGCGCAATTAGCAGAGGGAGACGAATTGCAGGGTCGAGTTTCCGCATTTCAACTGCGCAGATTGCTCGAACAAATGGTGAGGGGTCATCTATATATAAAGACTTGTCCTCTGCTTTGCGCATCGCAGCAACGCGAAGCATTTCTTCAGAGGGGTTCTCCGCTTTCGAATACGTTTGATCTGGTGTTAGTTTTAAAATTCTTCCATACGCTTCACTGTCGCCTGCAGCGTGTCCGCCAACACCAGGATCGTACCAATCTGCAACATAGATTTCTCCGTTGTTTCCAACTGCAACATCACTTGGTCTAAACCAAGTGCCGCGTTCACCTTCACGGTTTGCTTCGATGAGTGTGTATTGCTCAAGTGCGAGTTGTGAACCTTTAATTTTTGGTTTGAACGCAAAGACAATGGATCGACCGGCGTCAGCATTTAACAAAAAACCATTTAATTCAGGTGTCGCAGTATGTTCGTACACGGTGACACCAGTTGGCCCGCCGCTGCCGGTGATCGTGCCATGGGGCATCACGCCCGGATCGCGTTGGTGCCAATGCGCAGATTGAATGTTCTGC
>JABABS010000065.1 GCA_014238125.1 Phycisphaerales bacterium
CAATTCGCACCCATCTGTCCAACTGGATTTACTACGCAAATTTCCAGATAAACAACTCGCCGTTGCAGACACAATGGATCTTTGGATCAATATCGCACGTGATGAATTACTCGACTTGTTCAAAGAAATCGACGGACTCATCATTAATGATTCTGAAGCAGAACAGTTAACTGAGATCAGTAATCCGATCACCGCAGCGAGAGCCATCATTGAGATGGGTCCAAGCTTTGTCATCGTCAAAAAAGGTGAGCACGGCGCAGTGCTTGTCCATCAAGATGGAATTGCAGTTGTACCAGCGTTCCCACTTGATCAAGATGGCGTCATCGACCCAACCGGTGCAGGTGATAGTTTCGCTGGCGGATTCATGGGATACATCGGCGCAACTGGCAAACTAGATTTTGCGACGATGCAAGAAGGTATGGCCTGGGGAACAGTCACCGCTTCGTTTACGCTGGGCTCATTCGGTCTCAATGGACTTTGTGCAACAACACGTAAGCAATTGCATGCACGGATGGACGAATTCAAAAAGATTGCGGCAGTGTAAATTACCAGTGGACAATAGCGCCATCTTCGATGGCAAATGGCCTCTCTTCGTGATCACCATCAACTTCGACAAGCCAATACAAACCATTGGATGACAGACCCTTGAATTGCATCGGGGTTCCGTCTCCAGTTCGTTCTGAAAGAACACGCCATCCAGAAGGTGACCATGCGTTGAGTGCATACTTCTTTCCTTCTTTTAGCGGAAACGAAACCGATTCATCAGTCCAATCTTCGTAGGCAACTTGGCTTCCTGTTGTTTCTCCAGCCGTAACTGAAACTTCTTTTCCAGCGATCCCAACTTGTCGAGTTGTTCCGTCTTTATCTAGAATAATTGGTAGACCTGCGGGCACAATCTCATCATTTCTAAAAAACGCTGGCAGGTATGCAATATCCCGTCCCATACCACGAAAAACAACACTGTTCTGTTCGATCTCTCCCCATTGGATCGCTCGCCAGTGTCCAGAGTTAAAAACACACAAATACGCATACCGTTCATCGTTTGGCGCCAATTTCACCACCACGTCTGTTGTTTTTACATAACTGTCGGTCACATCCTTGTAGTATTTTTTCTTCAACCAACGAGGTGCGCCTTCACCTTCATTTAATTTAGCTCCAAGAGAGTCAAGTTGTTCTGAATAAGTTTTTCGGTAGACTTTTGCAGCAACACCAGAAATTGGCGCGTACCCTTTTCCATCGGCGCCAATGACGACACTCCATGCGTGGTTGTTTCCTGATTTTGCCCAGTGCGGCGTGTAGTCACTTGCCACTGCAACACCGCCAGCTCGTCGTGCGTAAATTTGCATGTTCGTTATATCTTCGCAGCGACCCATACCCCTTCGTTTCATTTCTGCAAACCCTTGGTCTGTCGGATGCAAGTAAAAAATTGGATCAAACCCAATTATCGCATTTGCTTTTTGCTCGAGCAACCGCCCAGCTTCTTTTGAATCGCTGGGATCAACCATTTCATCTTTTAAATCTTTGAACTGTTCCATTAACTCGCTACGCCACGATTCAACTGGCTCGTTACTGCCTCGATATGGTAAAACATATTCACAAAAATCTTCGAAGGATAAATCTTTTGACCAAGGATTAGTTTTCCATCCCAGAAATGCCAAATCTATATTCTCAATTAGATACGCTGAAGAAATTATCTGGGTATCCTCAATAACTTCACCTTTGGCGTAATGCACTTCCCCACGTTCTTGTTCCAGAGCATCCATCGCCACTGACGCCGCTTCGTAATTTTCATACGAGAGTGAATCGAATTCCACGAGTTCGTCTTGGGGATTGTAAAAAAGTAACTCGGTGTAATTATGCCCAGCCATATTTTCGATCAGGAAACAAGCGGCGATATGTTTTTGCGATCCATTTGGATAATGTTGCAAAACTGCTTCTAACTCAGCGCGATTATCACCCGCCTTTTCTAAGGCGAATTCCAAACGATCGCTACCCACGAAACAAACTGCAGCTAGTAATAAGTTCAAAAAGATCATGCGAGTATGTGTGTAGGCATTGTCCTTAACTCCTTAGATTGGGATTATAGGGAACTTTTTTCTAAGAAAATAGCGTTCTATCATTAAAAAGTACTCGAATTGCCTCTTTTTCACCTTGCTATTAAAAGGTCATCTTCTTAGGATTTAATGAGTAAAAAGAATCTCAAGAGAAGGAGAGCAAATATGTACAAGTCTATTAGTGAATTGAATTTATTCGTCGCTATATATAAAGTAGCGAAAGCGCTATTTCCAACCACCAAAGTATCTTTTTCTTTTATTGTTACCAGTGCCTTACTCGCGGCAACAAGTGTAGCGCCCGCTACCTTTGTTGATTTACATCTTGTGCAAATCAGCACCGGTACTCCATATCCTGGATACACTACATACCGATTGTACGCAGAATTTGATGATCCAAACGATCAACTTACACGTGTACATGGGAATACACTTCCACAATCACAAATCAGTTTTGGGGTCGCCCCAAATGAGTTTTATCAAAACCCTTTTTGCGGACCACTTGCTCAACATAATAATCCTGCTTTTTGGCCGGCATTTCCAGAAATGGTCTACGACAGTTGGGTGACGATTGGCGCAGGTCCAGAAGATTATCCGAGCGTAACAAGCAATGTCGACTTTGCTCTATTTGAAGCACCAATTAATATTGGATTTTTTATGCACCTCACCGAGTTGTCCACTCCTGTGAATGATCCATTCAACTATGGAGTCGCCGTCAGTGGGCTACCAAACTACAATGTACTACTCGGTCAATTCACAACAAACGATGCAAACGGCGCACCCTCTCCACCATTTGGGATGCTACATTTAGCTGGTTATCAAGATTCTTTCCTTCGAGGCGAACCCCAAGTGGAATGGGAAGTTATAGAAGTTCCTTTTGGCGACTTGCCTTCAAATACTGGAGCATGTTGTTCGGATAGCGCTGACGGATGGGCATGCCAAGATGTTACAGAAAACTTCTGCGATGCAATAGGTGGAACTTGGCACAGCGGAGAAACTTGTACTAACATTGATTGCTCACCAGAAGACACTGCCGCGTGCTGTTACGGGGACGCAGACTGTAACTGGTATTGCGAGATGTTGACAAATGATGATTGTGCTGCAATAGATGGTTTGTTCTACAACACCTTTACTTGTGACACAATAAGTTGCGTTGATCCTAATTATGGCGCATGCTGTTATGAAAATACCGCTGGAATCATGACTTGCGTCTATACAAATTTAGAAAAATGCGACTTCCACTACTTTGGCATATGGCACCCTGAAACACCTTGTGATTGTGTCTGTGATGAAACTAATGGACTGGGCGCATGCTGCTACGAAGACCCTGATCTTGGATGGCAGTGCACATGGACTGATTTATTTAAGTGTGACAATGTGTACTTCGGCACTTGGTACGATGGAATAGACTGCATCGACATCGAATGTCCGCCGCTTAATCAAGGCGCATGTTGTTACACCATCGACTGCGAATGGTACTGTGACATGTTGACATTTGATGCGTGCGAAGCGCTCCTTGGGATTTACTACGCGCAGTCCACATGTACCGACCCTACCTTTACCTGCAACGACGAATATTATGGCGCTTGCTGCTACGAAAATGCTGCAGGTGTCATGACTTGCGTATGGACTAACATTGAAAAATGTGAGTTCTACTATTTTGGAGTTTGGCACCCAGACGAATCATGTGAATGCATCGACTGTGATACGTACACAACTGGCGCATGCTGTTATATGGATGAATCTGGAATCATGCTTTGTGCAATGATGGATGCGACGTCATGTTCTCAACTGCCACAAAGTACATTTTATGGGATTGGCTCACAATGCAATAATGTAGTTTGTTGTTTACCTGTTGGCGCATGCTGTATTGGAGGGAACTGCCTCTTAGCAAGCGTGGCGCAATGTGAGGCTGCTGGTGGCGCTCATTACGGTAATGGCGTGCCTTGTTCAAATATCTCTTGCGACACACCATGCGTTGCAGATTTGAATAATGATGGATTGATAGATATCGAAGATTTACTCTTACTCATCTCAGCTTGGGGGGTTTGTCTATGAAAAACTTAACAACAAGCAAACGCAATAACCGACTTTTTGGATTTCAAAATATGAAACTCTTATCAACACTCACGCTGGTTTTCCTCGTCAATTTCGCTCATGCAGCAAACGATCCTTATGGCGCCTGCTGCTATCTCAAAAACTGTAAGTATTGGGTGTGCGAAGAGATGTATCAAAGCGAATGTAGCAATCTCTTTGACGGGACGCACTGGGCAGACAAAACTTGCGAAGAGATAGATTGTCCCAATTTTTCAGTGTTTGATTTAGGCGCATGCTGCGTAGAAGATGCTGATGGTGGAATGATTTGTTATTTTGTAAAAGAAACCGATTGTGAGTCTTACGGTGGAGTCTGGTACCCAGGAATTCCTTGTGAGTGCGAACCCTGTGAACCTACAATCTCAACTTGTGAGATCATTCCAAGCCCGAACTGCGTTGGACCGCCTCAATATACCGATCCTAATTACACAGTCTTTGGCAATGGCCACATCGCAATTCAAACTGCTTCAACGAGTATCCTTGGTGGAAGTACGCTCATGCTCTTTGACTTGTCCGGCACGCTGCCACTCGATACTTCGTTCCCATTAAATAGGTACAGTCACCTCTCATGGGAGCATCCAAATAGTGATCCCGCCCCAGACATGGGCAGCATTTTTGGGCTGGCTGTCGATGAAGTTGGAAACATCTATGTAACGACTTCGAAAACATGGAACCAAGATGTAGTAGGAACATTCGGCTGGGGTGCTGTGTATAAAGTTGACACCAATACTGCTCTTCCAGAGTTGTTTGCAACAATTCCTATGCCAAACAATCAAAGTGGGCTTGGCTCAATTACATATGACTGTGAACATTCGCAATTCTTCGTTTCGAGTTTTGAAGATGGTCTTATTTACCGTCTTGATATGTCTGGAAATATTCTTGACACCTACGATCATGGAACACCGTATGCGGGAGCAGCAGGACCCGCTGCATTTAGTGATCGGCCCTGGGCAGTTGAAGTCCATGGCGATCGTCTCTACTACAGTTTATGGAACGAAAATTTATACGAATCTTCAGTAGCAATGAAAAACGAAATCTGGTCTGTTGCTCTTGATGGCATTGGTGCACCACTATCTGCAACTGCTCTACTTGAAATTTCATTGCCTGATTATCCACATCCAAAGACATACGACTGGTCTTCGCCTGTTTCAGATATTGATTTTAGCCCAGAGGGAACAATGTTTCTAAGCGAACGAACGCAAACAAGTTTCTCCTCCCTCTACGCCCATAGCTCTAGACTACTTGAATATGAATGCACCTCTTCCGGCTGGATGCCCTCTATAGAACTTTTTGAAGTTGGTTCTTATGACGTCCATACAAATACATCTGGTGGTGTCGATGCAACAACACACGGAATTTGGGCTACTGGTGATGCATTACACTTTTCTTCAGGCGATTACATATATGGTTTCCAAGGCACGCCAGTGACTGGTGGGGATCATACTATGAGTGTACTTGTTGACTTTCAGGGTGACATAACTGGTTCTGACAAAACGATGATTGGCGATATCGTTGTTACGGATGAAGATTCTACAGGCGGAGAAAAAGGGGCGTGTTGTTACCAAGACAATTGCGAATCACACTGTGCAGTCATGAGCGAAACACTGTGCTTGACTTATTTTGGGAGCTCCTTCTACCCAAATACAACGTGTGATAATATCTCTTGCCCTCCTGCTCCTCAAGATTTTGGTGCGTGTTGTTATATAGATGCAGGCGGCTATCTCTGCAACGAAATGTATATGTTTAACTGTGACAATGTCTCGGGTGCTTGGTATCCAGGCATTCCCTGCGAATGTATACCTTGCGAACCTAAAACTCCCACTGGCGCATGCTGTTTTCTAGATACGGACAACGGGTTGATGGCTTGCGTAGAATTATCGCAATATGATTGTGAGAAAAAACCGGAAAGTTCATACGCTGGAGATTACACAACGTGCATTGATGAATACTGTTGCGATCCAATTGGAGCATGCTGTGTTTCAGGGCAATGTTTACTTGCAACGCAAACTCAGTGTATTGCTGGCAATGGTGTGTACTACGGCAATGGAAATCTCTGCACAACTGTCAATTGCAATGACTGTCCAGCAGATATGAACAGTGATGGCAGCGTCGACATTAAGGACTTGCTCTTACTGATTGGCGCATGGGGAGTATGCCCATAATTAACTGACCTCGGGTCAATTAATTTTCTTGTTGTCGATTTCTGCGGCAATTGTTTTAGTATGTAAATGAGATATCAAATTCATGATAATTCTGATTCGATAAATTCGAATCGCTTATCATCTACATGCCACGCACCGAAAAGAATTTTGAAATCATCATCCTGTAACCCGCTAAATTTAAGCCCCCTACGTTTTTCAGGTCCAACAAGCAAACATTCGATTTCAGCGGATGCAGATCGATATCCAGTGCGACGGATCAGTAACATGTCTCGATCGCATCTCCATACATTCTTTCCAAACTTTACCCAACCAGGACCTGCGACAAATGATTTGCCAATAATTCTACCTCTGCCTATTGCTCTTAAAAGTGGTGGCATTTTGCGACTTCGATGCAGGATTGGTAATCCGAGAATGAGCCGTGGCAAGTTCCATAGCATCGCAAGTGTCATCACCCATCCTGAAATTGACATGGCTGGATTTCGGCTGTTCATAATTAACGCGATCCCTACGGGCACAAAAAATAAGATTAAAATTCCGCCAAAGATAAACCCTAAAATTGTTACGGGGTTCGACGTCCGCACAAGCTCTGGTTCCACAAGTCCTTGCGGGATACAGATTTCTTCGACGGCTTCTTTCATTGAAGAATCAGCAATTGTTTGGGGTAGCCCAAGTTCTTCGCGCTGCCAAGGAGTAATCCCTTTACCACTCGTAAAATATAACCAACGAAGTGAAAGTTTATGTAACTGAGTTGCCAACTCATCTAATTTTTTCGCGTTGAGTACCCTTCTTCTTGAGCGTATATCAATCAGAAGGATGATGATTGGTAAGATCACAACAAGCCCAGTTATCCCAAAAAAATTCTGGTTGTTAGTAACTCTAACTCCAAGAACAGTAGCAAAGATAATGACAAAGATAATGACAAAGAATAGGGAGAATCTCGTCCATCGTCCCGGTCTATGTAAATCAACGTAACCTATCTTGGCAGTTGGCATCATACCTTCGTCATTGAAACCGATGTAACTTTTTTTGCTAGAGACGTTCCCCAACTCAATCCAATTGGGATGCCCATAAGTGACCCAGCTGCATATTCAAGTGGCATGGGGAATATCAATGGCGAGATCGTATTTTGGGTAAAGGCAATGTCACTGATTCCCATCGATGCAGCGATTGCATACCCGACCGCTGCCATTGCTGTAGGCGCTGCAAATAACACAATCGGCTGAAGATGTGGTGTCCATTTTCTAGCAAGGCATGCAACAACTATTCCACCTACAACTGCAGAGCCGATGACTTGTCCCTTGCTAGATGTTACAGCCACAAGCCAGATTATTGGCAAAATGGCAAGAGAAATCAGCAGAGTCATTGCAATACTTCGCAGTGAAAAAGGAGCACACCAACATTTATTCTTATTTGGTGGCACATCTTTGAGTGGGCCCACAAATCGAAAAATTAGAATAGAACTGCAAAGAAGAATGAGGCTTAAGCCAAACGCTTCCTCCATTAAGATTGTGGTGTTGCCACCGTAAAAGATAAATTCTGAAACACCTTGCGTTCTCATACTGAGTGCAAACAAAGCAAACCCAACTACAAACATACCACTTGCTGCGCTACTCACTTTTCCTATAAAAATACCGAATATTGTTGCTATTGCGATGATGCCAATCACCGCCATCGACGCACTAACTGGATCAATTGCCTCCAAAATTGATGGGCCAAGCCCACCTCTTGGTCCACCCATCCACTGCGCCCCTATTGCCCCAATGAGTGCTGAAAACGCTAATGCCACAATAAATAATGCTGTTCGTAACCATTCCGCCATAAGTGCATCTTACCAATGCTGCAAGTGGTTGGTTATAGATTCAAATATCTTCTCGCGACA
This sequence comes from Phycisphaerales bacterium, assembly GCA_014238125.1. Taxonomy (GTDB): domain Bacteria; phylum Planctomycetota; class Phycisphaerae; order Phycisphaerales; family SM1A02. The sequence continues at coordinate 8,187 of JABABS010000065.1, forward strand.
CGCCTTAAACGTACAAGATGGTATTGTGTGTCAAATGGATAAGCAATCACTCATACTCAATGGCAGCCCCTTGATTGGACCCGATGTCGTCTCAGTTGCAAGAAAGAGGCTCACAGTCTCAATTGGAGATGAAGCCCTTCAACGGATGCAAGCTTCTCGGTCAACTGTAGAAAAAGCCGCCGCTTCAGCAACACCAACTTACAGCATCAATACTGGTTTCGGAGCGATGTCTACAACATCTATTTCAAAAGATGAACTTGCGAAACTGCAAATGAACTTATTACGTTCGCACGCAGCTGGCGTTGGCGATCCTCTTCCCCAAGATGTTGTCCGTGGCATGATGGTAATTCTTGCAGGAAGTTTGTGCAGGGGATTTAGTGGAGTACGACCAGTAGTCCCTGAACTTATTGTGAGCTTACTCAATGCAAACGTCACACCCGTCATTCCATCCCGCGGTTCGGTTGGCGCATCGGGAGATCTCGCTCCTCTTGCGCACCTTGCACTTGTTCTTTGCGGGGAAGGCAAAGCAACCCTTGGCGATAAGGAAATGCCTGGCAAAGCAGCAGTCGCAGCGGCAGGTCTCAAACCAATTGTCCCTTCAGTAAAAGAAGGATTAGCACTTATCAATGGCACACATCTGATGACTTCAATTGCAACACTTGCACTTGGTGACATAGCACTTGTTTGCGAGGCTGCCGTTATTGCAACTGCGATGTCAATCGATGCAGCAAAAGCAACAGACACTTTCTTAGATGATCGCCTCCACGCAGCACGGGGACAAAGTGGCCAGCAAACTGTTGCCGCATCAATTCGGTCACACCTGAAAAACTCCACGATCCTCCCTTCACATGAAAATGACGACGTAAGGGTACAAGACCCTTACAGTTTCAGGTGCTCACCACAAGTACTCGGCGCATCGATTGAAGCGATCGCTAGAATCACCGGAACGATCTCAGCTGAACTTGGCGCTGTAACTGACAACCCACTCGTTTTTGCAAAAGATGACATGATCATATCAGGAGGGAATTTTCATGGCATGCCCTTGGCAATTGCAATGGACGAACTCCGCATCGCACTCTGTCATGTTGCTGGAATCTCAGAACGGCGCGTCGATTGGATTTTGTCTGGACATTGCGTGCATAACGATGTTCCGTCCTTTCTTGCGTGTAAGCCAGGTGTTGAAAGCGGCCTCATGATTGTGCAGTATTCTGCCGCTGCTTGTTGTGCAGAACTCCGTACACTTTCGATGCCTGCAAGTGTTTCAAACATTCCAACTTCAGGAGGCATTGAAGATTACAACTCCATGGGCGCAACTTCAGCGCTTCTCCTTCGGCAATCTGTTGATCTATGCAGAACTGTCATCGCGATTGAACTGCTCGTTGGATGTGACGCCCTCGATCACCACCGACCACTGCGTAGCGGAGATGCAGTTGAAACAATGTATGAAAAAGTCCGTGAAGTTGTGCCAGTAAGAAATTGTGACAGATCCCCTTCTGACGATATTGCTGCAATTGAAAAATTACTATCTTAAGGCGCCGAACAATCTACAGATTCGCAACTTGTGTTGTCACCATAGTAAGTTCCATTCAATATGTTGCAAACAACTTCAAACCTTTCTTTGCACATAATAGAGATACAGCACGCACCAGTCACATCTGGAAGTGTGTATTTTGAGCAATCCCCCCAATCCGTAATCAAGTAGAGTAGGTCTTCAATATCAACAATCCAATCTGCATTTAAATCTTCTGGGACTGGTTCACTATGAGGTTCTGTATTCTCACCCCAAGCACCAATGAGCAGTAACAAGTCATCGATGTCAACTTCTCCGTTACCATTAAGATCTGCAATGCACTGGCAATCGTCAGGAATAATATCGCTGTTTAAATCTTCTTCACAACCGTCAACAATTCCATCCTCATCACAATCCCCAGGATTCAACCAATCACAATCATCTGGGATTTCATTCCCATTGCAATCAGTAATAAGCCCCTCTTCAATTTCATAAAAATCTGGAATCCCATTTTCATTGCAATCAAGTTGGCATTCATCTGGCTCTCCGTTCAAATCGTAATCAGCAGATGTACCAGAAGCGATATCACACTCATCAGGAATACCGTTTAAATTGCAATCTGGCAATTCACAAATATCACCTATGCCATTTTCGTTGCAATCAACTCCCTCACAATTTCCCTGCATGATGACACTCAATCCACGATGTTCCCAATTTACATTCGAAGACACTATATCTAATTGGCCGTCATTATTGACATCCGTAAACCTCACATCAGCTGGGCCTGCACTCATGTGCACTGTTTGATTACTTGGAAACAAACCAGTTCCGTCATTGATAAAAAGAAGTGAATTTGTAGATCCTACATGTGAAACAATCAAATCAAGATCTCCGTCTAAATCGACATCACCTGTATCAATTGAGTGTGGAATTGGACTACTATCAGATGTTTGAACAAGTGTAAAATTTGCCTTGCCATCATTGTGAAATATCCATAATTTATCATTGCCCTTATCAACTACAGCAAGATCAACAGTACCGTCTAGGTTGAAATCTCCTAAAACTAGATACCTTGGATGACCATTCACTGGAATTGTAATTGCATCAGCCCATTCCCTATTGCCTAATCCAATAATAACTGAGATTGAGTCATTCCAGTAATCCGCAGTTACAGCATCTTTAATTCCATCACCATTCAAATCAGCAGACGCACCCGAACGAGGCTGTTTTCCAATATGAACCGAAGGGCCCACGACAAATGTGCCATCACCATTATTAAGAAGCGGTGTAAACTTGGCAGGATTTTGACTTGGTATATCAACATCCGCATCCCAATGAGTAACCAATATGTCTACATGACCATCACTGTCTATATCATCAACCCATGAAAATGCATTTCTTGCACCAAAATAATATTGCCCAGAAATTGTAAAATTACCGTTACCATCATTTTCTAGTATGGTTTCTGTAAACCCATCGAAGTCTGGTGTACAAAGATCTACATCACCATCACCATCGAAATCTGCACCGTGAACATACCGCGGGTTTTGGCCAGTAGGAAAATCAAGTTTAGTAGGGAATATCCCGTTTCCATCGTTATACAAAACTGACACGTCATTTGTTCCCCTATTAGAAACAACTATATCAA
>JABABS010000044.1 GCA_014238125.1 Phycisphaerales bacterium
ACAAGGATACACGGTGCAATCTCACCCCGCAAGTTAGTTACAGAGGAAATTTTAACTTTTTAGAAATCCATATTTATGAGCCTGCCAAGAGGGTTTTGCCGTCAAGCAGCACAACTTTTTGATTCTTGACAAACACCAAGGACGTAGACACTACCGCTTGCTCAATCCCGAGCAACTTTGCTGCTGCGAGCCGATAGGAGGCGATTTGTGGAGCATAATGCTCGATCTTCGCTTCTAGCTCATCTGCATCAAACGAATCTGTTTTCCAATCTATGACATCAGCACTAATTGGAATTCCTTCTTCATCATAAAACACAACGAGTCGATCAATTGATCCCTGAAGATCAGTGAGTTCCTTCAGTGAAACCGAAGCAAAATCAGTTCCCTTTTCGACCCGCAAAGCAAACGTCTGTTCGTTAAAAACTGCAACATTTCCTTCTGGTTTGGTTAGAAGCTTTTTCATTACGTTGCTCTCGATTGCAGCAATAAAACATTGAGCTGCAGCGAAAAGTGTTTCTTCACCAAGCAGCGCAGCCTCTTCCTTTGGTGCACTTGCCATCAATGTCTCAATTGATGGTGTTGGTCCGTCAAGCCATTCGATTTCTTCAAACCAATAGTGCGTTACTGTTCCCCAACTAAACCCAGAGTTCGTTTTGCCATTAAACCGATCAGTTACGTTCACCTTGCCTCCGCCCTCTAGACTTGAAGGGGAACTATTTGCAACGCCATGCCCTTGAAAAACATCACAATCATCGAGCACGTTCATTGAGAATGGTTTAATCACCGCAGGTTTTTCATGATCCGCTTCGCTAGATAAAGCGCGATACCAATTCTTATCGCTGCCCTGTGCAATCCAGATAATTTTGTCAGGTTCTTGCGCTTGCTCTTCACCAATGATTTGGAGTAGCAATCCGTCAAGTCGCTTTACGTGGTTTTTTGATGTTCTACTTGGGATCACCATGTGCAGTGCATGCTTCGCACGCGTCATCGCAACATACAACAGACAGAGCGCGTCATTTACTTGTTGCCCTTGCATTTCATTTCGCATTTGGGCATATTCTGGCATAGCTTGGTCAAGATATTCACTAGCGTACATACCAACATGCACAGGCGGCTCACAAGGATCATTATGAACTTCCATGATTTTGGGTGACTTCCAAATTGGTTGGTCTAAATCGCACACTACAACTGCATCGAAGGAAAGCCCTTTTGATTTATGGACCGTCATGACTTGCACAAGAGATGACGCGGGGTCTGGAACTTGTGTTTCCTGCACAAGTTTCACGAATTCGGATGGTCTCAAACCACCTGATGGCCCAATGTCACCCGAACGCGATTCTGCAAGTTCAATCAATTGCCAAAGTCGTAAACGCTCACGTTCATCAACCGATTTAATCAGCTGCTCAGCAAACGCACTGACTACTTCTGCATAACCCTTAGATGTCAGTCGTCTCCGTATTTTTCTGCATGCACGTTCATACGCGCTTTGAGAGCCGTTCCATTCAATTTCAAGATGTTGCGAAAGTGGTGAACTACACACATGAAACCGTGCAACAGAATTTCCAGGATCATCTGCCATTAATAGTGCAGAAAGAATGACTGTCACAGCAGGCGAGTCGGTTAATGGATTACCACCGAACTCCGCTGCGAGAACTTCATGTTCCTTATTTGTTCTTAAAGCATGGACGATGCGTTGGATTTGTTGTTTTGTATTACCTCGGACTAAAATGCCGATTTGTGCTTTTGGCGCATTGTTGTGTATCTTTGATACGATCTGTACAACTTTCTCAACTGTAAGTGTGAGTTGAGATTTCTTCTCATTTGGATCAACATCAGCAGTTTCAATGGCTGCATATCCAACTCGATTTGGTTTTGCTGACTCGTGATGAATAAAATCATTTTGCCAATTCTCGGCAGCGCCCGGAGCATAATCCTCTAAAAGATTAGCTTTATGTGCATGTTCAAAAATCGTATTTACTGCATTAAGAACTGGTGGAGAACAACGCCAACTCTTATCGAGCTTGCGTGTTTCAGCTCGTGAGAGCTTCTCTGGAAGTGCTCGAAGAAGCTCGGGCTCACCACCACGAAAACCATACAAGCTTTGTTTTACATCTCCAACAATAAAAAGTGAACGGTCACTTTCTGATTGATATATTTCGTTAATAATAGGTTTCAAAACGCTCCACTGCGTGAGAGAGGTATCTTGAAACTCATCAATTAGCATGTGATCAATTGAGTTGTCTAAACGAAACTGCAATTCGAGAAGATTTTGCATCACATTAATAAAACTCAACCGATACGTCACATCATCAAATGAATACATACCACTCGCATGTTTCGCTTCTGCCCAGCACTCATTCAATTCGTGCATAAGCTCATACGTACCCTTGTTTTTTGCGATCAATCGATTCGCCATCACACCAATTGCGTGGTTTACAAGTGGTTCCAGCGCGATCACAATGTGGGAGTCGATGTCTTGTCTGTAATACTGAAAAGTTTCATCAAGAACTTTCGAAGCCATGCCAGTTGTTACAAACGATTTCCAATCACCGCGTTGTAATTTATTGATTGCCTTCAACAAGTCAGACGCATGACGTTTTTTCTCCGTTGTGAGTGTGGTGAGATGTTGAATTGCTGAAACAACTTCATCATTTTCCATTACCGGAAATTCTTGCCCCCACCTCCACGCGGATTCATCTGTGTCACGGACTGAAGTGTACGCTTGCCTTTGCATTTCACTGAGCGTTTTACCAATAGAGACCTTTGCACCTGATTTACTCCACCGCAACAAATCTGCAAAATGCTTTGTGTTCTTCGCATCTTTCGTCATCCCAATAATTGCTGTAGAAAACACTTCTTCTTCATGCACTTCATCTAAAATTGACCAACCCGGAGTCATTCCAAGTGCATCACTAAAGGACTGCGCGGTCTTAACAAAGAAACTATCAATCGTTCCAATATTCAGCCTATGCAACGATGCGGAAAGATCTCTAAGTAATTTCTCGCAACCTTCTTGTCCATCATTCATTTCTGGAACATGCTTCACAAGCAGGTCTAAATCCGCAGGATCTAGCACCGCTTTAGCGAGAGACTCAATAATTCGATCCCGAATTTCCCCTGCTGCTTTTCGACTAAACGTCGTTGCGAGAATTGTTTTTGGATCGGCACCGCTTTTAATCAGTCGCAAAAAACGAAACATTAGTTCTTGCGTTTTACCAGAACCAGCCAACGCTTCAATAATTTCAAACTCATTGAACTCTTTCATCTCAACCATCCCCTTCTAGTTCTTCTGTAATACTGTTGTCCTGACAAATCCAGGCAAAGTCATCGCTGTATTTTGGTGCAGGATCTGTAGGCACTTCACCAAAATTACCACTTGCAATCTCACCAATAAGTGCAAATATTACATCATCAACTGTCGCCATTGCCGCGTCGGGCAGATCAAGTAAGTTGATCCCTGTTGTTGCTTCTTGGTCACCAACACGGAAGTATCCCAAGGAAACATTTTCTTCACTTGTATCCTTGCCTGCAAGTTCTTTTATTTCCGAAAGCAATAATCGATAAAGAGGTAATTGCAAATCAACCCACTGACCATCGCGTTTCTTATAGTGCACTTCGTTGGCAGTTGCACCACCGGTTTTGTAATCCAAGACACGAATACGACCATCTTCATGCAAGTCTACTCGATCGATTACCCCGCTAATTGTCATTGACTTTCCTTCAACAACAATTTCCTTCGCTAATTTTTTCTCAGTACACAGGATTCGCCAGCCTTCCTTAACACTCATCGCTTGATGTTTGGCAACTTCATTGAGACGAAATCTTGCAAGTTCTATTTGTACTTGTATCGCACCTGAAAGATCAGCACCAAACATGTCAACCACAACCGTATCTAAAAACATAGAAAGTTTTTTTCTAATCTCACTTTCACTACTAGAATCACAAGCAGACAGGTCAAATCCGAATTTTTCAAGAGTCTTATGCACAAGCCCACCGAAAAGTTTGGGATCTAATTCTCTGCTACCATTTTCTGCAGTTTTCAAACGAAGAACATGCTTCAGCCAAAATCTATATGGGCAAGCTATGTAATCTTTAAACGCAGTGACTGAAATTCTCTCAACAGGTTCAAACGCATACTCATCTGGGCGAGGAATTAATATTCCATTGCCAATATTAGGAGGAGTAAATTGTTTTGGAACTTCTGGTTCTTCATGATCTAAAGATACAACAAGTCGCTTCGCTCGCCTTGCAAGCACCTTCCCATCTTCACAACGAAGAAGGAGTGGACTTGGGGTCAAAGGATCTCCATCTGTATTTTTACGTGCGACAATCCAAACAATTTTTCCTTTAACAGATCTCATGTTTTGCATCGCTTTTATCGCGTGTGCATCTCGGGCAAGTCTGCGATCTATTGATTCTAATCCCAATTCAACGCGAAGAGAATCAGGAAAAAAAGCGTCACCCGGACTGTTTCCACCAACCAAATCCGCGCTCATACCAACGACAATCAAACATGGTGCATCCACTGCCATCGCTTCGAGCCAGCCAACAGTTTCAATTGCTTCTGGATTTGGATATTCTGGGATTGTTAAAGATTCAACGTGGCTCAGCAGCAAATCTATGACTGTTGTTACCTCAAGTGATCCCATTTTTAGTAATACACTGCTTGGCAATGCATCAAAACGATCTATAACCCCAAAAAGTTTTTGCAATGAAACAAATTTTGGATCAGTTCGATCAAGGGTTTCGTCTCCATACACTTTAAGTAGCAATGAACGGATTGCAGCGGAACACGTTCTTAGATCAGCCTTTTTCTCTTGCAATGATGTGCAAGTCTCGAGTAGGTCAAATGTTTTCCTGTGCAATGCAATCAATGACTCAGAACCTCGCGTTTTTCTATTTGGAACAAACCAACTTGTAGCATTGATGTAGTTGGGCACTAATTCCATTGAATAGATATCTAAATTTATTAGTGTTGCTTCCTCCATGTCTAGCAACGCAGATAAATCTGGGTGTCGCACAAGCGCTGCGTAAGAAGAAAAGGTTTTCTTGCTTACAAGTTGCGAGACTGATTGCAAAAACAATGCAGCAGAACTTTCAAGCACTGGTTTACCGCCAGCATATCTGTTAGTGATGCCATGGCTAGAAAGGTGACGTTGAATAATAGGGACCAATGCATCATCTGTTGAAGCGACAATGATTTGGCCAGTTGAGAATTTGTTACTCACGAGTGATAATTGGCGGATCACAGCTGCAGCTTGGCTACTTGGTGAACCTGCAACTTGAATAGATTCATCTGGGATGGTTATCATTGCCTTCGACCAACTCATACTGTCTACAGAGCCGTACTTATCAAACAAGTCAGATTCAGATTTTGGCGCACGAATGAGTGCCTCCACAGAAACGCCGGCAGCGAGGACACGATCTATTGTTTTTGTAACTATGCCCGACAAGTCAGCTGCCCCAATCAACACAATATGTTCGATCGTTTTGCAGTCGATCTCTTGAGAAGTATCAAGCAAATTCATTCGTTTTGTTTCAAGAAGATGCAACCCATCCTTAATAAAAACATTTTGTATTTGTTTTTGTATTTCATATAGTGAATCAAATCTTTGCTCCGCGCCCTCAGACAACATCTCCTTTGCAGCTTGCGGCCAAGAAGAACGTTGCGCTGAAAGTCCTCCACCAGAAAGCACTGACAACGCAGAGCACACTTGCTCAGCAAGGGCAAACCACGAGGATGTGTCATTCTTATCCGGGAGTCGATCGCCACAAATTGCACGAAGTTCCTCGCAAGACATTGACCGAAGAACACTCGCAGTTGCAATGCGAGTTGTGATTGGGTCAGCAATTTGATCACTTGTTGCCATCAATCGATCAAGACACTGAGAAGTTGTTTCAATCGATGGAAGAACAATCGCTTTATTCTCTTTTGCGGCATTACCCACCAAAATGCCTTGTAGTCTTCTTCCAACTTCTTTACCAGAAACAAGTATCAAGAGGTTCGAATTACCCCCAGGCTGTTGTTGCAAGTAATGTACTTGCAACCATTTGGCGGCTTCAGACAAGAACGGTTGATCCCAGCCCAAGAAGTGTCTTTTGATAGATGACATGTGTGAAAGTGTAGTGCACAAACTCCAAAAAGACTGACTACATTGTGTCAGTGAGAGCTGAACAAATTAATAAATACATGCATTGATATATGGGGAATGTTCCACGCGATAAGGTCAACTATTTGGCTTGTAAAGACTTAGAAAAAAAACGGAACAGCCGATAAAAACCTCAAAAAAAATGCCCTGCGCAAGTTTTTGCTACTTCTATGGTTGTGAATAATTTTGTGAAAACAGGTAATTAATTTCCAAATAGGTGGTGGCTGACACGTGGAACTGCCGATAACCTTACAGGCGAAGTGGTGGAACGTCTCCGTGTAACTGTTGCCCTAAAGGGTACTCGTTGCGTTCCTTCTCTTCTCTTCTCTTCCATCACCCTTGGGTCTTCGACCCAAGGGTGATTTTTTAATTCTTGTTGCGAACATGAATCAGAATTATTACTGCAGGTGCAACAGCATCTGTCCAAAACCATGGGCCAGCATTACCTGGTGCAAAGTTGCCAGCAACAACCATTTGATACACGTGACCGACTGCATCACCCCACAACCAAACTGAGACAGCGATTACAGTTGCAAGTCTAAATTGCCTTGTAGCTTTAAGTGAAAGCAACCCAAGAATTAGTGCGAGCCCAAATGCGATAAGGGACGTATTCTCAAAAAGAATGCAATTGCGTTATTAATCATAGATTCTCAAATAGAATTACTCGGTGATACAGCGATGACAACTCCTCAAAATCATGCGATACGAGAAGGGTTGATACATTTGCATTCTCAATACTCTCAGACATTGTTTTGCGAAGTTCCACATTCAGCGAAACGAATGGTTCATCGAGAAGTAACACCTTAGGTTTCGTGATTACAGCACGACCAAATGCGACTCTTCTTCGTTCCCCACCGCTGCATTTTGATACCTTTTGAGTTGCAATGTCTGCTAATTGACACTGCTCAAGCACGTCACATACGTTCTGTTTTTTTTCGCCTCGTGCACGCAATGGAAACGCAATATTTTGCTCAACCGAAAAGTGCTCATATAACGGCTGATCCTGCATCATGATGCCAATATTTCGCGAGTGTGGTTTTATTCTTGTTACGTCCTTTCCGTCAATACTTACGGTCCCTGCTGTTGGTGTTATCAACCCTGTAATGCAATGCAACAACGTAGATTTTCCACATCCAGAGGGACCCGAGATCAGGACTGTCTCACCGTCTTCTACTGTAAAAGAGACATCATCAAGTACTCGAATTCCTTGCAAATATTCATAAGATAGATTTTCAACAACAAGTGACATCCGAGTAGCATACACAGATGCTCACAACGATAATTATGATCGCTCTTATTGTTCCCGCCCCGACAGCAAACGCAGAAGAACCACTAGGCACACTTACGTTTACCGTAGCCGATGGAGAAGGGAAAAAGATTCCAGCTAAACTCAGTTTCACAGACATTAATGGGGGAATTTTAGATCTATTTCCAAACGCAAACGCAGACAACAAAAATTTAGCTGTTAGATATCATGCGATTTACGTGCTCGATGGAGAAGGTACTATCACCGTACCAGTTGGTACGTGGAATATCTACGCATCGCACGGCATTGAGTGGTCACTCGACCACACAACGATTACCGTAGAAGAAGGTGGTGAATATTCGTGGGATGCAGAACTTGTGCATGAAATAGATACTACCAACTGGGTGAGTGGCGATTTTCACTTGCACACACTTACGCATAGTGGACACGGGGACTCGAATATGAACGAACGCATCATTTCGCTTATTGGTGAAAATGTTGAGTTCGCAGTTGCAACTGACCACAACCACAATACAGATTATCAACCAACGATTAATGACCTTAGTGCAAATGAACATATCACTGCTGTCGTTGGCAATGAAGTCTCATCTCCATATGGGCATTTAAATGCGTTTCCACTCGATGCAAATGCAACAGTTGTCAATCAAAAATTAGAGGCTCCTGAACTTTTTGCACTCATCCGCGCAGAAAAAAATAATTTGGGTGTCATACCAATTATCCAAATCAACCATCCACGATGGGGGAACATTGATTACTTTGGTGCTCGCGGTCTTGATCCAATTACTGGCGAATCAGATGACGAGCGATGGTCATGGGATTTTGATTCCATTGAGGTACTGAATGAAAATCCTGGTTGGGGATTTTATGATGCAGAAATTACGGATATGCCCACAAGATCAAGTAGGCATAGTGTTCTTCGCGATTGGTACAACATGCTCAACGCAGGGAGAAATATTGCAGCAGTAGGGAACAGCGACAGTCATACTGTGTCTAAAAATATCGCAGGTATACCTCGGAATTATGTGTTTACGGGTTCCGATGATCCCTCGACAATTGACCCTGCAAAGGTAGCGGCAGCCGTTCGTTCTGGTCAATTGTCGACAACAACTGGCCCATTCCTTCGAATGACAGCAAATGGGCACCCAATGGGTTCTACGATTTCTGTACACGATGCAACGTTAGACATTCATATAGATGTACAGGCGGCGTCTTGGATTGATCTTGACAAAGTACGCATCATTCAAAATGGGGACGAAGTGGCAAGTGTGGAATTTATTGAAGAGCAGCGTGCATGGTGTGTTGGGATGGAAAAATCACATTTCCGTCCTCGAATTCGAATCGCTATTCCTCGTGATTGTTGGATTATTGCAATTGCTCAAGGAGACGAGCCCATGACGCCATTTGTCATGCACAGTGACCGCGATGTCTTGCCACTTGCAATTGCAAATCCTATCTATATAGATGCAGATGGTGATGGAAAGTACACACCGCCCAAAGAATGGGCTAAGAAAATCGTTGCACGGGCCGATCAAGAACTCCTCTTTTCCACTTTCAACGAAGTCAATCCAACCGAACAAAGTTTGCTTATTATGGCATCGAGCAACAAAAAAATGGTCGAGCTCGGTTTAAAAAGTAAAGAAAGAATCGTTCGACTTGCAGCGACCAAACTTGCTGAGAAATTAAAAGATACGACGTTACTTCCTCTACTTGCAAATGTTATAGAAGACGATAAAAGCGATCGCTATCTTGCGTTTTCCGCTTGGATGGCGATTGATAAAACAGCACCGGAACTTGGACAAAAAGCGCTTCAGCAATATGTTAAAAGATTTGGTTGGGATGACGCAAAGCGGTACACAAAGGAAAGAAAACTTAATTTGCAAGGTGACTTTATTCGGGAGTGGCAAGTTGCAGGCTACTTTGCGATTGTAAACGATGATGACCGCTTGTCGAACCTTGCAAATCAAAGGCAACTACCTGAACCAAATATCATGTCGCTTATGGTTCCAACAACCACCGATGGTGATCTACTCGCTTGGGTTGGCATGCAGAGTGAAGACGACGGATACTTAAATCTATCGCTTGGTGATTCAACCGAAAATGTAATTGCGTACGCACGTTGTTGGTTGTGGAGCCCAGATGTTCGAGAAATTGATTTCACAGTTGGAAGTGACGATGGGTGTCGCATTTGGGTAAATGAGGAAGTTGTGTATAACGATGCAAATTGGCAAAGTGCTCAAAAAGATCGAAAGTTTGGCTCTTGCACTTTGCAAATGGGTTGGAATCCCGTCCTTTTCAAAATCCTCAACGGCAACTCTGGGATGGGGCTTTACTTCCGCGTAATGGATGAGGAAATCAAAAACCGCGCCATAGACCCAAAAATTAAATAATCAGTATTTTCTTAATAAAACCTTGAAAAATAAAACCTTTTGCTTGGAAGGTCGAGAAAAATGAACACAACAAGTAAACTTTTCAAACAGACCCGCACATGCGGGTCTGTTTTATTGGCAAAGTAATTCCCATTTTTTCAAATTGTTTTTCTATTTGTGGTGCCCAACCACGATTTGCCATTGGACTTGCAGGGCTTGGGTGTAAAATTGTTTCGATGTCGTCACGTTCTAATGTTTGCATCGCACGCTTTCTTGCGAAGCCACCAATGCCGACTATTTTCGATGGTTCAAGTACATCAACAAATTTTCTCAACGCAACATCACACACTTCAAATACTGCGGCTCGTTCTTCTGGCTTTAATTTATCAGGCGTACGATTTTTACCACCTTCTTCCATAAAACAAAGCGGGCAATAATTAATAATGTAAAACCTGCTAAAAAAATGTTCCGGGGTACCGAATCTTTCCTTTGCCCAATCCCAAACTCGCCTTCCACTCACTTCACTTCGAGGACAATCAAAACCTTGGATCGGTCTTTTAGGATGTTCCTGAACTGGCTTGTTAACTGGATTGCATATTCCCAAGAACTCAGATACCGCACTCACTTCCCCAAAGGGAACACCAGATTGTGCCATGCCCCATGGCCCCGGATTCATCCCAAGAAGTAAAACTCTGCCCTTTCCTGACCCAAATTTTTCTATATATCGTTTGTGAGATTTCCAAGCATATTTCAATGGGTTATACACAATATGAACTGGCTCGCTAAACGTAAGGGCATCCACTCGCCTCGATAGTTCCCTTGAAATTGCAATTAGTCGTTTCAACATGCACTCATGGTACCATGGTGCGTTCGCATGGAAAAAACCTACCATTTCAAAGTACTTGGCTGTCGCATGAATCATGCCGAACGGAGGGAAATGGAATCTGTATTACAAGCTCGTGGAATGAAGCCAGCAACAGATTCTCCTGACCTTGAAATTGTTCATACTTGTAGCGTAACGGGACAAGCTGCAGCAAAATCACGTAATGCAATCCGTAGAGCGAAACGAAATGGTAAACATGTCTTTGTCACAGGTTGTTTTACGGGGACAGATCTAGACATCGCAATGAAACTTGGTGACACTATTATTACACAAGCAGGCGAACTTCCAATGCTTGATCGATTTGCTGAAGAGGTCGATACTTGGCTTCAAAAACCACACACTACTCCAACTCGAACGAATTCAACATTACCAATCACAACGCTTCCAATATTTCCAAGTAAACACACGCGTGCTGAATTACGAATCCAAGATGGGTGCGATGCGCATTGCACTTTTTGCATCATCCCTAAAATTCGAACGACGCTCAGATCAAAAACTATCCAAGATGCAGTTGCCGAGGCAAAACAACTTGTTGATCTTGGTCACAAAGAGATTGTGTTCACCGGCGTATTTATTGGCGCTTACGGTCATGAATCCGCTCTACGTCGGAAGCAACAATCGCCAAATAGTGAGCATCTCGCAGATCTACTCGATGCCGTTTCGCAAATAGATGGTCTAAAACGTTTACGAATTAGTTCAATGGAACCGGGCGATGTCACCCCCGCACTTCTTGATGCGATGGTTGCAAACAAAACTGTAGTAGTTCCACACTTGCATCTTCCATTGCAATCTGGCAGCGATACTGTTCTTCAAAAAATGAACAGACAGTACAACACTAGCCAGTATCTCGAAATGATTGCTATTGCCAACGAACGATTAACATCCGATGGGTTACTACCTGCCATTACGACCGATGTTATTTGTGGATTCCCTACGGAAACCGATGAGGACTTTGAGCAAACAATTGCTATCGCCAAAAAGGTTGGATATTTGCATATGCATGTCTTTCCTTATTCCGTTCGCACTGGTACAGCAGCCGCTCGATGGGAACAATTACCAGTTGAAGTGATTCAAGACCGCGTTCAAACATTGCTACAACTAGATAACGAACTTGCTCTCTCCTACCGTCAAAAACTTGTCGGAAAACAAATCCAAGTCATGATTGAGCAATTTGACCCTAAGACGAATGTATCTCGAGGCCGTTGTGAATATTACGCAGAAATCTCACTGAAAACAAATGGCAAACAAGGCGATCTCATTACAGCGACTGTTATCGAAGCGACATCCGAAGTTACTCTTGCAAAACAAGTCTTGCAAATTCTAACGATCGAAAAATAATCGCACGAAAAAACCTGCTGAATAATCTACTAAATATTCGATAAAACAATTAAGTCCATGGGTGGAAGACGCATGGTGTGGCTATTGGCGACAAAGGACTTATTTTGAGAAAGATACTACGTATTTTCTGCGTACTTGGCATTTCTTGTTCTGCACATGCTGAAATTTATCAGTGGTATGATCATGATGCCGATGGATCATTGTGGCTGAGCGATTCTATTGTCGCACCAAATGCAAACTTAGAGGGTCAACTTTTGTGGTGGGCAGACCTTGCCGATGCCTCCCTGCGAAGGGCAAACCTTACACATACAAATCTTGAGTTTTCAACACTTGCTAGAGCAAGTTTGTCGCAAGCTACTTTTATTCAAGCATGGCTCTATGGTGTAAATTTTATAGATGCTGACCTGACATACGCCGACTTTACCGGCTCAAATCTTGAATACGCAAATGTGTTTGGTGCAAATATGTTTCATGTCAATCTTAGCGATGCAAATCTTTCAAACCTTCGGAATTGGGACGAGGCCTTTTGGTTAGCAGCGCGATACAACGCAAATACTATCTTTCCAGAAGGTATGAATCCGGATGAGTATGCAATGTTCGAATTAGAAGTACCAGCGCCTGCAACAGCATTATTATTTTTTGCGATTGCAATAAAAACTAGGCGCAGGGACCAATCTGACTAAGTAACAAGAAAATATCTCCTGTCTCTACATACCCAGACCCATATATAGACGCCACCGTTTTTCGGCTACCAAGTCGCTAATTTAGCCGAAACAAGTGAAACAAGAACCAGAAAGGGTAGCGATGCAAAGAGTAGGAAAAAGACCATTGCTAGGCCTTCCTTTGGCATCATTAGCAAACCCGCAAACTCATCACTACTGCAACATTCATCATTGAAAAAACAAAAACACTAAGTATTTTCTTTGGCGTTTATTTAATCAATTAGATTATTCGGCAGATTCACCATCATCTTTGTTGATATCTTGTTTCATACCCTGACCAACATTATTGATGCCTTCGCCAACGCCAACAATGATCTCGCCTGCACCGTGTACTGCACCTTTTGCAGTTTCACCAACAGCAGTCGCGGTGTTTTTGCAACCCGAAAGTGATGCGACGAGAATTATTCCAACGATAAGTGAGATTGTTTTGATCATAATGATCTCCTTTGTAGTCGCATAGTACCCATTTTTCGAATAACTGTCGATACACTTGAAGGATGTTGGGAAAATATACTGTCATTTTTTCAGTTATCATTTTTTCATTCGGATGTTCGATGCAGCGCGTACCAGCATCTGTTGAGAGAAAACCAACTCCTATAATAACTGATGAACTTTCTGCCTGCGATTGGCAATTACTGCCAGAAACTAATCAAAATATTCTCAACAAAGTAAACACTCTTACTTGTGAACTTGTAGGTGGTCTTTCGCCAGAAAAAATGGAATTCAGTTTCGTGCAATCACTTGATGAAACAAGAGCGAAGCACAGCAAAAAACTTGCGGATTCTTTTTATCTCCAAACTGGAGAATTTGGCGCAAATTACTATCTTGAATATGGACCCCAAGATGACTTAAGAGATTGCATTGGACGTTGGTGTGGATGGAGTAATGAGATGGAATGTCAATCCGTGGAACAACTTTTACCTGACGAAAATGGCAACGTGCACGTCAAATCCGATGGTGGACTTGTGTACAGAGTGATGTGGAAAACAAAAGAACCAGTTTGTGGCCTTGCATTCGTGTACTGTGGATTGGGTGGGCTACAAAATGCATCCAAAATTTTGGGAACCGAACTCTTAGAAAATGGATGGGCGATTGTGTACGTGTATACCGTATTAAACGCTCCAAAATATAACACAAAGATCATGTTGACTGGGGAGAATTCAGCGCAAGAAATTGTCGATTTGTTTGACAAAAAATATTGCCAAGTCATCGCAGCTACGAAATCAATTCAACAAATAGTTGAACAAAAAATTCCAAAGATTCAATCACTACCCCTTGTACTTATTGGTATTAGCGCTGGTGCACTAAACACACCTGCGGTGTATCACGAATTGCTTGATGAAGTTGATGCTGTAGTTCTTATCGCAGGCGGTGCTAACATGTTTGAAATTGTGCGAAACGGAGAGTTTACAAAATGGAAATTTTCGAAAATGTTCACTCCCTTCACGGATGATGCGGCATATCTTGCATTACCATCACGAGATCCTTATTATCTTGCCCCTGAGCTGCCAGAAAACACGCTCCTAGTGCATGCTAATTGGGATAAAATTGTGCCAGCGAAAAACGGAGATCTTCTTTGGAAGCGCGCGGGGCAACCTGAACGCTGGATTTTTTCGGGGGGTCACTTAGGGCTGTTTATGACATTTGATTGGCATGCGGATGACATTGTCGAGTGGATTGATTCAAAAGTGAATTAATAATTCCCCTAAGTTTAGATCACAAGAATCGAATCGTCAAAATCAATAATTTCGCGTTATTTATAAACAAAAGGAACTACGAGGCAAGTTATTTTCGAGAGCCATACCACAAATTTTTGCGTTTTTTGATATTTCGGATTCCCGGAATTGAAACAAGAAGCAGCGTTGTCAATATCTCAAATGAAGAATGCGTGCGAAATTTTCTACTGGATGTAATCACGCGAGCATTAATAATTTTGAACTTTCCAATTTTGTGGAGCTTGTTTGAAAGGTGCACTTCTTCCGCAGCAAAAAATTTTGCGTCAAACCCTTCAGCACTTTTAAAACTTGAAGGAGTGCAAAACATATACGCGCCAGCTGAGACACGAAGAAGACAAAAAATCAATAGCAACATAGGTGTCATCACTTTTGCAACTAGCGGTACCTTTCCATCAAAAACAGGAAAACTGCCCCCAGCAACTGCGCCATTTTCGATTGCTTCAACTGTTTCTCGTACAACTTGTTCTGAAACGATGGTATCGGCATCGACAAATATAAATAGATCACCAGTTGCAACTGCTGCTCCATCATTCCGAGTCAGACCAATTTGCCGATTGTTTGATGAAACAACTTTTGTACCCAACTCTTTGGCAATACGAGATGTTCCATCATCTGATGCATCATCTACAACAATAATTTCATAGTCGTAATTTCCAGTTGCTTGTTGAAGTGCTTGAATTGTCGCACCAAGCAATAATTCTTCATTCCAAGCTGGAATGATAAAGGACAATTTCATTGAGAGATCGATAATGAACTAGGATCAATTTCTTCGAGATGTTTTCCAAGAACACCCATTTTTAGATCAAGAGTTGCTCCCCCCGTTCTGTTGAACCACTCGACTCGAATTGCATGCCAGCCTTTTGAAAGAGGTGCTGCGCCACGTTTTTCCTGTGTTGCGTGGAGTCCACCATTGTCAATTACAATTTGGTCATCTATCAGAAGTCGCGAACCATCGTCACTCGAAAGTGCGAATTCAATCATATTTGTATTCTTAATGTAAATAAATCCCTCGTAGACAAGTGCGGCAAATTCCTTCTCAATTGCAAAAATTTTGGTCGCCAACTCGGTTTGCATGGGAGTTAACAATGCAAAATCTGGCATTTCATCCCAACTTCCCACGTACATACTTCTTGTCAACGAACCATTGACATATTGTTTGCCTTTAGTCGCCTTCCACGGATTCACTTTTGTAAACGTCCGTGTTGCAAGATTACTTACAGGAGTGTTTCCGTCGTAACTTCTAGCGTGGATTGTGGTCGTGCCAACAATTCGTATTGGCGTGCGGTAGATCCCAAACGTTGAACTCTCGTTTTTAGCGTAACGAATTTCAAGATCCGGAGAGCCAACCGTAAGCGCTACGTCTATTTCATATACAAATATATCCGACGGTGCTGAAATTTCTGGGGCTTCATAGATGACTGGTTTTCCAACTACATCAACTGCAACGATGCCGATATGTTCGTTTGGCATCTTAAAAGGGACATCAACAATCACTTCACCTGTCTCAATTGTAAATGCAGTTTCTCCTTCGCCCAATACTCTTGCATTTTGGACAGTCCCTGCAAGATTTGGAATGACCAACTTCCCGTTCTCTGGCCAATCGAAGACGTGTAAATAAATTGTTGTCGAATCTGCGTGAAATTTCTGGGTTGCCCTTCCCCATGGCAACTTTGAAAACGGACTGCCAACTGTGCCGTGAATCGCTTCGCCGTTAACATCCATCCAATCGCCAATTTCAGCTAATCGCTGGATTGATTCGAGTGGAAACGTGCCATCTGGCTTTGGGCCGATGTTCAGTAAAAAATTCACATTCTTAGAAACGATATCAGATAACTTCCGTAACAAGTCCGTTGTTGATTTAAAGTTTTTGTCATGCAAGTTATACCCCCACCGATCATTCATTGTCATGCATGTTTCCCAGTCAATACCTTTATCAACAGCGTTTGGAATCTCTTGTTCGGGAGTCATGTAATCACCACCGTAACCGCCTGCGTATCCGTCCATTCCCGTCATACCCTCCATGCCACCGCGGGCACCTAGCCGGTTATTCACAATGATTTCTGGTTGCAGAGAAACACAAAGGTTATACAACTCTCTGCCATACCTGCCTCGCCAAGTTGATTCCCACTCGCCATCAAACCACATGATGCCAATTGAACCGTAATTTGCGAGTAACTCCTCGACTTGCCCATGCAAATAGTTTCTGTACTGCTCCATTTCGGCGCCATCTGTTGATCGCTCTTTTTCCCAACCGCGGCGGGGTAAATAATCTGGATGGTGCCAATCCATAATTGAGTGATACCAACACATTCGTACATCATGTTTGGGCGCTGCCTCGGCTAACTCTGCCATAATGTCACGTTTGAATGGTGTTGCCATAATGTCGAAGTCAGTAAGCTTTGAATCAAAAAGACAAAAGCCATCGTGATGTTTTGTCGTTATGACGATGTATCCCATGCCAGCATCATTTGCCATTTCGCACCATGCGTCTGCATCAAAAAGTACAGGATTAAATTCAGGAACAAATTCGTCGTATACTTCGAGCGGAATTTGAGCTGTTGTGCGAATCCACTCCGCGTGCCCTGTACCCTTGTCTTTCCACGTTCCTGCTGGAACTGCATACAGACCCCAGTGTATGAACATCCCAAAACGGGCGTCTCTCCACCAATCAAGTTTCGGATTTGGCTGATCTGTTGGTGCCATTGCAATTGCTGCTGCTGCGAGTAATTCAATCATGGGCATATCATAATTGACCTGCGGTTCAATAAAACAATGAAAACGGCATCTTTAAGCCTAAAAGTGTATAAATAAATAGTTTAGAACTCTTCATCACTCTGATACGATGTACCAATGCGTAGCGATAAAGACAGCAATGGCATAAGAAGCTTCGGGCAGTTGATAAAACCTTGGAGTGGGCAGGTCACGATGGTTGTGGTGCTTGTAGGGCTCTTAGCCCTTGCAGATATGGTCCTGCCATGGGCCCTTTCGCTCCTCGTTGACGATGTCTTTCCAGCACTCTCAGCAAGAGAGGGTGGTTGGGAATTACTTTCGATTATTCTCATTTCACTTTGCGCCATTTACGTATTTCGAAACGTCTTGTTTTTTATCAGCCGTATGATTTCTGTTCACGTCAGTGAACAAGTTTGTTTTGATTTAAGACAACGGTTGTTCAACCACATGCAACAACTCGGTATGAGTTTTTACAAATCTAACCGTCCGGGTCAAGTCAGTTCACGCGTCATGGATGATACGTTTCGCATTCAGACTTTTATTCAAGACAAGTTGCCAACACTTCTGCGATATATACTTGAATTTCAAATTCTGTTGATTCTTTTGTATGTCGTAAACTGGAAACTCGCAATTGCGAGTACACTCGTCCTTCCGCTTCATTTATGGACTTACAAAAAGTTTTATCTTCCAATTCGCGAAAGCCATCACCGCGCACAAAAACATTTGGCTGAAGCTCACGGAAACTTAATAGAGACATTTCTTGGTGCCCAAGTTGTCAAGGGTTTTTCTGCTGAACTAAGAGAAACAGAATCATTCTTGCAAACAATTCGAGCGGGTCGTGATGACCAAATCAAAACACAGCGGTTTCAATTTGCCCAAAAAGTTATTGCAGATTTACTTGTTGGAGCTGGCACGGTGCTTCTACTTGGATATGGCGCTTGGGAAGTTTATGCAGGGAGTATGACAATTGGGGCGTTTCTTATGTTCTTTTGGTATGTCCGAATGTTATACCCAGCAGTGTTAGAAATCATCAGTGGTACCGGGCATTTTTCACGCACATCTGCAAGTGTTGATCGCGTACTTGAGATGCTCGACGAACCGGTTGATGAAATTGCATATGACATGCGTACGCGTACACAAGTACTACAACTCGTAGGTCCAATTGAATTTCATGATATTTCATTTTCTTTTGATGATGAACACATCTTGAAGAAAGTCAACTTGCAAATTGATGCCGGTGAACACATAGCCATCACTGGTGCAAGTGGTTGTGGCAAAAGTACGGTTATCAGTTTACTGCCCCGCTTCAACGATCCAACTTCTGGAGTGATTACGATTGGCGGTCAAGACATCAAGGACATTCGCCTTCAAGATGTTCGCGACATGTTTGGCGTTGCCTTTCAGGATGCGTTTTTGTTTAATGCTTCGATCTACGACAACTTAAAATATGCACGTCCAAACGCATCAACACAAGAAATAGTTCAAGCATGCAAATTAACCGATGCTCATGCATTCATCGAAAAACTACCAAATAGGTACGACACACGTATTGGGGAACGCGGGGGAGAATTATCACATGGTCAAAAACAGCGAATTAATCTTGCTCGTGCACTTGTGAGACAGCCTCAAACTCTCATTATTGATGAAACTACTGCTTCGATCGAAGCTGATGCTGCAATCCAGATTATGAAAAACATCTTCGAACACATGGCAGGCAGAACTGTCATAATAGTAACACATGATCCTGCAATAATGCAATTAGTACACAGAGTGCTCACAATTGAAAATAAAATGATTACATGTAAAGACGACGATGCAAACCACATGAAACATCCCACAACAAAAAAAACAACCCTAGGCCTTGTAGCAGGTTCCATACTTTGCATTTCTTCTTTCCTAAGTGGATGCACAAGAGCAACTTCAACAAGTATGGTCCAAATGGAAAAACCAACCTCCACTGGAATCATCATAGATTCCGAAGAACCAGTTGATTTAGACGCCCTTGCAAAAGCAATTGATAGAGCAACTTCAAAAACTATAAAACAAGTTACTTTTGCCGCAGAGCCTGAAACAGCAATACAACCAAAAGAAATTACACCTGAAGAAATTACCGACCTTGTTGCCGAAACCGTTACCACCTCGCCAAGTGATCTATATGTACAGCTAGATGCAATGAACCCTACCGAAATTGGTGAGTTGATCGAACTTGTCGCAACACGTTTTTCTACTGAACACGGATACAAATCTTCAGCAGAGACACTTGAAGGTGTTCTGTCGATGCCGCCAGATGGTGTTGTAGAAATTCACTCTATTGCGCACAAAAATTCTGAAATCACAAAGATCATACGATTTGGATTTAGAACATATCTTTCTCAGCCTCCGCAGTTATGGACGCAAGGTTTGTTGATCGAGAATGGAGTCATCACTGCAAATGAAGATGCAAGCCTTGTTGAAGGATTTACCAACGAATCAATTACTACACTTCTTGCAACACGAGCAAATTTGGATATCCGTGACCTTGGCAAAGAACTTGTGCAACTGAGTTACATTGATGCGCCTTCTGCAATTGAACTTCTCAATGGGTTCGGTATCACTACCTTTAAATCCCCATCAGAACTGCCAGACCAAGTTGACTGGGCAAAGTTGCCCTACGTTGCGCTCGTGCCAGAACCGAAAACAGAACACACCGGTTTAGTTGGTGGCTCTGTTGCAGGTGGCGCCTTTGGTCTCACTATGGTTCCAAATACTGCAAGCCAACTCTCTTCAAACATGGTTGCTTCACCAACCACACAACTAATCGTCTTTTTCGATGATGCGCAGCCAGAACACTTTAGTGAGGTAATCGAATTACTTGACGAGCACATCGACAGACCTGCAAGGCAGATATTTATTGAAGGAATGGTGCTTGAAATCAACGAAGATGGTTTAAAAGATATCGGAATTGACTGGAACTTGACTGATACACCTAATCTAGTCACTGTTGGTGCAGGAAAACCCTCCGCTGGAACTGATAATGACTCGCTCGCACTTTCTATTCTTAACATGGATATGAGTGGAGCGTTTAGCAATCCAAACGATTGGATTCTTGACGTAAACTTACGAGCCCTTATTCGTGACGGCAAGGCTGAAATTCTTTCGAGGCCAAGCGTACTAACTCTGAACAACCGACAATCAACAATACGCGTTGGACAAGATATTCCAATTGCTACGAGCACTGCTGGTATCAGCAATGCTGACATGTTGTCTTTTAATTTTAAATATTTACCGACAGGCATCATGCTCAATGTTCGTCCACGTATATCCGCAGATGGCAGTGAAGTGAGTATGTTGATTGACACTATTGTTTCTTCTACTGTTCCAGGTGCTGATTTAGAAATTCGCGATTCGAATGATAAATTACTTGCCTCTGCCCCAACAATTTCCAGTAGACGCGTGCAAACATACGGTCGCATTCCAAACGATACACCCTTTATTATTGGCGGCTTGGTCAACAAGGAACACCACACAGTTCTTGACAAAGTTCCACTTCTTTCAGATATTCCGTTTATTGGTGGCTTGTTTCAATCAGAACGCACAACATCAACAAAAACTGAAGTAATCATCGTACTTACGCCACACGTCCTTCCAGAAAACGATCGCATTCTCAGTGCAATGCCCAAAGATGATCCTCGCTTTGACCATTTCGGCAACGAGTTATTTAGAGATTCCTACCGAATCAAACGAGACGATGTGTTTGACCTTACGTTCTTAGAAAAAAACGAACAGTTGCAACTCTATCGAACACTTGCTAAAAAAGCTATCAAAGAAAACTACCGTTTGAAATCAGAACCAGCATTTGCACAATTTGAAAACGATCATTTTCCAGGTGAATCAATTCTTGTTTCGAGAATGGTGTATGAAATTACAAAACGTCTTAATCTTGCAGACGCAATTCCTGCATCTCGAATTGCGATATTTGGCGAAGAAAGCAATGGTGGGATGGGTGTAGAGTTTATAGATCAATTGTTAGGAAAAGCTGCTGGGAGTAAAGACGCGAGAAAATTCTTTACAAACACCCAAGACAAGGCCATTGTGATTTCATTCGCAAAGGGAATAGCTGTTCCAAGCGTGCAAATAGTTCCATGTAATGATCGGGCAGCATGGAAAGATTTGCTTTGGGCTTTGAACCAGAACACTCCAGCAGGTAATGCGCGACACACAATAGTGTTAAGGGATGAAAAAGATTTGCTTCGTTTACGACGAGCAGTTGCGCTCAAACATCTTGTTGAACTCAACAATGGATCTGAAACCCTTGCACTTGATCAGTTTCGTGTTGGACAATACATCATGGTTCCAGACATCGATCCAAAACAAGTGCATCTCATCGACGAAGATGTTGCGAGATATTTTTATCAAACAGAACATTACTACGGTGCAACAATTCAAGCGATTGAACAAGGCTTAGACCAACTAGAAGAAGCGATCAGTGATCCTATTATTGAATCTTCAATTCAAGAGTAAGTACCTAAAAAGTTGCAGCAGGATTGCAATTAAGGCAATCTAAAAGTAAACGAAGCTGTATAGTAATTCTTTGGGTCACGAAGCGTCTTTTGAACTGTTTGTATATTGCGAGGTAGTGTTATTGTCGTGATTTCGCGATCTTGATAATTTAAAATAACAGGTTCATCGAGATTGACAAGCACATCGTTCAAATACACGGTCATTTTTTTTACATCCGTTTCGTGAATCGTAATTGTCTGGCCTTCGATTGACGCAATAATTTTTGTTCTTGCTTTTGGCTCATCAACACCAAGCCAATAAAACTGGTTGTGTAAAACATCATCTTGAACCCACACGATTTTATTGGGGTAAGGATTGCGAGTAAACGTTGCCATCCAATCGAGTGCCATTGTTTCTTGTCTGTCCATCCAATGACCCTTTCCCTCATGAACCACTACTTGGTGTGAATAACCGCTTGGATCTTTTTGTTGTAATGCATCTAATTTTTGTTTCCACGCTGAAGCAATGATATTTCGTTCGTAAGCAGCATCTTCCCCGCCAACATGCAACGCAAACCCAATGTTTCGAAGACCATCTGGTAAAGTTTCATTTGGGTGTCCCGCCATCATGCCTGCAGCGGCAAACCTGTCTGCCATGCGTGGGGCTAGTTGATACACACCATCTCCGCCGGCGCTGTAGCCAATGATGTAGATCTTGTTTGGATCAACACCTTCTTTTTTTATCATGTGTTTGACTAATTGGTCGAACATCACATCGATGTGTGCTTGATGCCACATGTTCCATGTGTCAGTGGGCGACCGTGGCACAACATACACTCCTTCCTCAAGAGTGTAGAGCTGTTTTTGATTCTCCCATTGTTGCGTATTTACTTTTTCAGGTGCGCCCCCTCCACCATGCAGAGAAATCCAGAGTGATCGTTCACCAAAAGGCGTATCTCCAAATGTTGTGTACCAAAATGGCATTGACTTACCTTCATGCTCGATGACATTTTCATCTAGTTCGAAATTTTGTTGTGCCCAAAGTTGCGAGGCGTAATACACTGCACCGCGTTCTGTAAAATGTCCGATGTTCAAATCAAGAATTACTTCGGAAGTAATAAAGTGTTCAAGCACATCATTCTTGCAATGAAAAGTAAATGTTTCCCCTTTTGGAAGCATGAACGTCAGATGATCGTTCGCATCTGCACTTTCATCTTTTGTGTTTCCTTCCTGAATCATCTCCCCTTCTATATTAAAAACTACGATTCGCCTTGACTGTCGTGTCCTTTCTTTATCCGTGACTCGGACTCTAACTGGAATCAAAACCGTTTCTTGTTCATCAAGGTACCGGTCGGTCACATCAACTGCGCCGTACGTTTGTACATCTGGGAGCCAAACAAGTGGAAAATGTATATCCTCTTTATTCCATGTCACAGCAAAAATCGCGTGCTTTGGATGTCCTTTTGTTGCTTTTGCTGCGGAGCCGTCAAACCACGCAGAATCAACCTTGTTCGTGTTTGCTTCTGTGTAGTGCCAACCTTCGTCCCAAAATTCAATCCATGAGTGGTTACCACTTTCGTTATACCAGAGAGGTGTTCCTGTGAAACGCGCTGGTATGCCAACGCTTCTGCATGCGTCGATAAGAAGAATGCTCAATCCTGTACACGAAGCCATACCGGCATCAATACTCTCATAGGGTGATTGATCTGCTTTTGGTCTTTTTGTTGAATAGTGCACGTCGAGCATGTCATATAAGTTTTTGTTGAGAAGAATTGTTGCTTCTGTGGGTGTCGTTGCCTGAGCAACGATCTTTGAAAACTTATCATGAAAATCCCCGCGCCAATCATCACGCCGTTCATTTACGTTTGCGTAGGGCAAGATGGTATCAAAGAAAATATCTTGAGTGATTTGCTCTTTCCATGGCGCGTTTTCCCACGCTTCGTATGCAAGGTCACAATTTGTCAGTAAAAATTCGCCAGTAAGCGTCTTCAAATCGTCTTCCGGCATATGCGTCAACAACCAAGCCATCCCCGCTTTTTGCTCTTCTGGTACTTCCCGGATCGCCCGCTCAATTTCAAGCCGGTTGTCGCCTGCAATATCGAGTTGCTTCTGAAACTCCGCTCCTCCAACTATCAATGCCAATATAAGACCTATGTACATGGGTAGCACTATACAACAATGGGATCAAACCCCGAGTCGAATTGGTACAATGCCTCGATTCTTAGGAGATTTGACAGAAATGGAATGTGGATTAATTGGACTACAGGGCGTTGGTAAAACAACACTTTTTACTGCGCTTACCGCGCATAGCGTTGCTGTGCAAATAGGGAGCATGAAGCCCAATATGGGCATTGCACCCATTCCGGATCCTCGGCTTGCAAAAATCAATGAACTTATCGTTGCGCAAAAAGTGATACCAGCAACGCTACAAGTTGTCGATCTTCCGGGTGTGCCATCTGGGGGTTCGAGCCTGAATGCAGTGCTTGCTCACATTCGTAATGTTGATGCACTTTGCCAAGTCGTGAAATGTTTTGACGATTGCGATGCCGCTAGCGATATCGCTTCAATGGACAGCGAACTTATCGTTGCTGACATGGTCGTTGTAGAAGGAGCGATTGATAAAGCAAGCAGAACTGCAAAACATGGTGATAAAGAAGCGCAGAAAAGAGTTGATGTTTTAACTCGAGTGAATACACTCCTTGAAGAAGAAAAACCAGCGCGCGAAGGTACATGGAATGAAAGCGAACGTGCAATTCTTAAAAGTTACGGCATCATGACATCGAAACCGATGTTGTATGTTGCGAATGTTTCTGAAGATGATGTTACTGGTGAAACTAAACACGCTAAGTTTGTTGAAAAATACGTAAAAGAAAATGGTGGCGAAAGCATTACTGTCTGCGCGACTTTAGAATCAGAAATTGCAGAATTAGAAAAAGATGACCAAAAAGAAATGCTTCAGTCAATGGGACTTTCAGAACCAGCTGTCGGACCACTTGCTCGCGCTCTTAACACGCTGCTCGGTTTAAGCACGTTTTACACTGCTGGTGAAAAAGAAGTGCGCGCATGGCCAATTCCAAAAGACGCCCCTGCGCCTCAGGCAGCTGGCGTAATTCACAGTGATATCGAACGAGGATTTATACGCGCAGAATGTTATAGCGTTAACGACTTATTCACACTTTCAACTGAGAAAGCCATTAAAGAAGCTGGGAAATTGCGAAGCGAAGGCAAAAATTACACAATGCAAGATGGCGACGTTGTAAATTTTCTCTTTAATGTGTAATATAAAATAATGTTTGAAGCAAGTTCTGTTGGCTTATGGGGAGCAATTATTGGATGTGCTATAGGGGCTGCTGGCGGTATCTTTGGTACTTGGATTTCAATATCAAGAACCCCTGCAGGTCCGAAGCGATCATTCATGTGGAAAATGAGCGTGATTGGTTGGTTAGGGATTTCACTATTTCTTGCTTTAATTTTCACTCTTCCAGCAAATTGGAATTTGATTGCTTGGATTATCTACCCCCCTTGCTTAGTCGTTTGGATTCGAAAGATGAACAAACGCCTGCGTAACACATCCTAATAATTGTCCCTTATAAAACAAGGCATGTGCAACACGAAGTCGTGTTCTGGTAAAGTCTACTTTATGAAATGCAAACTCTGCAAAAAATGTGGTTTTGTAAAGTATTTAATCGGGATACTAATTGTTGCTGTAATCGTAATTCAATTTTTCCCTGCAGAACATACAAACCCGCCAGTCACTGGTGAAATTGAAGCGCCAGAAAAAGTTATGACTATTCTTCGTACCTCTTGCTACGACTGTCATTCAAACGAGACTGTCTGGCCATGGTACTCCTACGTTGCACCAATGTCTTGGCTCGTCAGCAATGATGTACGAGATGGACGAGCACATTTGAACTTCTCTGAATGGGCAAGCTACAGCACAGAAAAGCGAGACCACAAGCGTGAGGAGTGTGGCGAAGAAGTTGAAGAAGGCGAGATGCCACTTTGGTTTTATGTTCCCCTCCATCCAAACTCCGAAATGCTACCAAAAGATGTTGAAACCATTCTTGCGTGGAGCAAAGGCACCCTGCACAAAGAGTAGAAGTTACCCATCTACAACACGCATATTGAGCGTGAGTGCGGTCATAGTCCGTTAACTCAAAAACTC
>JABABS010000089.1 GCA_014238125.1 Phycisphaerales bacterium
CCAAGATATCACTGACATCTGTTATGTCATCTCCTGAAACATCGCCAAAAGGTGTTCCCCATGCGCCAATAATCACAAGGAGGTCGGCCACATCAACAAAACCATCGTAGTTTAGATCGCTGGGACAAGTGGGTTCAGAGAGAAGGAAGTTACGCATCATCCCCATATCTTCGTGGGGAAGGTTGTGACAGTGCCACATAAAGAGACCAGGGTGACGGCTCCATCGAACGAGAAACTGAACAGTTTCATTTGGCATGATCATAAACGTGTCGTGCCAGCCACTATCAACGATCCCATCTTTTACAGTGTTGTATCCCTCTTCGCTATCAGGGTCTACCATCGATCGGCTATGAATTTGAAACTGCCGGCCATGGAAGTGCATCGGGTGTGCAAACTGGATATTGCCTTCATGATTTGTCATCGTGATTAATTCAAGTTCATCCGCTACGCCTCGCTCATTTTCTACCGTGGCAGTCATGTCAGTCATGTCCCACATTTCGCCATTGAGCAAAAACATTCCACTTTCAAATGTAATTGGCCAATATTTTTCATCTTGAATATCCGCAACATCGTAGACTTCGCCCATAGGCACAAGTGATGTTGGAAGGATGAGTGTTTCTTCTTCAGCACGATCAATTGTAAATGTCATGATATCTCTTTCACCACCTTGACCGATGCCTCCAGCAAATTCATCGTATAAAAGAGATTTGAGCGTAATAACTTCACCCACGGTTTTATCACTAAAGTCTGCCCACAGTTCATACCTTTCACCAGGACCCATAAGGAGGTAAGGATATTCCTCTGGTGCTTCTAGTAGTCCGCCATCAACACCAATCACGACGATCGGTGTGCCATCATCAAACGCAAGTTTGAGAATTCTTGATTGACCTCCGTTGAGAAGTCGCAATCGATAGATTCTTGTTGCAGCAGAGTAATTGTAATTTGGTTGTCCATTAACAAGTTGGGTATTCCCAAATTGCCCCATCATGTTAGCACCGGTGTAAACAAACTGGTTGTCTTGATCGAAATCTGCATCGTGTATGCAAATTGGTAGGTCGTATTCACCACGTGGCAAATCCAATGCTTGCTCTTGGGGATCGCTGACAATGAAAAAACTTTTCAATCCCATATAGACTTGCATGCCTGTCATCATGTCTGGATGTGGGTGGTACCAATATGTACCAGCACGGTTTCGAACAATAAATTCGTAGTCGTATGATTCACCTGGGTCAAACGCGTCTTTTGGATGTCCGTCTGATATTTCAGGAATATCCATTCCATGAAAGTGTGTAGTTGTTTCACCCATCAGATTGTTTACCTGATGCACTTGTACCCTGTCTCCAGTATTGACCGAAATAATTGGTCCCAGATAAGAATTTGGAATTGAACTGAGTGTGGAAGCTGGGCCTTGTGTTAGGGAAGCACTGTATCTCCACGTAACTGTTGGTTCGCCGAGAAAGATTTGCTGTGAACTAACTGATGAGTTCAGATCAAGGACGATGTCGTCTGCAAAGAGCATTGGGGCTGAGGCAATACTTAAAAAGCCAATTATTGTTAGTCTAGTTTTCATGTTTTACTGCCTTTAAATTTGGAATTTCATCTTCAATTCTAACTGTTTATTCGTCACTTCCAAATGAATGTTCCACTGAAAGGTGGTCTTTAATTGATTATTCGGGCTCTTTTCCCAAAACTTACAATTTATAGGACTTTATTATGTATTCGGGGTCTATGAAAAAACAACCCCGCGTTGCTCGAAGCAACGATCGGGGTTGGAAATTGCAGACTATTGTCTACAATGAGAGGGAGGGAGCAAAAAAAGAGAAATATAGAGAGCTACATATATGTACGTGTGAAGCGAGGGATAGGTTTCAGGAGTTAGCCCCAATTTGAGATTAAATTGAGAATTTCTTCAATCCCAACTACACCATCCCATTTGAGGTCAAAATAGCAAGTATCAGGCAAATCAAGGTAGTTTCCCAATGTGCCGCCTAGTTCAAGGAGGTAGATACATCAATAATTCCATTTTCATCGAAATCATCAAACCAATCGAGTGTCTGTGTATGGGGCACTTGTTTCACGCCAATTGAATTCTGGCAAGTGCTAATATTGAGTAAATAACGACAGTTTTAATCAAATAAAACGGCAGATACACCTAAATAAAGATGATTCAATTGCTTATTTGCTGAAACCGTGCATATTAAAGTTGCGAAACTATACGCAAGGGAGCAGACGTTTGTTGCCTTGCCCAGTTTCACCCCTCAAGGAAGGATTCCCCCATGTTCAACTCACGTCAAGTCACTCTTCTCATCACGGCAATTTGTTTTGCAACGCCTTTTGCGTTTGCAGCAGAACCTGCCCAGTTATCGATGTACCAACTTCGACAAGATCATCCAAAACTTAGAACAATGGAAGTTGGGGGCAACATTACAAAGATGGTTGGTCCACAACTTGCAACTGGTCGCACAGCACAAGCATCTGCTGATTCATTTATTCAAACATGGTCAAACGCACTTGGCGTAAATGCGAAAGATTTTATTGCTGAAGGTCCATTCGATGACGGACACAGCGTTCAACCAATTATGTACAACCAAGAAACTGGTGAATACAAATTTACTGGTGTGTACTTTAAGCAAACTGCTGATGGACTTCCTGTATATGGCTCGCGTCTAATGACACTCGTTCGTAATGTTGACAATAATCCAGTCACCAATGCAACAGTAGATCTTAGAGATGTCGCTGGTTTTAAGAAACCTCATCGTCTTGTAAATAACAACGCCCTTGCGCTGATGTCTGCAGCCATACGCTTTGGTTCATCAGTTGTAATCAATGATCCAGCACTGATGGTATTCGCTGGCACAACAAAAACACATAACGAACCACGCGCTGCTCTTGTTTTTGAAGCAACAGTTGGTTCTCACATTGATGGTGATGCGTATCAAAAATATGAACTTGTGGTGGACGCAGAAACTGGTGAAATTCTTCAAGAAACAAATCGTATCCTTCATGTAGACGGCAACGTCTCTGGTGTAGCCACCGAAAGTTCAGGTGCTGACATTTGTGACCCCGAATCTTCTGCTGGGCTTCCTTACGCAAAGGTCACACGCAATGGTGCAACAGCGTATGCAGATGAAAACGGTAATTATTCGATCGCTGGTTCAGGGAATATCACATCAAAACTCGAAGGTCAGTGGTTTAATGTAAACAATTATAGCGGTTCAGATTCATCGCTTTCACAAAATAGCAGCAATCCTAATTTTGTACATAACAATTCAAATTCAAGTGAGTCTTACCGTGCAGAAGTGAATGCATACCTTCAAAGTAATATTGTTCGAGACTTTACACTTTCATTTAACCCAAGTTTTCCAACGATTGATTCTCAAACATCATTCCCTGTTAATGTTGGTGTAAGTGGAACTTGTAATGCATTCTACGATTATTCATCTATCAACTTTTATAACTCTGGAAGTGGATGTAGTAACACCGCTTTCTCTGTTGTAGTACACCATGAATATGGACATCACCTCGTAGAAGTGTCTGGCAATGGCCAAGGAGCATATGGTGAAGGTATGGGCGACGTTATGGGTGTACTAATTACTGGTGACAACCAACTAGCACGTGGCTTTTACAGCAATGATTGTGTAAACGGTATCCGTAATGCAGACAATGGACATCAATACCCATGCAATGGTGGAATTCATGACTGTGGCCAATTGATCTCTGGTTGTGTTTGGGACACCCTCGAAGCAATGGAAGCATCATACCCAATAGCAGGTCATGACATTGTTTCATCCCTGGCAGTTAACGCAATGTTACTTCACTCAGGTGATAGTATTAGTCCATCAATCACGTATGACTGGCTCACACTTGATGATGATGATGGTGATTTGACTAACGGTACTCCTCACTCTGCAGAAATTCTTGCTGGTTTCGGTATGCATAATATGGCTGATTTTCCAGAACCACTTGGTAATGATGAATGCTCAACTGCGACAGCAGTTATTGATGGCACACATTCATTTAGTACAGTTGGAGCGAGCCACAGCGGTGATTCATACAACGAGGATCAATGCAGTGGAACTTACCTTGGTGAAATGACTGCAGATGTTTGGTTCTCATACACTGCATGTGGTAGCGGTTCTATGACAGTAAGTACTTGTGATATTGTTGATTTTGACACAGACATCGTTGTGTATGAAGGCAACTGTGGCAGCAAAACCCAAATCGCATGTAACGGTGATGGTGATGGATGTGGTGGATATTCATCCATGACAACATTTAACGTGAGCCAAGGAACCGACTATTTAATCCGCGTAGGTGGTTGGGGAAGCAGTAGTGAAGGTAGCGGTCAACTATCAGTTGACGGACCTGGCGAACCGTGTGACACAGGCACACCGTGTCCTGGCGATGTTGATGGTAGCGGGAACGTTGGGGTTGAAGACCTACTTGCAGTCGTTGACATGTGGGGCCAAGCAGGTGGCGACGGTGATGTCGATGAAGACGGCACCGTTGGTGTTGGTGACCTCCTTGTGATTATTGATGCTTGGGGCGCATGTCCTGAATAATGTATTTTGATTTCAAGCGCCCGCTAGTTACAATACTAGCGGGCGTTTTTTTTTGAAAGGAACATGATGCTTAAACAAATTGCTCTATGCAATCATTTTTGTGACGACATCACTTCATGCTGATTTCACAATTGGATCTATTCCACCCAATGCGTGGGGTATTTGCTGATCTATACAGCACAACATTGCCCAATTTGACATTCTTGGGGTTTTATGCATCTTTTCCTTGTTTAATTCCGTATGATCTGTCAGTATTAAGTACACCAATTACCCAGAGAGGAACCCCAAGATTATGTTTAAGCTCACTATTTCAGCCTTTGCAGTCGCATCGGTCATCGTATCTACTGCTTCTTTTGCAGAAGTTATACCTGCATTCGAAGCAATGCAGCAACTTCGAGAAGATCATCCACGTCTCCGGACGTTCGATCAGGGCGGTCGAATTCACAAACTAATTGATAAAGAACTTGCTTCAGGTAGCTCTCCAATAAATACTGCAGAAAATTTTATCGAAACATGGTCAGCTGGTCTTGGTGTAGATGCCAAACAATTTGTAGCACGTGGTCCATTTCAAGACGCCCATTCAGTGCAAGAATTGATGTACAACGTAGAAACCGGTCAACATAAATTCACGGGTATTTATTACATGCAAACGGCGGATGGTCTCCCTGTGTATGGCTCGAGATTAATGGTGCTTGTTCGAAACGTTGAAGGCTACCCAGCAGTGAGTTCAACTACCGTATTACAAAATGTTTCGGGTTTTAAACAAACGAGTAAATTCGCTACAAACAGTGCAGTTGCTCTTATCTCAGCAGCGATAAGACTTGGTAAAAATGTCACAATTACTGAACCAGAATTGATGGTGTTTGCGGGAACAGAAACGGAATCCTACGAACCAACCGAAGTGTTTGTCTATCAAGCAACAACAGGTGGACACTGGGACCTTGAAAATTATCGAAAGTTGGAGCTCGTCGTAAATGCAAGTACAGGTGAAATTATTCAAGAGACGAATTTGATTCTCCATGTTGATGGTAATGTCTCGGGC
The DNA here is from genome assembly GCA_014238125.1 of Phycisphaerales bacterium. GTDB lineage: Bacteria > Planctomycetota > Phycisphaerae > Phycisphaerales > SM1A02. The sequence continues at coordinate 5,605 of JABABS010000089.1, forward strand.
ATGGCAACTGAAAGTTCAGGCGCAGATGTTTGTGACCCTGAATCAGCAGCAAGCCTTCCTTATGCAAAAGTAACGCTTGGCGGAAACACCGCATATGCAGATGTGAACGGTAACTTTACAATTGCTGGTTCAGGCACAATTACATCGATGCTTGATGGGCAATGGTTCAATGTGAACAATCAATCTGGTTCAGATGCTTCACTTTCAAGTGCTGATCCATATTTTATGCACAACGAATCAAACTCAAGTGAAAGTGTTCGTGCTCAAGTGAACGCGTATTTGCAATCAAATGTTGTTCGTGATTTCACACTGCAATACGCTCCTTCGTTTCCAACTATCGGTACACAAACTAGTTTTCCTGTGAACACTGGTGTGAGTGGAACGTGCAATGCATTTTATGATTATTCCTCGATTAACTTTTACAATGCCGGTGGCGGTTGCAGCAATACTGCATTCTCAGTCATTGTTCACCACGAATACGGTCACCATTTGGTTTCAGTTGCTGGCAGTGGTCAGGGTGCATATGGTGAAGGTATGGGCGACGTTATGGGGGTACTCATTACTGGTGACAACCAACTAGCGCGTGGCTTTTACAGCAATGATTGTGTAAACGGTATCCGTAATGCAGACAATGGACATCAATACCCATGCAATGGTGGAATACATGACTGTGGCCAATTGATCTCTGGTTGTGTTTGGGACACCCTCGAAGCAATGGAAGCATCATACCCAATAGCAGGTCATGACATTGTTTCATCTCTAGCAGTCAACTCAATCATGTTGCATACTGGTACTAGCATTTCGCCCTCAATTACGTTGGACTGGTTAGTTCTCGATGATGATGATGGTGATCTTGATACGGGAACTCCGCACTGTGCTGAAATTATTGCAGGTTTTAGTATGCACAACATGGGTGATTCTTATGAATGTCCAAACCCTGCCTTAACTATAAGTTATCCGGATGGACGACCTTCTTTGATTGATCCAAACGGTGGTTCAATTGTGAACATCGATGTCGCAGCAGGTACAGAAGAACCTGCTAGTGGAACTCTTCATTGGAACTCGGGTTTAGGTTGGAATTCTTCCTCACTGGGTGTAACGTACGATGCAACTTTTCCAGCTTTCGATTGTGGAGACAATATCGCATGGTATATCTCAATTGAAACATCAATTGGAAATACAGTCAGAAGTCCCAGCGATGCGCCAATTTCTACATGGAATGCAATGGCGTATACAGGTAGTGAGGTTACATTCGATGATGACTTTAACACTAACCAAGGGTGGAATGTTACAAACAGTGCTGGTACAGGAAATTGGGAACGCGTTACTCCATCGAATGGTGGAGTACGATGCGACAATCCTACAGACGCAGATGGCTCTGGCATGTGTTATGTCACTGGTAACGGAAGCGACGAAGATGTCGATGATGGCAGCACAATCCTGACATCTCCAGAAATGCAATTTGGTGATGGCGCACTTCTAAGCTACTCACGCTGGTATAGCAACGGCTCAAATTGTAATGGTGCAGATCCTAACAACGATTATTTCTACGTTGACGTTTCATACAATGGAGGCGCTTGGATTAACCTTGAAACAGTTGGACCAGTCGTTGAATCTAGCGGTGGTTGGTATGACGTAGAACAGGCATTGTCTGGTTCAGGCAGTGTTCAAGTTCGATTTACTTGTGGTGACTTGAACGCAGGTTCAGTTATCGAAGCTGCAGTAGATGCAGTGGCTGTTAAGGATCCCTACTGTGACGATCCAGCATGTGCCGGTGATACCGATGGCGACGGCATGATTGGTGTTTCCGATCTCCTTGTTGTGATTGATATGTGGGGTCAAACAGGCGGCGCTGGTGACATTAATGGTGATGGCATTGTGGATATTGGCGACTTGCTTGCAATCGTCGATGCTTGGGGACCATGTTGATTTGAAGTAACGATCTTTTAAATAAAAACAAGCCACTTCTTTGAGGTGGCTTGTTTTTTGAGTTGCCCAGTTTAACAAGTTAGTGTTTAGTGGCATCTAATCCTTGCATTTTTCGTAAAATCTGTCAGTATGTTCAATGTGTGGTGTTTATACATTGGAGAATCACACGGAAAACCCTTAGAGAGGAAACATTAAGACATGTTTAAATACTATATTTCGACCTTCGCTGTTGCGTCGGTCATCGTTTCTGCAGCATCATTTGCAGCAGAACTTCCCGCATCCGAAGCGATGCAAAAGTTACGTAGCGATCACCCAAAATTGCGTACGTTCGAAAGAAATGGACAAATTCATAAACTGAATGCTCCAGAACTTGCAACAGGGCGAACGCCGATTGATGCAGCCGAAAACTTTATTAGCACTTGGTCTCAAGGCCTTGGTGTTGATCCTAAAGAGTTCATTGCTCGAGGTCCATTCCCTGACGGACATTCGGTTCAAGAACTTATGTATAACCAAGAAACTGGTGAACATAAATTTACTGGTGTGTATTACATGCAAACCGCAGATGGTTTGCCAGTGTATGAAACACGGTTGATGGTTCTTGTTCGCAATGTTAATGGATTTCCAGCTGTGCACTCAACAACAGTCTTACAAGATGTTGCAGGATTTAAACGATCAAACAAATTTGAAGTGAATGATGCAGTTGCACTCATGGCTGCAGCAACCAAACTTGGACGTGATGTAACAATCACAGATCCAGAATTGATGGTCTTTGCAGGTACTGAAAAAGAAGCACAAGAACCAGTCGAAGCTTTAGTTTTTGAAGCAACTTCTGGTGGTTCATGGGATATTGAAACATACCGCAAGTTTGAACTTGTTGTGAATGCACAGACAGGCGAAATTCTTCATTCAGTAAACCGAATTCTACATGTAGATGGCAACGTTTCAGGTGTTGCGACTGAAAGTTCAGGCGCTGACGTATGTGAAGTGGAATCTGCTACAGGTATGCCGTATGCAAAAGTAACCCTCGGTGGAAACACTTCGTATGCAGACGCTGATGGCAATTTTTCGGTGACAGGTTCAGGAACAATTACCTCTACGCTTGATGGCCAATGGTTTGACTCACAAAACCAATCAGGTTCTGATGCGTCACTTTCTCAAAACAGTAGTGATCCATATTTCATGCATAATGAACCAAATTCAAGCGAACAATACCGCGCACAAGTCAATGCCTATCTTCATGCAAATGTCGTGCGTGACTTTACGCTTCATTACGCACCAGCGTTTCCAACAATTGGAACGCAAACTTCATTCCCTGTGAAAACAGGAGTGAGTGGTACATGTAATGCATTTTATGATTACTCATCGATTAACTTTTACAATGCTGGTGGTGGATGTAGTAATACTGCGTTTTCTGTCATCGTTCATCACGAATATGGACACCACATGGTTGCAGTTGCAGGCAGTGGTCAAGGTGCATACGGCGAAGGCATGGGCGATGTCATGGGTGTCCTCATTACTGGCGACAATCAACTCGCCCGTGGTTTTTATTCTGACGATTGCGTGAATGGTATTCGTAATGCAATTAACAATCATCAATATCCATGCTCTGGCGGAATTCACGATTGTGGTCAGTTAATCTCTGGCTGTGTTTGGGATGCGTACGCTGCAGTTGAAGCCGCGTATCCCGGTCAAGCGCTGGATATTATTTCACCACTTGCTGTTAACTCAATCATGATGCATGCAGGGACAGAAATTGATCCGTCGATTACAACAGATTGGCTCACGCTCGATGATGATGATGGCGATCTTTCAAACGGCACGCCACACTCAGCAGAAATTCTTGCTGGGTTTGCGATGCACCACATGGATGATTGGCCACCACCAGCAACATACGCTTGCTGTATTGATGAAGAATGTAGTGAACTCACGTCCGCATCATGTACTGAAGCGGGTGGAGTTTGGCGAAACGGGTACTACTGTAATCAAGTCAGTTGTGTACCATTGCCAAATGACTTCTGTTCATCGGCGCAACCAATTTCAGATGGCACTTGGGATCTATTAACCCTTGGTGCAATGTCAGACGATGATCCCTACAGTGAAGCACAATGTTCTGGAACATACCTTGGCGAGATGAACGCAGACGTTTGGTTCAGTTATGTTGCATGTGATAATGGCTCAATGACAGTAAGTACTTGTGATCTCATTAACTTTGATAGTGATATCGTTGTGTATGAAGGCACATGTGATGGCATGACTCAAGTTGCTTGTAATGGCGATGGTAGTGGTTGTGGTGGATACACCTCAACTACGACATTCAATGTCACTGGTGGCGCTCAATACCTCATCCGCGTTGGTGGATGGGATGGCTCATCTGAGGGTAATGGTTCATTGTTTGTTGATGGTCCAGGTGATGGTTGTCAAACCGATCCAGCCATTGTGATTGAGTATCCAAATGGTCAGCCAACTTTGGTTGATCCAAATGGTGGCACGATGGTAGCCATTGATGTTTCTGCTGGTACTTCTGAACCAGCAGGTGGCATGCTTCATTGGAACGATGGTTCGGGTTGGGGCACTGCTCCACTTGACTCAGGTTACGACGCAACATTCCCAGCATTCGAATGCGGTGCCGGTGTAGATTGGTACATCTCTGTTGATACAACAGATGGGGACACAATCGTGAGCCCTTACGGTGCACCAAGTTCTACTTGGAGTGCGATGGCGTATACAGGTAGTGAGGTCACATTCGATGATGACTTTAACACTGACCAAGGGTGGGATGTTACAAATAGTGCTGGCACAGGAAATTGGGAACGCGTTACACCATCCAATGGTGGAGTACGTTGCGACAATCCTACAGATGCAGATGGCTCTGGCATGTGTTATGTCACTGGTAACGGCGTTGACGAAGACGTCGATGATGGCAGCACAATCCTTACATCCCCAGAAATGGAATTTGGTGATGGCGCACTTCTAAGCTACTCACGCTGGTATAGCAACGGCTCAAATTGTAATGGCGGAGATCCTAACAACGATTATTTCTACGTTGACGTTTCATACAATGGAGGCGCTTGGATTAACCTTGAAACAGTTGGACCAGTTGCAGAATCAGATGGTGGTTGGTATGACGTAGAACAGGCATTGTCTGGCTCAGGCAGTGTTCAAGTTCGATTTACTTGTGGTGACTTGAACACAGGTTCTGTTGTCGAAGCAGCTGTTGATGCGGTTTCTATTAAAGATAGTTATTGTGACGATGCATCCTGTACTGGTGACGCAGACGGCGACGGCATGGTTGGCGTTGCTGACATCCTTATCGTAATTGATATGTGGGGTCAGTCAGGCGGCGCAGGTGACATCAATGGTGATGGCACTGTAGATGTTGGCGACTTGCTTGCAATCGTCGATGCTTGGGGTGCGTGTCCGTAACGCATAGCGTATAGTTTCTTATTGAAAGAGCCCCACTCTTGGAGTGGGGCTCTTTTTAATAGGGATGGAAATTAACTGACTGCCACTTAGAATAGAAATCTAAAGCCAAGTGACACCGTGTAATCTGTTTCAGGGCGAAAGTTGACATCTTCGTAAATTGGTTTTCCATAAGTTAACTCAAAAGCCCACGAAGGAGCTTCATAAAGCAGGATCGGTGCGAGCAAGATTTCCAAATCATCATCACTTTCCCAATTACCAATCAATTCAGCTCCAATATACCAAGCGGCTACTAAATCTTGGCTATACGCTTCAGGTTTAATTCTGTAAAGATAAGCGGCGTTAAATGCAATATGATTTGCCTCTTTGTCACCAGCTAATACGGGATCATCAAAATCTCCATCAGTAGCGTGGAAAACTACAGATGAAGTAACTCCATGGCGGCCTTCTATATACATTGCTGAAAGGCCGATAAAAGGTACTGTTGTGTCGGAGGTAAATTCAGAGCTTCCTGTTGGCATTTCTATGCCTGCTAAAAAGCCTAATCTGAAAGTGTCAACTGGGCCGAAATCATCTTGATAAAACCGCCATTTGAAAGTCATCTTTAAATCGGTAAAGCCTTTCAATCGCATTTCCTGATCTTCATCTTGACGTTCTTCTGAGACGTGCAACATTAAGGATGTGGCACCAGTAAGTCCATAGTCAAAATGAACTGCTGATTCTAACACGGTGCCAGAAAACAAATTTTGCTCTGAGGGCTTTAACTTGTAATAGTTAAAAATTGGTCTTATGACTAAATTTCCCTTCCCTGGCATGGTGGGGGCTAAGGTGTTCGTCGCTTGTTGGGCTACTGCACTTAAGCAGGGTGTGATCGAGAGAAACAATACTAAAAAAAACTTAGTTTTCATTTTTTATGCCTTTATAAGTAAAGCCAGATTCTCTAACAGCTGTAGCCAGATCAGATTCTGATGGTCTGCTATCGCCGAGAAAATCAATTCTAACTAGTCCTGTTGACATATCTATTGTGGGAGCATCAACTCCATCTACTTTTTCAAGAACTAGAGTGATATTATTAGCGCATTTTGGACAACCCATGCCCGCTACAGCGAACGAAACGCTTGATCCTTGAAGTGGTGTATTGTCATAAACTTTTTGAGTTTCTGAGCAACCAATAGCGGTTAAAACGAGTGCAGTTAATACGAATAAAGTAATTGTGTTATACATTTTTGTCTCCAAATAAATTTAATTTGAATGAAATATTTTAATGATGCGAATGCTGAAATACAGCATGCGCGCAGAAGTGCTATGAAATTGATGAATTAGTTCTGCCAACGACCAAGAAGTGCTTGCCTGCAGTTATGCGAGGCAATAACCACCATGGCTTGTGGGACACGTGCGACCTCACTCGCAAGTGTGAGCGCTAGGGGTTGATATGAAGTAGAACTTGCAGGAGTAGCAAGATCAATTATTTTTGGCGTGAATGGAGCTTTTGTAGGTGCAGGGGCTTCTTGCTCGTCCTGATTGCATTGGCAACAACTAGCAGCACATTGGCAGAAATCTCCGCAGCACGAGACATTTTGGTGCGTATCTATGGTTACAGCGACTGTGTCAACGACACCAGAAAATGGGATCGAGTGCAATACGAGCAAAAGAATTGGAAGTAAGCGAAACATTTCTATAAATAAGTATAGGACGAAATTCGGTCGAAACTGTTGTAAATATATTACTTTTTTACGTCCAAGGCGATTATTCTTGTATTTGTGGGCACAAATACAAAAAGAAATTTGAAAATAACCGCCTATATTGAAGCATGGTTCACGGCTGAGGCAAGAAATTTACCATGGAGAAACTCGAGTACTCCTTGGGGCAGACTTGTAAGCGAGTTCATGTCGCAGCAAACACAAATTGAACGAGTGGCACAGCGGTGGCCCAAGATGATGACAGAGTTCCCAACCCCGAAAAGTATGGCTATATGCGATGAACAAGACGTGCTCGCGTTGTGGCAGGGACTTGGGTATTACAGAAGAGCAAAATACTTGAAGCAAGCAGCGGAGATGATTGTCGATACGTTTGACGGGGAAGTTCCATACGAAGTGGATTTGTTATTACAACTTCCGGGAGTTGGGAGATATACCGCAGGCGCAGTGGCTTCGATTGCATTTAATAAGCGAGTTCCAATTGTTGATGGAAATGTGCATCGGGTAGTTTGCCGACTTGAAAATAAAAGAGATACAGCAGCGCCATGTAATTGGTCATGGGAACATGCAACTGAACTTGTGTTACATTCTAAAACGCCGAGTGTTTTCAACGAGGGACTTATGGAACTTGGTGCAACTATTTGTACGCCGAAATCACCGTCATGTGAGTTGTGTCCGCTTTCGAGTGAATGCAAAGCCTATGCAGAAAACACACAACATGAAGTCCCGCCTCCAAAGACCGCTCCAAAGCGAAAACAATTACATCATTATGCAGTTGTGCTGAGATGTAACGGGAAGTTTGCATTTGAACAACGAGGTGATCAAGGGCTATGGGCCGGTATGTGGCAAGTTCCAACTTTGGAATCAACAAGAAAACTAAAAAAGGCTCAAATTGCAGAAGCCTTGCAAATTGAAAACGATCTTGTTTTGGCAGGTTCGTTTGAACATACATTGACCCATCGAATTATCGACTTTACCGTATATACATGCGAAGTAGTGAAAGATGATCGTTTTAGGTGGCATACAAGTGACACCTTAGACGCGTTGCCTCTTGCATCAGCTCAAAGAAAAGTGCTTGCGGTACACTGTGCTACATGAAACTAATAACATGCATGGTTCTCGCGCTCACTACTTTCTCATTTGCAGAGCATCCACAAGATTTAGTATCACCTGATGCCCTTGCTATTCTTTCCATAAAAGACGCAAGAGCGATTCAATCTTCTCTCAATGCGATATCACCTACCCAAGGGGGATCTCCACTTAACGATCTTTTGTCTCAGTTCATTAAGAATCCAGCAGCAATTGATTATGCGCAAGACATTTTACTTTCGATTGAACCGGGAGTAGTTTCAGAAGGTCAACGCCCAGCGGGCATGTTCGGTGTGATGCCTCACTTGGTTGTGATATGTAAACCCAAACGAGGGCAAACGCTTGAACTCAATCCATTCAGTGGCGTGAACACAAGCACAACACATGATGGCTGGTTTATCGCTGCTGGTGGAAACAGTTGGTCACCCCCAGAGGGCGGGAAAATATCACCAATTTTTGCGAAATTACCAGACAGTCAAGTTAGCTTGCATGTGTTGTTTAAAAAACTCTGGTCACAGATTGGACCAATTACACAAATGGCTGGTGGCATGATGATTGGGCAAATGAATAAGCCTGGGCCAACAGGTGTCATTGATACACAAACTAGAAAACAAACTGCTTTAATCAGCCAGGCATTTCGAAAAGTAATGCAATTTTGTGCCGGAGTAGACACAATGTCAGTAAGTGCTTCTTTGAACAATGGTTCATTAGATATGGAATTCATGGTTGCGAGAACGAATCCTTCAGTACTTGATGTAAATAATAGTGGGATGCTTGATATGGCAACATCAATGAAGGGTGGAGCATTACAGTATGCGATGTCGCGTGAGTTCACGCAGATGTTGTTGGATTCTCAATTAGGTTCAATGACTAAAAACATTACTGAAATTCCGATTGTTGCTGTGCCTCAAGTCATGCGAGAACTCGCACACCTACATGGTGATAATGTCGTGATGTATGACCTTGATATAAAAGATGGTTTAACTATCTTTGCACTTGCAGAAACTTCTGATCCCAGCGCATATCTCGCACGGGGTAAATCTATGATCAATGAAATGACACAACAATTTGCAAATCAATTTCAGATGGAATTGACAGTAACTGATGAACCTACGACGTGGAAAGTGAACATGCTTGGGAAAGACATCGCGGATTTGAAGGCGATGAATGCAGTTGTACCAGCCGACACGATCCTTTCTTTTGGTGAACTTGGCGATTGGGTTGGTTTTGTGTTTGGGTCTAGAAAAGTATTGCCCTTCATTGAAATGGAAGGTGAAACAGATTTATCTCGTTTGATCACATCGAACGAGGATCTCTCAATCGAATTCGCCTTGTCGATGGACGCTCATAAATTCGTAGATACGTTTATGGCAATTGCAAATGCTGGAGGAACAGATAGACGTTCTAAAACAATTGAATCAGGCCCGACTGCAAAAACTGAAGTTGTGCTTGGTGCCGATGATAAGGGTTGGAAACTTAGAGTACAAATGGATTTGGCTGGTCTTGCAAAGTTGATGGAAGAAATGGAATGATATCCATCGTTTCTCTATCACCCATCTAAATCACCTTCTTCTTCAATTTCTTGAATTTCTTCTTCTAACTCTTCAGGTTTTTCATCTTCTGGATACTTTACGCGAGTGTGGTAAATTGAATTCAATCGTGCAATGATTGCATCTTCAATTTTTGCAAGTTCTCCGAATGTTAAATCACAATCATCAA
>JABABS010000090.1 GCA_014238125.1 Phycisphaerales bacterium
AATAAACGTGTAGCGCAAGCACAGTTTATAAAAACTAATATTGAAAATCAAAATCGTATTATCTTCGACAACCGTGGTGTGCATTTTGAACATCTGTCTGGAAAACTTGGGCAAGGTGAATTTGCAATTGATGGGGAAATTAATACAAATGAAACTGTGAAAGGTGCATTTACATTAGATTGGGTTGGACCCGCAGACGATCAGAGTTTGTTTGCAGTTTTGCCGCCTGTTGTGGGTGATACACTAGTTGCCATGGAGATCGGGAGCGGCACGAGCAAAGTAATTCAAGGCGAAGTTTCGCTCGCTGGGCCGAGTTGGACTGAACTGGGAATAGATTTTCATGGTGATATTCAATTACGAGACGTTTCGATGAACGCAGGTTTACCGCTGACTGAAATTGATGGCACAACTGAAGTGAAAGGAATATATGACGAAGAGGAATTAATTTCTTTGCAACTCAGCCTCCAGTTGGACAAGATGACTGCTGTTGGTAGAAAAATTACAAACATTGGTGGTGGATTGGTTTTGGACCCAAAAAGCCAAAAGATGATATTTGAGAATGTTCGTGGCAAATCCTCTTCCGGCGTTGCTACATTGGCTGGTTGGGTAGGTGTTGATGCATCAAAAGAGTTTGAGATAACAGTACTGCTCGCTGGCGTGGAACTTGAAAGTGAAGATACAGAAGAGAAATCTAAATTTACAGGTAAATTAACAGGGTGGCTTGCAATTGAAGGTGTTCGGGGAGAATTGGACACGAGAATAGGAGTTGGGCAAATGAGAGTTACAAATGGTATGTTTGCAAAAATACCAACTTTCATGAGAGCACTGCAACTTCTCCATTTTACGTTACCCGCTTCTGAGGCCATTACCACTGCGGCAATCGATCTCTATATCAATGGTGAAGAAGTTCATTTGCAAGAAATTAAATTGACAGGTGATGACACTTCTGTTCAAGGGTTAGTCATTTATGGTTCTGGAACAATGAAGATTCCATCTTTTGAATTAGATGTCGAACTTCATCCAAGAGTTGGCTGGCCAATCATCCGGCAAATCATGGGCGCCCTCGGAGACCAGTTATATGCTGTGAAAGTAACAGGGCAGTTGCTTGATCCTGAAATTACTTTTGAGCCATTACCAAATTTAACAAGATAGGATTTGTCTCTCTTACTCTTTTGATACAATAGACATTATGAATACAAATAATGATCTTTCGCAGAGAGTGCGCGATATGGTAGACGAAGTAAGTCACCTAGCTGAAAATGATCCACGAAGCGAAATGATTGCGCAGATGATTGACGCTTGCCTGAAAATGGCCAAGGAAGGTCATGACACGGGCCAAGTCAAATTAGTCACGCATGCGATAAAAGAAATGCGCTATGCATATCAAGTTTTTAATCGGTACAAGGGAACGCGAAAGGTTAGTATCTACGGTTCTGCACGAACTCCTGAAGACCATCGAGATTACATCGCTGCTTCGGAATTTGGAAAGCAAATGGCAGAAGTTGATTGGATGGCAATCACAGGTGCAGGTGATGGGATTATGAAGGCTGGTCACGAAGGCCCTCAGCGCGAAGCGAGTTTTGGATTGGCTATCCGCTTGCCATTTGAGACAACTGCGAATGCAATCATCGAAGGAGATCACAAACTGATTAACTTCCGGTACTTTTTTACACGTAAGTTGATGTTCATGACGCACTCCGACGCAGTGGTTGCATGTCCAGGTGGTTTTGGAACGCAAGATGAATTGTTTGAAGCGCTCACTCTTATCCAAACTGGTAAAGCAAACATGATTCCTGTTGTAATGATTGCTGGCGAGGGCAGCACGTATTGGACGAATTGGGAAAAGCACATTGTCACTGATTTGCTTGGCAATAATACAATTAGTCCCGAAGATCAATCACTGTATCACGTTGCGTCATCTCCTGAAGATGGCGTAGCCCATATTCTGCAGTTTTATAAAAATTACCATTCAAGCAGGTATGTTCGAAATGATTATATTATTAGGTTGAACCAACGAATTGCTGAATCAGGAATTGAAAAACTTAACGGTTCTTTTTCAGACATAATTAGAGAAGGAAAAATTTACCAATCGGGGGCTCTTTCGTGTGAGGAAGATCACCTTCATTTGCCCAGATTGATTGTCCCACATACTCGCCGTAGTTTCGGAAGGTTACGCCAATTGATCGACATGGTGAATACGTGCGATTTAGAATAGCAACCGTTATTGTTGTTATTTCTGTTTTTGGATGTACTGCACCAAAGGTTACAGAAAAACATGTTGATGTAGTAGCCCACGCAAGGATTGAAACTCCTGGAAGTGGAATTGCTATTCGAAAGTTTACTGTTGTACCAAACAGTAATGATGTTAAAAAAATACTCGGCAATTTTGGTTTTTCGTTAAACGATTCAAACCTAGAAGAACGCCTTGAATCTGAAGGCATGTTTGTTCGGATAATCGATACAGTTGATTTGCCAGCAATCACATTATCTTTAGGTGATTCCCATGAAGAGCGATACGATTGGCATGGCCAAATCATAAAATGGAGAGATATTCTGCAGCGTAAAATGCCATCTACGGGAATGCTCGTGACTGTTGCTGGTATTTCTCACTTTGTCGATCACGGATATTTGACTTTACTCTCTCGTGGCTGGCAAATAGGGATGGAGAGTGGAGATCAATTTTATCTTCAACTATTACCTGTTTGGCACGTCCCAGCAGATCGAGGAATTGTTCCGGGAAGAAATATTTCACCAACAGAGAGCCGGATTTTTTCTAGTTTGATGATTGAGTGTTTGCTTGAAGACCGGCAAGCGTTGCTTCTTGTATCGCAAATGGAACCACACATACACTTGACTGGTCCCTTCGATGAGGGACCAGCAGGCGTTCGACTCGGCGAAGCCCTTATGGGTGGGCCTGTTGAAAGCTCGATTCTCACGTTTATGTTGTTTGAAGCACACGTTGGGATCGCCAAAGTAAGGGAGTAATGGCAATGGAATCGCGGATATGGATTACTTACGGGGTTTAAAAGGGTACCTATTCCCTTGTATTGTGAACTTGATTTGCCGTACTAGGTACACCCGTCATGGTAAAATGGTGTGTTCAATGGAAAATCAACCGACAGTTGAAAAAGAGTCTAAGGTTCCCCGCCGCGTTCGCAAGGTGATGCCTCCGCAAATTGTGTGGCCTCTATTGTTCACACTAGGCAATCTTGTTGCTGGTTTTGCTGCAATACATTATGCAACAAAGAGTGCAGAGTGGGTCGGACCATGGGGCTGGAGCGGTTTGACGATGGCAGGTTCAATGGTTTTTCTTGGTATGTTTTTAGACAGCGTTGATGGTGCAGTGGCGCGACTTACAAAAAGCGTAACAGAACTTGGTGCAATGCTAGATTCACTAGCCGACTTAGTTACGTGTGGTGTTGCGCCAGCAATGATGGTATTGGCACTTGTTGGTAGTTATCTCGGCGAAGATGGTCATTTGACTGTTCTGGGTCCCGATGCAGATATGCCTTGGGGAAAAGTAGTGTGGGCAATCGCAGCTGTGTACGTTTGTTGCACTGCTCTTAGGCTTGCGAGATTTAATGTTGAAACGCAGCCAGAAGAAGGACCAACTGATGACATTGCGTTTCTTGGCATTCCTTCGCCCGGCGCAGCTGGCGTTGTAGTAGCATTGATCATGTTGCACCAGCATTTGCTTGCAAATGGAATTGATACAGTTTGGATAGGCCAAGCCTACGCCTTTGGTGTTCCAATTGTTGCACTCAGTTGCGCGCTTGCGATGGTTTCAAACATGCCATACGACCATTTTGTTAGTAGATATTTGGGAAGACCCCAATCGTTTCGCTTTCTTTCGGTGACAGTCATTATCATTTTCTTTGGAATATGGTGGTTTCAAGAAACGGTGGCATTTGGATTTGTCTGGTATGCACTTACGGGCCCGATAACAGAGATTAAAAAACATCGTCAATCTCAAAAGGAGTTGCAATGATTGCTGAAAAAATTTGTACGAGATTTGCACCTAGTCCGACAGGGCATTTGCATGTAGGCGGCGCAAGAACAGCAATTTTTTGCTGGGCTTTTGCAAGGGCAAACGATGGAAATTATTTATTACGAATAGAGGATACAGATCAAAAACGTTCTAGCGAACAAGCAACTGCGGGATTTTTCGAAGATCTCAAATGGTTGAATATAGGATGGGATGAAGGCCCAGAATTTGAAGGATCAGGTGGAGGTAGGAATGGCCCATATTATCAATCAAAGCGGTTGGGCCTTTACAAGGAATATCTACAGAAATTATTAGACGCAGGTTTTGCGTATTATGCGTTTGAATCACCAAAAGAACTTGACATCGAACGAAACTTAGCTCGGAAGGAAAAACGAGCGTACCGCTATAACCGCGCGTCTGCCGACTTAAGTGAAGAGACAATTCAACAATACATAGACGAAGGAAAACCAAAAGTCGTACGGTTCAAAGTTCCAGAAGGGGGTCCGATTATTGTTCAAGATGCAGTAGTTGGCGAAGTGCAAGTAGAACGCACTGAAGTTGATGACTTTGTCATTTTCAAAACGGATGGCTTTCCAACATACCACTTCGCAGTGGTAGTTGATGATGCACTGATGGGTGTGACAAACATTATTCGTGGTCAAGAACATCTCAATAACACTTTCAAACATGTGTTATTGCAAGATGCATTTGGTTTTGAGAGACCAACCTTTTCTCATGTATCTCTCATTTTTAATCCAGATGGTTCAAAAATGTCAAAGCGTGATAAAGACAAGACACTGCGTACATTTGTACGAGAAAAAAATGTCGAAGCACCACCTAGTGATTGCATTCCAATGGAATCGTGGAGTGCGTGGCTCGCTTCTAAGGATGTGCAATTAGAGATTGGCGAAGCAAACGCACTTGCAGATGCGCTCGGTATTGAGTTGCCAGAAATTAACGTAGAGGATTTCCAAAGAGCAGGCTATTTACCAGAAGTTCTCCTGAACTACTTGTGTTTGCTTGGTTGGTCTCCCGGAAATGATATTGAACAGTTTGATGCTGACTTTTTAGTCAAAAACTTTTCACTCGATCGAATCGTTAAGTCGCCTGCGAAGTTTGACCGTGCGAAATTACTTGCATTTAACCTTGATGCGTTGCAAAAAATAACAACAGAAGAATTTGAAGAGCGTTTACTAGCGTGGTGTACTAAGTATGCCCCGAAGTTTGTTGCACTTGGAGATAAATTCCCACTTTTTGCATCGGCAAATCACGAACGATCTAAAACCTTTCGAGATGCAGTTGAGACATCGAAGTTTTTGATTAACGATGATGATGCAATTACTTGGGAAGAATCGAAGCCTGTCAGGAAGGCGCTATTGAAAGGTGAAGTGACTGGATTATCTCGGATGCCTGCGATCATTGAAGCGCTTAGAGCCATTGAGACTTGGGAGGCAGATTCTATAGACGTTTGCTTGCATACCCTTGCGGATTCACTTGCTGATGGCGCACTCGGTAAGGTAGCGCAGCCTGTTCGAGTTGCAGTTGCAGGTGGTCCTGTTTCTCCTCCCATTGGCGACACGCTCGTTCTCCTTGGCAAGGACTCGACGCTTTGTAGATTGACTCGATGTTTAGAACATTTTTCAGCGGTTTGTGATGTCTGATATGCAAACTGCATCGACAATTAAATCTGAGGTCATGCTTGAAGGTTTCATTGATTTTGCTGGACTGTATCCACCCGCGAATTTAGAGATGCAAGCAACAGTAGATAAGTGGGCTTCTTTTTTGAAGTCAGAAGATAGTTGGATGCTTGCCCGTTTGATTATTCCTGTGAACCGACTTGATGAGTTCAAGGAATGTGCAAAGAATTTGCTACCAACTTTGGAAGAGGAAATGTGGCAGCTCAGCATGTTGCTCCCCCCAGCAGGTAGTGATACATTTGAAAAGGCAGTACAAACAACTATCGATTTCAATATTGAATCTTGCGGGGCAGTAGCCAATGTTGTTGAATTTAAAGCAACTACAACTGAAGAAATTGACTTTGCATTGTCTATTTTGCACGATGATTTGTTTCCTTTTATTGAGTTGCCAATAGAAGAAGATCCTAGAGGTTTGATTGCATGTCTCTCTGGCTCTATAGCAGGCGCAAAAGTAAGAACTGGTGGCATAACACCTGATTTATATCCTGCAAGTAATTTGCTTGCTAGATTCATTCATAGTTGCGCTTTTGCAGGACAAGCTTTCAAGGCAACAGCTGGAATGCATTATCCATGTCAGCATAAGAATGAAACGGTAGGAGTGCTCGAGTATGGTTTTCTTTCTGTACTCCAAGCAACAGCCGCTGCGAGCATTCATAATGCAACAGTTGAGGAAGTAGAATATATTTTAAATGCATCTGAACCTGTGTTCTCAGCATTTACGGAATCTCAGTTAGAACAGGTACGCGCGGAATTATTTAACTCACTTGGTACATGTTCATTTGATGATCCAAGAGAAGATTTAAGAAAAATGGGATTGCTAAAGGAAACAAAATGATTGATCATACACATGATGCAAATGCAAAAAGTTGGGTAGCTGATGGCACAGGTTGGAATGACTTTCCAATTCAAAACCTCCCATGGGGAGTTTGTAGTAAGCATGGAATAGTTGTAGCAATTGGCGACCAAGCAGTAGTCCTTCGAAAAGCAATAGAGCAAAACAAGTTGCAGTTTGCAGATGAGATAAGCGTTGCGTTGCAGGCTGACTCTCTCAACGATTTCATGTCACTTGGGCATGAAGTCTGGACGCTCGTGAGACATGCACTGTTTGAATTATTATGCGGTGAACCTGCTCCTGAGATTTTATGTCAGCAAAGTGATCTACTATTAATAATGCCAGCAAAAATTGGCGACTACACGGATTTCTACGCGGCTAGAAATCATGCGACCAATGTCGGGAAGATGTTTAGGCCAGATGGTGATCCGCTGATGCCAAACTATTTGCATTTGCCAGTTGGATATCACGGTAGGGCAAGTAGTATTGTTATTACAGGTACAGAAATTATAAGACCACATGGCCAATTGAAACCCGACGACGGCGCTCCGATTTTCGCGCCATGTAAATTGTTAGATTACGAACTTGAATTCGGTGCATTTATTGGTACGGGGAACAACATGGGAGAACGAATCGCGATGGATGCTTCGATGGAGCATCTATTTGGCATTGTGATTCTCAACGATTGGTCAGCAAGAGACGTACAGAAATGGGAATACCAACCACTTGGACCTTTTAACGCCAAAAACTTTGCATCGACAATTAGCCCTTGGATTGTGACAATTGATGCGCTTTCTCCTTTTAGAAAAAATGGTCCAACGCGGTTAGAAGCAGATCCACCTTTACTTGAATATTTACAACCTGTAACGGAAGATGTTCTCGATGTGTTTTGTTGCGTTTCAATCTCCTCTGCATCTATGCGAAGAGAGGATCTTAAAGCGATGCAACTTACAAAGAGCTCACTTTCCAATCTTACTTGGTCGTTCGCTCAGATGCTTGCGCATCACACAAGTACTGGTTGCCCGATGAATAGTGGTGATTTGATTGGCAGTGGTACGATCAGTGGCGAGACAAAGGATTCTAGAGGTTGTCTGCTTGAACTTACTTGGCGAGGTACTGAACCACTAGAATTGCCCGATGGAACACAGAGAAGATTTCTTCAAGATGGCGATGAACTTACAATCAAAGCATGGTGTGAATCTGAAAATGCGGCCCGGATCGGTTTTGGAAAATGTTCCGGTGTGATTCTACCTGCTTCTTCATAAACTGAACTGGAATCAGGTTATGTTCCTAGGGGAATTGGTTTCCAATCCTCCCATGATTTTGGGTAAGCATCATCGTCGATTTTCATCGCGGCTTTTGTTGGGAAAAGTGGTCTAAATGTATCGCACATCACAACAAGTTCATCTGTGAAAGTATGATCAAGTGTTGATTCAACTGTGCCCGGATGTGGACCATGTGCGATCCCTTGTGGGTGCATGGTCATTGAACCTTCACCAATTCCTTTGCGTGCTGTGTATTTGTTGTCACAGTAATACATAACCTCATCACTGTCGACGTTGGAATGGTTATATGGAACTTTGATCGCCTCTGGGTGGAAGTCCAGCATGCGAGGGGCAAACGCACAAATGACAAAGTTTTCTGCTTCAAACACTTGATGCGTCGGGGGCGGCATGTGGTGCTTACCGAGAATCGATGAAAAATCTAATGCGTTAAAACAATAGGGGTAGTAACAGCCATCCCATCCTACGACGTCGAGAGGGTGGTAGGGGTACATGTAACTATGAACGCTATCTCTTGCTTTAATACGAACTTCGAATTCACCCATTTCATCATGAACTAATGGTAATTTCGGAATACGTAAATCACGTTCACAATATGGAGCATGTTCAAGAAATTGAGCAGTTTTCTTTGCAAGATATCGCTTGGGTGGAACGATGTGTGAAGCATTCACAGTTTCGATATACATGTATCTGTTCTGAGGACCGTCGCTCGGAGCAGAATCAAATTCGATTTTATAAATTGTTCCTTTAGGAATAATGACAAAATCAAACTTTTTGAATTTCAATGTCCCGAACATGGTGTGGATTGTGCCTGCGCCATCATGAATAAATATACACTCATCGCCTTGTCCATTCTTAAAATGATAATTCATGGGAGTTTCAGGAACACAAACACCCATCTCGCAATCGGAATTGCCGAACAAAACTGTTCGTCCAGTAATTGGATCACCCTGTTTTGTTAATTTATTGGAAACTACATGCCGCATGCGCATGACATTTTGTTCAACATATTCCTGTTTGGTTGAGTATTCATGTTTCCAACCCGAAACTTGTGTTGGTGGGTGGATGTGGTATATCGTAGAAGTGGAACCCACGAATCCTTCTGTGCCAAACACTTCTTCGGAATAGAGGACGCCATCTGGTCGGCGAAATTGAATGTGTCGTTTCGGAGGGATTTCTCCAAGAGAAGTGTAATATGGCACGAGTTAATTCCTAAAGTTGGGTTATAAATTACCGCGTCGGTCTTGCTCTAATTCAAGTGCTTCGAAAAGTGCTTTGAAGTTACCTTTGCCGAAGGATTGACTACCTCTCCTGCAAATAATTTCAAAGAATAATGTCGGTCGGTCTTGCACAGGTCGAGTAAAGAGTTGTAATAGGTATCCTTGATCATCACGATCAACTAAAATACCGAGATCTTGAATGATCTTCTTTTCTTCCTTGATATCACCAACTCGATCCCAAACCATTTCATAATATGTGTCAGGGAGGCGAAGGAAATTTACACCGCGCTTGCGTAACTCTCGGATACTTTCAATTGCATCGTCTGTTCGGAATGCGAGGTGCTGAATTCCTGGTGTATCGTCATGCCAATCAAGATATTCCTGAATTTGACTTTTTCGTTTACCCTCGGCAGGTTCGTTAATTGGAAATTTAATCAAGCCGCCACCAGATGACATCACTTTCGACATTAAAGCAGAATATTCGGTAGAAATATCTGCGTCGTCAAAGTGTTTGAACATTGAGAAATCCAGAACGTTCTCGTACCAATCAACGGTGTCATCCATTTGATTGAGATGCACGTTTCCAACGCAATGATCAAGGAATTTCAATCCACATGGGTTGTCTTTATTAAA
The DNA here is from genome assembly GCA_014238125.1 of Phycisphaerales bacterium. Classification (GTDB taxonomy): domain Bacteria; phylum Planctomycetota; class Phycisphaerae; order Phycisphaerales; family SM1A02. The sequence goes on from JABABS010000090.1 coordinate 9,651, forward strand.
CTGATTGAGGGGGTGATCAGTTGGAACAAAGCCGGGTAAGATAGTTCCACCCTTTTTTACGTTTGGAAGTGCATAATCTCCACTTCGAGAAATGAAAGAGTGAACAACATCGCCATACGTTTTGATTCCTGCTCGAAATACTTCTCCATGCTCATCGGTTGTTTTATAGGGTTTGTAGGCAATTTTACCACCATTTTCAACCGCTTGATTGAATGCTCGTTCTGCATCGAAGACTGTGAATGCAATGTCCTTCACCCCATCTCCAAATAGGTTGATATGGCGTTGGGCGGGATGATCTTTTGTGAGACCAGTAGTGATAATGAGCCGAATATTGCCTTGTGTGAGCAAGTATGAGGCTTCTTCTCGATTACCAGTGGTCAAATCGTCAACTTGAGTGACTTGAAATCCGAATGCGTATGCGTAGTAGAAGGCAGCTTGTTTTGCATTTCCAACGTATAATCTGACATGATCGACATCAATCAGGTGCAGAGGGTCGGTTGCAGCTACTTCTACGGCGTTTGTTGCAGTTTCAGATTTTTGGTCAGTATTGGGTTGCATGCGATCTCCTCTACATCTATTTACAATAGCCATGATACAGATATCTTCATTGCTTGGAAGGAAAATCTGCTCAGAATGTCAATGCTAACTATGATGCACAATTATGGCGAAATCAACGACTAAAAAACACGTTCTTGAGACCGTAGAACCTATTGGTGATCGGGTTCTTATTCGAAAGGATGAGGATCGAAAAATAACCAAAGTTGGCATCCACCTCCCCGATAAAATTGAGATCCCAACACTGACTGGTCGTATCGTGGCAGTAAGTGCAGTGATCGAAAATAATCCTGATTATCCGATTCAGCAATACGACAAGGTTCTCTTTAATCCGAAGCACTCAATCCCAGTAGATTTTGAAGGCGATAATCGTCTTTTTGTTGTGCCCATCGATGATGTTGTTGCGATTTTTAGGCGAGATACATGAGAAAAAAAAATACAGGTTTGACTGCCGAGTCGGTCCCTGTTTTAAAAAGGGCTGGACATCGTACTGTACGAGTTCCGGGCTCCAAGAGTTTAACGCAACGAGCGATCATGCTTGGTGCAATCGGAGCGGGGCGGACTGTTCTTTCTGAACCTTTGTTCTGTGATGACACAAAATTATTAAGCGAAGCGATGGCAACATTAGGTGTTGGTGTGAAGTGGTCATCAAAAAAACTAATCTTGCACGGCATCGACGGAACGTTCCCACGCGGCGGCAATGTAAATCTAGGAGCAGGTGGAACACCATCACGTTTCATGATCGCTGCTGGGAGCTTATCATCGGAGCCGGTGGTTGTAGATGGAAATGATCGAATGCGACAGCGACCTGTAGGTGAATTAGTAACGATGCTTGCACAATTGGGAGCATCGATTGAAGGCGACCATTTACCTGTGACTGTACAGAGCGCATCTATCTTGGGTGGTGAATTGCACATACCAGTGACGAAATCAAGCCAGATTGTTTCTGCAATGTTATTGATAGCACCGTTTCTTGAAGGGGGGCTAACGCTTGTCTGTAAAAAACCAATTACTTCGGAATCATATGTAGACTTAACTTTAGAAACGCTTCGTGCCTTCGGTGTACCAGTTAGTGATATTGAAAGTGAAACAGAAAGAACAATAACTGTTCCGAAAACCCGCGTAACCCACCGCGAACTTGCGATCGAACCAGATGCGAGTTCAGCAGTATATTTCGCATCAGTTGCAGCTATCCACAAGGGATTATGTGTAACACTAGAAGGGTTGCGTTTAGATTCTCATCAACCAGATGTAGAGGCAATTCGTTGGCTTGGCAAAATTGGAGCGGTTGTACAACAGACTGAACTTGGATTGCAAGTTACAGGCACTGGGAAAGTTCATGGGTTTGGAGATCTTGATGCGTCGAGTTTTCCGGATGCATCCTTGTGTTTGGCAGCAGTTGCAGCCGTTGCTGATTCCCCATCTCGTATTTACGGGCTCGAAACGTTGCCACTTAAAGAATCGGATCGTATTGAAGTGATGGCTCGCTCTCTTGCAAAAGCAGGATGTGGTGTAGGTGCGGGAACAAGTGACCTTAGAATTTCCCCACTTCAAGGAAACAGCAGGCCAACTGCAATTGACCCAGTTGGGGATCACCGAATCGCAATGTCCATGGCAGTGCTTGCAACGAAAAGATCGGGTATTTCGATTGTCGATCCGAAGTGTGTGACTAAAAGTTACCCTAACTTTTGGAAGGATTTACGAAAAGTTTACGAGGGGAATGAGGGACAATGACTCACTTCAAACATTTTGCAAAACAGATGTTGCAGTGGCGTGGTCGTTTGATTCTTGCAGTTGCGCTTGCGGTTTTTTCAGCAATGGGTTTAGGTGTTGGCCTGCTTAGTTTAGGTCCAGCACTAGCGCTTATTCTGAACCCAGAAAGTGGACTCGCGTTGCCCGAACTAGCACAACAATTTAACGCTGAAAATCACTTTGTGTCTGTGCCAGATTGGTTTATTGCACAATTACCTGCGGAGAGATTTGACGGAGTGGTATTTATATTGATTGGTGTTGGATGTTTGACTGTCATAGGTGGCATCGCAAACTTTTTACATTCATATTTGAGTGGTTGGATTGCTGTGCATACGGTTGCTCGCGTGCGGAAGCAAGCATTTGGTCACGTTCTAGGTTTAGAATTAGGCCGCGTTCTTCGGAGCGGGGCGAGTGAATTTATTTCTAGAATTGTGAGAGATGCCGAAGCCCTACAGGCAGGTTTGACAGTATTGATGGGTAAGTCTGTTGCTCATTTTTCAAAGGGAATAGCTGCCTTTATCGTTGCATGCGTGTTTGATGTTAGACTTGTTGTGATTGCGATTTTAGTTTTGCCAATTCTCGCGATTGTTCTTCAAAAAATTGGTCGCCGAATTCGTAAGGGTTCTAAGACATCCCTCGCAGTTCAGCAAGAACTATTGCGTATTTCTAACGAAGCCGTACAAGGACTGCGGGCTGTAAAAGTGAACACCGCAGAACATTCAATAGAAAATAAATTTTCTTCTGAGAACGATCGTCTAATTAAAGCAGAGATGAAAGTTCGAATCGCCCGTGCCTTGATGAGCCCACTCATGGAAATCCTCTCGATAATTGTACTTGGTACACTCGCAGCAATTGCTGCAAAATCTATCATTGACGGTGCGTTAGACTTTGATCGCTTCTTGCTTTCAATCGGTTCGCTCGCTGTTGCTGGTGGATCGCTTAGACCTCTTTCTGGCATGGTCGCCCAAATCCAAGCATCGGAAGCGCCCGCTGAGAGGTTACAGGATATTCTCACAACCCCTCTTGAAGATGAAACCCAGCGGCAACCAATTTCACCACATGCTAAAACAATAGTTTTTGATGAGGTTACTTTTACGTATGAAGATGCAACTAAACCATCAATCAATGGTGTTTCCTTAACCATTAAACACGGAGAATGCGTTGCTATTGTCGGTCCAAATGGTTCAGGCAAAACGACTCTCCTTTCGATGTTGCCTCGTTTGTTGACGCCTCAATCAGGAATTATTTCTATTGACTCTGTAGATATTTCTGAAGTTGATTTGCATTCGCTTCGTTCACAAATAGGTGTCGTAACGCAAGAAACAGTTCTGTTTCGAGGAACGATCGCAGAAAACATCCGTTTTGGAATTGATGCGACGATGGAACAAGTTCGAGAGGCAGCTGAGCATGCTCATGCAGCAGAGTTTATTGAAGCGATGGATGGAACTTATGAAGCAAATATCTACGAATCAGGTACTTCATTAAGTGGAGGGCAACGCCAGCGTTTGGCAATTGCGCGGGCGATGTTACGTGATCCAGCAATTCTTATTCTTGATGAGGCGACAAGTCAGATAGATACAGAATCAGAGGCATTGATCAATGATACCCTTGATCGTTTTTGTGAATCTAGAACAGTATTGATTATTGCGCATCGCTTATCAACCGTGCAAATGGCAGATCGCATTGTTGTTCTCGATAATGGTGAGTTGGTTGACACAGGCACACATGAAGAATTGCTTAGTCGTTGCGACGTGTACACCCGTCTTGCGCAGACGCAACTTGTAACTTCTACAGATGATTAAGATTATTAGATTTCTGGCGTGTTTAATTTTTACGTTCTCGTACAGTTGTACGTCAAGCGAAAATGATACCCAACAAGAAGGTATTCGTGTTATTTCATTGAGCCCTGGAATAACAGCATCTCTTATCGACATGGGTTTTAGCGACCAAATTGTTGGCAGAAGTGCATTTTGTGAAATGGATTCAATTCCAGTTGTTGGAGATTTGTATTCAGTTGATTTTGAGCGGCTGCTTCGCCTTCATCCAACACACGTTTTTGTGCAACAGCAAGTAGGCGGAATTGATTCTCATCTTGAAGAACTTGCAGAGAACGGTACGTTTATTTTGCGAAGTTGGAAATTGAATACAATAGAAGACATCAAACAACTTTCTGCAGGTCTTTCTTCAATGCTAAAAGTGGAATATCCAAATGCTAATTTTGAGTTCGATCAAGCAGCAATCTCTGATGAACCAACTTTGCTGATGACAAGCGGATCAGATCAGAACGTTGGAATTTGTTTTGGGAATAATACGTATCTTGATGATATCTGGGAAGCAATTGGTGGCGTGAATGTATTAGAGAGGGATGGATGGCAAAAATTATCATTAGAAGACATTGCAAGGCTCGCACCTAGTAGAATCCTCATTGTGTCTGATGTTCACATTTCAAATCGTGGTTCCTTAAAAACACTAGGTATTCCTATTATTCAGTTTATTCATAAAGATGTTTTGATCCCTTCGACGCGAATAGCGCAAGTTGCACAGTCCCTACAAGTGAGAATGGTGAAAACCAAATGAAGTCTCGGCATATCTTTGTGTGGATTGTCTTGCTAATGTTGCTCGTTGCGGCTTGTGTTGCACGGCTGATGGTTACCCGCAGTCCAATTGGCGAATTGTCATTTATTTGGCCAGATACAACTTACATTGGATACCGACTTGTACCTATGCTTGCTGCAATTATTGTCGGTGGTGCGCTCGGTGTTTCGGGAATGGGATTGCAAGTGTTGTTACGAAATCCCCTTGCTTCTCCGTGGATTCTTGGGTTATCAAGTGGAGCAGGTCTTGGCGTGATGGCTTCAATGATGATCGAACATTATCGAGGCATTGGGTTTCCAGAGGGTGAAACTATCGGCGCTGTTGCAGGTGCAATTTTTGCCCTTGTTGCTGTGTATTTATTATCGCGTGGACGCGGCGGTCTTGATCCTGTGACTATGGTGCTCGTTGGAGTTGTTATTTCAGTGATTTGCGGCGCTGGAATTATGGTGCTGCAGCATCTCGTCCCGATGGGGCTGCGTGGTTCGTTTACGACATGGTTAATGGGGAGTTTGCCAGAGACAATGTCGTATGCTCGGCTTGGAATTTTAGGTGGGGTTGTTGCCATGGGAACATTGCTACTTGCGTGGTGGGGACCATCACTTGATGCAGCTTGTTTGTCTGATGATGAGGCAACGAGCGTTGGCGTATATTTGCCAGCCCTGCGATTTCGTTTGTTTTTAGTTTCAAGTATTCTTGCTGCAGTTGGGGTCATAATTGCTGGCCCAATTGCTTTCGTAGGATTAATTGCACCACACGGTGCAAGGATATTACTGCGATCAAATCACAGGATGCTTGCCGTTGGATCAGCAATTGTTGGAGCGTTATTACTCGTAGGCGCAGATGATGCACGACAGTTAATAGATTTGGGAACGGGGCGTTTACCCGTCGGTATTTTGACAAGTGGGATCGGTGGCGTGGTTTTTCTACTGTTACTTCTTCGCGGGAGGGGCAAGGTATGAGGTTGCACATTTCTTCTTTAAGTGTTCGTTATGGAAAACTAACTGCACTTCGCGATATTACTGCGAGCGCTGAGGGTGGAGAAATTGTTTGCGTTCTTGGACCAAATGCTTCAGGTAAATCAACACTTCTTCGATGTGTTGCTGGGCTGCAAACACCAACACGGGGAAAAGTTTTATTCGACGGCGCTTCATTATTGCGATTGCATCCACGCGAGCGTGCATCAAAAGTAGCGTGGGTGCCACGAAGTTCAGAAGTTGGTGGTCGTTTTACACTGCGACGTGTTGTCGAACTTGGTCGGTATGCACTTGGGCCTTCGCCTGCGAGGGTTGACGATGCACTTGCAACTGTTGATTTGCTCAGCCGCGCCGATACGATTTGGCACGAAGCAAGTGCTGGGATGAAACAGCGCACTTCAATTGCTCGTGCGCTTGCACAAAGAACTCCGGGAGGGTTACTTGTACTTGATGAACCAACATCTGCTTTGGACCTACGTCACATTCAAATTGTTTCAGAAGTGCTTCGAAAATGTGCTTCCGAAGGTGATCTTGTTATTACTGCTATTCATGATGTAGCACTTGCAATTCACATGGCTGACACTGCTTTTGTCCTCCGAAACGGTGAATTGGTTCTAGCAGGAAAAAGTTCCGCGGTTCTATCGCCGGGCTCATTAGGAGAAGTTTTTGGTGTAGACCTCGCTTGGGCCACTGACGACGCTGGCAAGCGGCACCTAATTTGCCCATAGTTATTGACCCGGGGACAAAGTTGGTATGCTGCACATATGACGAAGATCATCACAATCATCATCATCGTGAGTACTGTTTGGTCAGTGATTTCTGGAATTATCGAAAAGCATAAAAAAGACAAACTTACAAAGCAGGGGAATGTAGGCTTAAAGAAAGCACAGACACAAGTCCAGAGCCCACGGGAATCCTTATCCGAAATATTTGAAGCAAGAATCAATGCTTTGCGAAAAAGACCTACAAAGAAAACTCCAGTGTCCACAGAAGTGCTTGTAGCTCTCGACCCGATACAAAGGGATCAGACGAGGGCAGGAAGTCTCATCAAACCCTTGCACAAGCAAGATTGCCCGTTGCCAACGACAAAAGATAGGAAACGCCGTCAAACACGTGCAATGGCTGTTTCTAAACTCTTGAAGACACCCCACAGTGTGAGGACAGCAATTATTCTCACTGAAATCCTCTCTAAGCCTATTTCTCAACGATAGGCATTATTTTCGGCAAAGATCGTTACACGATCGCCGCAGATCGCTATACTTCGCGACATATTTGATGAACTCTGCTGGAATGGAGAATCTTTGCCAATGATAGATATTCGAAAACTCAAAGAACTTGTAAAACTGATGGTCAATAATGACCTTGCTGAAATAGATTTACGCGATCCTGATGAGCAAGTGACGCTACGCCGTCATGGTGAGAATGTAGTAATTCCACAAATGACTGCACCAGCAGCAACAGTAGTTGGTTCAGCGCCACCTGTAGCACTTGCAGTAGCAGAACCTGCAGCTGCAGTAGCAGAACCTGCAGCGCCAGCGGTTATGAGTGGGGAAGAAATAGCTAGTCCGATGGTTGGCACATTCTACGTTTCTGCAGATCCTGATGCCGCTGCGTTTGTTAAAGTTGGTGATACGGTTTCGAAAGATACTACCGTTTGCATTATAGAAGCCATGAAAATTTTTAACGAGATCAAAGCACAGTGTGCCGGTACCGTGTCACAAATCCTCGTTGAGAACGGCGATGCGGTTGAATTTGGTCAGCCATTGTTTATCGTTACACCGTAACAGAGGATCAATCAAAACATGTTTTCTCGAATTCTTATTGCCAATCGAGGCGAAATTGCCTTGCGAATTATTAGAGCAGCCCGTGCTTTAGAAGTCGAAACAGTGTGCGTCTATTCAGAAGCGGATGTTGGTGCGCCTTGGCTAGAATTGGCAGACAAAACTGTTTGTATTGGTAAAGGGCCTTCAGCTGATTCATATTTGCGAATTGATCGAATCATCTCTGCCGCAGAAATGACTAATTCAGAAGCAATACATCCCGGTTATGGCTTTCTCGCAGAGAACGCGCACTTTGCAGAGGTTTGTAGAGATTGCAATATCGAATTCATAGGGCCATCGCCCGAAGCGATGGCAAAACTTGGGGATAAAATTAGTTGTAAAAGATTAGCAAGGGAAGCTGGCACACCTGTTTTCCCGGGAACAGATGGTGAAATAGAAGAACTTGAAGAAGCCCTTGAAATGGCTGAAATCATTGGATACCCCGTGATCGTAAAAGCCACTGCCGGCGGTGGTGGCAAAGGTATGCGGATTGCACATAATGTATCTGAGCTTCGAACTGCAGTCACTGCTGCACAACAAGAAGCAGTTGCTTCGTTTGGAAACGGGGCGGTTTATCTTGAAAAATTCTTGGAAAATGCACGGCACGTAGAAGTGCAAATTATTGGTGACAAGCACGGAAATGCAATTCATCTGTATAACCGTGATTGTACAAGTCAACGGCGTCATCAGAAATTAGTCGAAGAAGGGCCAGCGCCTGGAATTGATCCTGCCATTCGAGATAAAGTTTGCGATTCAGCAGCAGAACTTATCCGTAAGGCAAAGTACAGTGGTGCAGCGACTGTTGAATTTTTAATGAACGAAAAGCAGGAATTTTTCATGCTTGAAGTCAACACCCGCGTCCAAGTTGAACACCCAGTGACTGAAATGATTACTGGAGTTGATATTGTGCAAGAATCAATTCGCGTTGCAGCAGGAGAAGAACTTTCTTGGAAACAAGAAGATGTTCGTTTGCTTGGGCATGCAATTGAATGCAGAATTAACGCTGAAGATCCAGACAATAATTTTATGCCCCAGCCAGGACTAATTGAAACTTGGCAATTGCCAGGTGGTCCGGGAGTGCGAGTGGAATCACATGTTCGCGCAGGGTATCTAATTCCTCCAAATTATGATTCAATGATTGGTAAACTTATTGTAGTTGGACGTGACAGAAATGAAGCAATTTTACGAATGCGTTGTGCCCTCTCTGAAATGAAGGTTGGACCAATAAAAACGACTATTCCCTTGCATCAACGCTTGATGAATCACCAAGCGTTTGTCAGCGCAGAGTTTGATATTCATTGGGTCGAACGATTGCTCGAAATTTAGATATCGTCAACTGGTCTTTTAATATATTTATTACAAGTGCCAACTGTAATATCACCAAGCATTAATTCTCTGATCGTTTGCCCCTCGGTGATTTGGAAAATCAGAGTCATCTTGATTGCTCCACTTGTTGGAAGTGGTGGTAGTTCACCAATGGTTCTAATTGGTGAGCCGGGTGACAACGTTAAATCCATTTTGCCGCCAGTATCAAGGTAATATCCAATAGGCCAATATTTGTTGTGGTCGTTGTCAATCAGTGCTATTTCAGCATTCACACCTACTACTGGGATTAAATCAAAAATAGAGGCAGCTGAATTCCTGCTGACGTCTATTTGAACGACTTTTGCACCTTCGTCATTTCTTACACCTTTAACACGAAGTTTGCCAGAAACGCCTGGTGAAGTCCACTTGCGAACAAGTTTTCCTTCGATAAAGTATGCATCTTCAACAACGATACTGCTTGGAAGTCCATTTGTTGAAAGCGTTAATTTACCTAGACGTTCTGTAATAAGAACAATGTTGTCTAAAGGATAGCCCATGACTGGTCGGCCGCCACGAATGTCTTCAGCGGATACAATTTTTCCTGTGTAGCGTTCAATATCCGTTTCAGCTAGGGCTACTGAATCTGTAGATGGGACATCAAGTCTTGTTCCTCGAATCTGTAGAAAGCGGGGTATAAAAGTATTGTCTGCTTCAAAAACAAAAGTAATATCTGCAGTTTTTCGCGCGGGAACGCTAGAGGCGTAGTGAGAAACTGCATCAAAGTTATAGACATTTTGCCCATCGTTTTGTGTTTCTTGTTCCCAGCGTACAGGGTAAATCACTTGTGGAGTTTTTTGACCACTTGCCTTGCCGATGAGGCGAACTTGTGAACTTGAAAGGCAAAGTTGCCCTCCGAAATCGAGGGCTTCTGCATTGAAATGGACTTGCATTACGATTAAACCGTTCTCGCTCATCCGAACTTTTGTAACCGACGCAGCGTCTGGCAGAAGTGCAAGTTGTCCTTTGCCATTATTGATTGAATCTCGAACAAGACAAGAGAGTTCGTCAATCTTTGGATTATAATGAAGCAGAGGGGTCCCGCTGATGTCAGGCCTAAAGGCACCGACACTCAACATTCCAAAAAAATCATTCGTTAATCTTGTAAATGGAATGATGAGTTGTCCGCCAACATTGGTCACAATAGAGTTATTGCTACCGTCTCTTCCTATTCCTTGGTATCCCATAATGTCAGTAGTTGAATGAATAAATCCCATGCTAATTACACAAATGCCAACTGTAAGGACACCAGAGAATATTCCTGCAACTCCGCCCGCAGCAAGATTCACGATGTCAGGGAATTGTGTATTGCCAAAAGCAATTTTGTCTGAGATCACCCTTAGTACGAGAAGTGAAATTGTGAATGTGCCAATGAGTGAAACGCCCCACGCGTAATTGTCAAATGTTCCACCAGACATCATCGCAATTGCTAATGGTTCCCAGAAAGCGAATGCAAGTGTGCCTGCAGCAATGACACAAACCAAATGAAGAAGTGCGCTGAGTAGACCTTGGGTTGCCCACCAGTAGGCGATGAGGGCAGCCATGCCGATTAACAAAATGTTAAAAATAATAATCATATCGCGTTACTTCTTCTTAGCCTTTTTCTTAGCTTGACCAGATTTTGCAACCCGACCAAATTCTTCAAGTGTTGTTGTACCTGCTGCAACTTTTGCCCAGCCGGCATCTTGTAAACGAACTAACTTGTTTTCTCTGCGGGCTAGCGCCATTGCAGCTTTGAGGTCGCCTGCTATTAGTTGTTTTCGAATATCTTTAGTGAGGAACATCGTTTCAAACACGCCGATTTGTCCAAGATAACCACACCCTCTGCAGACTGGGCATTCAACCACCTTGTTCTTCACTTGAAGCTGCCCGCTTGCGCGGTAGAGATGCTCAACATCTTTAATAGGGAGACCTTGTTTTGCTAAATCTTCGGATGGTTTGTATGCCACACGACAATTTTCGCAGACTTTACGTACGAGTCTTTGATATGTAACAGCTTGTAAACTATTAAACGCTTCGCGTGGGTCTCCAACAAGTGACGCCCATTTAGAAACAAGATCTCTAAAGGAACTTGCGTTCATTCCTACAAAAATCAACGGTCCATCTATGCCACTTTTCGCTGCCAAACTTGCAGAAGCAGCGTCGTCCATATCAGCAGAAAGGATGATTTCAGGATCTCGGCGAAGAACAGTTTGTAAATTTGTTTGGTAATCGCCACCATCTTCACCAACAATTTGGTGTGTGACGCCTTCAAGTGATGCCATGTTCTCTTTTTCTAGTGCGAGGATGTTGTTCAAATATGAGTCGTGGCTATGTACCAAAGAGTAGCAAGTTGCAGTTAAGCCTTGCTGTTTTGCACTGCCAACTAGAATTACACCATGGCGATGTTCGTCTTGTTGATATATGCCAAGCGATTCGATTTGTTCTGGTAGTAGCCCAGTAGTGTCGAGAGGAATACGAATAGATTTTTCACGGTCAAACTCAATTTTCAGAGAATGACTTCCAGTGGAACCCGAGGCGGTGAGATCAACGGCTGTTCTCCCACCTTCGTGAATAATTGTAAATGCACCATGCTGTTTCTTGCGAACATCTGCAGGGTCAGTTCCAGCGATTTCTTTGAGGAAACCAACAGCTGCAACACCATCTTTAGGTGAGAGTACATCGGTTTTGTTTGGGATACCATCCACCAAGTAGATGCCTTGGCATCTCTTTGAGTTCAGTTCAATTTCTAATCTTGATGATCGGTTTGCGAGAGGCGAAGAAAGTAACGTTTCCGCATCTAAATAGGCAAGTAATTTTTCGTCTGTTTTATCTGGTACAGCAACCTCGCCGTTTGGCCCGTCAAATTTCAACACAACTGCTCGACCAGCTTTCTTTGCTCTGCGTTGTTCCGCGAGCACGCGTAATCCCTCGGTACCAATTTGGAATTGCTCGCTTTCTGGAACTTCTGCGTTTCGATATTTCCAGTAAATGAAGGTAGGAATAAACAAGATGACACAACCAATTGGGAAACTAATGTAAAAGTTAGGGATGAAGAGAATTGCAATAAGTGCAGCAGCGGCGCCGGCAAGTTGGTATGAATTCCACTTGATAGGGTCAAGGTGATACTTTGCTGCGTCTTTATCTAACTTAGTCCCAACAAGCCAAGCCCAGGCAACAAACAAAGCGACAAGGAAAATAGGTTTCCACGGACTCATGAAATAAACTGGTGTAAATTCTGCCAACAAGCTCATTAGGCAATGCCCTTGATTTTCATTTTGAGGTCTTCAGGTTTTGGTGTCGCGTCAAGTGCATCTTTGAGCGAAATCCATTCTTCTTCGTACAATTTTAACAAAGCAGTGTTGAGATCCATCATTCCCTCTTCGTGGCTCTTCTTGATGACTTCAAGAAGTTCACCCTCACGACCCTCAAGAATGTACTTAGTGACGATCGGTGTATTGAGCAGGATTTCAAGAGCAGGGATTCGCGGTGTATCTTCGCGCAATGTTGGTAATAACTTTTGATACACAATTGCACGAAGATTGTACGCTAGCAGTTTACGAATTTGTCCACGTTCGGTTTCAGGGAACAGATCGTAAATACGGCCGAACGTTTGCCATGCAGAAGATGCGTGGATGGTGCCGAAAACAAGGTGTCCCGTTTCCGCAGCACGAATCGCTGATTCAAACGTTTCATAGTCTCGCATTTCTCCAACAAGCACAACATCTGGATCTTCACGGACAAGCGCACGAAGTGCTTCGTCAAAACTCAAGCAATCTATGCCAACTTCACGTTGGTTAATGGTTGCTTTGTCATCAGTGAAAATATATTCAATAGGATCTTCGATTGTGACAATGTGGCAGCGCTTTCGTTGGTTTACATAATTCAACATTGCAGCAATAGAAGTTGATTTGCCTGAACCTGTAACACCAGCAAACAATATCAAGCCGTTTGCACTCATCGAAACTTCACCAAGAACATCTGCAAGGTGAAGTTCTTCAAAAGACATGATGTTGCCGGTAATTAAACGGCAAACAAGGGAAGGTTTTCCACGCGCCATAAAAATATTTACACGGAATCGGTTGTGGGCATCGTAGTCATACGCCAAGTCCATCTGGCCGTGCTTATGAAAGTGTTTGTACTGCCCTGCATCAAGAATATCTTTTGCAATTTGGTAACAAAGGTCTTCACTGTTCATTTCAGTATCAAGAGAACGCAATACGCCGCGGACTCGAATGCGAGGTTTTGTTCCAGCCTTTACATGTAGGTCTGACCCTTCAAAGTTGATGGTCGACTTGAGCATTTTCCGGAACGCCGCTAGCCCCTCGCCCGGTTTTGTTCCTTTGTCATGGTGGACAGGATCCGAGTTGAATTCTTCAGTTTGTTCTTCGTGTGTCACAGTTCATCTCTCTGGTAAATATGGAAGTGCCATTTTATTGGCGGTTAGAAGGCATAAGATACAGGAATTGACATCGAAACGGCGTTTAGGTATTGACAGAATGGCTAAAATTAGCGATCATTGCCCAATGGAAATGAAGAACATCTCTGAGGGCATCACATTTGATGATGTCTTACTCGTCCCGCGGTACAGCGTGGTCACGCCAGATATGGCTGATACCTCTACTCGGCTGACCAAAAATATCAAACTAAATATCCCCTTGATCTCAGCTCCAATGGATACTGTGACAGAATCGACGTTGGCGATCGCTCTTGCTCAAGAGGGGGGAATTGGCATCATTCACAAAAATATGCCCTCTCAAGTGCAGGCTCGGGAGGTGGCAAAGGTAAAGCGATCTGAGAATGGCGTGATCACTGACCCCGTAACATTAGGTCCTGAAGATTCTGTTGGCAAAGCACTTACATTAATGGAAGAACAGAATGTTTCGGGTTTCCCCGTCACGCTTGATGGCTCTGGAGACGGCGAAGTTGTGGGTATTTTAACTCGTAGAGACATGAAATTTGTTGATACGTCAGATCAACTCGTTGGCGAGTTCATGACTTCGAATAATCTGGTGACTGCACCTGTTGGTACATCCCTTGAAAAAGCAGAGTCAATTCTTACGCGTGCGAGAGTGGAAAAATTACTTATTATTGATGACTCTAACAAACTGCGGGGTTTGATCACAATGCGTGATATCGATAACATTCAGCATCATCCTCAAGCATGCAGAGATGAACGTGGCCGGCTGCGAGTTGGAGCAGGTGTTGGAGTTCACCAATTCGAACGTGTTCAAGCATTGATAGATGCGGAAGTTGACGTCGTTGTTGTGGATACTGCACATGGCCATTCAAAGAATGTTATCGAGACTGTGAAAGAAATTAAAAACAGGTGGGACATTGACGTTATTGCTGGAAACGTTGCAACAACTGAAGGCGCTCAGGCACTCATCGATGCGGGTGTAGATGCAGTTAAGGTTGGAATTGGTCCCGGATCAATTTGTACAACACGCATCGTAAGCGGTGTTGGTGTTCCACAATTAACAGCAATTGTTAACGTGTGCGAAGCTGCAATGAAAACAAACATTCCAGTGATTGCAGATGGCGGTATACGTCAAAGTGGTGACATTGGTAAAGCAATCGCTGCGGGTGCAAGTTGCGTGATGCTCGGTTCACTTCTTGCGGGTTTAGACGAGAGTCCTGGTGAACTTATTTTGCACCGCGGGCGCCGTTTTAAAACCTACCGAGGAATGGGAAGTGAAGGCGCGATGGGCGCAGGTTCTGCAGATCGCTACGGACAATCGGCTGTAAAAGAAACAAACAAATTTGTACCTGAAGGTGTAGAAGGACGCGTGCCATATCGCGGTCCACTCGGAGAATTTGTGTATCAAATGGTTGGCGGTTTACGGGCAGCGATGGGGTACTGTGGTACTGAAACCATTGAAGATCTTCGGCAACAAGCAACGTTTGTTCGAGTAAGTGGAGCGTCGTTGATTGAAAGTCATCCCCATGACATTCAAATTATTAAGGAAGCACCAAATTACCAAGTGAGCACTGATCCTGCACGGCCGTAAAGTGAACAAACAGACAAGTTTGTCAGCATCACTCGGGCTGACGTTTTTTGCATCGGCAGGAACGAGCGTGGTTTGGAACGGCTTGCCGTTTATTGCAAAACAGCAGTATGACTTTAGCGAAACGAAAAATCTTTCGCTTTATTTACTTATTGGAGTTGTTTATGTTTCAGCGGCGCTGAGTGCCGGCAAGTTGACAAAGGCGGTGGGTCGTTACTGTTCGCCGAGGTCAGTGTTGGCATTCTTGCTTTTGATTCAAACTTCAGTTTGCATGACCACTTTGGTTTTCTCAGGGGAATGGACGCTTTGGTTAACGGGAGGTATTTTGGGAATTTGTAGCGCGTGGATGTGGCCAATCGTAGAAAGTTTTTTGGTCGCAGGAAGGCATGGCAAAGAAATGCGCCGCGTAATTGGATGGTGGAACATTGTCTGGATGATTTCAGTTGCCGCAACGATGTTCGCAATGGCGCCACTGATGGATGCACATGCTTCGATGGTGATTGTTGGTCTTGGGGCATTGTTTTGTGTTGCAGCTTTGGTGTTGGCTGCATATCCAAAGAATCCTGCCGAGCATGACGTTGAAGCATCTTCAGCAGTTGTGCCCACGAGTTACAAACAATTACTAAAGGGGGTTAGGATATTATTACCGCTGAGTTATATTATCAATGGCACACTTGCACCGTTGCTGCCTTACGTCTTGACGAATCTTACGATTGAGCTTTTTTGGCAAACACCAGCAGTCGCTACATGGATGATCGCACGTGTTGGTGTGACTTGGTGGATGTGGAAAGTGGAGGGATGGCACAATAGATGGTCGGTCTTGTGGTTGGCGATCATTGCCATGGCAATTGGTTTCGTCTGTATTTTTGCCGCTAGCGGCTTAGTTACCTTGTTTGCTGGGTTAACTCTTTTCGGAGGCGGGATGGGAATGGTGTATTACGCCGGTTTGTATTACGCAATGGCCGTGGGTCATGCCGAACTCAATGCAGGTGGTACGCACGAGGCGTTGATTGGAACGGGATATGCAGTTGGCCCAACCGCTGGCTTACTCGCAATTTCATTTTCAAAATCTGAGGCCACAATAAGCCCAGCACCCTTGATAACGACAGTTTCCTGCATTATCATCGCCTCTGGGGCGGCGTTATGGGCGATTTCTAGAAAAGCCCGATAATGTGTTGGCATTTATAGGGTTATTGCATCTAGAATCGTCTTTCCGATGAAGAACTGTGGTCGTATTTGACCCGTAAGGAAAGAACTATGTTTACTATTATTGCAATTGCGTTAACACTCACAATAAATCCAGATCAAGCACCTGCTCAACCCGAGGCTCGCCCGAGTTTTGGAATGCGAATGGATCAGCCCGGCGGAGAACTTCCACCCTTTGATCAAATTTCTGAAGGTCACGATGTGGTGATTTCTTCTGTTGATGGAAAGAGCGGGATGTATACGCTGTACCGCGATGAAGATGACCACTTGTTGATTGAAGTTTCGCCCGATTATGAGGGTGTACCAATTCTTATTGCTTACACAGTTTCAAGTGGTATTGGGGAGGCTGGTGTGCAACTTGGTGACATGTATGGATACTGGACTCGTATCCACGACCAACTTGTATTAGTACAACCCAATCTTGAAATTAAATCGACTGGCGACGATCAATCACAAAGTGGTACTGCAAGAGTGTTTACCGATCGCGTAATTCTTGATGTTCCAATTATAAGCGAAGGACCAAATGGAGGACCAGTCATAGATGGCACGAATTTATTCTTGCATGGTGCCTCAAACTTTTTTGCAAGGCAAGCGCGCGGTGCGCGAACTGATCTGGCAACGCTGTCAAACTCAAAAAGTTTTCCCCAGAATGTTGAAATTTCTTATAAGTTGCCACTTTCTAGCGGTCAATTTGGAACGTTGTCCTATTCGATACGTACTGTTGAGCAAGATACTGGCTATGAACCACGCATCGCTGATCACCGAATTGGGTATTTCAATACGACATTCAAAGATATTGGTGATGCATCAAGCGATGATCCATGGGTGCGGTACGTAACTCGTTGGCACCTTGAAAAGGCAGACACTAACTTGCAGATGAGCCCCCCTAAGCGACCTATCGTCTTCTATTTGGAACACACAATTCCTGTGCGATATCGTCGCTGGGTTCGTGACGGTGTTCTTGAATGGAATAAAGCATTTGAGGAAATTGGTATTGTAAACGCAATTGAAGTGTATCAACAAGATGCATCAACAGGTGCGCACATGGACAAAGATCCAGAAGATGCGAGGTACAACTTTATTCTTTGGACAAATTCAGACATGGGTTTCGCGATTGGCCCAAGTAGAGTGGATCCTGAAACAGGACGAATTCTTGATGCAGATATTGTAATGGACGAAGCATTTGTGACTGGTTGGACCAAAGCATGGCACAGATTGTTACCTGAAATCGCAATGGAAAGTTTTGATCCACAAGCACGCGAATGGTTAAAGACACATCCAAATTGGGACCCACGGATTCGATTAGCAGATCCACTTGAACGAAAAGAAATTGCAAAACTAATTCGTTCAATGCCTGCGCATCCTGCACTTGCGAAAAAAACAGAAATGGTTGGAGACGAAGAGTATGATGGATTAGGCGATCGCGTGAGTCAAACAAACGGCGCATGTATGTATCCAGCATTTCAAGCGGCGGAGCTTTCAATGGCGCGCTTGCACCCAGACATTTTGGCAATGTTAGATGACACTGCAGATGGTGATGAATACGATGGAGACATGCTTGATGGTGTTCCCGATTGGTTCATTGGTCCACTGCTACGTGACGTGATTATGCACGAAACTGGGCATACGCTTGGCCTTCGCCACAACTTCAAGGCATCAACGGTCTACGACATGGACGAAATGAACAACCAAAATTTTGAACACGAAGCAATTTGTGGGTCAGTGATGGAATATTCGCCCTTGAACATAAATGTTGAAGATGGCCCAGATCAAGGCGACTTTACAATGATGACAATTGGTCCCTACGATTACTGGGCAATTGAATACGGGTACACAACGGATGCTGAATCATTGCCAGACATTTTGTCTCGGGTTAACGAGCCACAACTTGCGTACTCCACTGATGAAGATACGTTCGACAGTGATCCATCTTCAAGGCGTTTTGACTGGGGACGTAATCCACTTGATTATGCAGATTCACAAATTCGTCTGGTCAAAATGCTTCGCGAAACTTTGTTAGATCGCATGGTCAAAGATGGTCAAAGTTGGGGTAAGGCGCGAAGCGGATATGAAATGTTACTGAACAGGCACTTCGGTTCAATAGGAACAGCTGCAGACTGGCTTGCTGGGACGCTCAATAATCGCGCACGCAAAGGTGATGGAGATCGGAATCCAATAGAAGAAATTTCACCAGATGTTCAACGAAGAGCACTTTCGATGATTTTAGAAAATGCAATGCGTGATGAGGCGTGGGGACTGGACAGCGAATTGCTGCATAAAATGACGATAGAAAAGAATTGGGACGCGGGGGGCGGCATGAGCTATATGAGAAATTCAGCATTCCCAATCCACCAACGAATTGGTGGCATGCAAGCATCTGCACTTTCGATGCTATTGAATCCAAGTACGCTTGGTCATTTATATGACGGTGAGTTTCGCAATGATCCTTCAATTGATGTGCTTACAATGGCTGAATTAATACAAGGGGTGACTGATGAAGTGTGGAGCGAACTTAGTGATTTGCCAAGCAGTTCAACAAATCGTGAGCCAGCTATTTCTAGTTTGCGTCGTAATTTACAGAGTGAACATCTCTCGCGTTTGATTGAACTCAGCCTCGAAGAAGATGCTGGTTCTCCTGTAAGTAGAACGATTCAAAGTTTAGTGCGAATGCAGTTGCAAGATATCCAGAAGCAACTCAAGGATGCGAAGGCGAGTGACGCGTACACACGCGCACACTTGGCTGATGTTTCAACGAAAATCAAGAAAGCCCTAAATGCCCAATTCACAATTGGTGGTGAAAGTGCCGGTGGAGGTGGTTTTGACGTCATGTCTCTCTTCGGAGAAAATTAACTAACTCTCGGTTAGTTTTTCGCTCAGGCAGAATAAACTACCTCTTAGGTAGATTATTTGCCACACGAACGCAAACTATCTACGAGGTAGTTATTCTATGCATTGTGGCAGTAGATACGACATCACAAGGTGCGCGATCCGTACAACGGATGTGGTTTGAGCCGGTCATGGGACCGGATCTCGAAGGTTTTTGGCTTGAACCGGGACATGAACTCCTTGTTGGTCGCGCATCCCAATGCGATATCCGACTTCCAGATGCGACCGTATCTCGCCAACACTTTCGCCTTTGTTCATCAGATAATGGTTGTTTTGCAATCGATCTTGGCAGCCGGCTTGGTATTTCAGTTAATGAGGTTCAATGTCAAAAAGAATCAAAAGTTTTACTAAAATCAAACGACCTCATTTCTTGTGGTCCATGGGTCTTTCGAACAGGGACTAGAAGCGGTGCCCCTGTTTCAATGCAAACGATTGACGACTCAGTTGAAGTCGAAGATCGAGTGCAACGCATGTCTAAATCAGACATCGGATCGCTTGCGCAGCATCGGCTTAGTTTACTGATTGACAGTTCAGCCGACATCAACAAAGCCATGAACCTCAAGGAACTTGGAGCACTACTCGTCAAATCTGCAATCGATGGTACGGGTTTTCAACGCGCAGCGATGCTCATGCCTGCAGATGCTGAAGGTGAAATTGAAGTCGTCGCGTTTTTAGATGGAGCGTCACGCGATGCAACTGGCACGACGTTTAGTCGCTCGCTTCTTGAGGGCGCATCACGAGGCGATGTTGCGTGCATGCTTTCTGGACAAACTGCGGGTTTTGGCCAATCGATTGCAGACTTGAACATTCACTCAGCAATATGTGCTGGATTAATGGTCGATGATGTCTTGGTCGCGTATCTATATCTAGACGCTCGGGAACAAGAACGCCAAATTCAATCTGACGCCGCAGGTTTTTGCCAAGCACTTTGCCGAATGGCTGGTCTTGCGTATGCAAACCTTCGTCGATTGGAAATGCAGATACGTCAAGTGAAACTTGAACAAGATATTTCTGCAGCACGCGAAGCACAACAACTCATGATTCCGAAAGATGTAGGAGTGGGTGATGTTTTTGGATGGGGACATATTTTTAGACCTGGCCGTGAAGCGTCAGGAGATTTACTTGACATTATCCCGTTATCAGAAACTCGAATGGCTCTCGTTGTTGGTGACGTTAGCGGTAAGGGTGCAGGTGCAGCCATTATGATGGCTGCAAGTCAATCTTTTTTACATTCTCGGCTTCGTGGAGGGAGTGATCCCGCAGAAGCAGTATCTGCAGTGAACAATTTCATTGCAAAACGTTCCGCTATGAATAAGTTCCTCACGCTTTGGGTTGGAATTTTCGACGCGGATCTTAAGGAACTTACGTACGTCGATGCAGGACATGGGCACTGGGCTATTCGGCGTGTAAATGGAACAGCTGAGGCGCCTCCAACACCCGATGGTTTCCTCGTGGGTATCGATGCCACCTCGGAATATAGAAATGCGACGTTACTTGTTGAATCTGGAGACCGAATCATTATCTTCAGTGACGGTATTCCCGAGCAACAGACTAAAGGCGAGGAACAGTACGGGGTTGAGAGAGTGTACGATCTTGTCGCAGCTTCACCTTCAGCAGAAGAGGATGTAAAACAGCTGCTTGATGCTGTTATCAAATGGGCTGGTCATTCAGAGTTAGATGACGACACTACAATCGTTTCCCTTGGGCTTACTTAACTCCTCTTGCAGGTGGCAAAACACTTTGTGTATGGTAAACTAGGTGATTCTTAAGAGATATACAGATGTTACGAACCCCAATTCCATTACCGCAACCTCAAAAATTTGGCGAAACCAACAGACAAGATGTATGGTGGCTGCAACCAATTGTTGTCTTCCTAGGTCTTTCTGCTTTTATTGTTTATTCAACATGGGCAGCTTTTCAAGGAACCGATTATTTGTTCACCGGTGGAGGGGCAGATTACCTTTCGCCATTCTATTCGCCAGAAATTTTTGGTGATTCAGGGCATGCCATCTTCGGTCCAAAACCAGAAATCTGGCCAGCTTGGCTTCCGTTTTCACCAGCACTTTTAATTTTGTGGGCACCGGGTGGTTTTCGTTTCACTTGCTATTACTACCGCGGCGCGTACTACAAAGCATTTTGGGCAGATCCATCGAACTGCGCAGTTGGCGAACCAAAAGCACGTTCGTGCTATCGCGGTGAAAATTCGCTTCCATTGATCCTTCAAAACTTGCATAGATACTTTCTCTACATTGCTCTTGGTTTTATTGTGCTTCTGGCGTGGGATGCTTGGAAAGCAATGTGGTTTGCAGATGCCAATGGTGTTGAACATTTTGGAATAGGCGTAGGCACAATCGTTTTAACCATCAATGTAATACTTCTAAGTGGTTACACTTTTGGGTGCCATGTGTTTCGGCACATGGTCGGCGGAAAATTCAAAACAATTTCGGATAAACCTGCACACAAAAAAGCGTATGAATGTGTGACTTGCCTAAATAAAAAACACATGCTTTTCGCTTGGATGAGTCTCATTTGGGTTGGATTTACCGACTTTTACGTACGAATGTGCGCAACTGGTTCGTGGACGGATTGGAGAATCTTTTGACAGATCGTTATAAAACACACGAGTACGATGTGCTCATCATCGGTGCAGGTGGTGCTGGTCTTCGATCAGCAATTGAAGCTTCGAGTACTGGCGCGACTGTTGGTGTTGTTTGCAAGTCGCTTCTAGGAAAAGCACACACCGTAATGGCAGAAGGCGGCGTCGCAGCATCGATGGGAAATGTCGACGACCGCGACAGTTGGAAAGTACACTTTGCTGACACAATGCGG
The DNA here is from genome assembly GCA_014238125.1 of Phycisphaerales bacterium. Classification (GTDB taxonomy): domain Bacteria; phylum Planctomycetota; class Phycisphaerae; order Phycisphaerales; family SM1A02. Next base: position 31,617 of record JABABS010000090.1, read on the forward strand.
GGGGGTCAATATTTAAACAACTGCGAGATGGCAGAAATTCATGCCAAAGAAGCAGGGGAGCGAGTGCTTGAACTTGAAGCGTGGGGCGCGTTGTTTGACAGAACCAAAGAAGGAAAAATTCTTCAACGAAACTTCGGTGGACATAAATATCCACGACTTGCACACGTTGGTGACCGAACTGGTCTTGAAATGATCAGAACTCTGCAAGATCACGGCATTCACCAAGGCATTGACTTCCACATGGAAGTGACTGTGACAAATCTCATCAAAGATGGCGACCGCGTTGTTGGTGCTTTTGGGTATGAACGCGAAAAAGGTCGCTTTGTTCTGTATAAAGCAAAAGCAATCGTGATAGCAACTGGTGGCATCGGCCGAGCATTTAAAGTAACAAGCAACAGTTGGGAATACACTGGTGACGGACATGCACTTGCATACGATGCAGGTGCGGATCTTATTGATATGGAGTTCGTTCAGTTTCATCCAACGGGTATGGTTTGGCCGCCAAGCGTTCGGGGTATTCTTGTCACTGAAGGTGTTCGTGGAGAGGGTGGTATTTTGACCAACAGCGAAGGCAAACGCTTCATGTTTGAAGATGTGCCTCCACTTTACGTTTCTTCCACTGCTGACAACGAAGAAGAAGGTTGGCGTTATGTTACTGGTGACAAAGAAGCAAATAGACCACCGGAATTATTAACTCGCGATCACGTCGCACGCAAAATTGTCAAAGAAGTCAAAGCAGGAAGAGGCAGCCCGCACGGCGGCGCGTTCCTGAACATTGCGTGGATCAAGGAACACATCAAAGATTCTGAAACGCATATCAAGAAGAAACTTCCAAGCATGTACCACCAGTTTATGGAACTTGCAGAGGTTGACATTACAAAAGAACCGATGGAAGTTGGTCCAACCACGCACTATGTCATGGGCGGAATCCGAGTGAACTCAGAAACTCAAATGTCAACAGTGCAAGGACTTTTTGCTTGCGGAGAATGTGCCGCTGGTTTACATGGCGCCAATCGACTTGGAGGAAATTCTCTTTCAGATTTGTTGGTATTCGGAAAACGAGCTGGTGAGTTTGCAACGAAGTTTGCCAGTGGTTGCGAGCAGGGTAATATTAACTCCACCGAAGTGAATGACCTTGTCACTGCTTCGTTACAACCAGTTGACCGCACTGAAGGCGAAAATCCCTACAAAATTCAACAAGATTTACAAGAAACAATGCAAGACCTCGCAGGTATTTCTCGCTGCGATGAAGAACTTAAAACTGCAATTGAAAGAATTGGTACATATGCAACCCGTTCCGAAACAGCCCACGCACCGGGTAATCGAGAGTACAACCCAGGTTGGCACACCGCACTTGATTTACACAATTTACTCGTGGTTTCAGAAGCCCTTTGCTTGTCTGCTATGCAGCGAACGGAAAGTCGCGGCGGTCATTTCCGATCTGATTTCCCAGAAAAAACTGAAGAGGGCAGCACGTATAACACAGTCGTTCGAGCTGGAGCTGATGGTTCGATGGAAGTCGAACGTGTTGCCGTCGTTCAACTCACCGATGGAATGAAAGCAATCATCGAGGAGTACAAATAATGGGACAAGTTACGTTCAAAATTTGGCGTGGTGAGGCTAACAAGGGGCGCTTTGAAGAGTACCAAACTGAAGTCAGTGAAGGTATGGTTGTGCTTGATGCCATTCATGCAATACAAGCGGACGAAGCTTCCGATCTTGCAGTACGTTGGAATTGCAAAGCGGGAAAATGTGGTTCATGTTCAGCAGAGATCAATGGCATGCCAAAACTCATGTGCATGACACGTTTGTCATCACTCGATCTTGAAAAACCAATTACTGTTGAGCCAATGAAAGCGTTTCCTCTAGTAAAAGATTTGGTGACGGATGTTTCATGGAATTATGAAGCAAAGATGACGATTAAACCATTTAAGCCTCGGAAACCAGATGCACCTGACGGAACTTGGCGGATGCAGCAGGAAGATGTTGAGCGAGCGCAGGAATTCAGAAAGTGTATTGAGTGTTTCCTTTGTCAAGATGTATGCCATGTTTTACGTGACCATCATGACCACGACAAGTACATTGGTCCTGCGATGCTAGTCAAAGCTGCGGCGTTTGAAATGCATCCACTTGATGTTGAAGATCGTACTTCAGATTTAAAAAATGAACAAGGCATCGGATTTTGCAACATTACCAAGTGCTGTACGAAAGTTTGTCCTGAGCACATCACGATTACCGACAACGCAATTATCCCTCTTAAAGAACGAGTTGTTGATGAGTTCTATGATCCATTGAAAAAACTGTTCCGAATTTTTAAACCAAAAAAATAAACTATCCGCGGGGTTGCTTATTCAACAGTTATAAGTAGATCACCGCGATCGATTACGGGTGGAATCACTTCAACGGTATCTTGTGCCGTAATGGAAATTTCACCACGCCACCGTTGATGATTTGGTGCAAGGACAATCAGGGAACTTGGATTTCCTTTGACGATGTCGAGGGCGACTTCTCCGTTGTTGTCAGTGATGCCAAAGACTCCCTTTGCAGGAAATGGTTCAAGGATGTCGTATGGTCCAACAACAAGAAAATTATCATCAGTTGGGTTAAAAAAATACATTGGCGAGACTTGTACAGATGCATCTGTAATGGCAAAACCGTTTTTATTCTTTACAGATATGATGACAGGGCGGTAGGTTGTGCAACTTGCAAGCGCCGTGTAAAGAGCTAAGAAGATACAAGTAGTGGTTCGCATATTGCTCTCTATGGTAGTACAATTCCACTTCTAGAACCGCAAATCTAGACCCTATGGTGGGGTGGCCGAGCGGTTGAAGGCGCCGGTCTTGAAAACCGGTAAGGGGTTCGCCTCTTCATGGGTTCGAATCCCATCCCCACCGCTTTATGAAACGTCCTTTCTTAGGAAAGGGCGTTTTTCTTATGTGTATTCGTGTTTGTTGGTACGCACATCTATGACGTGGGACTTGCGAGGTCCTTGGTCATTACTTGTAACAACAGCACAAATAGAGCACATCTGACATGGAAGTGTTGTCACTTTTGTTGATACTAGGTCAGAAAACCGTGTTAGCGGGGGTTCTAGCGGTTGAAGGCGCCGGTCTTGAAAACCGGGGTACTGGTTTTTTATCCCTTTTGAATAAAATCTTCATTCAATATAGTTTCAATCCGCAAAACTAATTCGTCAGCATTTTCAATAGAAAAGACAAGTGGTGGTTTTATTTTTATGGTGTTGTTATCTTTTCCGTCTGTGCACATCAGAATGCCAAAGTCTTTCATTCGGTCGGATAGATACGCGGCTTTTTTGGGCAAAGGTTTTTTGTCCTCATCTGCCAATTCAAAACCAAGAAATAATCCTTGCCCCCGAATGTCTTGGAGTATTGGAAATTGACTTGATATTTGACACAGCGAATCTTTTAAATATGTTCCAACAGTGAAAGCGTTCTTCTGTAAGTGTTCATCTCGGACCACGCGAAGGACTTCTAGCCCAATAGAGCATGAAACTGGATTTCCGCCGAACGTATTAAAATATTCCATGCCATTAGCAAACCCTTCTGCAATATCTTGACTGCAAATTACTGCTGCTAGGGGATGACCATTTCCCAAGGGTTTGCCGATTGTAACTATGTCTGGAATTACATCGTGCAATTGGAATCCCCAATAGTGGGTTCCTACTCTTCCAATTCCAACTTGTATTTCGTCTGCTATACAAAGTCCACCTTCGTTTCGAACAGCAGCATAAGCAGTTTTTAAATAGTTGTCAGGCAATTCAATTTGGCCTCCACAACTGATGATGCTTTCACAAATGAATCCTGCTACATTTCTTCCCTTGGCTTTAATGTTGTTGACTTGTTCTTGTATGTGGGCAGCATATTTATGGCTCTCTTCTTCCCCGCGATATATGCCCCTAAAACCATCTGGCAGAGGCACAATGTGCGTATGTTCTGGAGTTCCAGCCCCTCCCTTACCATCGAATTTATACGAGCTGATATCGATGCAACCTTGAGTGTTGCCATGGTAACCAACTTCTACTGCAATCATATCTTTTTGTTTGGTTACTGCCCGGCACATTCGCATCGCCAACTCATTGGCTTCACTGCCAGAATTTACAAAGTGAACTACAGATAGTTCATCAGGAAGGGTGCTTAGCAACTCCTTCGTAAAATTGTTTAAGGCTTCGTGTAGATACCTGGTATTTGTATTGAGCAAAGCCATTTGTTTTCGGCCAGCTTTCACAACCCTCGGATGCTCATGCCCTACATGCGCAACGTTGTTGACTGTGTCTAAATATCTTCTACCTGTTGCGTCCATTAAATGAACTCCAACTCCTCTAACCATGTGTAATGGCTGATCGTAAGAAACACTCAAACTTTTTCCTGCATGCTGCTTTCGATATGTCAATAGTTCTTCTTGAGGCGTGGGCTTGCCTTCTGGGATTAGTTCCTTAAAAAGTATTGCTGGGTCAGGGCAGATTTCTTTCCACACAGGAATTGAATTTGGCGTGGCTACTCCTGGGAAGTTAGAAACATCATCAAACATGCTCAACATCAATTGAAAGTGTAAGTGGGCTACCCAGCCTCCATTTTCCTCTGATGTTCCAATGTGCCCAATCAAGTCTCCTTGTTTTAGAACATCTCCTTTTTGCAGACGAGTCAGGCTGTCCTTAGACAAGTGTCCGAAAAGACTGTAGAAGAATTTACCTTTTGCTAATAGATGTTTTAGAATAATTGTTGGACCATAATCTTTGTCATAATTATTGTCATGCACACGGTGTACTTCGGCATCACAAAACGCGTGTATCGGCGTTTGATCTGCTAACCAAAAATCAACTCCTAAATGAACGGTTCTGTATTCTGGACCGCAATTTCCTTCTACTTCATATGCAGAGGTGCTATAAAAGGGTCGTGTTTCTGCATACCCTCCGGCAAACAAATACGTTGGGGCATTTTTACTTCGTTGTGCCATTTTGAAATTGCTAACATCTAAGTCGTTATATTCAAATTCGTGCCCCAGTGAAGTGCTCCCAACACTCATGTCTATATTTTCCACCTTCTCAAAATTAATGCTTGGCAAGAATTCTTTTAAACTGCATTGCTTGTCTGAAGAGAACGATTTGAAACTTTTCAAATTCGGATGCGCATCAAACCCACAGGCCTTTCTGAAATGGCAAGCGGCCAATTCGG
>JABABS010000028.1 GCA_014238125.1 Phycisphaerales bacterium
CAAGTGTGTTTTGCCTACGCCATTTCCACCATGAATAAACAGCGGAGAAATGGCATGGCCGCTTACGTTGGTGATTTGTTTTGATGCAGCGTATGCAAGTTGATTGCAAGTGCCGACAATAAAATTAGTAAAACTTAACAGTTGATTTTTCCCGCCCTTTTTTGGATGGGAAGTTGTTGTATTTGATGCAGGAGTTTGCTGTGAAACTACTTCTTTTTGTTCTTGATTTATCGTGTACGTAATAAGAACTTCTTTTCCGTACATCGTTTTTGTTACATTTTCAATTGGTGACGAATAATTTTTCTTGATCCAGTCAAGATTAAGTTGCGTTTGGGCTTCTATCACAACGTTGGATGATTCGATTGTTATTTTAGTATGAGCCAACCACATGTTGTAAGGTCGCGTGCCAATGGTACCTTCGAGCTTCTCTCTATAGAATTGCTCAGTGGACTTTTTTGATGGTTGGGACATTGACAAGAAACCTATCCAATTTGCAATCGGAAGAGAAAGTAACAATTAAATGATTCCGTTCGACTTCCGCCCCCCGATGTTTCCCCGATTCCCCCGGATTTCCCTGAAGCGGTCTGCTCGTCCGTGTGCAGTCAGCGAAGAATAGCGAAATGTGAAATAAGCGGGACGCTGCTTTTCAATAATCCTGTTGGTTCTTGTCGCTTGAGGATGCGTAACTCTAGTGATTTCCTTGCTCAACGCTCGTGAAGAAAAAATTTATATTTGTCAAAACGACAATTGTCAACAAACTGTGGACAACTTCATGACAACTTTTTTATCAAAGTTAATCTCTGTTTTATTTTTTTAAAATTCCACTTTTTGTACAATTTTTTTGCAGGTATATTTTCACTATCCACTGCAAGTGTGACGCGAGAAAATGGAAGTTCAGAAATTTGGTTTGCAATATATTGCATACAAGCGTTCCCGAGATTATTTCCACGGGCTATTGGGGATAATCCGACGTATGCGAGCTCGCTCTGTTTCATTTTTGGAAATGAATTAAGCAAAATAACGCCAATTTTTTTGTTCTCAAGTTCTGCAATAGACCAGAGTTGCATGCTTGTTGGGTCGGCACCCCTGTGCCCATCGATGATGTCCTGCACAGCGCGAAGGCCGTGTATGTTTGGGCAATCTAGCGAATTGACATAGGTTTCTTCAAGGATGGTGCCGAGAAGTTCATCGTCTTCTCTGGTTAGGGGCGTGAAGGAGAGTCCGCTTGGTATTTTGATTTGTTTGGCATGCTTTGTTTGTTCCAAGAAATGGAGGACGGCAAGTTTACTAAAACCAGTTTGGACAAATGCTTGCGTAAGGAGGCAGTCACTTGTCTGGATGACTGTCTGGGCAAGCGTTACTCGACAACCGTGCGGATGTTGAATTGCTTCATTGAGTAACGCGGTAATTTGGGGTATTTCTTGCTCGCATGCAAGTGGTGAAGCGAGGAGCGTCACGGTTGCTCCAGGGTTGTACAAAAGTAGGACGATTAAGTCGGAATTATTCGAATTTCCAAAAAATCGATACGTACCCTCCTGACGAGTTTTTAACGAACTGAGCATAACTTTGCCACGCTCAGCATTACCAAGCAAGGTCGTTGTTGCATCAAGGTGGCTATTCTTCTCAAGAAGCATCACATAATCGTATCCTACTGCTAGAATATACGCCCTAAGGAGATGCATTAAATGCGATTACTTTTATCAGCTCTAGTACTCATCGTTCTTTCCTCAGTTATTCAAACTGGGCATGGCTATCCTAAAGCTACAGATAGAGCAGAGCGTTGGCAATTACGCCTCGACACAAATGACCTGAGTTACTATCGCGACAAAAAAACTGGCGAGGGGTACTGGGTTCTTGTCTATGAAGTTACTAACGAAACGAACAAAGACAGAAATTGGATTCCAAATTTTGAGTTGACGACTGACAGAGGTGAAATTATCTCTGATGGCGAAAATGTTCCTCGGCATGTTCAAATGGCAATTCTTGATACGTTTGGCGATCCACTTATGGTGGCACAATCGCAAGCGAGCGGTTCACTTCTGCAAGGAGAAGCCTATGCGATTCGAAGTTTCGTTGTTTGGAAAGCAGGACCAGAACATATACCTGGCTACGATCCTCTTCGAGAAATTCAAGTGTTCGCAAGCGGTGTCAGCGGTGATACTGCTGAAGTACAGAACCCAATAACTGGCGAGAAGAAAAAATTACGCAGAGTTATCCAATTCTCTTGGTTTGTTAATGGTAACTATGATGCTATTTTGCTCAAGCCATTGCCTGCTCGCCCAGTGGATGGTGGGACTTCAGTTCGTAGGTTGGATACAAATGAACAATCGGATATCGGTGGAGATGCCGTAAAAAGAAAGTGTATTTTTCGTTAAATCAACTGCAAAGGCCCCAGGCAAAGGGGTTGAATCAACCCCCTTTGATTGGTACAATACGGGGCTCCCGTATGTTGCGGGATGTTATTAAGGAGTATTGCTGTGGCCCATAAAAAGAGTGGTGGATCAACCAACAACGGACGCGATTCAAACCCGCAATATCGTGG
>JABABS010000062.1 GCA_014238125.1 Phycisphaerales bacterium
CAACTTGCACCTTTGCACCTGAAGAAAATGAGTTTGTTCTTGATAAAGTGTTGCGTAAAAAAAACATAGACGCAAAAATTGTTTCGTTGCCAGAGCATTTAGTTCCTCCAACAACCATGGCGCCGGTTACTTCGTGGTTAGGCAAGGAGTGCACGCAAGATGTTTCATCTGCTATTCGGATTATTCCAGATTCAACAACAACGGGGTTTTTCATTGCCTGCATTGAACGAATTTCGTAATTAGTTATGTATACAGTTCAGCAGTTTCGCGTGCGAGGGTTGCCACTTGATCTGCTAATTCCTTTGGGGCAATTACTTTGCATGCTGGTCCCATAGAAAGAACCCACCAGACAATTTCTGAGAGCCCGGAAACTTTGCATGTGAAGGTGCACGAATCATCATCGTGCCACTCAATGTTTTGCGTAGAATGCCACCGCGTATCACTCACTGTTTGAGAAAAGGGTGTTTTGAAATGCAATTTTATATCGTAATCGACATCTCCACGAATCATATTCCACGCGTTACCAAGGTGGGTATCAAGTTTAAAATCTGTTGGAACTTCAAATGTCGAAGAAGTATTTTCAATTGCTAAGAAACGACTGAGTTTTAACGTGCGAATTGCTTCGCGTTTTTCGTGGAATCCAACTACATACCAAGCGCGAGTGCCAAAAAATAATGCAAACGGCTGAAACATAAATGTTTCTTCATCAGATTTGGAAGAAGTGCTTTCATATTTGCATTTAAGTAGCGTGCGCTTTAAGAGTGCATTTTGCACTTTGTCATAGACATCTTCGTAGCCTTCGCCATCCATAGTTGCAGTAGTCCGCAACTCCATCGTACGTAATCTAGTAGTGAGTTCTTCTTTAGTGTCATACGGAAGTTGTGCAATAATTTTGTTTATTGCCATTGAAGCAGGACGGATAAAAGGGATTGAACCACTTTCTGCCATCACCTCACAAAGCGCCGCAATCGCTAAGGCCTCTTCGAAGGTCAATCTAACTGGAGGCATAAAAAATGTGCCGTCAATGTAGTAGCCTCGTTCTCGATCATATTGAATCGGAATGCCCGCTTCCTTAATCTGAGCTATGTCTCGATAGATATTTCGTTCGGTAGTATCACAATGCTCGGAAAGTGTTCCAGGCGTCCAACCTTTATTGCTTTGGACTAACGAAATAATTTCAAGTAGGCGATGCACCCTTGTATATTTAATAGTCATGCCTGTAGCGTACTCGCAAGCGAGCATTGTTGCTTCCGAGCACCGATACTGGGTTGTACTCGGAGCAACAATCCATCGAGGATTTAATAAATGGGGCGAACAAGAATGAGAGATAAACCCGTTTGCCCCAATGCATGAGATGAATCTTGCGTGTATCGTAGATGTGTGATTAACGCTCAGTTTGAAACTTTTGCCCTTTCAAGTCTATCCTCAGGTGTGCACTGCTTGCAAAACGATGATGGCTGGAAAACAAAATATGCATCTCAAGTTGCACTTTCGGTTTTTGGAATGAACAACACACAGTTGGCAAGCGATCCCGCACTTTGGGTTGATAGAATTCACCCCTCTGATGTAGATGCAGTTCAGGCGGCGCTCGATACTATTAATGAAGAAGAACGTAGTATTACGTATCGTTTTAGAGATAGCAACGAACTTTATAGATGGATGTTATTTCGATGTAAGAAAATGGAAGATGGAATCATCGTTGGCTTGCTTTCAGACGCAACAAAAATGCGTACAAAAGAATATGCCGACCGCATTCATCTCGCTGGTCGAAATGCTTTGGCAACACTACTTGACATTAGCGATTTAGTAGAATCGATAAACCAATTTTTAATGATTCTTGGGGAAGCGATGGTTGTTGATAAGGCTCGACTCGTACGATTTAGAAAAGATAACAAAGCGTTTATTACGCATGAGTGGGTTAGAAGTCAATCCATACAAAAGCTTGATTTGCCAATGTTGATTCCAAGTGGAGCAGCGCAGTGGTGGAAAAATCAACTTGAACAAAATGATACTGTTTTGGTTAAGAGTTGCAAAGAAGTACCCATTCCATCCTTAGATTCCACAACGAATTATGAATGTGCTGTAATGGCAGTACCAGCAATTATCTATGGTATTGTCGAGGGTTACGTTAGTTTCGAAGTTTCAGGAATTAGAAATTGGCTTCCAATGGAAACTGAAGAAGCATTACATGTAGTTAATGGGTATGCTCGTTCAGTTGAAAGACGAATTGATGACCGAACTCAAATCGCAGCTGAGTTTAATTTACGAAGATCCGAAGAAAAATATCGCCAACTTACTTCTCACTCACCTGTGATTTTGTTTGGCATCGATGCAGAGGGCACTTTTACACTAAGCGAAGGTATTGGCCTTGAGAGCATGGGCGCAGGTGCAGGGGATGTTGTTGGTAAAAGTGTGTATCAAGTGTATCGCAACTTCCCAGATATCCTCGAACAAGTAAACGATGCACTTGCAGGTTCAGAATCGCATGGGTTAACACATATTGGGGAAAAATGTTTTGAAGTTTGGTTTACACCAATCTGGGACGAAGAACGAATGGTAGTTGGCTTGTCAGGAGTTGCAGTAGACATTACCCGTCGTAATAAATTGGAACAGCAACAAACAATTATGATGAGTGAATTAGATCATCGAGTCAAAAACAATATTGCAGCAGTTATGTCTCTTGTGACCTTGTCGCAACAAGGTGCTCGCTCAATCGAAGAATTTGCAGAGGCGCTTGATGGGCGGCTCCATTCTTTGGCAGTGGCGCATTCATCCCTCGCAAAGTCACATTGGAGTGGAGCATGGATGAGAGATATTTTATTATTAACCCTCCAACCATACATGTCAGGTTCTGTCGAAAGGATTCGCTTCGAAGGACCAGATTATGAATTGTCAGGATTACTCGCGCGACCTATGTGCATGGTCATACATGAACTCGCTACAAATGCAGTCAAATATGGCTCTCTATCGAACGAAAATGGCTTAGTTACGATTACGACGAAAATTCTCCCTGAAGGGAGTTTGCGATTAAAGTGGGTAGAAACAAATGGACCCTTAGTCGATGAGAAGCCAACGCTTGGGACGGGTATATCTTTACTTGAAGGTTTAGTGGATCACGAGATGCATGGCACCATCGCTTTGCAATTCGAAGAAGGAGGAGTTGTTTGTGAAATCAATGTTCCATTATCTGTTGAAGAGTAACGACCTCCGTTACAATACCCCAGATGTCAAAACCTTGTCCAGATAAATGCAATGTTCTCCTTATCGGGGGGGGCGGTCGTGAACACGCTTTAGCGTGGAAAATGTCTCAGTCACCAAAACTTGGGAAGTTGTACGCAACAGATTGTTCCAATGGCGGTATCGCCGCCTTTGCAAATCCATGTGAGAAAAAATGGGACCTTACAGAAATTTTTTATCTATGTCGATGGTGTGACAACCATAAGATTGACCTCGTTGTAGTCGGTCCAGAAGTTCCACTTACAGAAGGGATAGCGGATGAATTGGCTACAGACACACGTTTAGTTTTTGGACCAACAAAATTAGCGGCAAGAATTGAAGGCGACAAATCATACGCAAAAGATTTGATGCGACAAGCGTCTATTCCTACTGCGGATTCAAGAACATTTTCAGAAATTGATGCAGCAAAAAGTTATTTGCTTCGTGGCCTTGATAGAGAATTTGAAGCTGAAAACAAAACAGAGTTTGCTGAAGAAGTCTCAGCATTTATGGAATGGTGCGAATTAAGAGACAAGAAAGAACAATTTGTTATTTCAGACGATTTGCGTTCTTTTTTAAATACTCGCGAA
>JABABS010000092.1 GCA_014238125.1 Phycisphaerales bacterium
AGTGTTGTATTCCATCTGGTATCTCTGTAAAAGTTATGGTGTTATAGATCGCATCACAGAACTCATTGATGAACGATCGTTTTACTTTGTTCCAATGGCAAATCCTGACGGTCGCGAAGTTTGGTTCCACGAGCCAGCAACGCCACATTTCCTTCGCGGTGGAATTCGTCCTACTGATAATGATCACGATGGAGTTGCCGATGAAGATGGTGCAGATGACCTTGACGGCGATGGACACATTACAACTATGTGGATTAAAGACCCGCTTGGGAGATATGAAATTGATGAAGATGATCCTCGATTTTTTAAGCGAGTTGAGAGCGATGATCCACCTGGTGGATGGTCCCGTCTTGGGCAGGAAGGATACGATAATGACGACGATGGACAAGTCAATGAAGATGGAATTGGTGGATACGATCCAAATCGTAACTGGCCAGGCGATTGGCAACCAGAGTGGATTCAGTATGGCGCCACTGATTATCCCTTCAGTCTTCCAGAAACAAGGGTCATAGGTGAATTCATATATGACCATCCAAATATTGCCGCAGCGCAGAGTTATCACAATGCCGGAGGCATGATTCTGTACGGTCCTAATGCAAAATACATTCGATACCCAAATAGCGATCTTCGTGTCTTCTCAGCTATTGCAGAGAAAGGTGGGGAGATGCTCCCCTTTTACGATCCGATGACAGTCCACGAAGACTTGTACACCGTCCATGGTGGAGAGGATGGGTTTACGTATGATGCTCTGGGAATCATTAGTTTCACGAATGAATTGTGGACTGACAAACGAATGATGGCCAATGGAGAAAATCCATCGAGTGAGGAGAGAAAGACATTCCGCGACTTGTTGCAATTTGAAGATGTCTTTGTTCCATATCACGAAGTTGAACATCCTCAGTATGGCACAATCCTTGTAGGGGGAACTAAAAAATATTCCAGCCGTGTAACACCCCCATGGATGTTAGAAGAAGGATGTCACCGAAACTTTGCTTTCACAATGTTTCATGCAGATGAAATGCCAAAACTCAAATGGGGCGCTTTGCAAGTTAAAAAACTGAGCAACCGCCTTTGGGAAGTTACAGTAGAGGTTGCAAATGATAAACTTATTCCTTCCCGAACTGCAATGGCTGCAAAACATCACATCGGTGTTCCAGACATTCTTACATGTAATAGTTCGTCAGCAATTACAGTTGCCGCGTCTGGAACAGTTCGTTCCATACTGCCAAATGCAAAACTCAAAGCACAAGATAGTGAAAGAGCTAATCGAATCATTGTGAACAATGGAATTGGCAGCATGGGAAGCACCCTTTTTCAATTCATTATTGATGGAAATGGTACTGTGTCATTTACATATTCCGCTGAAAAAGGTGGAACAATTGAGCGTACTGTAAAACTGAGCGAGCAATTTCAAGCGAAACCGATTCAGCACAAGCGAGCAATTCCCCAAGATCCAGCTTAAATGAATGCGCTGCGTCGAAATCTAAAACTCTACCCGTGGTATGTAGGTCTATTCCACGCATATTTTTGGTTGCCGATATATTTCCTGTTCTTTAACAGCAAGCTTGAACTGCCTGATGTTTTGTACTTGGCTTCAATCTACTTTGCAAGTGTCGTAGTAATCGAAGTGCCTTCAGGTTGGTTCAGCGACCAATTTGGTAGACGAAAAACATTAATTACTGCAAGCATTTTTCTGTGTGTGGCATACACACTGTTTCTTTTTGCAAATTCATTTGAGGGGTTCGCAGTTGCACAGGTTTTCCTTGCTGGTGGCATCGCTTTTAATAGTGGAACTGATACAAGTTTTTTACTCGAAACAACACAAGAATTAGAAGAGCCAGAAACATATCCAGAACTTGAAGCCAAGGCTATGAAATTTAATTTTCTTGGAACGGGTGTCGCAGGTATTCTTGGCGGGCTTGCTGCAATCCCAGATTACCGCGGCGCGTACGTACTTTCCCTGCTTGGCGGAATCGCATTACTTTATATAACGCTTCGTTTTAAAGAACCATCTAATAAACATGCTGACAACCGCTTAGGGTTTTTTCGGCAAGTTCTCTCTTGCGTTGGATTGCTAAGGAATATTCGATTGTTATGGCTCTCCGTTTTCGCAGTATATATAATTGTTATCAACCACATTCCTTATGAATTTTATCAACCATATTTGAAAGAACTTGCAACACAATATGAGGCTGTTAAAGTAACTCCTTTATTAACTAGTGTTCATCTTACGTTCACTATGATTGTTGCATCATTCATCGCATCAAGATCCATTCGTATTCGTAACAAAATTGGTACAGGCGCTACGCTTCTCTCAGCAGCAGGATTACAAATAGCAATGATGGCGATCATGCACTTCTTCGTGAATATTCCTGCTGCAATCGCAACGCTACTTCGCTCATGCCCAAGGGCACTGATGACAGCCCCATTAAATGCAGCAGTTGCACCAAGTGTACCCGCTTCAAAACGAGCAACTTTTCTTTCTCTCCAAAGTTTGTTTGGAAGGTTAGGATTCTCAATCACTCTAGCATTATTCGGTGCAGCAGCCGAAGGTGAGGAATGGGTCGCAATCACAAAAATGCTCGGATGGGGCATGTGGATCGGGATTGGTGGATGCATTGTCTTGCTGATCACGATATCCGCACTTCGAAAAATAAACTGACCCAATTACATTTTTTGCCCATCTACAAATAAACTCACCTTGGGCAAGTTAAATTTCAGCGATAGTTTATTTACCGCCAATGGTGAGTTTGGTTTTTTTGCGCTTCGTAGAACATTTACAAGAACCGCGTGGATCTTTTTTCAAAAACGGTCTTAACAGCATGTATATGGCAAGTAAAAAAAAGACCGTCACGATCCAAAATTGAATTGAGTCGTATGGCATTACGAAACAATTCCAGAGACTATTTGGAATGTAATGAATGCGCAAACCCAAGCAAGTACAGTCATATATCCCAATTGCAAGAATGCCCAATTCCAAGAGCCTGTTTCGCGGCGTGTTACTGCAATTGTGGGCAAGCATTGCATTGCTAACACAAAGAATACCAACAAACTTGCAGAGGTCGGCGCATTAAAGATAGGAGAACCATCAGTACGTTTTGCGTGTTCAATTTTCTCGATGATTGTTTCATCTTCAACATCATCACTACCTGCTACAAGCACTGCAATTGTTGAAACAAATACTTCTCTTGCTGCAAAACTCGTGAGTACACCTACTGTTAATTTCCAATCATATCCAAGTGGCGCAAACACCGGAGAAACAAATTGTCCAATTTGTCCTGCATAGGATTCTGAAAGTTGTGTAGATGCATCAACATAATTTCCCTGCAATGTATCAACCTTGGGATAAGCAGATAGCCACCAAAGAATCACGACAATTGCCAATATAACTGTGCCAGCATTCTTCAGAAATACCCATGCGCGATCGATTGTATTCAACAATGCTGTACGAATGGATGGCATTTTATACGTAGGCAATTCAAGTACCATCGGGCGTGACTTTCCTGGTAACACAGTCCGCCTCATGATAAACGCTGTGATAAACGCAGCCGCTGCGCCAAGGGCATAGCAACTGAAGAATGCAAGCCCAGCAAAGAAGGGTTGATTTGCAAATAAAACACCTACAAGTAAAACATACACCGGTAACCGTGCGGAACAACTAAAAAAAGGTGCAACAAGAATTGTTGCAAGGCGATCTCGTCGATCTGGAACAATACGAGCAGCCATAATTGCTGGAATCGCACATGCATGTGCAGAAAGAAATGGAACAAATGATTGGCCGGGTAATCCAAATCGCCGCAAAACTCTGTCCATAACAAATGCAGCGCGTGCCAAGTAGCCAGTATCTTCGAGCAAACTAATTAAGAAAAAGAGTAAGCAAATTTGTGGTAAAAACACGACTGTTCCTGCGATCCCGGCAAGAACTCCATTTACAACAAAATCACGTATCTCACCAGGGGGTATAAGACTAGTCGCGATGCTAGATAAATACCCAAACACTGTGTCAATTAAATCCATCGGTATAGCGGCTAGTGTAAAAATTGTCCAAAAAAGACCAATCATAACTGCTGCAAAAATAACTATACCAAGTAATGGATGCGTGCAAACTTTGTCGAGTCGATCAGTCAGTGTTCCACCCGTGACCGCTAATTTTCCACCAACACTATTCGCGATGATTTCATTTGCCCAATCGTTGACTTCTTTATATTTTCCAACTTTTGGAAGTGGAACTTCGGTTTTTATTGGGTTATCGAGCGCTTCGTGCAACGCATCTATGCCTGCACCTGATCGCGGATTCACAATTACAACAGAACACCCGAGGTATTCGCCTAGTTTTTCGCAATCGATTGTTAAACCAGATTTTTGTGCAATGTCAGCCATCGAAAGTACTACAACACATCGAACAACACGATGAAGCACTTCGTTCACAATAGTAAGGTTTCGCCGAAGGTTCGTCGCATCTGCAATGACAACAACTGTATTTGCTTGTTCACGATCGAGTGCGTGACAACAGACTTTTGCAAGATCATCAGTTGTATGGAGACTGTATGTACCGGGTAAATCAGTAAATGTACGCTTTACAGAACCACGTACAGAACTACCTATTCGAGCTTCTACTGTACTACCGGGAAAATTGGCCGTTGCACTCCGAAGGCCACAAAGTCTATTGAATAATGTAGTCTTACCTACATTTGGATTACCTAACAATAATATTGAGGTTACAGCACTAGATTGAGAATCAAGCGTTGACATTGCTGTAATAATTAATTACAAACGCCACATCGGCGAACCATAATTTGTTCGGTTACTTCTTGCGAAAGGCCAAGGCGAGTTGCTTCAACTTGAACAATGCATGGTTGACCTTGTTGGCAAAGTTCAAAGGCTGCTTCTTCATGTAAACCCATCGCAGCGAGCGATTCGCGTTCACTGTCGCTTAAATCCGCGACGTGTATAACTGCCTTTTCCCGCTCTTCGAGCTGGGATAGCGGTATACACTCATATTCAATTGTTGGGCTAATTATGGTCATATTACATTTTGTAAAGAGATAAATGATACTCATTCTCAATTAATG
>JABABS010000053.1 GCA_014238125.1 Phycisphaerales bacterium
TCATCCACGCAGATTGTGAACGAAACAAGTGGCTCGATCCTAAAGAAATGTTGGAATATGGACTTGTTGACGAAATCAAGTCTCGTCTTCCAAAAGCCGAATAACACGCCATGAAGTATGCGAATCGCAGAACTTTTTCCCTCGTACTTCTTATAGTTATCGTTGGAGTCTGTGGTTGCCGACGTTCATTGTTCCCTAAAAATCAACAGCGAACGCAATTCGAAGCATATAACACTATGCGATTTGGTCCTCAAATCACTGAACAGCCAGACCTTTTTGGCCTTCCAGAGCCAGCCCTTCGTGAACGACTCGGCAAAAAAGAATAATAAAGTTCCCTGCTAAAAATTTAATTGCGTCCGATATGTACGATTTTAAAGTTACAGGGGGGTATTTGCCCGATAGAATAAACACGGGTGACGACATCATGTCACACAACAAAGGAAACGCTCAAGGATGAAGCCAATTTCAGCAAGGATGCTATCAAAACGTACCCAACTCGTATGGGTTGCTTTTTTCTTTGCCATTCCATGTGCATTATTTGTTCTTCGGGCAGGAAGTACCACCATTCAAAGCAGCGTTCTTTTGACATCGCTTGCATCTGTTGATGAGCGACCTGAATCTGACCCGATTTTTGAAACAATTACATCGTCCTCTCCGTGGAACTCAATTGTGATTCACCACCTAGGGCAACCCGCTGGTGACATTGAAACCGTTGACCGCGACCACCGTGACGCGGGATTGAATGGTTTTGGGTATCACTTCCTTATTGGCAATGGCAACGGGCTAGCTGACGGTGCTGTTCAAATCGGTTATCGGTGGATCAACCAAACCGAAGGCGCAAAACCAGCAAATGTACCTTATCAGGAGTGGAAGAGCGGCATTATTAGTATTTGTCTAATCGGAAACGGAAATCGCCGGCCATTTACTGACACGCAATTGCTACACCTCTCCCACCTTGTGCAACGGCTTCAACAAGAACTAGCAATTCCTGCAAGTAACATTTCACTTGCAAGTGCAATTGGTGATGTTTCATCGCCAGGCAAATATTTTGCGGAAGCCCAATTCCGAAGTCAATTACTTGATATTCCAAGCAAAAACTGACTTTTATCCACAAATCACTGCGTATTTTATTTAAAAGAGGGGTTGCCCAAGGGCGGGTTTAGAGGGTACCCTACAAATCATTTTATGTTGAATGGAATGCCGTTCATCCCCTTTTTTATATTTTTATGCCATCATCCCAATCACAACCAAGAAAAATTGGTACTTACACCGTGCTTGCAAAACTCGGCGAAGGCGCAGCATCAATTTTATACGCAGTTCAACACCCAAAAACTAAACAGGTGTCTGCACTCAAATTTGTTGAAAAAACGGGCGAAAAATCGCAACGATTTCTCGACCAAGTAGAACAAGAATATGCGATTGGTTCAAAATTAGATCACAAGTCTATTCGTAAAATCCGTAAACTCGTTAAACAACGAAAACTATTAAAAATCGTTTCTGTTTCCATGATTATGGAACTCATAGACGCGAGCACGCTCGACCAACAACTTCCGAAAAATCATGCGCATGCAGTTGACATTTTCTTACAAGTTGCACAGGGGCTTGCCCACATGCATTCACGCGGGTTTGTTCACGCTGATATAAAACCAAATAACGTTCTTGTTGACGAAGGCGGAAATGTTAAAATTATTGACCTTGGCCAAGCATGTGCTATCGGCACGGTAAAGAAACGAATTCAAGGCACACCCGGCTACATGGCACCCGAACAAGCACA